>CALVZS010000013.1 GCA_944372575.1 uncultured Clostridia bacterium | reverse complement strand
ATGAGCCCGGTACAATACCGAACTCATTGCCAAACGATTTAATTAAATTTTTGTCCAAACTTTGGGGTTCACTTCAAACAGCGTCGGCGGCTTTATGATTGTCATAAACAGCGGAGGGCATAAAAAAACTGTGAGGGCTTTTTTTGTTGCAGCCTACCGAAGCGGAAAACGGGCAGGTGACTCCCGCAAAGCTACCTTATGGCACACGCACCTGTCTGTTTAGTGCTGCTGTATCCCTACCCTGACACGGTTCGCAGGGATGCGTTGCATAAGACCTTGCGATCAACATTCCTTACCCGACGCAGCCTTCCATAGACGGCACCGAGAAAAGCGTTCGGCTCTGCTATAGCGGATTGCAGATACAGGGCACCGCTAACTCCCCACCTATCACAGCACCAATAGGATAGCACATTTCATGGAAAATTGCAACCGAAAACGCCGCCCTTTTTATACGATGCGATGCCGGATGCGTCCGTTCTGTCCGCTGCGGGCGGAGGGCTGCGGCGGACGAGAGGGGTCTGGCGCCCGGGCAGGTTCGTCCGGCTGCAGCGCCGCAAGCCGCTTTTCCAGGGCGGCAAGCGCCTGCTCCGTCTCCCGCAGTTCGCGCGCGGCGCGCCCGAAGCGGACGGCCGTCCCCACGATCAGCGCGGCGGCGCAAAAAACGGGCGCAGCGCCCCACAGTTTTGCGCTGCCCTGCAAAAAGACAAAGAGGCAGACGGCCGTGAGCAGAAGAGCGCTCACAGCAAACCATACGGCGCGCAGGCGCGGGATATTTTCCGCTGCGCTCTTTTTGCGGCAGTCTGCAAGCCGAAGCCTTAATTCACCCTGTTTTTTCCTCTGCGTGATCTCGTCCATTGAAACATCCATTTGCATCTATTATAGCGGGGAATTGTAAAAAAACCTGCACAAAAATGTAAACAGAATGTAAGAAATTCCGCTGCGGAAAAAATTTTTCGGACAGCGCGCGATCGCGGTTGAAACACTTGTATTTTTTGCGAAAAGGTGATATAATCAAGCGACTTTCCGAATCGGGTTTTCGGGAAAATTGCACGCGCCGGAGAATGCCATGAACATTTTACGCTTCGGGTTCCGGTACTGGAAAAAGTATCTTCCGCTCTCGCTGCTGTCCAAGCTGTTCAGCCTCGTCGCCATCGTTTGCGACCTCATGATCCCGCTGCTTTCGGCGGGCCTTCTGGACTATATCATTGCCTACGATCCCGCCGATCCGCCCGCCGCGGGATTGCTCGATTTTCTCTACACGGGCAGGTTCGGCGCGCCGGGAACGTGGCAGCTCTTCGGCACGCTTGCCGCCGTCTTTGCGGGCGTGCTGTGTACGCGCCTGATCTTCCTCTACTGCAAGAACGTCACCTTCCAGTGGTGCGGGCTGCGCATGGAATGCACGCTGCGCGAGGAGACGTACGCAAAGCTGCTCGATCTGGACGGGGAGACCATCGCCCGCTACAATATGGGCGAACTGCTGACGACCATGAACCGCGACACCATCAGCTTCAAGGAGATGTATTCGCGCATCTTCATGAACGTCTTTGACTCCGTCGTCGTCATCGCACTCTCCATCGTCCTGCTTGCGACGCTCGATCCCTCGCTGCTCATCCTGCCGCTTGCGCTCATGCCGTTCATCGTCGTCGCGCTCGTTCTCTATCTGAAAAAGGCGCGCAGGCTGTTTGCCGCCATCCGCGACGGGTATGCCGAGATCAACCTCGATGTGCAGGAAAACGTGGACGCCGTGCGCATCGTGCGCTCCTTCGCGGCGGAGGACGAGGAGATCGCGAAATTTGACAGGTGCAACGAGAAGGTGCGCGATCTGAACTGCCGCGAAGTGCGCCTGTCCGCGGCGTTCAACTCCGTCTTTACCGCCTTTCAGCAGGTGGGCTACGTCGGTACCGTCGTCATCGCGGTGCTGCTCGTCATCAGCGGCAATATCGCGCTCGGCGCTCTCACTGCAGCCACCACCTACGTCACCAAGATCATCTCGCACATCACGCAGATCTCGCGCTCCTTTTTCATGATGCAGAACCAGCTCGTCTCGGGCGGGCGCCTCAAACATTTTCTCACGGAGGAGAGTGCGGTGCCGGACTGTAAGTCCGCGCTCGTGTGTTCCCCGCGGCCGCATATCCGGCTGTGCGACGTCAGTTTTACGCTGGGGGAAAAGCAGGTCTTAAAGCACATCTCCCTCGACGTTCCCTACGGCAAAAAGGTGGGGCTGATGGGGGGAACGGGCAGCGGAAAGTCGGCGCTGCTCAAGCTGCTCTCGCGCATCTTCGATGCGACGGCGGGGGAGGTGACCATCGACGGCAGGGACATCAGGGAATTTCCCCTGGAGCAGGTGCGCCGGGAATTTTCCTACGTCTTCCAGGACGTCTTTCTCTTCTCTAATACGGTGGACGCCAACGTGGCGTTCGCCCGCCCCGACTGCACGCAGGAGGACGTGTTCCGTGCCGCCGAGATCGCCCAGGCGGCGCGCTTTGTGGAGAAGCTCCCCGACGGGTATGAGACCATCGTGGGCGAGCGCGGCATGGGGCTCTCGGGCGGGCAGAAACAGCGCATCTCCATCGCGCGCGCCCTCATCAAGGGGGCGCCCGTGCTCATCCTCGACGACGCTTCCTCGGCGCTCGACATGGCGACCGAGAAGCGCGTGCTCGCCTCCATCAAGGAGCACTGCCCGGACAATACACTCTTCATCGCCACCCACCGCGTGTCCTCCGTCATGGACTGCGATGAGATCCTGTTCCTGCGCGACGGCGAAATTGTGGAGCGCGGCACGGCGCAGGAACTCATCGCCCTTGACGGCGCATTTGCCGCCGTCTGGAAGCTGCAGACGAGCGACGGACAGCTCGACGATTCGTCCTACGGGGCGGGGGAGGAGTGAGCCGTGAAGCGCAATACCTACTACATGGACGAGGTGGTCACAACGGAGAAGGTGGACGTCAAGTATTTCCGCCGCCTGCTCCGCCACGTCGTTCCCTATAAAAAGCTCTTTCTCCTGGCGCTGCTGCTGCTCACCTGCTCCTCGCTTCTGGCGCTGCTGCCGCCCTTCCTCATCCGTTCCATCGTCAACAGCGTCATCCCCATGCAGCCGGGGGCGGAGCGCACGCGCGCACTCGTGCTCTATCTCGCCGCGCTCGGCGTCCTGGGCGTGCTGGTCTCCGTCCTGCCCTATTTCCATCAGCGCATCATGGGGACGCTCGGGCATACCATCATCGCCGAGGTGCGCAGGGAGATCTTTTTAAAGCTCCAGCAACTGCCCTTCGACTACTACGACAATCGCCCGGCGGGCAAGATCTCCATCCGCGTCACCGACTACGTCAACGAGCTTGCCGATTTCTTTACGGACTATCTGCTCAACCTCATCGTCAATATCCTCAAGATCGTGGCGGCGACCGTGTTCATGCTGTGTATCAGTCCCGTTCTGACGGCGGTCATCTACGCGGCGGCCGTTCCGCTCACCGTGTGCGTCTACTTCATCAAGCGCGCCGTGCGGCGGCTCTTCCGCTTCCACCGCGCCAAGATCTCCAACCGCAATGCCTTCATCGTCGAATCCATCATGGGCGAGAAGGTCATCAAGAGCAACAACCGTTCCGCCTATAACCGTGCCGTCTATAAGGATCTGCAGGAGGACAGTGCTGCGACGTGGATGAAGATCGTGCGCCGCAACGAGCTGAACGCGCCCGTTTCCGAACTGTGCTGGAACGCGGGCATTCTCGCCATCTATGCCGTTGCGCTCGCTCTCATCGGCGGCGGCGCGGGCGCCATGGCGGGTACCGTCATTGCGTTCACCCTCTATACCTCCATCTGCTCGGAGCCGCTCTTACAGTTCACGGCGATTCTGCAGCAGCTCTCGCAGGTGTCCGCCAATCTCGAGCGCATCTACGAGACGGTGGATACGCCCGTCACCATCCGCGACGCGGAGGACGCCGTTCCGCTCGAAAACGTCGTCGGGAAGGTGGACTTCAACGACGTGACCTTCGGGTATGAACCGGGCATCACCGTTTTGGAGCATTTCGATTTGCACGTCGCCCCGGGCGAGAAGATCGCCCTCGTCGGGCCGACGGGTGCGGGCAAGACCACCGTCATCAGCCTGCTCACCCGCTTTTATGACGTGAACGAGGGCAGCGTGACGGTGGACGGGCACGACGTGCGCTCGCTCACGCTGCATTCCCTGCGCAAGGAGATCGGCGTGCTCATGCAGGAACCCTTCCTCTTCAAGGGGAGTATCCTCGACAACATCCGCTACGGCACGCCCGAGGCGACGGACGAGCAGTGCATCGCGGCGGCGCAGGCGATCTACTGCGACCGCGTGGCGGCGCGCTTCCCGGACGGCTACAACACCATGCTCGGCGAGCGCGGCGAGGGGCTTTCTGCGGGCGAGAAGCAGCTCATCTCCTTCGCGCGCATCGTCCTGAAAAATCCGCGCATCGTCATTCTGGACGAGGCGACCAGCGCCATCGATTCGGAGACCGAACTGCTCATCCAGGAGGCGCTCGACCGCATCTTGGCGGGCAAGACCAGCTTTATCGTGGCGCACCGCCTCTCCACCATCCGCAAAGCGGACAGGATCTTGTTCATCGCCGACAAGGGCATTGCGGAGCAGGGCTCGCACGAGGAGCTCATGCGCCTCAAGGGCAGGTATTACGCCCTCAATCAAAGGAAATAATCCGATAAAAATAAGGAGTGAAGATATGGCAGATTGTACACACGACTGTTCCACCTGTTCGGGCAGCTGCGCCTCGCGCGACAAGTCCTCCTTCATCAAGCCCCTGCATGAGGGGGCGCGCGTGAAGAAGACGATTGCCGTCGCCAGCGGAAAGGGGGGCGTGGGCAAGTCCCTCGTCACCTCGCTGCTCGCCGTGCGCGCCATGGCGCGCGGCTACCGCACCGCCATTCTGGATGCGGACATCACCGGTCCCTCCATTCCAAGGGCGTTCGGCACAACGCTGCGCGCCACAGGGGATGAAGGCGTCATCTATCCCGTCCGCACGAAGGACGGACTGCAGCTCATGTCCATGAACGCGCTTTTGGAGCATGACGACGACCCCGTCGTCTGGCGCGGTACACTCATTGCGGGGGCTGCGGTGCAGTTCTGGACGGACGTGTTGTGGGAGGATGTGGACATCATGTTCCTCGATATGCCCCCGGGAACGGGCGACGTGCCGCTCTCCGTCTTTCAGAGCATTCCTTTAAGCGGCATCATCGTGGTCACCACCCCGCAGGATCTTGTGGAGATGATCGTCAAAAAGGCGGTCAACATGGCAAAGATGATGAACGTACCCGTCCTGGGACTGGTGGAAAACATGAGTTACTTCGTCTGCTCCGACTGCGGCAAACGGCACGAGATCTTCGGCAGGAGCAAGGCGGAGGAACTCGCCGGGGAGTATTCCATTCCCGCCGTGGCGCGTCTGCCCATCGATGCCGGCATTGCCCGGCTTGCCGACGAGGGACGCATCATGCAGGCGGATACCGACGCTCTCGCCGAGGTGTTCCTCGCCGTTGAACGGGCAAGGGGGATCGGGGACTATTCCGGAAAGAACTGAATGCGGAAAGAATATGGGCGCGGGCGAATTTCGCCCGCGCCCGTATATTTTACGGAAAAGCGCGCGCCGCGGACAAAATTTCCGCGGCGCGCAAATAATTTGGAGTTGTCCCTATTTTGAGAACAGCGTTCTGATCATTTCCGATACATAGCGCACGGGAACAAGTTCGATCTTTCCCCTGATTTTCTCGCACGCCTTTGCGTTTTTCTCGGGCAGGATGACGCGTTTGAATCCCATTTTGACGCACTCGTTTACGCGTTTCTCCGCATAGCTGACGCCGCGCACCTCGCCCGTCAGGCCGACTTCGCCGAATACCGCCGTGTATTTTTCGACAGGGATCATCCTTTCCGCACTCGCCAGCGCCGCGCAGATGGCAAGGTCGGCGCTCGGCTCGTTCAGGCGGATGCCGCCCATCGCATTGAGATAGATGTCCTGCGTGCCGAGCGAAAGCCCGCACCGCTTTTCGAGCACGGCGACAAGCACCACGAGGCGGTTGAAATCGACGCCCAGCGACATCCTGCGCGGCAGCCCGTACGCCGTCTTGCACATGAGCGTCTGGATCTCCACCATCATGCAGCGGTTGCCCGTCTCGCTCGGCGTGACCGCCGCGCCCGCCGCCTCTCCCCGGCTGTCCGATAAAAAGAGGGAGGAGTAGTCGGTGAGCCCGAAGATGCCCTCGCCCGTCATCTCGAACACGCCCACCTCCTGCACCGAGCCGAACCGGTTCTTGACGGCGCGCAAAATCTTGAAATTTTCCGTGCGTTCGCCTTCGAAGTACAACACGGCATCCATGATGTGTTCCAGAACTTTGGGGCCGGCGAGCGTTCCCTCCTTGGTGACGTGGCCGATGATGAAGAAGGTGATGCCGCGCGACTTGGCGATGCGCATGAGCTTTGATGCGCATTCGCGCACCTGTCCTACGCTGCCCGCCGCCGAGGTGAGCGTGTCCGTGTAGATCGCCTGGATGGAGTCCACGATCACATATTCCGCCTCGAGGATGGCCTCTTCGGCGTTCTCGAGGTTGGTCTCGTTGAGCAGCATCAGGTTGTCGGCGCCGATCTTCAGCCGCTCGCAACGCAGTTTGACCTGCGAACAGCTCTCCTCGGCGGAGAGGTAGAGGACTTTGTGTTCCCCGGCAAGGTGTGCCGCAACCTGCGTCAGGAGCGTGGATTTGCCGACGCCCGGATCGCCGCCCACGAGGACGAGAGAGCCGCGCACGATGCCGCCGCCCAGCACGACGTCGAGTTCGGCGATGCCCGAGGAGATGCGCTCATAGCGCTCATATCTGACCTGTGAGAGGGGAAGCGCACGGGAGAGTGCGGGGCGCACGGCGCCCTGTTTTTTGGTGGAGGGGGCGGGGGCCACGGGCTCCTCGGCAAGCGTGTTGAACTTGCCGCACGCGGGGCACCTGCCCAGCCATTTGGGGGAGACGTATCCGCACTCCGCGCATACAAATTGTGTGGTATTTTTCGGCATAGGAAGTCCTCCCTATCAGTTTTCGTCCGAATAGCGCGAACGAATGTACTGCAAATGCTGTTCTTTTGTGACGGGGTATTTCTCCAAATGAGCGCGCAATGCACGGTATGCTCTGTCCTGTTCAACGGGTGAAAGACATTCGGGGTATTCACTGAGAATGCGGGCGAGTGTAAACGGGGTACAGACGCATGAACTGTCGATAAAGCGTATATTTCCCTGTACAAAGACAACATATCCCGCAATGGGAATACTTGCGCGTATTTTGCGGAAGAGAATATCCTTTACAAAACGGATGTGTGTTTCGTTTTGAAGGATGGGGGAACGCATGGTATGAATGATTTCTCCGCCTGCCAGTACCTGTTTCCACTCATTGCTCGTCTCGTCGCCGTAAATAACTCCCGAACGGTTTTTTGTTTCAATGACAAAGATCCCGCGCGAACAAATTAAAATATGATCGATCTCGCAGGATGCGCCGTTTTTTGGGTTGTACAGAATGACGCTGTTCATCAGGTGATCATGTTCGGTACATACAAAACTGCGGAGAACGGATGCCATAAAATGCTCCCCGTCTTCTCCGCGCTGGATGGGAGCAGACGATCCCCTGTTTCGCGTCAGCAGGACGGCGAAAAGAATTCCGATCACCGGCACGAAACAGATAAATATGAGAAGAACGATCAGGAGAACATCCATTTTAGTTATCCTTATCAGACTGCGGAAAAGGGGGCGTGAATTGAAGTCGATCTTGCTTTGAATCGTATGCGCGAGGAGGGTTGCCCTCCGCTGCGCGCTCCTATTTGCCGCTTACGCGGCTTATGCGGAAAGGTGAAACCGCCGCGTACGAAACTGTTGCGAAAAAGCGGCGGCGAGGAAAACCAAACGTAGAGCTTTTTGGCGAACGTTGGGTTTTCCTAAAAACCACGACGTTTTTCCGCGTCAGTTCGCGGAAAAACGTGTGAACAAAGTACCGTTGCAAAACAGGTGATCCCCTTGCCCTCGCCGACGTAGCCGAGCTTTTCGTTGGTGCCGGCGGCGATCCCGATCTGCGTGACGGGAATGTGCAGTACGTCGGCGAGTTTTTGTTTCATTTCCTCGATATACGGGGCAAGGCGGGGGCGCTCCGCCACAATGGCGATGCTCACGTTTTGGGCGCGCAGTCCCTTTTCGGCAAGCATTCCGACGACCTCGGCGAGCAGCTTCATGCTGTCCGCGCCCGCAAAACGCGCGTCCGAATCGGGAAAGTAAAAGCCGATGTCCCGCATCCCCGCCGCCGAGAGCAAGGCGTCCATCAGGGCATGGACGGCGGCGTCCCCGTCCGAGTGCGCCTTCAGGGCGCGCGCGGAGGGGATTTTCACCCCGCACAGCACGACGGCGTCGCCGTCCTGCGCAAAGGCGTGCGTATCCGTCCCGAAGCCCACCCGTTCGGCGGGGGAAAAGTCCTCGGGATAGGTGAGTTTTCTGTTGGTGCGTTCCCCCAAAAAGAGGCGGGGCGGCTCGGCATAGGCGGCGTAGACGCCGCTCTCGTCGCTGAAAACGCGCCCGTCCGCGCGGGCGCGTTCGTAGGCGCCGAGCAGTCTGCAGCGGTAAAATCCCTGCGGCGTCTGCACGGCGGCAAATCCCTCACGCGGGGGAACGTCCACGATGTTCCCGTCCAGCACCTGTGCCACCGTATCCGAGAGGGGGAGCGCACATACGCCGCTGCCAAATCGTTTCACGCTCTCGATGCAGTCGCGGACGAGCTTATCCGTCACGAAGGGGCGCGCTGCGTCATGCACGAGCACGATCTCTCCCTTTGCCGCGCGCAGGGCGGCATAGACGCTCTCGCCGCGCGTACTGCCGCCCGGGACGGGGCGCGCATTCGGATAGGGGGTGAGCAGCGCACCGACGGCCTGCAGCTCCCCGGGCGCGCAGGCGACGAGCACCTCATCTGCGAGAGGGGAGAACACCGCGAGCGAATAGCACAGCACGGGCAGACCGTTATAGCCGTGCAGCACCTTGTTGCCCGCAAACCCCGCGCGCGTGCCGCGTCCCGCCGCGCACACGATCGCACTGATCATGCGATCACCTCATAGAGGGAGGAGGCCTCCTCCTTTTTCACCGTCTCCTTTACGTCGAGCACGCGGAATTTCAGTGCGCCGGAGGCGAAGGACAGCTCCACCACGTCGCCCGCTTTCACACGGTAGGCGGGTTTTACCTCCCTGCCGTTGACGCTGATCTTTCCCGCCGCAGCCGCCTCCTGCGCCACCGTGCGGCGCTTCAGGATCCTGGAAACTTTTAAAAATTTGTCGATTCTCATCTTTTTTGTCCGTTTTTTCGGGTTTTTCAATTTTTCCGCGCAAAAGCGTTTGACATCTTTTCGCGCGTGGTCTATAATAGCATACTGTATTATTATGCTTAAAATGCGGTTTTGTGCCTCTTTGCACAATTCCCGCATACATTCAACAGCTGTTCTTTCCCCATATTATACCGCAAAAACGAGCGCTTGTAAAGGGGCGGGGCGACATTTTATCAGGTCAATTCGATTTTTATCGATGAAAAGATATACTCGGTAGATCGTAAACAAAGAAAACGAAAAAGGAGTATATTGCCGAGATGAACTTACCCATTCAGAAGTACGGGAAGACGGAGCGCCGCAGGTTCGGGAAGATCAACGAAGTCATCGATATTCCCAACCTCGTCGAGATCCAGAAGGACAGCTATGATTCCTTCATCAACGAGGGCATTTCCGAGATCTTCGAGGATTTTTCGCCCATCACGGATTTTTCCGACCACTTCGAGCTTCACTTTTTAGGGCATGAGTTCGGAGACACCCCCAAGTATGATGAGAAGGAGTGCCGCAACCGCGATGCGACGTATGCGCTTCCCCTGCGCGTCAAAGTGCGCCTCGTCAACAAGGTGAAGGACGAGATCATCGACTCGAACGTGTTCATGGGCGACTTCCCGCTCATGACGGAGAACGGATCCTTCATCATCAACGGCGCGGAGCGCGTCATCGTCTCGCAGCTCGTGCGCTCGCCCGGCGTCAACAACGTCGCCGAGACGGACAAGACGGGCAAGAAGATCTATGAGACGACGGTCATCCCCAACCGCGGGGCATGGCTGGAATTCAAGCAGGATCCCCAGGGCGTTCTGTGGGTAAGCGTGGACAGGAAGCGCAAGCTCACCGCCACGGTGCTTCTGCGCGCCCTCGGCTACGGCTCCAACCGCGCCCTGGAGGAGCTGTTCGGCGGGGACAAGATGATCGCCGCCACCATCGAGCGCGACGAAAAGGACACGCCGCCCATCCGCACGGAGTCGGACGGCCTCATCGCGCTCTACCGCCGCCTGCGCCCCGGCGAAGTTCCCACAGAGGAATCGGTGCGCCAGCACCTCAACAATCTCTTCTTCGATCCGCGCCGCTATGACGTGGTCAAGGTGGGGCGCTACAAGTTCAACAAGAAGCTCAACCTTGCCTACCGCCTGCCCGGCTGCCGCGTGGCGGACGACATCTTCCACCCCGAGACGGGCGAACTGCTCGCCTCCAAGGGGGAGAAGGTGAGCGAGGAGCAGGCGCGCGCCATCCAGAACGCGGGCATCGGCTCCGTCGACGTGCTCGTCAACGATCCCGCGGACGGGGAGATCCGCCACAGGATCATCTCCAACAACGTCATCGATTTCAGCGCGGTGTCCGACAAGGATCCCAAGGCGTTCGGGCTGCTCAAGACCATCTACTATCCCAACTTCAAGTTCTCCCGCGAGATCGCCGAGGCGTGCAGGACGATGAGCGAGGAGGAGGTCGCGGACAAGTACCTCGACGAGATCAACGCCGTCTACTACACGCGCGAGACCGCGCCCGAGGCGGACGAGAAGCAGGAGGAGAAGAAGAACCGCGAGAAGCGCAGGGACAACCGCCTCAAATTCGTCAGGGCGTGCACGCTCTTCCACGAACTGCTTGCCCGCGACGACGGCGCGCAGGCCGCGCAGGTGGATCTGGAAGCGGAGCAGCGCGTCCTCGGCGTCACGCCCGAGGAAAAGAAGCTCATCAAGCCCCTCGTGGAGAAGCTCAACCACAAGTGCATCACGGTGGACGACATCGTTGCCGCCGTGTCCACCAACCTCGACCTGCAGTACGGCATCGGCACCATCGACGAGATCGACCACCTCGGCAACCGCCGCGTTCGTTCGGTGGGGGAACTGCTGCAGAACCAGCTGCGCATCGGCATGAGCCGCCTCGAGCGCCTCATCAAGGAGCGCATGGCGACGGCGGATCCCATGGAGGTCACGCCCTCCTCGCTCATCAACGTGCGGCCCATTTCGGCGGTCATCCGCGAGTTCTTCGGTTCCTCCCAGCTCTCGCAGTTCATGGATCAGACCAACCCCATCGCGGAGCTCACCCACAAGCGCAAGCTCTCCGCGCTCGGCCCGGGCGGACTCAACCGCGACCGCGCGACCTTTGAAGTGCGCGACGTTCACCACTCGCACTACGGGCGCATGTGTCCCATCGAGACCCCCGAAGGTCAGAACATCGGCCTCATCTCCTCGCTTGCGACCTTTGCGAAGGTCAATGAGTTCGGCTTTATCATGGCGCCTTACCGCAAGGTGGACAAGGCGACGGGCATCGTCACCGACCACGTCGACTACCTGACGGCGGACGAGGAGGATCGCTACGTCGTCGCACAGGCGAACGAGCCGCTCGATGAGGAGGGGCGTTTCGTCAACGCGCGCGTCGGCTGCCGCCACAGGGAACTCATCACCGAGATGCCCCGCGAGGAGATCGACTACATGGACGTCTCCCCCAAGCAGCTCGTCTCCGTCGCAACGGCGCTCATTCCCTTCCTGGAGAACGACGATACCAACCGCGCCCTGATGGGCTCGAACATGCAGCGCCAGGCGGTGCCCCTCCTCAAGACGGAGCCCGCCATCGTGGCGACGGGCATCGAGGCGGCCATCGCCCGCGATTCGGGCGTCATGGTCTGCGCAAAGGAGGCGGGCGTCGCGATCGGCGTATCGTCCGACCTCATCCGGATCCGCGAGGACAGCGGATTCATCACCGAATATCCCTTAAAGAAGTTCCAGCGCTCCAACCAGGGTACCTGTCTCAACCAGCGCCCCATCATCGCCACGGGCGACCGCGTGGAAAAGGGCGAAGTCATTGCGGACGGCCCCTCGACCAACAACGGCGAGCTCGCCCTCGGCAAGAACATTTTGGTCGGTTTCATGGAGTGGGAGGGCTATAACTACGAGGACGCCATCCTCATCTCCGAAAAGCTCGTCCAGGACGACGTGTTCACCTCCATCCATATCGAAGAGCATGAGACGGAGGCGCGCGACACCAAGCTGGGCGAGGAGGAGATCACGCGCGATATTCCCAACGTCGGCGACGACGCCCTCAAGGATCTGGACGAGGACGGCATCGTGCGCATCGGCGCCGAGGTCGGCTCCAACGACATTCTCGTCGGCAAGGTCACGCCCAAGGGTGAGACGGAACTCACGCCCGAGGAGCGCCTGCTGCGCGCCATCTTCGGCGAAAAGTCGCGCGAGGTGCGCGATACCTCCCTGCGCGTTCCCCACGGCGAGGGCGGCATCGTTGTGGACGTCAAGATCTTCACGCGCGAGAACAAGGATGAACTTTCCCCCGGCGTCAACAAGTTGGTGCGCGTCTATATCGCGCAGAAGCGCAAGATCCAGGTGGGCGACAAGATGGCGGGCCGCCACGGCAACAAGGGCGTCATCTCCCGCGTGCTGCCCCAGAGCGATATGCCCTTCCTGCCCGACGGCACGCCGCTGCAGATCCTGCTCAACCCCCTGGGCGTCCCTTCCCGTATGAATATCGGGCAGGTGCTCGAGGTACACCTCGGCTACGTCTGCCGCCAGCTGGGCTGGAAGATCGCCACGCCCGTCTTTGACGGCGCGACCGAGAAGGACATCGAACAGCTGTTTGCGGAGAACAACCTCTTCAATCCCGAGGGCAAGGTGGACGGCAAGTTCCAGGTGTTCGACGGCAGAACGGGCGAACCCTTTGAAAACCGCGTCACCATCGGCATCATGTATATGATCAAGCTCATCCACCTCGTGGATGACAAGATCCATGCGCGCTCCATCGGCCCTTACTCGATGGTCACCCAGCAGCCGTTGGGCGGCAAGGCGCAGTTCGGCGGCCAGCGCTTCGGCGAAATGGAGGTCTGGGCGCTCGAGGCATACGGCGCGGCGCACATCCTGCAGGAGATCCTCACCGTCAAGTCGGACGACATCGTCGGCCGCGTCAAGACGTATGAGAGCATCGTCAAGGGCAACAACATCTCCGAGCCCGGCATTCCCGAGGCGTTCAAGGTGCTCCTCAAGGAGCTGCAGTCGCTCGCCCTCGACGTCAAGGTGCTCACCGAAAACAACGAGGAACTCATCATCCGCGAGTTCGACGACGAGGAGGACACCCGCGATTCCCGCCGCGACGACCGCCGCGAGGTCGAACAGGACTTCGATCTCAGCCTTCCCGACGAGGACGAGGAGGAAGAGGACGAGGGACTCGGTTCCCTCTTCGACGAGGATGCCGGCGAGGACGAGGACTTCGTCTCCGGCGATCTGTTCGGCGAAGGGGAGGACGAGGACGATATGTCCGACGTGGACGAGGACTTCTCCTTCGGCGACCTCTTCGACGAGGACGAAAAGGAAGACAAGGACGCAGACGCGGACAAGAGCGCGGGCGATCTGTTCGGCGACGAGGACGACGACAAGTAAGGGGAGGATACCATGTACGAATTAAACGATTTCAATTCCATTCAGATCAGCATTGCTTCTCCCGAAAAGATCAGGGAATGGTCGTACGGCGAGGTCACCAAGCCGGAGACCATCAACTACCGCACCCAGAAGCCCGAGCGCGACGGATTGTTCTGCGAAAAGATCTTCGGCCCGACCAAGGACTGGGAGTGCCACTGCGGCAAATACAAGCGCATCCGCTATAAGGGTATCGTGTGCGAGAAGTGCGGCGTGGAGGTCACGCGCGCCAAAGTGCGGCGCGAGCGCATGGGACACATCGAACTCGCCGCACCCGTATCGCACATCTGGTATTTCCGCGGCGTTCCCTCCAAGATCGGCCTGCTTCTGGACATGGGGCCGAAGGCACTCGAGCAGGTCATCTATTTTGCGGCATATACGGTGCTCGATCCCGGATACCTCAACAAGATCACGGTGCTTCTGCACGACGGTTCCTTCGATATGCTGGGCGGCAAGGACAACGCCGCCGTCATCGGCATGGAGGACGTGCGCGACGTGCAGACTTTCACGGGCAAGGACGCCCGGCAGGATGCCAAGGCGGCGCTCGCCGCCAGACTCGCCGGTGAACATACGGCGGAGGAGGGGCTGATCGCTTCCGCACGTGAGCTCAACGATCTCAACGACGTTTCGCCCACGGCCGTCAAGACGGCGGGGGAGATCAAGGCGCTGCTCGGCGCGATGCAGGACGGCGCGGTCGTCACGCTCTATTCGCTCAGGGAGCGCCCCGGTGCGGAGGGCAAGACCTATGTGCTGCAGAGCCGCCGCGCCAAGCTCCTGCGTACCTGCCCGGTCGCGGATGCCGAGACAAAGGAGCATATCCTCAAGCTTGAAGGGGAGGGACTCACCTACAAGCAGGTCATCAATGACCGCCAGAAGACCGACTACAGCGAATACGTCGGTGAACCCTCCGTCACCGGTCTCAAGGTGGGCATGGGCGCGGAGGCCATCCGCGAGCTTCTCCAGGCGGTCGATCTCGAGAAGGAGAGCGCCGAGGCAAAGGAGATCATCGAGAGCAACGCCACCGGTCCCAAGCGCGTCAAGGCGATCAAGCGCATCGAGATCATCGAGGCATTCCGCAAGAGCGGCAACAAGCCCGAGTGGATGATCCTCACCGTGCTTCCCGTCATCCCGCCCGATCTCAGGCCCATGGTGCAGCTGGACGGCGGCAGGTTTGCCTCCAGTGACCTCAACGACCTTTACCGCCGCGTTATCAACCGCAACAACCGCTTAAAGCGCATGATCGAGCTGAACGCGCCCGACATGATCGTCAAGAACGAGAAGCGGATGCTGCAGGAAGCGGTCGATGCCCTCATCGACAACGGCCGCCGCGGCAAGCCGCTCTCCGGCCCCTCCAACCGCGAACTCAAGTCCCTTTCCGGGCTGCTGCGCGGCAAGCAGGGCAGGTTCCGCCAGAACCTTCTGGGTAAGCGCGTCGACTATTCCGGCCGTTCGGTCATCGTCGTCGGCCCCGAGCTCAAGATCTATCAGTGCGGCCTTCCCAAGGAGATGGCGATCGAGCTGTTCAAGCCCTTTGTCATGAAGCGCCTTGTGGAGACGGGCAAGTGCCACAACATCAAGAGCGCGAAGCGCACCGTGGAGAAGGGCAAGGACTTCGTTTGGGACGTCCTCGAGGACGTCATCCGCGAACACCCCGTCCTTCTCAACCGCGCGCCCACGCTGCACCGCCTGTCCATCCAGGCATTCGAGCCCATTCTCATCGAGGGAAGGGCGATCAAGATCAGCCCGCTCGTGTGCGGCCCCTTCAACGCCGACTTTGACGGCGACCAGATGGCGGTTCACCTGCCCCTGTCCATCGAGGCGCAGGCGGAAGCAAGGTTCCTGATGCTCTCCGCGAACAATATCTTGAAGCTTGCGGACGGCAAGTCGGTCATGAGCCCCACGCAGGACATGATCATCGGCGCCTACTATCTGACCATCCTCAGAAGGGAGGAGGGCAAGAAGTACAACCCCGAGACATTCCGCCCCGATGAGAACGGCGAGGAGTATATCCCGCCCGTCTATGCCTCCTTCGACGAGGCGCTTATGAGCTATCAGCTCAAGGACATCCACTGCGAGGACGAGATCTACGTCCGCCGCACGGTAGAGCTGCCCGCAGGCAAATTCGACGATCTGCCCCTGCCCTACGAGCGCACGTTCGACCGCGACGTCAGCGTCCCCAACAACGGCATCCGCGGACACGTCTTTGTCGCGCGCGACGAGGAGACGGGCCGCATGACGGTCACCGGCGCCATCAAAACGACGGTGGGGCGCATTATCTATAACGACAATATGCCCCAGGATCTCGGTTTTGTCAGGCGCGAGAATCCCGAGGACTACCTCAAGCTCGAGCTGTCCACCGAGTTCATCGGCGGCGCCAAGGCGATCGGCAAGAAGCACCTCTCGCGCATCGTCGAGGCGTGCTTCAAGACGGGCTATGCGCCCAAGGCGGCTGCCGTGCTCGACGCCATCAAGGAGCGCGGCTATAAGTATTCCACCATCGCGGCGCTCACCACATCCGTCTTTGACATGAAGATCCCCTCCGAAAAGGAAGCGATCGTCGAGAAGGCGGAGGAGCAGGTCGCGGGCATCGCCAAGAAGTACGCGCGCGGCCTTCTGCGGGAGGAGGAGCGCTACAACGCCGTCATCAAGGTCTGGGACGACGCGACGGACGAGGTGGCAAAACTTCTCAAGGAGCAGGGCGCTGCCGACAAGTTCAACCCCATCTGGATGATGGCGGACTCGGGCGCGCGCGGCTCCATCGACCAGATCAAGCAGCTCTCGGGTATGCGCGGCCTCATGGTCAACCCGCAGGGCAAGAAGATCGAAGTTCCCGTCAAGTCCTGCTTCCGCAACGGACTCTCCGTGCTTGAATACTTCATCTCCTCGCACGGCGGCAGAAAGGGCCTCGCGGATACGGCGCTCAAGACGGCAGACTCCGGATATCTCACCCGGCGCCTCGTCGACGTCTCCCAGGACGTCATTGTGCGTGAAGAGGACTGCTGTGCGGGTAGAAAGCCCCGGCCCACCTTCGTCAAGGCGATCACGAACGCCTCGGGCGATATCATCGAATCGCTGGAAGACCGTCTGACGGGCAGATTTGCCACTGAGGACATCCTCACCGATGAGGGAGAAGTGCTCGTTAAGTGCAACGAGATGATCTCCGAGGAGAACGCGAAGAAAATCGCCGCCCTGGAAAGGTATCGGGAGAGCGGCGTTCCCATCCGCTCCATCTTCAACTGCACCACGCGCTACGGCGTGTGTGCCAAGTGCTACGGCAAGGACATGGCGACCACCCTTCCCATCAAGGTGGGCGAGGCGGTCGGCGTCATCGCGGCGCAGTCCATCGGCGAACCCGGCACGCAGCTCACGATGCGTACCTTCCACACGGGCGGTATTGCGGCAACGGGCGACATCACCCAGGGTCTTCCCCGTGTCGAGGAACTCTTCGAGGCGAGAAAGCCCAAGGGCGTTGCGACCATCTGCGAGTTCAAGGGCGTTGCCTCCGTCAACGATCAGGATACGGGCGCCAAGCATGTCGTCATCCGCGATGAGGTGACGGGCGCCGAGCTCAAGGACTATGAACTTCCCTTCAATGCGGAGCTTCTGGTCAAGACGGGCGACAAGGTGGTTCCCGGCACGCAGATCAACGCCGGCTCGGTCAACCCGCAGGACATCATCCGCGTCGAGGGCGTCAAGGGCGTGCAGGATTACATTCTGCACGAGGTGCAGTCCGTCTACCGTTCGCAGGGCGTGGACATCAACGACAAGCACGTCGAGATCATCGTCCGCCAGATGATGCGCAAGGTGCGCGTGGAGAACGCCGGTACCACCGATCTTCTGCCCGGGCAGTTCGTCGATATGTTCACCTTTGAGGAACAGAATGAAAAGACCATTCAGGAGGGCGGTATCCCCGCAACGGCTAAGCGTGTGCTGCTCGGCATCACCAAGGCGGCGCTCGCGACCGATTCCTTCCTGTCGGCGGCATCCTTCCAGGAGACCAGTCGCGTCCTCACCGAGGCGGCCATCTGCACCAAGCGCGACCCGCTCATCGGCCTGAAGGAGAACGTCATCATCGGCAAGCTCATCCCTGCCGGAACGGGGATGAAGGACTACAAGAATGTGTCCGTGCAGTCCACGGGCGGCTATCGCGATATGTTCGCGGCGGCAGCGGACGACGGCACGAATGCCTGAGGCTTCGGTCAACAAAAAATCGCACGTTCGCGTGCGATTTTTTTGTTGAAAAAATTTTTTGGAAATTTTTCAGATTTCTCCAACAATTTTTCCTATTCGTGCGTTGAATAGGTGAAAGGCGCCGGGAGACGGCGCCGCAAGGAGGAAAAAAATATGAAAAAGTTATTTGCAGTGACGGCAGCCATTCTGGCAGGGACGGCGCTCTTTGCGTTTGCGGGATGCACGTCCGGCGGGGAGAGCGCCGGTCTGGGCGGCAGCCTGGGCGGAGGCGCAGGAGTGCAGGCGGAGACGGGCGCCAAGAGCGCCTATGCTCTCGGCGCGGTGACCACGGCGGGGCTGCTCTCGGCGACCGCTCCCACGCTCGCCGCCGCAACCACTTCCGCGGCCGGGACGGACGGCGCGCCTTCGGCGGCGTCGGAGGAGTTCCGTACCTATTTTGAGATGCTTGACAGCTTTCTCGATGAGGGCGCGCTTACGACGGAGGTGACGGAAAACACCGATACGTCCTATCCGTTTTCGACCAAACTCACCGTGCGCGGCATGGGGGCGGACGGCGGAGAGATGTCCTATACGATGTATTATACGGAGACGCAAGCCCATTCGTTCGAGGGGTATGAGGAGCGCGATGAATATGTGAGCGGCGTCGCCTACACGCTGGAGGGCGTGCTGGAGATGGGCGGCATCGTCTATGAGATGAGCGGATACCGCGCCTCTGTGACGGAGCGCGAGGACGGCGAGGAGGAGACTGCCGAATCGCTCTGGATCATGGCATCCGATCCGGAAAATGCCGCAAGGCGCGTGCGCATGGACGTGGAGAGCGAACGCGAACAGGAGGGCCGCGAGAGCGAGACGGAGCGGGAATTTGTCTACCGCGTCTATACGGAGAGCGGGCTTGCGGAACAGACGAGCGTCAGCTTCGAGACGGAGGACGAGGGCCGCGGCAGCGAGACGGAGTATGAGATCTCCATCCTTCGCGGCGGCGTGCGCAGCCGCTTTGAAGTGGAGCGCGAGGAGCGCGCGAACGGAAACGCGACCATCGGCGTAAAATACTTCACGCCGGAGGGACAGGGCAGGTTTGTCGTCACCAGGACGGCGGACGGGGAGTACGTCTACCGTGCCGATGAGGGCTACCGCGGCGGCGGTTTCGATGTCTTCGATGATTTTGACGACTGAGGACGGATGCGGCAGGGGCGCCCGCAGAGGCGCGCGGCGTTCCCTGCCGCCCATTGACAGATGCGCATCCCTCTGATATACTGTCTGTAAGAACGCAACGGGAGGAAAGCGACGTGACGCTCGATGAAGCGCTCGGCAAACTGGCGGCGGGGGACGATTCCGCCTTTGACGAGGTGTACAATCAGACGCGCAGAACGGTCTACTATCTGGCGCTCTCCTATGTGCGGGAGCGGATGCTTGCCGAGGACGTCATGCAGACGACCTATCTGAAGATCCTGGGCAGCGCGTCCCGCTACCGCCGCGGGACGAATGCCGCGGCGTGGATCGCACGCATCGCCCGCAATGAGGCGATCGACCTTCTGCGCCGCCGCGGCAGGGAGATCCCGGTGGACGAGCGGGAGAACCCCGCCCCGTTCGGGACGCAGAACGTGGACGACTACGGGCTGCTCATCGACCTCGCGCGCAGCATTCTCAAACGGGAGGAATTTTCCGTACTCATCCTTGCGGCGGTGGAGGGATACAGACGGCGGGAGATCGCGCAGATGCTCTCCCTGCCGCTGCCCACCGTCACATGGCACTATTCGCGCGCCGTCAAAAAGATGCAGGCGGCGCTGCGGGAGCGGGAGCCTGCCCGCGGAGGAGGCATTGTGAACAGATCGGAACTGGAGGCGGAACTTCGCCGCGAGGCGCAGGAACATACCCCGGACGTATATGCACGCATCCGGGCGGCGCAGCCGTCCCGCGCAGAGGGGGAAGTCCTCGTGCGGACACGCCGCAAACCCCTGCTCGCCCTGGCTGCGGTCGCGGCGGCGGTGCTCATCCTGCTCGCCTGCATTCTCCCCGTCGCCCTCAGAGGGGCGGCGCCCGCTGCGGGCGGGAACGGCAATCTCTACATCAGCATCAACCCCTCCGTGGAATTTACCGTTCAGGAAAACAGAGTGACGGGCGTGAGGGCGCTCAACCGCGATGCGGCGCTGCTCCTTGTCGGCGAGGATCTCATCGGTATGACGCCCGAGGATGCGAGTGCGGCGTTTGCGGCACTCTCCGATGCAAAACATCTCATCACGGCGCAGGGCATCGGCGTCTACGCGACGGGCGCGGATGCCGCCGCCCTCGAACAGCGCGTACGCGAACGCCTTGCAGGCGAATATGGGGAAACATATGCGGTCAGCGAATTGTCCGAGGCCGATTTCAATGCGCTCATCGCCGCCTACGACGAGAGGGCGATGGGGGACTTCGAGGACTACTTGGAGCGCGAACTTGCCCACCTCACCGCCGATTTCGCCGAAAGGGTGCGCACGCTCACGCAGACCTATCTCGCCGATCTGGACAGCGTGTTTGCAGGCGGCATGACGCGCGGGGACTTCAACGGGAAGTATCTCTATCTCGGCGAGGACTGCATCTTCGAGGACGGCGACGAGAGCCGCCGCGAACTGGAGGAGGAATTTGACAGTCTGTGCCGCGCCATCGACCGCTACGGCGACGAATATATCTTCGATGAACTCTTTGATGAGTTTCTGGAGGCAGTCGAAGAGCTCTATGAAACGGATCACGAAACCGACGATGACGACGATGACGACGATGACGATGACGACGATGAGGACGATGAGGACAGACGCCGGTCAGGGCGGGAGCGGGCGTGAATGCGGAGGAGGCACATCCGCGCGGCAAAATTTTTCAAAGAACGGGCGCAAGCCCGTTTTTTGCTTGCTTTTTTCGGGGAAAAGCGATATAAATAATCCGCTATGGAACCGATACAACCGAAGATGAATTTGCAGGAGGAGACGCAGACGCCTGCGGCGGACGATGCAGCCCTTCCGGAGGGCGCGCCGGCCTCTCCCGCGCCGCCCCTGCCGCCCGCGCGCGCATCCGCCGCGGCGCGCATTCTCGCCCTGCTCAAGAGCCACGTTGTCCTGCTCGTTGCCGCCGTCGCGGCGGCGGTGACCTGCTTTTTCGTTCCGCCCGACGCCGGGTATGCCGATTACTTCGACCTCGATACGCTCTCCTGCCTCTTCTGCACGCTCGCCGTCGTCAGCGCGCTCAAGGAACGGCACTTCTTTGAGTGGCTCTCGGGCAAGATCGTCACGGCATTCGGCAATATGCGCCGCGTTACGTTTGCACTCGTCTTTGTCACCTACTTCGGGTCGATGATCATGGCGAACGACATGGCGCTCGTCACCTTCCTTCCGCTCGGGTACTATGTGCTCACGTCCTGCAACAGACCCCGGCACATGGCGTTCGTCTTTGTCATGCAGAACGTCGCCGCCAACCTCGGCGGGATGCTCACGCCCTTCGGCAATCCGCAGAATCTCTACCTCTATTCCTACTATTCCATCGGGGCGGGGGAGTTCTTCGCGGTCATGGCGCTCCCGTTTGCGGTCGCCTTCGTGCTCATCGCGGGAACGTGCTTTTTCATCCGGCCGGAACCCGTGAAGCTCGAGACGCCGCCCGCCAAAGCGCCCGCCCTCTGGCGCATGATCGTCTATTTTGTCCTGTTCGCCCTCTCGGTGATGATCGTGTTCCGCGTCTTTGTCTGGTACATCGGCACGGCCGTGGTGGTAATTTCGCTGCTCGTGCTCGAGCCAAGGTGTTTCCTGCTCGTCGACTACGGGCTGCTGCTCACCTTCTGCGCTTTCTTCATCTTCTCGGGCAATCTTGCGCGCATCCCCGCGGTGCGTACGTTTTTAAGCGCGCTGATCGGGGCGAGCACGCTGCTCGTCGGCACGGCGTCCTGCCAGATCATCAGCAACGTTCCCTCGGCGGTGCTGCTCTCCCGCTTTACATCGGACTACCGCAGCCTGCTCGTCGCCGTCAACATCGGCGGGCTCGGTACACCCGTCGCCTCGCTCGCCAGCCTCATCACGCTCGGCGAATTCCGCCGCCGCCGTCCCGGGCATACGGGAAAGTATCTCGCGCTCTTTTCGCTCATCAACTTTTCCTTTCTCGCCGTCCTCATCGGCACGGGCTTCCTCAACGCCCTTCTCTTCCCGTGAGCGTTCGCCCGAAAGTGGAAAAAAAGAGAGAAAACACTTGAAAAATGCGCCTGCGCGTGTTATAATGGGGTGTAACAGGAGGAAGTGCGCATGAAGAGCATGACGGGGTACGGCAGAAGCACCGTGAGCGAGGGCGGCATCGAACTGACGGCGGAAGTCAAGTCCGTCAATAACCGTTTCCTCGACCTGAGCGTCAAGAGCCCGCGCATCTTCCTCTCCCGGGAGGAGACCGTCCGTGCCGCCGTGCGCCGCTTTATTACGCGCGGCCACGTCGACGTGTATCTCTCCTATACGGACAGGCGCGAGCGGGTAAAAAACTATGCGGTGGACACGGGCGTTGCGCGCGCCTATTTTCAGGCGGCGCAGGTGCTGAAGGAGGTGCTCCCCGGCGTTCCGGACGATACCTCGCTCACCTTCTATCTGCGCCAGCCCGACGTGGTGCGCGCCGAGGAGAACGGCGAGGCGGACGAGGCGCTGCTTGCGCTGCTCGATCGGGCACTGGAGGAGGCGCTCGCTTCCCTGGCGCAGATGCGCCAAAAGGAGGGGGAGCGCCTGAAGGAAGATCTGCTCTCCCGCATGGATACCATTGAGAATCTTACCCGCGCCATTGCTTCGCGCGCGCCGCTCGTGACGAAGGAGTACCGCGAAAAGCTCACCGAACGCATCACGGAATACCTTGCGGGCAAGGTGGACGAGACGCGCATCCTGACGGAGGCGGCGGTGTTCGCCGACAAGTGCAATATCGACGAGGAGCTCACGCGCCTCTTCTCGCACATCAAGGCGTTCCGCGAGATCTGCGCCCTCGATCAGGTGGGCAGGAAGCTGGATTTCCTCGTGCAGGAATTTAATCGGGAGTGCAACACCATATGCAGCAAGTCGAGCGATAAAGAGGTGACCGCACTCGCCCTCGACATGAAGAACGAGATCGAAAAAGTCCGTGAACAGATTCAGAATTTGGAGTAACGCATGAGAAACGTCCTCGTTGTCATTTCAGGGCCTTCCGGCGTAGGCAAGGGGACGCTCGTGCGTTCGCTGCTCGCCGAGGACGATCGTCTGGTGGAGTCAGTCTCCTGTACGACGCGCGCGCCCCGCGCGGGCGAAGTGGACGGCAGGGACTACTTTTTTATTACGCAGGAGGAGTTCCGCGACCGCATCGCCGCCAACGACTTTCTGGAGTACGATGAACACTTCGGCAACTTTTACGGGACGCCGCGCTCTTTTGTGGAGCGGCAGCTCAAGAACATGTCTGTCGTTCTGGAGATCGACGTGGTGGGCGCGCTCAACGCAAAGCGGCTGATGCCGCGCTCCGCCGTGCTCATCATGGTCGCGCCGCCCTCCCTTGAGGAACTGCAAAAGCGCCTTTTGCGGCGCGGTTCGGAGGGGGAGGAACAGTTCCGCGAACGGCTGCAGCGCGTCAAATACGAGCTGGAGCAGGCGCCCCTCTATGACTACGTCGTCGTCAACGACGATCTGCAGCGCGCAAAGCGCGAGATCCAGGAAATTATCCGCAAAGAAAAGGAGAAAGAGATATGATCAATGAACCCTCGGTGGATGCCCTCATCCGCAAGCTGGGGACACAGGAGGAACCCGCCAGCCGCTACGAGCTGTGCGTGGTCGTGGCAAAGCGCACCCGTCAGATCATCGAACAGATGCAGGCGGCAGGGATCACGGAACTTCCCGGCAAGCAGAAGGAGATCGTCCTCGCCTGCCAGGAGATCATGAACGGAAAGGTGACGAGCGCGCACGACTGATGCGCGCCGTACCCCGAGCAAAAGGCGCCCCGGAACATTCAGCGGGGCTTCTTTTGCATTTTTGAGACGAGATGATCTGTGAAGTCATCGTGGACATCGCGCACAGCGAAGTGGACAGAATCTTCGACTATGCGTGCGATATTCCCGTCGCGGCGGGCGCGCGCGTCGTCGTTCCCTTCGGGCGGAGTACGGCGACGGGCTTTGTCATGCGCGTCAAGGAGACGAGCGACTGCCCCGCCGACAAGCTCAAAAAGATCTACCGTGCGGAGGAGGGGACGCCCGCCATCAACAAAGAGTGCCTCTCCCTCGCCCGCACCATCGCCCGCCGCTACCGCGTGCCGCTCGCGCTCGCGCTCCGGCTCTTTCTGCCGCCCGAGATGCGCACGGGAAAGGTGGCGGAGACCTATCGCACGTTCGCCCGGTTTGTGCAGGACGTCCCCGTCAAAAACGCACCGCAGCAGGCGACGTGCCTCACCTATCTGAAAGAGCACGGCGAGACGGACGCCGCGCGCCTGCGCGAGCGGTTCGGCGCCGCGGTCAACGCGCTTGAAAAAAAGGGCGCGGTCTGCCTGGAGCGGCGGCGCGTCCTGCGCGACCCCTACAAGGGGGTGGAGGGCAGCGCCGCGGGACACGTTCTCACCGCGGCGCAGCAGCGCGCCGTCTGTGCCGTAGAGAGTACGGAAAAGACGGTCACGCTCCTGCACGGCGTGACGGGCAGCGGCAAGACGGAGGTCTATCTCACCCTCATTGCCGATGCCCTCGCAGTCGGCAGGACGGCGCTCTTTCTCGTCCCAGAGATCTCGCTGACGCCGCAGATGCTCTCCCAGCTGCGCGCGCGCTTCGGCGCTGCCGCCGCCATCCTGCACAGCGGACTGTCCGCGGGGGAGCGCTTCGACGAGTGGCAGCGCCTGCGCGAGGGGAGCGCCCGCATCGCCATCGGGGCGCGCTCCGCCGTGTTCGCGCCCGTGGAGAACGTGGGCGTCATCGTCCTCGACGAGGAGCACGACGGCAGCTATTCCTCCGAGACGGCGCCCCGCTACAACACTTTCGACATCGCTCTCCTGCGCGCAAAATACAACGGATGCAAGCTTGTCCTGGGCAGCGCCACGCCCGCCGTGGAAACGTACAAGCGCGCCCTGGACGGCGAGTTCTCCCTTGTGCGGATGCCCGATCGGATCAATGCCCGCCCGCTTCCCGATGTGACCATCGTGGATATGCGCAGGGAGGTCAGGCGCGGCAACCCTTCGCCTTTTTCGGCGGCGCTGCGCGAGCGCCTTGCCGCCACCCTTGCGGAGGGGCAGCAGGCGATCCTGTTCCTCAACCGCAGGGGATATTCGCAGACGGTACTCTGCCGCGACTGCGGCTACGTCGCCAAGTGCGAACAGTGCGACGTCTCCCTCACCTATCACAGTGAGGAGAACTGCCTGAAATGTCACTACTGCGGCGCGAGATACAAGATGCTCACGGCGTGTCCGTCCTGCGGCGGGACGCATATCTACTATGCGGGAACGGGGACGCAGCGCGTCGCGGGGGAGCTGAAAAAGCTCTACCCGTCCGCGCGCATCCTGCGCATGGACAACGACACCACGGGCGGCAAGGAGGGGCATTACCGCATCTTAAAGCAGTTTGCCGACCGGCAGGCGGACATTCTGGTCGGCACGCAGATGGTGGCAAAGGGGCATGACTTCCCCCTCGTCACCCTCGTGGGCATCCTCGATGCGGACATGAGCCTGCACTTTCCCGACTACCGCAGCAACGAACGCACCTTTCAGCTCATCACACAGGTGGCGGGCAGGAGCGGGCGCGGGAGCGAGAAGGGGGACGTCATTCTGCAGACGTACGACCCCGACAATGCCATCCTGCGCTTTGCCGCGGCGTACGACTATGAAGGGTTTTACCGCCACGAGATCAACCTGCGCGCGGCGACCATGTTTCCGCCCTTCGCGCTCATCGTGCGCGTTATGGTGTCCTCCTCGGACAACGCCGCCGCGCTCGAGGCGCTGCGCGAGGTCTACGAAAAGCTGCAGTCCCTCTATCTCTCCGCGCAGGAAGAGTTTTTGTTCTTCAACCGGATGCACGCGCCCATCCGCAGGATCCAGGGCAGGTTCCGCTATCAGGTGCTCATGCGCCTCGTATCGGACAAGCTGCTGGAGCGCATCTACGACGCGGCGTCCGGCGTGAAATCGCGCGATGCGCTCGTCTGGGTGGAGGAAAATCCCTCCAACTTAAACTAAGCAAATTTTCTGATAAGGAAGCAAGATATGATCCGTGAAATCGTACAGGTGGGCGATCCCGTTCTGCGGGAGAAGTGCAAGCCCGTCACACGCTTTGACGAGGAGCTTTGCAGGCTCCTTGACGACATGAAGGAGACGCTGCGCGCCGCCGAGGGCGCGGGGCTTGCCGCGCCGCAGGTGGGCGTTCCCATCCGCGCCGTGCAGGTGGACGTCGAGGAGGGGTTCTTTGAGATGATCAACCCCGTGCTTGTCTCCCGGAAGGGGGAACAGACGGGGCCGGAGGGATGCCTCTCCGTGCGCGGCAAGGCGGGTACCGTCACCCGTCCGGACAAGGTGCGGGTGGTCTATTCCGACCGTCACGGCAACCGCTTTGCGCTGACGGCGCGCGGATTCTGCGCCCGCGCCGTCTGCCACGAACTCGATCACCTGGACGGCGTCCTCTACACCGACAAGGCGACCAACGTCCACGACGTTGAGGACTGACCGCACAAAAAGGGAGGATGCGATGAAGATCGTCTTTGCGGGAACGCCCGAATTTGCCGTCCCCTGTCTCAAGGCGGCGGCGCAGCACTTTGACGTTGCCTGCGTGCTCACGCAGCCGGACAGGCCGCAGGGCAGGAAGCGCATCCCTGCGCCCTCTCCCGTCAAGGCGGCGGCGCAGGAGTTGGGCATTCCCGTGCTGCAGCCCGAGCGCCTGAGGAACGAGCTTGACGCCCTCGCCGCCGTCGGGGCAGATCTCATGGTCACCTGCGCATACGGGCAGATCTTAACGCAGCAGGCGCTCGACCTCTTCGCAATGGGGGTGTGGAACGTCCATGCGAGCCTCCTGCCCAAGTACCGCGGCGCGGCACCCGTTGCCGCCGCCATCCTTGCGGGGGAGAGGGAGACGGGCGTCACCATCATGCGCACGGACGCGGGACTGGACACGGGCGATATGTTCTTGCGCGAGGCTCTCCCCATTGAGGAGGAGGATACCTGCGGCACGCTCACAATAAAGCTCTCCTTTCTCGGCGCGCGGCTGCTCACGGAGGCGCTTGCGCGCATCGAGCGCGGGGACGTGACGCTCACGCCGCAGGGGGAGGGGACGCTCTGCCGCAAGACGGTGCGCACGCAGATCGATTTTTCCCGCTCCGCACGGCAGGTGAGCGCGCTCATCCGCGCTCTCTCGCCCGCGCCCCTCGCCTATGCGTCGGCGGGCGGCCTGCTTCTGAACTGCTACCATGCCCGCGCCATCGCAGACGGGACGGACGCCCTTCCGGGGACGGTGCTCACCGCATCCGCCAAGGAGGGGGTGATCGTTAAATGCGCGGAGGGCGCGGTACGCCTTGTTGAGGTGCAGCCCGCGGGCGGAAAGCGCATGGCGGACACGGCGTTCGCCAACGGCGGCAGGCTGAAAAGGGGGGATCGTTTTGACCAACCCGCTCTATGATCCCTACCAGGTGCTCTCCAGGGTGTATGCGGAGGGCGCGCATCTGAAGATCGCGCTCGCCGAAGCGCCCGTCGAGGAGGCGCACCGCGCCCGCACCGTCAAGGTGTGCTACGGTGTTCTCGAACACGACGCCTACCTGACGCGCTGCATCGCCTCCGTCGCACCCAGAAATCCCAAGCAGAGCGTGCGCATTCTTTTGAAAATCGCGCTCTACTTTCTCATTTATCTGCAAAAGCCGCGCTATGCGGTCACTGATCTCGCCGTCGGACTTCTCAAAAAGATGGGCAAGGGGGGCGCGGCGGGCTTTGTCAATGCGGCGCTGCGCGCCTTCGATGCTTCCCGCGTCACCATCCCGCAAGGGGACGAAGGACTTGCCGTCACCACGCCCTATCCGCTCTTTGCCATCCGCAGGCTGCGCGCACAGTACGGCGCGCGGACGGAGTCCATCGTGCGCGCCAAAAGCGGCGGCGTGAGCGTGCGCTTCGTGCGGGGGGCGCAGGACTACCTCTCCCGCCCGCATACCGCAACGCCCTTTGAAGACGTCTTTCTGTTTGAACATTTTACGCGCGACGAACGCTTCTTCGCGGGGGATTATACCTTCCAGTCGGTGGGCAGCGTCGCCATCTGCCATGCGGTGGAGGGGTGTGAAAATCTGCTCGACGCCTGCGCCGCGCCGGGCGGCAAGTCCGTTCTGCTGGCGGAAAAGTGCGCCCATGTCACGGCGTGTGATCTGCACGCCCACCGCGTCTCCCTCATCGGCAGCTACTGCTCGCGCATGGGGACGCAGAACGTCACGGCGATGCAGGCGGACAGTTCTGTTTTTCTTTCCGCGTTCGAGGGCGCCTTTGACGGCGTGCTGTGCGACGTTCCCTGTTCGGGGTTCGGTACGGTGGCGGAAAATCCCGACCTGCCTTTGGGCAAGACGGAGGAGAGCATTGCGGCGCTGCGCCCCGTGCAGAGCGCCATTCTGGAGAACTGCTCGCGCTATGTGCGTCCGGGCGGGCATCTGTACTACTCCACCTGTTCCCTCTTTGCCGAGGAGAACGACGGCGTTGTCTCCGCCTTTTTGTCGGCGCACCCCGAATTTGAATGCCTGGCGGCGGACAGCCCGCTCGATTATGAAAAGACCGCCTGCGGCATCCAGTTTCTGCCCGATACGGCGTTCGGCGCGGGCTTCTATTTCGCCAAGATGAGGCGCGTATGAAACAGATCTTACAGGATAAATCGGCGGCAGAACTTGCGGAGCTCGTGCGGGCGGCGGGGGAGAAGCCCTTCCGCGCCAGACAGCTCTCGGAGGGGCTGCTGCACGCAAAGCCCCTCTCGCAGATCCCCGTATCTCCCGCCCTGCGCGCGCGCCTTCTGGAGGAATACGAGGACGAGCCGGTGCGCATCGAACGGGTGTTCACGGCCAAGGACGGCACGCAGAAGTTTCTGTTCGCGCTCGCGGACGGCAACCTCATCGAGGGCGTGCTGATGAAGTACAAGTACGGCAACACGCAGTGCGTATCCACCCAGGTGGGCTGCCGCATGGGGTGCAAGTTCTGCGCCTCCACGCTGGGCGGGCTGGTCAGAAACCTCACCGCGGGCGAGATCCTGGGGCAGATCCTGGCGGTCAACCGCCTTGCGGGCGGGGGACTGCGGGAGAAGCGCGCCGTCACCAACGTGGTGCTCATGGGCAGCGGCGAGCCGTTTGACAACTACGACCAGGTGGTGCGCTTTCTGCGCAACGTCACGGACGGCGAGGGCTTCGGCATGAGCGCGCGCAATATTTCGCTCTCCACCTGCGGACTTGCGGACAGGATGCGCGCCTTCGCCGGGGAGGGCATCCCGCTCAACCTCACGGTGTCGCTGCACGCGGTGACGGATGAGGAGCGTGCGCGCACCATGCCCGTCGCAAGGGCGTTCTCCATCCGGGAGATCCTTGATGCCTGCACTTATTATTTTGAGCGCACGGGGCGGCGGTACATCTTTGAATACAGCCTCATCGCGGGGGAGAATGCCGACCTCGCACACGCCGACGCGCTGGCGCAGCTGCTGCGGGGCAGACCCTGCCACGTCAACCTCATCCGCCTGAACGAGGTCAAGGAGCGCTCCCTGCGCGCCGCGGACGAGGCGAACGCACAGGCGTTCTTAAAGCGATTGACCGAGCGCGGCATCTCGGCGACCCTGCGCCGCAGCATGGGTTCCGACATCGGCGGTGCGTGCGGGCAGCTGAGAGTGAGCTATATCAATGATAATCTATAAAAAATCTGCAAAAAGACGCAGTATTTTTGCAGATAGAGGAGCAACAGGCGCAACAGGCGCGATATTCGGCTGTGCCGGATATCCGGACACGGCGCTTTGTTGCGACGACGAGCCGCCGATGTTGCAGGGCTCCCGAAAAGATTTGTAAAAAAGATTTTCGGGAAGAGGAGCGGCAAGCGGCAAAAATGCGCCGCAAGCGCAGGCGCGCGGCGCGGAAAAGCAGCTTTGCCGCGACGAGGCGGTGCGTGCGGGCAGCTGCGTGCGGGCTACATGAAATAACGGATATAACTGCGCAAAGGCGGATGTCTTTGCGGCGTTTCAAATGGATAAAAGAGACAAGGGGAGAACTATGCTTGAGATCAAAGTGGCGCCGTCCATCCTTGCGGGCGATTTTGCACGCATGGGAGAGACGGTGAAGAAATTGGAAGAGAACGGCGCGGACTACATTCACTGCGACGTGATGGACGGAAATTTTGTGCCGACCATCACCTTCGGCAGCCAGATGATCGAACATATCCGTCCATACACCCGCCTGCCGCTCGACTGCCATTTGATGGTGCTGCGTCCGGATACGCGGCTGGAGGGCTTCGCGCGCGCGGGAGCGGACATCGTCACCGTCCACGTCGAGGAGTGCCGTGAACTCACCGTGCAGACGCTGCGCATCATCAAGAATTACGGCATGAGGGCGAGCGCCGTCATCAATCCCAACACGCCCGTGGAGGAGCTGTTCGACTGCGCCGAGGTCGCCGATATGCTGCTGCTCATGAGCGTGCATCCCGGCTGGGGCGGGCAGAAGTTCATTCCCTCTTCCCTTGAAAAGATCGAAAAACTGCGCGACTTCCTCGTGCGCAACGGCCGCCCCGAGCTGGACATCGAGGTGGACGGCGGCATCACCGAGGACAACGTGAAGGACGTCATCTCGGCGGGCGCAAACGTCATCGTGGCGGGCAGCGCCGTGTTCCGTTCCGCCGATATACGCGCGACCATCGGGAGGCTGCGCGGCGCATGAGGGCGGTCATCCTCCTGAACGGCGAGCCCTACCGCGGGCATATCGACGCGGAAGACGCCGTCGTCTATTGCTGCGACGGCGCCTATGACTGGGCAAAGGGCCGCGTGCGCATCGACGTCAACCTCGGCGACTACGACTCGCTCTCCTATGTCCCCGATCCGCCCCCCGCGCAGGTGTATCCCTCCGAGAAGAACTATACGGACGGCGAGCTTGCCCTGATGCGCGCCCTCTCGGCGGGCGCGGACGAGGTGGCGTTCTACGGCGGCGGGGGAGGCAGGGAGGATCACTTCCTGGGCAATCTGCATCTGCTCTACGCCGCCTGCCAGAGGGGGGTGCGCGCCGTCATGGTCACCAACCACGCGTGCATCTTCGCCGTGAACGGTATGGCGGAGGTGTGCGGCGCGAAGGGCAGAACGCTCTCCATTGTCCCTTTCGGGGGCGAGGTGCATATACTGGAGAGCGGCGGACTGTACTATCCCCTGCCCGAGAAGTTTGTCTACGGCTCCACGCGCGGCATCTCCAACGTGATCACCGCGGACAGGGCGTACTTCCGGACGAAGGGGACGGCGCTCGTGTTCGTCGATGAGGAGGTGTAACGTGAATATGATCGTCTGTTTCAAACTTCCCGGCGTGCTGTCCTTCCTGGTGCGCCTTGTCAGGCGCAGATGAAGTACTGCGACCTGCACTGCGATGCGCTCACCTGCGAAGGATCGCCGCAGGTCACTTCCGCCCGCCTTCGCGCGGGCGGCTGCCTTTTGCAGTGCTTTGCGGCGTTTGTGGACAGGGGCGGCTTCGCCCGCTTTTCGCTGCTTGCGGACAGGTTCGATGCGCTCTGCCAAAAGGAGGGGTATCACAGGGTTTTGCGCGCCTCGGACATTTGCGGGGACGCCGTCAACGCGATGCTCACCTGCGAGGGGAGCGCCTTTTCCACATTGGAAGAACTCGATGCCGTGTACGGCCGCGGCGTGCGCATGGCGGGGCTTGTGTGGAACACGCCCTCGGCGGTGGGCTTTCCCAATTTTCCGGACTATGCGGGGCTGTGTGCGGGGCGCGTATCGCCCGCCCTGCGCGAGGGTGCGCGGGGGCTGACCGCGTTCGGGCAGGATGCCGTCCGGTGGATGGCGGAGCGCGGGATGATCGCCGATGTCTCACACGGGAGCGATCTTCTGCTCGCGCAGGTCGCCTCGCTCAGGCGGCCCTTTGTGGCGAGCCACTCCAATGCGGTGTCCGTGCGGAACCGGGCAAGAAATCTGACCGATGAACAGATCCGCACGATCGCCGGCTGCGGCGGCGTGGTGGGGCTCAATTTCTGCGCGGACTTTCTTTCGGACGACGGCAGCCGCGAAGGGCAGCGCGCGGCGCTCCTCGCCCATGCGCGCGCCATCCTTGAAGCGGGCGGGGAGGACGTGCTCGCCATCGGCTCGGACTTTGACGGTGCGCCCGCCAATCCCTTTGTCCCCGATCCCGGCGCAATGCCCGCGCTCTTGCAGCTTTTATCCGATGCATTCGGGTCGCGTATTGCCGAAAAAGCCGCGCGGGATAACTTTTTGCGCGTGTTCCGCGCCGTCTGCGGCTGATTGTCCGCCGTCGTCCGGCGGGAATTTTCCGCATGAAAAAAAGCCCGGGAAGCCCCGGGCATTTTTCTGCCTTGCGTGATTTACGCGCGCTCTACCTTGTCGCTTTTCAGGCAGCGCGCACAGACGTAACCCGTCTCGACCTTGCCGTCCTTGACATAGGACACCTTCTGCACGTTGGCCTTGAAGGTACGCTTGGTCTTACGGTTGGAGTGGCTGACGTTGTTGCCCGACGTCTGGCCCTTTCCGCAGATGCTGCAAACTCTCGACATATGATCCTCCCGAGGGGCGAAATATCGTTGGTACCCGCTTCGCGCCGACCTGCGCGAACGTATCCATAATAGCATTTCTTTTGGAAAAAAGCAATGAAAAACGCGCCGGAAAGGGCAAGTTTTTTTGAGAAACTTTGAAATTTTTTCCGATAACGCTTGCAAAATATGCGTCGATGGGGTAGAATAAGAAAGAGAACAAACGGGAGAGCGTCACTATGTCTGTCAGCACGAGCAACGCGTACGGGAAAATTTCAATCTCCGACCTTGCGATCGCAAAGGTCGCGGCGCAGGCTGCGCTGGAGAGTTACGGAATCGTCGATACCGTCTCGCGCCGCATTACGGACACGTTCGCCGAGTTGTTCAAGAAGGACGCAGGAGGCAAGGGCGTGAAAGTTACCACGTCCGGAAACCGTATCTTCATCGATATCTCCGTGCTCATCAAGTACGGCGTGTCCATTGAAGCGGTCGCAGAGTCGCTGAAGGAGGCCATCAAGTATAAGGTGGAATACTTCACGGGCATGATCGTGGATACGGTCAATGTCAACGTCGTAGGTCTGCAGCTGTAAGGTTTTTTCTTTATTGTTCCGTCTCTGCGCCCGTCAGAATCATTCGGGAGAGATATTCATGCAAAAAACGATCAACTGCGCGATGTTCCGCAAGATGGTGCTTGTGGGCGCGAAGATGTTGGAAAATAACAGGGCGAAAGTGGACTCGCTCAACGTATTCCCCGTTCCGGACGGCGATACGGGAACGAATATGTCCCTCACCATGCAGTCGGCGGTGAAAGAGCTTTCCTCCGTCGCGTCCAACAGCTTCCCCGAGGTGTGCGATCACGTCTCCAAGGGAGCCCTGCGCGGCGCGCGCGGAAATTCGGGCGTCATTCTGTCGCAGATCTTCCGCGGCATCTGCTCCGTCCTGCACGACAGCAAGCCGGAGGTGGATACCAAGACGTTTGCAAAGGCGATGGAGGCAGGGACGAAGGTCGCCTACAATGCCGTCTCCATTCCCAAGGAAGGCACGATCCTCACCGTCGTGAGGATGATGAGCGAATATGCCGTCAAGAACGCGGGCAAGTACAAGGACTTTGAGACCTTCCTGCCTGCCGTCATCGAGGAGGGGGACAAGGCGCTCGCGCAGACCCCCGAACTGCTCCCCGTCCTGAAGAAGGCGGGCGTTGTGGACTCGGGCGGCGTGGGCCTTATGACCATCATGCGCGGTTTTCTGTCCGCGCTCATGGGGGATGAGGTCGTCTCCGAGGTGCAGACGGAGGCGGCGAACGCGCCCGCATCCGATGCGGACTTCGGCGACAATTCGGACATCATCAACATGGATCTCGGGGAGATCCAGTTCGCTTACTGCACCGAGTTCTTCATCATCAACTTAAAAAAGAGCACCACGCTTGCCGACATCGACAAGCTGCGCGAGAACCTGATGGGCATCGGCGACAGCGTCATCTGTATCGGCGATCTGGAGATGGTCAAGGTACATGTCCATACCAACAGCCCGGGCGTCGCGCTCACCTATGCGCTGGAGCTGGGCGAACTCGACCGCCCCAAGATCGAAAATATGCTTGAACAGAACCGCCAGTTGCGCGCCAAGCGGGAGGCGGAGAAAAAGGAGCAGGGGATGCTCGCCGTCTGCGCGGGCGAGGGAATCTCGGAGATCTTCAAGGATCTCTTCGTCGACCGTGTCATCGAAGGCGGGCAGACGATGAACCCCTCTGCGTCCGACATCGCCACGGCAGTGCAGAAGATCAATGCGGAGAACGTGTTCGTATTCCCCAACAACAAGAACATCGTGTTGGCGGCGGAGCAGGCGAAGGCGCTGGTGGAGAACCGCACCATTCACGTCATTCCCACCAAGAACGTGCCGCAGGGCTTTGCGGCGGCGCTCGCGTTCAGTCCCGAGGCTCCCGTGGAGGAGAACAAGGCGAACATGATCCACGCCATCGACAACGTCAAGGCGGGGCAGGTCACGCACGCCGTGCGCACCACCAACGTCAACGGTTTTTCCATTCATGAAGGGGATATCATCGGCCTCGACGACAAGAAGATCCTCGCCAAGGGGCAGGCCGTGGACGAGACGGTGATGAAGCTGCTCGACAAGCTCAAGGACGACTCGCACGAGGTGATCACCCTCTACTACGGCGAGGGCGTGGACGAGGCGGATGCCTCCGCACTCGCCAAAAAGGTGCAGGATGCCTTCCCCGACTGCGATGTGGACTTCCACTACGGCGGACAGCCCGTCTACTACTATCTGCTCTCTTTAGAATAACATCGGATGAAAAAGAGCGTTGCGGCGCTCTTTTCTTGTATTTGCGGCATGGAACTCGAACGGCTGAAGGGCGTCACGCAGAAGCGCGCCAAGGAACTGGAAAAACTCGGGATTTCGGACAGCGCACAGCTCGTCCGCTATTTTCCGCGCGCCTACCTTGACATGACCGACCGCACGAGCATCCTCAGCGTCTACCACAACGACATGGCGCTTCTGGCGGCTCAGCTCGTCTCGGTCGATCCCATGAACTATTATTCCCGCCGCAAGACGGTGCGCGCCCGCCTTGTGCAGGACGGCGTTCCCTTCACGGCGGTGTGGTTCAATATGCCCTACCTTGCACAGCGCTTAAAGCCGGGCGAGTATCTCTTCTACGGGCGGGTGCAGAATCGCTACGGGCAGATCAGCATCGTCAATCCCACCTTCGAGCCGCTCGCAAACAACGTGCGCCTCAAGGGGCTGGTACCCGTCTATCCCTTAAAGGGCGGCATGACCCAGCGCGTGGTGCGCGAGAGTGTGCTCAGCGCGCTCGCGGCGGAAAAAATCGAGTCGGTCATTCCCCGCGAATTGCGGCAAAAGTATGACCTGCCGTCGCTTTTTGAGGCATACCGCACTGTCCACGCGCCCAGAAACAAGACGGAGCTTGCGGCGGCGTCCGAGCGCATCGCGCTCGAGGAGTACTTCGTGCTGCTCTCTGCGTTCAAGATCATCAAGGGGGACAGCAGGGAGGCGCGCATCCACCGCTACAACGTCACCGAGCGGCAGGTCGCCGACTTTGAAAAGCGCTTTCCCTTCGCCTTCACGCCGGGGCAGCAGGCGGCGGTGCGCGCCGTCTACGACAATCTCACCGGCCCCGTGCGCATGAACCGCCTCCTGCAGGGGGATGTGGGCAGCGGCAAGACGGCGGTCGCCCTGACGGGCATTTATATGGCGCTCGCCGGCGGCTATCAGGCGGCATATCTTTCGCCCACCGAGGTGCTTGCGGCGCAGAACTTTGCCCTGTTGCAGAAAATCTTCCCCGAATACCGCGTGGGCTACCTTGCGGGCGGCGGCAGCGCAAAGGAGAAGCGGGAACTGAAGGCGGCGATCGCCGCGGGGGAGGTGGACGTGGTGTGCGGCACGCACGCCGTCCTGCAGCAGGACGTGCGCTTTGCACGGCTCGCATTCTGCGTGTGTGACGAACAGCATCGCTTCGGCGTCGCCCAGCGCAACGCGCTCAGCGAAAAGGGGGAGGCGCCCGATATGCTCGTCATGTCGGCAACGCCCATCCCGCGCACCCTCTCCCTCGTGTTCTACGGCGATCTGGACGTGACCACCATCCCCGACAAGCCGCTCGAGCGCCAGCCCGTCACCACCGCCGTCGTCCCCGCCCGCAAGTATGACGATATGCTTTCCTACATCCGCGGGGAGTGCAAAAAGGGGCGGCAGGCATACTTCGTCTGCGCCAAGATCGACGATGACGAAGGAGAGGTGACCTCCGTCACCGAACTGTGGGAGGAGCTGAAGAACAGGCTTCCGGACGTGCGGTTCGGCCTGCTGCACGGCAAGATGAAGGAGAAGGAAAAGAGCGCCGTCATGGCGGCGTTCAAAAACCGGGAATATGACTGCCTCGTCTCCACTACGGTCATCGAGGTGGGCGTGGATGTGCCGAACGCCACCATCATGGTCATCATGAATGCCGAGCGCTTCGGACTGTCCCAGCTCCATCAGCTGCGCGGCCGTGTGGGACGCGGGAGCGAAAAGAGCTGGTGCTTCCTGCTCGTCGGCTCCGATTCGGATACGGCGCGCGAGCGGCTTTCCATATTCAAGAACACGACGGACGGTTTTGCGCTCGCCGAAAAGGATCTTGAGCTGCGCGGCAGCGGCGACTTTCTGGGAACGCGCCAGAGCGGCAGGTTTCTGACGGACATCAAAAATCTGCGGTATCCGACGCAGGTCATCTTTACCGCCAAAAAGCTCACGGATGAGGCGTTTGAGCGGCGGCTGAACTTTGAAGAAATCAGGCAGGCCGCCATGCAGAAGTATGAGAGCCTGAAGGACGTCGTACTCAATTAAGGATATAAAAACCGGGGCGCCCGGCGCGCGGGCAGGTACGGCGGGGGATAGAATGCCTTCCGAAAACGATCAGATGTTGTCTACCTATTGACATTTTTTTCCGGATTGCATATAATAGGGGCAGGAAATCTGAACGGAGGGAAATATGAAACAGCTTTGGAACAATCGCTGGAAGAAGGCGCTCATCTGGCTGTGCGGGTATGTGCATCTCATTGCGTTTGCCGTTGCGGGCGGGTTTGTCGTCTTCAGGACGGCGGACAGGGACTTGCACAGGACGGCAAAGACGGTATTCATCGTCACGCTCATCTTTACCGCCGTCGAGGCGCTCGTGCTCATTCTGAGCGGGATCGCCTCCCTTGGCGCGAACATGGGGAATGCCATAAGCTGGATCGGCTTCTTTGTGACGCTCGCCAAGATCGGCGTCTATGCGGCGGGCATCATCATGGCGCTCTTCTCGGGCAGCGATGGGGCGGAGAAGCCCGCAGCCCATGCCGGGCAGCCTGCCGAATTGTCCGGTGAACAGAACGGAGCGGATGAGGAGGAGTGACTTTCTCCTGCGGCGCCCGCCGGGCATATGTCATGCACGGCGGGCGCGGTTTTTCAAATTTCAGATCTGAACCCACTGTGCCCAAAGGATAGAAAAATCCGATGAACGCGCAGGGGGCAATGTTTTCGGATGATCGGGAAGCTCCCTTTCGGCTTTTCATCGGGCAGACGGACATCTTTGTCCGTCTGCCTGATAAATTTCTGGTTTTTTGGTTGACAAACCACCCGTTTTGGTTATAATATAGATACTCAAACGGGCCTGTTTTGGATTTGATTGCAGGCGGATTTTGTCGGACGCACGCCGGAGGCTCGGCTCCGCAAAAACGGAACTCAATTTAAATGCTGACAAGACTGAAAGAAGGTCGGCTGCCGCTCGTCGCGCTTCGGCGCGCCGCGTGGCGCTTGCGGCTTAACGAAGTTTAAGCTCCGTCCCGTCCCGGCTGCCCACGGCCGGGAACGGGGCGTCAATTCAGTGGGGAACCTCCTTTGAAGGAAAACTTCCGCCTTTGAAGAGGATTTCAGGGAAGTATGCCCAAGGAGCAGGTTGTCTGTGGACTGCCCGCGGGCGAGATCCGATCACAGACTAAGCGTGTAGTGTCCGCAGAGGAACCCTGTAAGACCGCGGTTCGATTCCGCGCAGGTCCACCATATTGGAACTATCCGAACAAGGATAGGCAGACATCTCCCAAGGAGTATCCTCGGGGGATGTCTTTGTATATTTGAAGAAAATCCGGATCTTATCGTCAAAAACAATGATTTTCTCGATCAAAGCGCGGATCAACCGCCTTGGCACTTGACGGAGCGGATCGGTCAGGTAGCTGATGACTTTGTCTTTTGTCAGTCGGTTTTGATGTTTGCACTGTTCTATGGCGATTTTGTCGTCGATCTCACTGCGCTGCTGTTCCAGCTCGTCCATGCGCGCCTTGGTCGTCTCATTGAAGATGCCTCGTTCGATCGCCTTCATAATGTTTGCAAGCGATCGCGTCACTTCTTCTCTGTCGCGTGCTAAAAGCTGTAAGACGGATTGATCGCTCATTCGTCTCTCATGGATGCGCATGATCTCATCTGCAATTTTGTCCGTTGTCGCCCGATCTCCAAAGAGTTGGCAGACGATGCCGATTACAAATTGCTCAAATTTTTCTTTCGGGAGAATGGATTTCGTGCAGGTGCCTTCTCGTTTACGTCTCATACATTTGTAATAGTGCATGATATTTCTCTATCAGCCCGAAACAAATATTTTCCGACATATTGCCTTTCACTCTGTCTTCATAGGCGACTGTATGAGGCGGGATAATTCTTCGGCGCGTTTTTTCTTCGTCTGTAATTCTCTACGGGCGGTTTTTATCGCTTTATTGGCGAGCTCGGCATTATGCCGTAAAAACTCTTCTTTGATCCTTTCTTCATCGAGTACGATTCTATGCGCCATTTCCCGCATATCGCCAAGAACGACGGTCTCTATGTCTTTTGCCATGATATGATGAGAAAGGCATACCGGGTATTATAGACGATTATCCATTCGCATTTGTTTTCCTTGTATCAATCCCGACGCGTACATTTCGAATATCCTTACGACGTTCGGCGCGACTTCTTCATCAATGACGGGAGTATGTTTTTTGTCCGTTCCTTTGAGATAACCGTAAACGACCTTTGCGACGTTGTAGATGCCTGCCAATGCATTGGAACGTTTGACGGCGCGTATCTTTTTGCTCGTGTTGGCTGCATGCCACTCGTTAAAAACTGTCACTTATTTTATGGACAGTTTTATTTGTCATGTGCTTTCTGCTGTACGGTCAATTTTCGTTCAGGATCCGTTTGCGATATTCTGAAGGCGTTACGCCCGTCTTATTCTTGAAAAACAAAGAAAAACGGCTGTAATATTCAAAACCGCACTTGGCGGAGATGTCGGTCAAGTTTATATTTTTGTCGGCAAGCATTTTCTTGGCGGCCTCCAAACGGGTCTCCAAAATAAATTCTTTGGGCGCCATTCCCGTTTTTTTCTTGAAAACGATGCGGAAATAATCATCGCAATACCCCGTCAGTTTTGCAAGTTCCGCCATAGTGATGTCCGACATGTAGTATTCGCGGATATAGGAGATGGCATAGTCAATGCTGTTCTCCTTTCCCGGGGAGGGGACGGGGCCCTTGCGCAGGATATGGATCAGGATGTTTCCAAGCAGATTTTCGATATATTCGCGGTAATAGGGAGGTTTTCCTTTGAACTCATGGCGGATCGCCTGGACAAGCTCAAAGATTTTCGATGTATCATCTTTGTAGCAGCAGTTTTGCGGGGATATAAAATAATCGTGCAGACAAAATCCGATAGAGATCATGCTCGTTTGTGTGTTATGTACCTCGCCGTGTATCGTATCCGGTTCGACAAGCACGAACGTGCCCGGCTCGTAACGGTACTTTGTTTTTCCGTTGACTCCTTCGCCATCGCCCTTCAGATAGTAGATAAATTCATAACAAGCGTGCTGATGCGCCACGATGGTGCGGGGGGATTCGTAATTCCGGATCCAGACATACTGCATCTCTATCATCTGTTCTATTCTCCATATTGAAGAAATATCAGGAAAAGTATAACACCAAAGACCGGCATTGTCAATATCTTATTTTTTCGTAAGCTCATAAAAAGGCAAACGAATACGTTAGTATTTAGCATAATTTGGTAGGCTTTTTCGGAAAAATTATAAAATCTTCTCGGCTTTCGTTATTTACAAATGGTAGTGACACAATTATAATTAGTTTGAATCTCGGGAATGCTGTTGTATTCTGACGAAGGAGGAAAAAAATGGACGGCGCTCTCATCCGTAAAAAACGAAAAAAATGGGATGCCCGGAACTGGACGGTTTTTATCGTGGCGACGCTCGGGCTTTTGGTCATCGTCGTGTTCCATTACCTGCCTATGATCGGACTTTTGCTCGGGTTCAAGGATGCGGATTATACCGCCAACCTGCTCGAGGTGCTGCTCTTCGGCGAATGGGTTGGCTTTGATCACTTTGTTGCATTTTTGCAGGATGTGGACTTCTGGAACGTGATGACGAACACGCTTATCGTCAACCTAATCATGTTGTTGCTTAATTTCCCTGCGCCCATCATCTTTGCACTTATTTTGAATGAAGTCCGGCACAAATTCTTCAAAAAGAGCATCCATGTCGTGACGACGTTCCCCAATTTCATTTCGTGGGCGATTTACGGCGGCATCATCATCGCTTTATGCGACCAGACGACGGGTATCATGAATCCTATCCTTGATGCCTTCGGGCTCTCCTCGGCGGAGGATCCCGTCTATCTCATGGATTCGCAGCACATTTGGGCGGTTATCATCATATCATCCATCATCAAGACGGTGGGCTGGGGCTCCATCATCTACATGGCGGCAATTGCCTCCATCGATGCGGAACTATATGAAGCGGCGGAGCTGGATGGCGTTACACGCTGGCAGAAGGCTGTCTATATCACGCTGCCATGCATCGCGCCCACCATCACGGTCTTTTTGCTGCTTAATATCGGACGGCTGCTCTCAAATTCTTTCGAACAGTTCAACTCGCTGCAGAATGCTGTCAATCTGAGTCGCAGCGAGGTCCTCGCTACATACATCTATCGGTTGAGCTTCTCTTCGCGCCGGTACGGCTATGCGACGGCGATCGGGCTGTTCAATTCGATGGTGAGTCTCGTTCTGCTCGTCCTGAGCAACTTTATCAGCAAGAAAGCGACGGGGAGGGGACTGTTTTGAGTATTGTTGTCGACAAAAAACACAAAAAAAGGCTCTTCCGCATGCACTGGGTGGATTGGATCATCTATATCCTGCTCTTCCTGTTCGCCGTGCTCACCTTTTATCTGCTGTGGTACGTCATCATTGGTGCGTTCTCCAACGGGCAGATGTACGCTTCGGGCGGCGTGTTCGTGGTGCCGACGGGTTTCACATTTGCGAACTTTGAGGTCATCTTCGAGGACTCCGTGTTCTGGACATCTTTCCGCAATACCGTGTTGCGGACGGCAACCGGTGTGGTGGTGGAACTTGTCTTTACGGCGCTCGTCGCCTATGCGATGACCAGTCGCCATCTGCGCTGCAAGAAGGCGTACTATTGGATCTTTATTTTTACGATGTTCTTTTCGGGCGGCATCGTTCCCATGTACCTGCTGCTGCGCATCCTCGGGCTGTATGATACTTTCTGGGTGTATATCTTGCCCGCCATGCTTTCCGTCTACAACATGATCATCGTCTCCAATTTCTATAAGGGTATTCCGGACAGTCTGTACGAAGCTGCAGAGCTGGACGGGGCGGGTGAACTGCGCATTTGGGCGCTCATCTACATGCCGCTTTCAAAGCCTGTACTGGCGACGGTGGGATTATGGATCGCCGTCGACCATTGGAACAGCTACATGGGTACCATGCTCTATACGGAGGCGGGCGAATGGACGATCACGTTGCAATACTATCTGAAGCAGCTCATCAACGAGGCGAGCGGCGTCGGCGCGGGCTCGGAGTATTCGGACGTCGTTACGGCGCGTACCATCTCCTATGCGGGCATCATTGTCGCGCTCATTCCCATCATGTGCGTGTATCCGTTTATCCAGAAACACTTCACAAAGGGCATTATGGTCGGCTCGCTCAAGGGCTGACAAAGGAGGATATATATGCGTTTAGCAAAGAAATTTGCCTGCTGCGCACTTGGCGCGCTCCTGTTCGGGGGAGGCCTTTTGACGGGCTGTAACAATCCGATGTTCGATTTCAGCGACTACGAATACCCCGATTATCCCCTTGCGGACAGAGACGATACCATCGACAGCTGGACGCAGTGGACGGACGGTGAGCAGATCTCCATCGACTGGTTCATCGACAGCCCTTCCTATGAGCTGCCGCAGTCCGATTCCCTCGTCGTGCAGGAGATCCGTCGCAAGACGGGCATCACCATCAACTTTCGTCAGGCGACGTCCGGCACGGGCGAGGAACTCACCAACCTCATCAACGGCAACGATCTCCCCGATCTTGTCTCGGTGACGGCGGGCATGGACGATCTTGTGAACAGCGGAAAGATTTTCCCCATCAACGGGCTTGCCGAGCGATGGGCGCCCTCGCTCTGGCGCAGAGTAGAGGAAGAAGGAGAGATGTATGCCGCCTATAAGGATTCGGAGGGCGATCTTTACTATCTGGTCAATAACTTCTACAACAGCGGCGAGATGGAGGAATACCGCAAACTCGGCGGCAATATCCTTCCCAACGACGGCATTGTCGTTCGCAAGGACTATCTGAAGGCATTCTGCGAACACAAAAAGAGCGAAAATCCCGCGTGGGAAGACAAGGACATGGCAAACCCGGATGGTGTGCTCGAATTTCTCCTGTGGGCGAAGAATACCTACGAACTGAGCAACGCCAATCACTCGGTGCTTATCTCCGCGTTTGATTCAAACGAGAAGTACGGGAGCCGCGGTATCCAGGTGCTCATGGAATACTTTTCATGCGAGGAGGAGGATGCGAACGGCAACTATGTCTATCCGCAGGCGAGCGAGAACTTTGTGGAGATGATGCAGTGGCTCAACGAACTTTACCGCAACAACCTGCTCCATTCCGGATGTCTCGGCGCCACGCAGACGCAGATCAACCAGTATATTCAGAACGGCGAGCCTATCATGTATATCGGCAAGATGATCACGCCGGCGAGCTATTTCAGGAACTGGGAGCGCAATGTCTCGGGCAAGAATCCGGCGGGGGAGGACGCCGCTTATGTGCCCATCATCTTCACGAACGAAAGCGGGCAGATTCCTCAGCTTTCCTGCCGCACGCAGGGCGAACTCTTCACGATGGTCTCTGCAAACTGTGAACGTCCGGACCGCGTCATCAAACTGCTCGATTTCCTCTATTCGGAGGAGGGGCAGCGCCTCATCTACTACGGAGTAGATGCTTCCGAGGATGCCGAAAACGGCACGTTCACTTATGCCGTGCAGCCCGGGACGAAAGTGACGCTGGACGACGGCACGGAATATGTTTACAAGTACGGGCAGATGGACTATACACAGGAAGTCAAAAACGCGTTGCAGGTCAATGTCGAGAGCTACGGCATCTATTTCTGCATGTTCCTGTGCAACCCCATGTACATCAATCTGACGAGCGTGAACGGCGGGCAGTTCAACAACTACCGCGACTACGTCAAGTGGAACTCGCGCGCGGCGCTCATGCCCTATTCCTACGATAAGCGCGGCTTTGAGTTCATGCTCGATACCTCCGATCCCCGCTATAAATCCAGTCTGACGACACAGAGCAATATCCGCTCCAAGTGGTATAAAAAGTATGCGGAGATCATCGGGCAGGATTCGCCGGAAGGGGTGGCGAACGAGATCGCCGATCTGCTCGAATGGTGTGAAGTCGCGGGTCTGAGCGATTACATCGCCTTTAACAACGATTGTTTCAAGGCGCACAAACAACGGCTGGGCATCACCTACGCATGGGCGCCCAACGATCCATCATCGGGCTACAGTGCGCTGACGATCGATTCCGTTTACGGGGATACCTCTTACTATAAGGCAATTCCGGATGAATTGAAAAATTCCGCTCTGTGAGGGAAACGGGACAAGAGATATGAAAAAGATCATCATTGATACGGACATCGGCGATGACATTGACGATGCCTATGCACTTGCTGTCGCCGTCGGGATGGGGTGCTTTGATATTCTCGGCGTAACGACGGTGTACCGCAACAGCTTGCAGCGCGCCAGGATCGCCTCGGCACTCCTGCACGCGCTCGGCACAGATATCGGCGTGTACGTGGGGCAGGATTATCCGTGGCGGGAGAAGTTTTGCGTCGAGCCGTTTGAGGAGGTTCTCGCGGACGGCAGACCCGTTATTCCTCACTATTCGTCGGCCTTTGATAAAATGCCCGTACAGGAAATGCCTGCGGCACAATTCATTGCCCGTCAGGCGGAACTCTACCCGAACGAGATCACGGTACTTGCCATTGGTCCGTTTACAAACCTCGGAGACGTTGCCAAAAAATACGCTGCTTCTTTTGCGAAACTTGACAGGATCGTCTGTATGGGAGGCTCATTTAAGCGGGATAAGGCGGAATGGAATATCCGCTGCGATCCGGAGGCGGCGGCAGCAGTGCTTGCAGGCGGCGTGCCCCTGCAGTTCGTGGGAGTGGATGTGACCGCCTATACCTATCTCGACGAGGAAGATGTGCGCGCCGTTACGGCGGAAAAAGGGGAGGCGTTCTCCATGCTCACCGCCATGCTGCAGACATGGATGCGTACGCACCCCGGGCGCAGACCCATTATGCATGATGTGCTCACCGTCGCTGAAGTGGAACGAATGTTCTGCCCCTATCGGCAGTGCCGGCTGGATATCCCGCTTGACGGGCCGTACCGTGCGTTCACCTGTTGTACGGAACGTGCCGATGCGCCCATTGTCTCCTATGCGACCGGGGTGGACAGGGCGGCATTTATGCGCTTTTTCAGACGGACGCTTGCGGGGTTGCAGACTCAAAAGACGATGGTATGAATCATAAGGAGGAAAAAGGATGAAGGCAAAAGTGATATCTGTGGCGCTGGCGTCTGTCGTGCTTGCCGCGGCGGGCGTCGCATACGGGGCGATCGGCGTTTCGGCGGCGGAGGCATATCCGCTCGTCTATGAAGCGACCGGAAAACTTGAGGACGATCAGACGCTCGCCTGCACGCTTTCGGAGGAGACGGCGGTGACGGGCAACGCGATCACGCTCAAGGTGTTCATGAAGAATACTTATCATTACAGTCTGCCCGTGACGATCTCCGTTACTTCGCGGGGGCAAAAATACGAGTGGAGCAAGACGGCAGGTTTTGAAGTGGGCTATGCCTATGCCTCGCCCGATGCGTCGGAAGCGACGGTTTCCACCCGCCTGCAGTGGAACAGAGCGGGCACGCTCGAACTTCCCTACATGTTCTACGGCGAAGTTGTGCTTCCCTTTGCGGAACTCAACGCGGGTGCGGGGGCGCAGATCGACTCCGTTTCCAAGATCGAGATCGAGATGACGGCGGCGGTCAGGAGCAACTTTGCTTCGGGCGACACCTGGATCAATGACGGCGTGTGCATGTACTTGTTCGGTGTCTCCTGCGCGATCGTGGAGAACGGCGATATCGTGCAGACGGAGGAGCTTGCGGACTTCACGCAGATGCAGCCCGATGCGCTTGAGCTGTCGGCAAAGACGGGCAAAGTTGTTGGCGGCGTGCGCAAAGCGAGCGCGGAGGACTTTAACGTGTTCGAGGCGTTTGTTGCCCACTATAACGCTCCCTGCGAGACGAAAGGAGACATGAAGATCATCGAGAGCGTCTCCTATGACGAGGAGGCTTTTGCGGACGTGAGCAGCGAGCGCACGGCGGCGGAACTCATCGGAAAATTTTATGGATCGGGACAGATCGCGCGTGGTTCTATCGTGGACGGCGTGGACGGGACGGCGCTCGCCTATACGCTCGATTCGTCCGATTACGACGGCGGCAAGAATTCCTATGCGGGCCTGCACTTTAATTTCGGCAGGCGCGCGGCAACCGACTGGTCGGGGGCAAAGGGCATTGCGGTGTATGTGGAGAATACAGCGGACTATCTTATCAGTTTTGCGCTTGAGATTTTCCAGTACAACCAGAAAACGGGGCTTCTGGAGCAGTATAATCTCAACGATGAAGCACAGAAGTATAAGACGCTCTATGCCTATAACGTGGAGACAGGGGAGGAGTTCTCCTACCATACGCAGACATTCATGCGCGTGCCCGCCAACTTTAAGGGGTGGATCCGTATCCCGTTCTCGCAGTATGCGGCGCCCGCCTGGTCGATGGCGTCCGATTACGGTAACGAGGGCGTGCTTGATTTCGATGCCAATCCCGTGGTAAAGATCTCCATCACGCGGTTGTTCAATCCCAATCAGGATACGACGGTCATTCTCGACGATATCGCGCTCTATTACAGCGACTTCGGCGTGGGCAGCTTGTTCGATACCGACAAGCCGTCTATCCGCGCCTGCATCGAGCAGGGCAGCGTACCTGCGGGGGCATAAGGAGGAACGGACATGAAGAAGTTTTTTTCCGTACTGATCGCGGGGGCGTTCTTGCTTGCGCTGACGGCGTGCGCGCCCGATCAGCAGACAACGGACGACGGCAAGAAACCGGGCGGCGACACACAGGAGACGTTTGAGGAGAAGGTGTTTGACGGCATCGACGCCGTGTTCGATGAGAGTCTGGGCTATTACAACGAGCATCCCTCCGTCATACAGGAGGGCGCAACGCGCTGGCTGTTCTATACGCGCAACACTGTCAAATACGATGCTTCGACAGACAGCATCGCCGTGCGCAAAGGGACATACTCGGGCGGCAAGTGGACATACGGCGATCCCGTCACCTGCATCACGCCTTCGGAGGCAGGCTGGGACAGCGCCGCCGTCTTTCAGGCGGACGTCGTTAAGGGGGCGTTTTCCTATGGCGGCAAGGCGTATTCCTATCTTATGGCGTACAGCGGCAGCGACCGCGCCGACCGCGCCGATGCGGATATCGGGCTTGCCGTTGCCGAAGCGCCGGACGGCGAATGGGTGAAAGTTGGCACGGAGCCTCTCATCGAGTTCAACAGTTCGGAGTGGGACAGCGTGGGGCTGACCTGGTACCCGGGCGCCATCGAACCCTCCCTTGTGAGTTATGACAAGGCAGGCAAAGTTTATCTCTTCTATGAGGAGTCGGAGGTTTTCAAGACCAACTACGCCTATGAGCTCGACTGCTCTGATTTGGACAACATCGTCAGGGGCGGACGCAAAGTCATCGAGCGCTCGGGAATCACCGACCTCGGTACGAGCAACCCGCTTCTTTATGGGGCGGATTATGTGTGGGATACCGAGGAGGACACCTTGTTTGCGGTGCGCGAAGGGCGTACGACGGCGACCTCCGAGCCCGTCGTCGCCGATGAAGTGCAAACGCTGCGCGCTTCAATGGACATTCTCGATACCATCGATCAGGGCATTGCGCAGGGAGAACCGCGGGTCTGGTGGAGCGAAGTCGGTGATACGATCGACGGCGATGCGACCGTCGACCCGAACGATCCCGACCGCATCTTCGGTTATACAAGGATATTCTCTCCCACTATCGTGAGCAATGAATACGGATATCTGCTTGAATACGGTAGTCTCGAAGTGCTCTTCACGACGCAGGCGAACGACGGCGACGAGCGGCTGCCCGCTGACCGTGCGGACGCCTACCGGTATTCGCAGATGATCCATTCGCTCATCATCACATTCTGACGGAGAACGGATATGAATAAGACAGGGATCGTATTGGCGGCCGTGATGACCGTATCGCTGTGCGCACCGTTCGCCGCGTCTGCACGGACGGCGGCGGAAGCGGCGGAGGACGCCCCTGCCGTCGGATTCTGGTCAACGGAGCCTGGCGTAACGGAGCGCCCCGTTGCCGATGGAACGGCGGAGACGTATGCGGAAGAGGACAGGGTGTGGCAGGGTCTTCCCACGATTGCCGTCACGCCGGGCGGCAGAATGTGGTGCGCCTGGCAGACGGGGGACACCATCGAAGGCTCGCAGGGACCCAATAACTACGATGTCATGTATTACAGCGATGACGGCGGTGAGACGTGGAGCGATGAATACATGATCTGGGATGTGCCGGACGACTCCATCCGTCTCGCCGATCCCCGCCTCTTCTATGACCAATTCGGAAAATTGTGGCTGGTGCTCATCCGCGGCGGCCTCAAGGGGACGTATGCCTTCGAGATCAAAAATCCGGACTGCGCCGATCCGGCTTCCGAGCTGGAGATGGGGGAGCCTGTCAGCTGGCTGAAGGCGCCGCCCGCACATCGTCCCACCATCCTCTCCAACGGGCGGTGGATTACTCCCGTCGAGGTGGATACGGACAGGCAGGTGACGTATATCTGTCGCCCCAACAACGAGACGGGAAAGTATCCGTGGACGACGCTGCAGGGCGAACCTGCCGTTACGGCGTATCCCGATCGGAAGTCGTACGGCGAGGCGCAGGTCATCGAACTTACGGACGGGCGGCTGATGATGCTCTCCCGACTGCCCAAGGACTGCGGCGGCGGTATGGAGATCTCCTATTCCTCCGACTGGGGCACCAACTGGACGCCATACAAGGCGGACAACGGCGTTCCGTACATCACGCCCAGCTCCAAGTTTCACATTCAGCGGCTGGAGAGCGGCGCGATCCTGCTCATTACACATGCGACCACGGCGGACAGGGAGCAGCTTGCGGCGTACCTCTCCTATGACGACGGCAAGACGTATCCCTACATGATGATGCTCGACGACACCGACATCCGCGGAAGTTGGCGCGACTTTGGCGTGAGTTATCCCGAAGCGGCGGCGCAGCAGGGAGAGAACGGCGAGATCTACATCGTCTACGATGCGGGTAGATACGCCCTCAAAGAGATCCGCATGTGCATCGTCACGGAGGAGGACATCAAGGCGGGCAAACCCGTTACCGACTACTGTAAAATGCGCATGCAGATCCAGAAGCTGGGCGGATATATAGACTATGTGTCGGCAAAAGAGGACTATGAACAGTACATTACGGTGCAGCCCGGCACCGAAAAGGCGGATATTCTGGAGCAACTTCCGCAGACGGTGACGCTTGTAGCCGGGGACGGCTCCGAACTTTCGCTTACGGGCACATGGGAGTGTCCCGAGTATGCCAAGAACATCGAGGGACGCTATACGTTCAAATTTTCCGAGCGGGTGACGGGCAAAGCACAGGATCTGTACAGTCTGCTCAACGTGTACGTCACCGTCGCCGAAAAAGAGCCGGATCCCGGGCAGGGCGGCGAAACGGAGGATCCGGGCGGCGATCCGGAGAACCCGGGTGGTGAAACGCAGCCGCCCGAAAGCGGAAGCAAAGGGGGATGCGGTTCGTCGCTTGCGGGGGCGGGCGGCGGCATCACCGCGGCACTTGCCGCAAGCGCATTGACGGTCATTTTTATGGGGAAAGTTTCCACAAAGCGGAAAAATATGAAAAGATAAGGAGGAAGAAACTATGACAAAGACATTGCGCAGGGCGCTTATCGCATGCCTTGCCACACTGTGCCTGCTGGCTGCGTTGCTGGGGGGGGGTATGATGTTTATGCGTGCCTCCGCCGCGGGCGAAGATGTTCCGGCTGCAACCACCGTGCCGGAGAACGAACTTGAACAGCTTTCCATCGAGAACGGCGTGATCTCGAGGATCACGACGGCAAAAGGCACGAGCACGGTGCGGTTTACGCCGGCATCGGAAAGCGGCGATGATTATACGCTTACGGATGCCACCGATCTTGCGTTCCGTTTCAAGGTCGTTTATCGCCAGGCAAACCGCCCCAATGACTCTTCGGGGCTCTGCTATGTACGCATCAAGTTTGCGGGAAACGATACCGTGTGGGGCGCAAGCAAGGAAGATCTCCGCTTTACCTTTGTGAACGCATTGACGGACGAGGTCGGCACCGTACGCATTTCCGACGGCGGAAAGGACAATATCGGCGGACAGCTCAATGTTTCGGTCGGAACGGACGGTACCGTGTACATTCCGCTCACGCAGATCCGCGACGGCAATCAGGCGAGTGCCCTTGGCAACCGTCTTACCGAGATGCAGAACTGGTCCGATCTCGCTATTGAGTACATCGAGTTTACATACAGTGCAAGCCGCTGGGACTTTGCATTCGGCGACATCGCGCTCATTCGTCGGACGAACGATGCGATCACCACGGACGTGCTCGATCTGACGGCGGCTGCCACCAACAACGCGACGCTCTACGACGCATGGTACGATAACGTTACCCTCAAGGTCAACGGTACCGAGGCGACATTGGCTGATGACGGCACCTATACGGTCGATCTCGGGGAGATGGGTAAGGTGTATTTTGACTCTGACAAGGTGTTCGCCTATGACCCCATCCGCGTGCATTCCGAACTCGCCGAAGGCTACGGCATCACCGGAGTCGCCACGAGCGCCGAGGGTAAGACGATCGATCAGCGCGGCGCGGAGGCAGACAATCTGGAAATAAGAAACGGAAATAATTATGTCTATCATAAGAACGGCAGCGCGCTTCTGACGGGCTATGCCTATGAAGGAGAGTATTTCCTTCGCAGAGGCAATCACTGCAAGGGCGCGGAATCCCCTGACGACGATACCGTTGAACTCGGGACGGAGCCGCTCAATGCTACCATCGAAGTGACGGTATCACCTCTCGTCGCGCTCGATATTACAGGCGAAGCGGATGGCGTAGACATCTATTATTTCCGCTATGATTCGCTTGCGGACTGGAATTTTATCACACATGCGGACGTCGATGATTGGAGCAATATGATCGACGACGGTTCGGACGGAAAGCTCTGGCTTGCGCCCAATGACGAGTCGACGGTCGTCGTCGTTCCCAAGGCGGGGTATGACTTTACGGGCCTTAAACTTGAAGGGGAGACTGAAAATCTGTCGATTGCGGAACAACAGGCGGACGATACGACGGGCAGTCTTGAGATCGCCCTCTACAAGATCTCCGTCGGCGAGACGAAGCAACTGGAGGTGCTCGGGCTGGGCGAGGAGGTTACGCTTGCGGCAGAAGTCGGCGAACACGGCAGCGTCACCGTTGACAGCGTTGCGGCAGAGGGGACCTTCACGAGCAATATCTACAAGACGCTGACCATTGAGGCAACGCCCGATAAGGGATATGAGGCGGCTGTAAGTGTTGTTTATGCGGCACAGGAGCCGGACGGCGAGGAGCGCGTCGTACCCCTGACGGTGGCATCGGACGGCAATTATTATTATCAGGTGGACGGCGCGTTCACCATCCGGACGGAGTTCTCCGTCGTTACATATGCGCTGACCTACCGCCTCAACAACGGACAGTATGCCGCAGGCGAGAGCAACCCCGCCACCATCACCTACTTCGATACGGTCACGCTCAAGAATCCCGTCCGCGAAGGGTATGACTTTGTGGGCTGGCGCATCGAGGGCGAGGAAGGCACCGTCACCGAACTCAAAGAAGTGGAGAGCGATCTGACGCTCATCGCCGTGTTTGAAATGGCAGATACGCCCGGCGATGATCCCGGCGATGATCCCGGCGATGATCCCGGCGATGATCCCGGCGATGATCCCGGCGATGATTCCGGCGATCAGCCTGGCGATCAGCCCGGCGGCGACAACGGCGGCTGCGGCAGCACGCTGGAGAGCGCGCTCGGACTCGGCGCTGCGGCGGCAGTCATCCTGGTCGTTACGGTTGCAGTTATCCTGAAAAAGAAGAAAGATTGATCTTGCAATGTCGCGCCCGCCCTGTGCGGCGGGCGCGCACTTTGCCGGAACGGAGAAAAGATATGGACAGGATCAGTATGGTACACCGCGATTCATTGAGCTGTGAGGCGATCGTACGCAAACTTCCGGACGGGAGTCTGTTGCTCCTTTCCCAATGCGGAGGCATGGGGGAGCCCTGCCCGGAAAACCGCGTGCTTGTCTTTCACAGCGCGGACGGTGAGTCATGGTCGCAGCCGGTACCGATTCAGAAGGAA
>CALVZS010000012.1 GCA_944372575.1 uncultured Clostridia bacterium | reverse complement strand
TTTTCTTTTGCTCGTTTTTTGTTCATCGGCAAAGCCTCTCTTGAACCCGCGGACTTTCCGCGGGTTTTCTTATACAAAAAAAGGGCCTCCCAGAAGGGAGGCCCTGCAACCGCATTTTTATGCCATTTTTTCGAGCAGCTTGAAGTCGATGCCCTTTTCGCCGATCTTGATGATCTTGACCTTGACCACGTCGCCGACGGAGAGGACGTCCTCCACCTTCTCGATGCGGTGATCCGCCATCTTGGAGATATGGATCATGCCGTCCTTGCCGGGGGCAAACTCGACAAACGCGCCCATCGTGGAGAGGATGCGCACGACGCGGCCGATGAACATATCGCCCACCTCGGGATCGCGCACGATGCTCTCGACGATCGCCTTGGCGCGGAGCGCCGCCTCCGAATCGCCGAAGGAGGCGATGCAGACGGTGCCGTCGTCCTCGATGTCGATCTTGGTACCCGTCTCGGCAATGATGGAGTTGATGACCTTGCCCTGCTTGCCCACCACGTCGCCGATCTTCTCGGGATCGATATGGAAGGAGATGATGCGGGGCGCGTACTTGGAGAGCTCGGGCGAGACCTCCGGCACGCAGGCAAGCATCTTGGAGAGGATGAACGTCCTGCCCTCGTTCGCCTGCTCGATGGCGGTGTGCATGATCTCCTCGGAGATGCCCTTGATCTTGATGTCCATCTGAATGGCGGTGATGCCCTTCTGCGTCCCTGCCACCTTGAAGTCCATATCGCCGAGGAAGTCCTCCAGCCCCTGAATGTCCGTCATCACGCGGAACTCGCCCGTCTCCTGGTTCTTGATGAGCCCCATGGCGACGCCCGCAACGGGTGCCTTGATGGGAACGCCCGCATCCATGAGCGCCATGGTGGAGCCGCACACGGACGCCATGGACGAGGAGCCGTTGGAGGAGAGGATGTCGTTGACCACGCGGATGGCGTAGGGGAATTCCTCCACCGAGGGAAGAACAGGGATGAGCGCGCGCTCCGCAAGGGCGCCGTGGCCGATCTCGCGCCGGCCCGCACCGCGGATCGCCTTCGCCTCCCCCGTGCAGTAGCCGGGGAAGTTGTACTGGTGCATATAGCGCTTGCTCGTTTCGTCGTCCAGGCCTTCGAGCTTCTGCGCGTCGCTCAGCATCCCCAGCGTGCAGGTGGCGAGCGTCTGCGTCTGGCCGCGGGTGAACACGGCGGAGCCGTGTACGCGGGGCAGGACGTGCCGTTCGCACCAGATGGGACGCACGTCCTTGAGGCCTCTGCCGTCCGGGCGGATGCCCTTGTCAAAGATCTTGGCGCGCACCTTCTCCTTGGTCAGGTAGTAGACGGAATCCTTGATCTCGCGGGCGTTGTCGGGATAGATCTCGGCAAAATGCTCCAAGATCTCCTTCTCCGCCTCATCCTGGCGCGCCTCGCGCTCCTGGCGGTCAAAGGTATCGAGCGCCCAGTCGATCTTTCCGGAAGCATATGCGCGCACGGCAGCGTCCAGCTCCTCGGGAATGTGGTAGAGCTCGATCTGCTGCTTGGGCTTGCCCACGGCGGGGACGATGATCTCCTCGATATACTTGCAGATCTTGGAGATCTCCTGCTGGCCGAACATGATGGCGCCCACCATCTCGTCGTTGGACACTTCGTCCGCGCCCGCCTCGATCATGAGGATGGCGTCCTTCATGCCGGCGAGGTTGAGGTGGATGGTGCTCTTTGCGCGCTGCTCGGCATCGGGATTGATGACGTACTCACCGTCCACGAGGCCGACGACCACCGAACCCGTGGGGCCGCCCCAAGGAATATCGGAGATGGAGAGCGCGACGGAGGAGCCGATCATGGCGAGAGGCTCGGGGCTCACGTCCGGTTCAACGGAGAGCGCCGTGGCGACGACCACGACGTCGTTGAACAGTCCCTTTGGAAAGAGGGGGCGCAGAGGCCTGTCGATGAGGCGGGCGGTGAGGATGGCCTTGTCGGACGCCCTGCCCTCCCTGCGCTTGAAGCTGCCGGGGATCTTGCCCACGGCATACATCTTCTCTTCATAGTCCACCTGCAGGGGGAAGAAATCGATGCCCTCACGCGGGGTCTTGGACATACACACCGTCACCATGACGGCGGTCTCGCCGCAGCGCACCACGCAGGAGCCGTTTGCCTGCTCGGTGTACTTTCCGGTCTCGATGACGACCTCGCGGCCGCCCACGTTCATTCTGAATTCCTGGTAGTTCATGTGTTTTCTATCTCCTTATCTTTAACGCCTTTCGTTCTTGGTCTCCGCACCCCGACGGCGCGGAAACGATATGGGCTGTGCCGCACATCTCTGCGCGCAGTCCCAAAAAAAGAGCGGCAAAAAGCCGCTCCTTTTTCAAAGCCTCACTTTCTGAGATCCAGCGCCGCGATGACCGCTCTGTAGCGCTCGATGTCCTTCGCCTTGAGATAGTCAAGAAGCCCTCTGCGACGGCCGACCATCTTGAGAAGACCGCGGCGGGAGTGGTTGTCATGCTTGTGCTCCTTGAGATGCTCGTTGAGGTGGTTGATGCGCTCGGTGAGGAGCGCGATCTGAACTTCGGGCGAACCGGTGTCCCCCTCGTGGGAAGCGAACTTTGCGATGATCTCCTGCTTTTCCATTTGCGTTTATCCTCCTATGGAATATTTTGCCGCGCACGCCAAGCGGAAGGTGGAGAGCCGTCCTCCTCGCGTACGTCAGAACCTATCTTACCATTTTTTTGCGCGCTTGTCAAAGAAATTCGTGCGGCTTTGCATAAATCCGCCGTGAAATTTTTACGCACGCGCCCGCAGACAAAAAATTGCAAATATTCTGTACGAAAAAACGGCAAACGGTTGCAAATCGCAGCCTTTTATTCTATAATAAATAAGAAAACGTCACACAGGATTCCGGGGGCAAAAAATGCTTCAGAGCAAATTCAGCAAGAAAAACGATTCGTTCAAAGCGCAGAAACTGTTCACCGACCGGACGGAACCGCGCGAGGTGTTCCGCAGGAGTATGCTCTCACTGGCCGACAGGCCGAAGGAGATCATCAACTATTACGGGAAGGGCGGCATCGGAAAGACGACGTTGCTCAAAAAGATCATCGCGGGCTCGCCGGAGGTGTATGCGCAGATCAGAGAGAAAACCGTCTATAACGTATTCGTCAGCCTCGACGCCTTTGAATATGGAAACCCCGTCAACATCCTGACGGCCATCCGCAGCGGCATTCAGGGGGACTGCGGGCTGTTCGACTACGCCGTCATGCAGTACTATGCAAAGGCGCGGATGAGCGTGGAAGAGATCAGGAACCGCAACCACAATCTCTCCATGACGGTGATGGGCATCCTGAACGAAGTCATCTCCATCGCCACAGCCTCCGCCAGCATCCCCGTATCAATCCTTGACAAGTGCATCTCCTTTATCAAAGATGCGCGCATCCGAACCAAATACCGCGAGGAGATCGCCGAGATCGCCACCCTGACCGAATTTGAGCTGTTTGAACGCCTGCCCTATTATCTGGGGCTGTGCATTGCCAACTCCGCCGAGAAGAAAAAATATCACGTCATCTTTCTCGATTCCTACGAGAGTATGCTGAACAGGACGGTGGGCGGCACGCCCTCCGCCGATCCCGAGGAATGGCTCAAAGAGCTCTTCCTGGCAAGCGAAAACGTGCGCATCGTCATCGCCTCGCGCGACCGCCTGCGCTGGGACAGGCAGGATCCGGACTGGGGGGAATTTCTCAACGCGCACCGGCTGAACGATCTGTCCGCAGAGGACAGCCTGTGGTTCCTGGAAAGGGTACCCGTCACCGAGCCGGACATCGCCAAAAGCATTGCGGCCCATGCGGCAGGCGTTCCCCTCTACCTTGATATGTGCGTCGACCTGTATGAGTCGGCAAAAAACAGGGGCGAACGCTTCGATGCAGACGCATTGGACGGAAAGACAATGATCACAGACCGCTATATGCGCCACCTCTCCGACAAGGACAGCTATGCCGTGCGCGTCATCTGCGTCCCGCGCGTATTCGAGCCGCGCTTTGCCCAGCGGCTGCTCGCCATGCAGCACCTGGATTACAGCACGGACGAACTGAATATCCTGCTGGACAAGTCCATCATCCTCCCCCTCAATGAAAAGCGCTCGCTGTACAAGGTGGACGAGAGCGTGCGCAACCATCTGCTGGAGCGAATGCCGGACGAACAGAAGACCGCCATTTTGGAGGACATCTTCGCCTGCATCGCCTCGGAAAAGGGCGCGGCCGTATTCCCCTATTTCGCCTCCGCGCTCGATACGCTCATCGCGCATCCCGCCTGCCTTGCGCAGCTGTACGGGCAGGTTTTCCGCCTTTCGGAATTTTATGCCGGCGCGGGGTACTGGCTGGAGATGCACGACCTGCTGAAAAAATATACGCAGAGCGAAAACGTCCTCCTGCGCACCCTTGCCGTCGTCATCGAAATCATCTATCTGCGCCGCAGCAGGGAACTCGCACGGGCGGACGCCTTTATCCGCACCCACCCCGTGACGAAGGCGGATGCGGGGGAATGGTATTACCTCTACCGCTTCCTCTGCATCCATGTGCGCCACCTGATGGGTCACTATGACGAGAGCCTTGCCGCCTACCACGCCCTGCTGGACGACATGGATCTCGTCCGCCCCACCATCTCCCCCCATATCTATCACCTCACCGCGATCAAGTACGCCGATCTGCTCTTTCTGAAGGGAGAGTTCGATGCCTCGCTTGCACAGACGCAGGCGCTGCTGGATGCGCCCGATCTCTCCGTCGACGACCGGCTGGAGCTGCTGCGGCTGAAGGGGCACAACTACCGCTTCCGCCGCATGAACGAGCAGGCGGAGCGCATCTACGCCTCGGCGCTGCGCTTTGCAAAAGACTACCGCCTTCACAGCGCAAACGGCAAGCTGTACACCAACATGACGGAGACGCTCTGCTGTGACCGGCCGAAGGAGGCGCTGCAGTGGTACCGCCGCTCCGTCAAAGAAAACAGCCCGATCGAGAGCTATATCGAACTGGGAAAGGCACATGCCGCAGCGGCCGTCGCCTATGCACGGCTGCGCGAATTTGACCGGGCGGACGAGACCGCCGAAAAGGCGCTCGCGGCAACGGAGAAAACGGGATACCGCGCTGGCAGGGCGTTTGCCCTTGCCGCGCTCGCCTATGTCCGTCACTGCGAGGGGAAGGAGGAGAGCAGGCGGCACTTCCTGGAAATGAAGGCCCTGCTCGAAGAACTCAATGTCTACCTGTACATCATCGGCTGGTTTGAGAATTAGGCTGGGGATCGTGGGCCTGGGCGCCATCTCCCCCATCCAGCAGGACGCGCTGCTCGCGCTCCCCGCGCTCTACGAACTGTCCGCCGCGTGCGACACCGACGGGAGCAGGGCGTGCGTATGCCGCGCCCCCGCATTCTACGACGACCTTGTGCAGATGCTTGCCGAGGCCCCTCTGGACGCCGTGCTCATCTCCACCCCTCCCGCACGGCATATGAGCGTTGCAGAGGTATGTATGCGCGCGGGGAAGGACGTGCTGCTGGAAAAGCCCGCCGCCCTCTGCCTTGCGCAGGCCGAACGGATGTACCGCACGGCGGAGGAGACGGGCGTGCTGCTGCGCACGGCGTACCATGCCGCATACGGCGCGGAGATCGGCTGGTTTTTAAAGAACCGCGCCCGGCTCGCGCGCGAATACGGCTGGGAGAACCTCCGGCGCATCCGCTGCACCTTCTGCGACCCCTATGTATGCGAGGGTCGCATCCGGGCGGGCAGGGAAGCCCTCGGCGGAAGCTGGGCGGACAGCGGGATCAACGCCCTGAGCGTTGCCATGCGCCTTACCGACCTGAGAGCAGGCTTCGCCGAGACCGAGAGCGCATCCGAACAGATCGTCGGCTGCACCGTGCGCGCGCAAAAGGTCTATGCCGGAAACGGTGTGACGCTCGAGATCCGCACCGCATGGGACGACGGGCGCAATTATAAGGCCACGGAACTTTTCTTTGACGGCGCCCGAACCTCCCTTCTGCTCAATCACAGCCTGCAGCAGGCGGAACTGCTGACAGACGGACGGCGGCGCATCCTGTTTCGCCATGCGAAAGAGGAACGGCTCGCACATCAGTACCGCGCCCTCTTTTCCGACTATGCCGCGCAATGGCGCAGCCGTTCTTCGGACAGGGAAGAGACGCTGGCGCTGCACAGGATGCTGTTTGCATCGCCATAATACATAATAATACATTATACTATAATATAATCTATAATATAATATGCGCCGGCGGGCAGATGCCCGCCGGCGCACTTGTATTCGCTGTCACCCCTGCATGTCCCGCGGGACATATGTTCTACCTTAAAATGGCGGATCCTCCCACCGCGCAGATCTCCTCGCCGTCCTTGAGCACGAGGACATCCCCGTGCGAAAAATTGCGCACGAACCCGCCCACGCGCAATTTGAACGTATGCGCGGCATCGCTGGAGGCAAGCACCGTATAGGTGCCGGGCAGCAGCTCGCCGCCCTTCCGGGCGCGGTACGTCTTGCCCGCCGCCAATACAAAATCCCCCTCCGCATGGGAGACGTTCACCTCTCCCGCGCGGGCGATCTCGGGCGAGACAGAGTAGCGCTCCCCGTCCCGGACGATGACCTCCTGCGCGTGCGTCCTCTGTGCATTTTCCCGCCGTCGCAGCGCGCGATACTTGCAGACAGTCACGATGAGCGTCGCGACCGCCGCGGCGAGTGCCGCTCCGAGTACAATGAGGATGATCTGTTCCGTCGTCATAGTTGCCCTCCGAAAGGACATATTTTCGCTTATACTATATCACGAATGCCCCCGCCTGTCAAGTCCCGCAAAAAAATCGGGTTGACAAATCCCCGCAGACGCGCTATAATCGGGACAGAACAATATCGGGAGGAAACGATGCAAGCTGCACGCCGCGCGCTGAAGAAGCGCCTCATCCTCTGTATCCTGCTCACGCTCTGTCTCCCCCTCGGGGGAGCGCTCCTGGGCATCGGGCTCGCCGTGGGGCAGCCCGGCCTGTGGGGAACGGGCATCGCGCTGCTCGCCGTCGGGTTCTACGGCACGCCCATCGGCTGGACGACGTCCTATCTTCCTGCCCGCGCGCTCACGCGCGTCGTGAGCGCCGTCACGCAGGAACACCTGTACACCGTAAGCGAGATCGCCGCGCAGCTCTCCATGTCCGAAAAGGAGGTGCGCGCCCTGCTGGACACCTGCTTCCGCAGACAGTATCTGACGGGGCTGCGGCGCGAGGGGGACACCCTCCTGCTCAACGAAAACACGCCCCTCGGCAAGGAAGTTCTGAGCGCACAATGCCCCGCGTGCGGCGCGCGCTTTTCCTACACGCGGGAGAGCGCGTTCTGCCCCTATTGCGGCACGCCCGTCCGCCCCAAAAAATAAGGGCGCCCAATGTACGCATACCCGTACGTTGACCGCTCTTCTCACAGAGATCCAGATAACAGAAAGGACGAACGAAGCTTTCGTTCGTCCTTTCTGTTATCGCGCGCTGTATTTTGAATACATTCGTCCGCACAACTCACAGTTCGATTTCAGCGGCGTACGCTTCCAATATACGATTCACTTCTTCTTCATGTTCATAAAACGTGTGATCGCACTGCTTTAAAATCTCTTCCGCGTTTTCATCTTCATTTTCTTCAAGAGCCAAGTATGCCTCATAAGCTTTTTTAAGCGTTTCGCTGAGTTGTGGCGGCAAAATCGTTTGCAATGACAACATCTCTTTTTGCAGATCGCTTGTATTTGACACGTTGTCGAAATATTGAAAATGTCCGCCGTTATTGATTTCGCTCTGATACGTCATAAGTTCTGCATATGGCGAATGCGCGTGCTCTGCCGCCCATAGTTCCCACATTTTATTCCATTTTCGTTCTTTTTCCGTCAGTTGAACTCTCTTTTTCTTTAAAAAATCAAATAGGCCCATATAATTAACTTCCTCCTATACTTAAAAACGGCGAATTGCTCTTATGGTTCCATTTGATTCCCCGCGAAAACAGCGCATTCCTGCGCGGAGGCGGCGTCGCTTATTCTTTTGCAAGGAACAGCCTTTCCCGCTCTAATATGAGCTGCCCGACTTTTGCAAGATAGGTGGGAATGTCCTTGGGACTGCCGTGGCGCTCGATGCGCTTCCCGCCCGCAAACAGCTTTTTGGATACGGCGTTCGCGCCCACGGCGAGGTTGTCGCACGTCTCCTCCATGACGTCCACGTTGTACAGGCACGCCGTTCCCGGCTTTGCCCAGCCGACGTTCTCGTGCGCGCCCGCCATGTACTTCTGCCGGTAGAGATAGTACGGCTCGTACCCCGCCGCCGTGAGCGCGGCGCGCGAGTAGGCGATCATCTCGGAAAGGCGTCCCTCGCCCAGGCGCTGCGTCTCCTCCTTGAGGCGGGCGCCCTTTTTGAGGCACAGCGTATGCACGGTGATGTTCGCGGGCGCGAGGGCGATCGCCTCGTCCACGCTCGCACAGAACTCCTCAAGCGTCTCCCCCGTCAGCCCCGCGATGAGGTCGCAGTTGATCAGAAAGTCATAGGGCGCGGCGAGCGCGAATGCATCGCGCACCGCCTGCGCGGTGTGCTTTCTGCCGATGCGCGCGAGCGTCTCGTCCGAAAAGCTCTGCGCGTTGATGCAGATGCGCGTCACGCCGAACTCCCTGCACACCTCCAGCTTTTCGCGGGTGAAGGTATCGGGACGGCCCGCCTCGACGGTGTATTCGCACCCGTTGGTGCGCAGGGGCGCGACGGCGCGCAGCACCTGCGCCAGCTCCCCCGCCTCCGGCGCGAAGGGCGTGCCGCCGCCGATATAGACGGCGCGCAGGTTGCCGATCAGCCCCTCTGCCGCGCCGAGTTCGCGCCCGAGGGCGGCGAGGTAGTCGGGCAGATACTTTCTGGTCGCCGCGATGGGCGCCGTGATGAAGGAGCAGTATTCGCACTTGGTCGGGCAGAAGGGCAGAGACACGAACAGGTCGCAGTTGCCCTCCCCCCGCGCAAGGATGCCCCGCTGCGCCGCAAGGACGCGGCGGACGAGTTCGATGTTGTCGGGTGCGACGTCCATCTGCGCAAAGAGCGGCTCAAAGGGCCGCCCCGCCTCCAGTTCCTGATAGGCAAGGCGGGTGGGCCGGATGCCCGTCAGCGCGCCCCACGGCAAATGCACCCCCGTCACGTCGGAGAGCGCCCGGTAGAGTGCGAGCTTTGCGTACCGCTTGCACAGGCTCCGGCGGCGCAGCGCGACCGCGTCCTCCTCGCCCGCATCCGAAAACGAACACGTTTTCCCGCCGACGGTGACGGCATTGCAGAACATATCTCCCCTCTCCTCCGACCGCACGTCGATGGGGAGATCCTGCGCGCCATCGAACAGGCGCACCACGTCCATGAGTTCGGGGACGAGAAAACTTTGATTGCACGTCAGCATCGGATCCACCCGTTGTTGCGGCGCTCATACTCAAGCGTCGTGTCCTCCCCGTGTCCCGGGCAGACATGGTAGTCCCCGGGCAGGGCGTACAGCCTTCTCACGCTCTCCTCCAGCTGCGCGCCGCTGCCCGTGGGCAGATCCGTCCTGCCCACGTCGCCCGCGAACAGGGTGTCCCCCGTAAAGAGATACCCCTCCGCCGCAAAGCACGCGCCGCCCGCCGTGTGTCCCGGCGCGGCAATGACGCCGATGCGCATCCCGTCGAGGAGGAGTTCCTCCCCGCCGCGGAAGGTGAAGTCGATGCGAAAGGGTGCAACGCGGGCCCCGAAGAGCTGCGCCGCGTTCCCGGGGCCGAGGACGAGCGGGCGCTCCGCCTCAAGACACCCCACCTTTGCGCCCGCCGCCTGCAGCGCGGCACAGCCGCCGATATGGTCGAAGTGGCCGTGCGTCAGGAGGACGTGCGTCACGCACAGCCCCCGCGCTTGCGCCTCGGAAGCGATGCGCGGCTGGGCGGGATCGACGGCGACGGCATGTACGCCGTCCTGCGTCAGAAGATAGCTGTTTGCCGCAAACCCGTGCGGATATATTTTACAGACTTCCATGTCAGTTTGCCATACGATGTACGTCCAGGATCTTGGCGTGGGAGCGGATCTTGCCGATGAGCACTTCCACGTCCTGCCGGCTCAGAAGGCTGACGGTGACGTCGACGATCGCCGAGCCGTTCTTGTCATATCTGCCGTTGATGGAGGTGATCTCCAGTTTCATCTCGGCGACCGAGCCGGAGATCGCCGCAAGCGCCGCGCCCTGATCCTCCGCCATGACGACGATGGCCGCCTTGAAGCGCGCCTCTCCCTCCTTGACCACCCACTCGGCGGTCTGCAGCCGGGCGGGGTCGATGTTTTTCATGTTGGGGCAGTCCTTGCGGTGGACGACGATCCCCCTGCCGCGCGTGACAAATCCCACGATGTCGTCCCCCGGGACGGGAGAACAGCAGCCGGCAAAGGAGACGAGCATCCCCGTCATGCCGTTGATGGTGACGCTGCCCTTGGCGTTCTTTGCCTTGAAGGGCTGCGGGATGATGGGCGCGGGCGCCTCTTTGCGGAAGTAGTCGAGCAGTTTGAAGATGACCTGGTTGACCGTCACCGCGCCGTAGCCGATGGCGGAGTACATCTCGTCCGGCATATCGAAGGAGAGCTTTTCGGACACCTTCTTGAAGCTCTCGGGCGTGACGAGTTCGGCAAGAGACATCCCCTTGCGCTTGGCTGCCTCCTCCAGCATACTCTTGCCCAGGCGGATATTCTCCTCCTTCATCTCCTTCTTATAGAAGGACTTGATCTTGGCGCGCGCCGAGGAGGACTTGATGAATTTGAGCCAGTCGCGCGAAGGCCCCTTGCTGTTCGGGGAGGTGATGATCTCCACCACGTCGCCCGTCTCCAGTTTGGTATTCAGGGGAACGATCTTGCCATTGACTTTGGCTCCCGTGCAGCGGTTGCCCACCTCCGAGTGGATGGCGTAGGCGAAATCGACGGGCGTGGCGCCCGCGGGCAGGGAGATGACCTTGCTCTGCGGCGTGAACACCAGAAGCTCGGTGGAGTACAGCTCCCCCTTGACCGTCTCCATGAACTCCTTGGAGTCCTTCAGCCCGCCCTGCAGCTCCATGACCTCGCGGATCCAGGCGATGCGCGCGTCGAGCGAGGTCTCCTCCTCGCGGTTCTCCTTGTACTTCCAGTGCGCCGCGATACCGTACTCCGCCGTGCGGTGCATCTCCTCCGTGCGGATCTGGATCTCGAAGGGCTGCCCGAAGTTGGTGACCACGGTGGTGTGCAGCGACTGATAGAGGTTGGGCTTGGGGGTGGCGATGTAGTCCTTGATGCGCCCCGGCACCGGCTTCCACTTCTTGTGGATCTTGCCGAACACCTCGTAGCACTCGTCCACCGTCCCCACGATGACGCGCACGGCGGTGAGATCGTAGATCTGATCGAGGGACTTGTGCTTGTCCTTCATCTTTTTATAGATGGAATAGAAGTGCTTGGGCCGCCCGAACACCTCGCCGTGGATATGGCTCTCCTCCAGGATGCCGTTGATCTCCTCGACGACGAAATCGACGAAGCGGTTGCGCTCCTCGAGTTTCTGGTGGATATTTTCGACGAGATACTCGAACGCGGCGGGATCGAGGTATTTGAGGCAGAGATCTTCAAGCTCGCACTTGACCTGCGAAATACCCAGCCTGCCCGCGATGGGCGCGTAGATGTCCAGCGTCTCGCGCGCCATCTTCTGCTGCCGCTCCTTGGAGAGGAAGTTGAGCGAGCGCATATTGTGCAGGCGGTCGGCGAGCTTGATGATGATGACGCGGATGTCCTTCGCCATCGCGATGAAGATCTTGCGGAAGTTCTCCGCCTCCTCCTCTTCCTGCGACTTGAAGACGATCTTGTCCAGTTTGGTGACGCCCGAGACGAGGGACAGGACGTTGTCGCCGAACTCGCGGCGCACGTCCTCCTCCGTGACGGGGGTGTCCTCGATGACGTCGTGCAGCAGCGCCGCCGCAATGGTCTCGGCATCCAGCCCGAGATCGATGAGGATCTCCGCCACGGCGCACGGGTGGATAAAATAGGGCTCGCCCGAGGCACGCTTCTGGTTGCGGTGCGCCTCGCGCGCGAAATCGTAGGCGTGCAGGAGCATGTCCCGCTCGTCCCCCGCATAGAATTCATAGATCTTCATGAGGATGGATTCCATCTTCATTCCTCCTTGAGCTTCTCCACCGCCCGGTAGAGGGGCGAGGCGGAGAGCTCCGTCTTTTTTCCGCGGACGACGCGCAGCCGCCCGTCCGAGAGCGTCACAAGGCCGAGTTCCGCGAACACGGCGAGCGCAAAGATGAACTCCTGCACGGAAAAGCCGAGGGCGTCGCAGGAGGCCGCCGCCTGCGCATAACTCTCCCCCGACACGCGATCCGCCTGCGTGCGCATCGCCTGAAAGACGGCGAGCAGTTCCTCCCGCCGAACGGAGAGTGCGCGCAGCGGCGCCTTGGCGCTCAGATCCGCGTTGACGCGCACTTTCGCCCCGCCCGTGCGGAGAGCGAGCGCCGGAGGATTTTCCAGAAACACGACGTCGCGGTAGCCCGAGAGGTCGCACCCCGGATCGGGCGCGATGAGCACCACGTTCTCGCAGTTCCCGGAGGAGAAGCGGAACACGTCGGCGGGAAGGCCCGCAAGGGAGGGAAATGCGGAGAGCGAGGCGACGTCGTAGCACACGGCGCACAGACCGTACGGGCAGGCGGCGCGCGCCTTGGCGAGGAACATATCCAGCTCCGCCGTACCCGCGTCCGCCGAAACGGGCGTTCCGCGCAGGGAAAGCAGCGTGTTTTCAAAGATCTCGGGCGCCGCGCTCCCGCCGCCCGCCGGCAGCACGGCGCGTACAAATCCCTTCAGGTATTCTTTTCCGCGGAAAACGGACAGATTATACTCGTAGACGAGCGTCTTTTTGAGATCGCTGCGCAGAAATTTCGCATCCTTCGCCCCGCCGAAGTACATGAGATCGAGTCCGCCCGTATGCATGGACAGGTGGGGTGAGAGCGGCTTGACGGGCGAGGCATCCACGCCGGAGACGTCCATCGTAAAGAGCGGGCGGCGGTTGCCGATCCCGAACGGCTCGAGCATGGCAAGCTCGTGCGCGACGCGCCTGTGATCTTCCCCCTCTCCGACGACGTACAGCTTCGCGGCGAGATCGTCGCGCGTATAGTGCGAGGCGATATACTGCCCGAGCGCGCGCTTCAGATCGTCAAACCTGTCGGCACGGACGTTGACCCCCGCCGCCTGCGAATGCCCGCCGAATTCCTCGATATACTCCGAACAAGCCTTGAGCGCCTCGAAGATATTCACCCCCTCCACGCTCCGGGCGCTGCCGCGCAGCATCTCGCCGCGCTGCACGAAGAGGAGCGCGGGGCGGGAAAACTCCTCGGCGATGCGCGCCGCCACGATGCCCACGAATCCCGCGTTCCAGTCCTTGGCGGCAAGCATGACGACAGGATCAAAGGCGCCCGCCGCGCGGATCTGCGCGACCGCCTGGGCGTACAGTTCGTCGCAGGCGTGCTGGCGCTCGGTATTGTAGAGGCTGAGCTTTTCTGCAAGCGGAGCGATCGCCTCGGGGATCTCCGTCGTAAACAGCTCGAGCGCGGCGTGCGCGTCCCCCATCCTGCCCGCTGCATTGATGCGCGGAGCCACGGTAAAGGCGAGCGTCTGTGCCGTCACCTCATTCGTCTTGCCGAGCAGGGCGGTGAAAGCGGGGCGGGGATGCTCCCGGATGCGGCCGAGCCCCTCCGCCACAATGTCACGGTTCTCCCCCAGAAGCGGCACGCTGTCCGCCACCGTCGAGAGAGCCGCGAAATCGATGAGCTCCTCCGCCTCCTCCCCGAGCAGCGCCGCGGCAAGCTTGAATGCGACGCCCGCGCCGCAGAGATTGTCGTAGGGATAGTCGTCCGCAAACTTGGGGTTGACGGTGATGCAGTCGGGCAGCACGTCAGGCAGCTCGTGGTGGTCGGTGACAATGACGTATGCCCCCTGCTCCTGCGCGTAGGCGACCTCGGCGGCGTTGGAGATGCCGCAGTCCACCGTGACGATGAGATCGGGCAGAAATTCATCGAAGATCTTATCGAGCGCGGCGATGCTCATGCCGTAGCCCTCGCTGCGCTCGGGAACGTAGAGATAGGGCTCGATCCCGAACTTTTTGAGGGCGCGCGAAAGGATCGCGAGCGCGCCGATGCCGTCCGCATCGTAGTCGCCGAACAGAGCGACGCGCCACCCCTCCTCCCTTGCTTGCGTCAGGAGCGCCACCGCCTCCTTCATGCCCTTCATGAGATAGGGCGAGAGAAAGTGCCGGCGGCTCGGGTGCAGAAAGGCGCGCATCGCCTCCGCCGTGACCATGCCGCGCGCATACAGGATGCGCGCCGTCGTCAGCGTGATGTCCAGCTGTGCGGCGCACGCCTTCACCGCTCCTTCCTGCGCGGGGGTGAGATCAAATTCATGCACAAGTTTCTTCATGGTCGGTTTGTCATGTTTTACAGAGTATTTTTCTCTATTATACCACAACCGAACGCATTTGTGCAAAAAATATTGCGTACCTACGCGCAAAAACAGAAAAATGGGCGGCGGGAACTTTTCCCGCCGCCCATTAAGAGAATCAATTCAGTTTTCCTGATTCGCCTTTACGCTCTTCTTCTTGCCCTCATAGCGCGCGTGCCTGCGCTTCATGGCGTCAAAGCGAGCCTTGACTTTGACGTGCAGCGCGGGCGCAAGCAGCATGGAGGAATACAGCGCAGCCGCAACGGGAACGAGCGCCCCCGCGAACACGGCGGCGGCCCCCGTCATCACGGTGCAGAGCGCACACACGGCAAGGAGCGCCAGCAGGATGCCCGCGACCGCCCAGACGATTTTGTCCGTCGCCCTGACAGCGTTTGCAACGCTCTCCTCTGCGGAGAAGGTGCCGGCGGATGGCTCCTTGGCGTCATCGCGCAGCTTCATGCAGCGGATGAGCCAGAAGATCGCCGACAGCACGGCGGCAACGGCGGCATACAGCATGGGTGCAAAGGCATACACGGGAATGCGCGCGATGGCGAACACGGCGAGCGTGAGGAACGCATCGTTGACGCAGGCGACAAGCCCCGTGAGCGCGCTGCCGATCCCGAAGCGGACGGCAACGTAGATGAGCGCGACGATGGCGGCGACCGCCACGGCGACCGCGCCCCGCCACATGGACTCGTTCATGGCCTGCAGCGTAAACGTGTCATAGGAGACATATGTCTCGGCGGGCAGGAGGAACGCCTCATCCCCTGCAATGGATGCCTCCACGGCAGTCTTTGCAGCGGCGAGCGCCTCATCGGAGACGTCTGCGGCGAAGGTATAGCGCAGCACAAAGTCATTGCCCGTCGCGGTAAATGCGCCCTGGTCGGGCGAAACGGGATCGCTCTGCCCCTCCAGCGTCACGACATCGGTATAGGCGATGCCCGCATCGGCAAAGGCGTCCTCGCAGTAGGTTTCCAAAGAACTTCTGCTCTCCTCGCTCAGGTCGACGACGACGTTGTAGTGAACGTCAAAGATCTTCCCTTCGGGACGGTCGAGCGACGTATTGAAGCCGAGCACCGCCATGAGGACGATCCCCGCAAGGATGAGGACGGCAGAGACGGCCGCCCAGACGGAGAGCAGATTCAAACGCTTGTTACTCATCTTCCGTTTCCTCCCGCTTGAAGTTGCAGAACGCGCCCTGGCGCTTGCTCGTTCCCATCATGACCGCCCAGCCGAAACGGTTGACGGCGAGTGTGGCAATGCCGGAGAACGCGGCGCCCAGCCCGAGGACGAAGCCTGCCGTCTGCAGGCTCGTGAGCGCGATCGCATAGACAAGGAAGCCGATGACCGCCACGACGATGTGCGCATCGAAGAGCTTCCAGAAGCACTTCTTGTACCCTGTCTTGACGCAGGTCGCCATCGTCTTGCCGAGGGCGTACTCCCTGCGCGCACTCTCAAACGTGACCGCGTTGCTCACGCAAAGCAGCACGGAGGTGAGCAGGAACGCAAGGAAGGTCTCCACACTCAGATAGAGGAAGGGGATCGACCAGCCGCACAGGATCATGGCGAACAGGAACAGAAGGTAGGTGTACAGATGCACGAACCCGAGGCGGCGGTAGCGGATGAAGAAGAACGCCATCATCGCCACAAAGAAGACGCCGAACGCGACGTAGAGCATGATGAGCGCGCTGCCGCCGTAGAGCGCCGTATGGAAATAGGCGTCCGCGGGTGTGAGCGTCAGATCCTCCTCGGTGCCGTCCAGCGCCGTGGAGAAGAGTACCGCGACGGTGTTCGCCGTCTCGGCGGTATAGCTGCCGCTGATGTAGAGGGTGTTCTGGTCATACACCTCGCTCACGGAGAGCGAGAGAACGGACGTATCGCCGACAAAGAAATACAGTGTGACCGCGGTATCGGCCGCACCGGCCGTCGCCGTGGCGAGCGCTTCCCTGCCCGCATCGGTAAAGACGAACTCGACATATGCCGTATCCCCGCCCGTACGGGAGGTGACTCTCTGCACATAGTCGCGGATGGTCTGGTTGGGACGGATGGTGAAGATGCTGGTTGCGGATGCCTCGTCCGAGCCGGAGCGCACGTCCAGCTCCCCCGTATAGGCAAAGAGACTGATGGCGGTGTATTCGCCGTCCATCATGGCGGGCAGGAATACGCCGATGGCGTAGTCCCCCACCGCCTCCACGCGCGCGCCGTCCACCCGAAGCCCCGCATAGCGGGCGGTGACCGTTGCCAGCGCAGAGGAGAACGCCTCGCGGAAGCTGTCCGTCATCGCGCCGTTCTCATCGCAGGCGATCCCTTTTTCCAAATATACGGAGCCGCTCTCATCGGGATAGCGGACGTAGTCCGCGGCATACTCTGCCGCCTCGTCCTCGCTCATGCCCTCGATGTTGTCGGCATACTCCTTCGCGGAGATGACGCCCTCCGGATAGTACACGGCAGAATAGCCGCCGCCCAGATATGCGCCCGCTTCGGCATTCGCGCCGTAGGCGAGCCCCAGGTCGGCGTCCTTCTCCATCATGCGCATGACGGAGCTGAACGTGTACAGGTTGTCCGTTCCGTAGGAAAACGAAACGGTACAAATAAAGCACAAAGCGGCGATCACAAGGGTATAAATCACCAGCAGGATCACCGATTTTTTCTTGCTCATTGCCTCCTCCTGTATTGTGAACGGGAATCAACGGATCGCTTCCGTAAAGTATTCCAAAATGTTCTTTCGGAAATTCTCGCTCCTCTCATTATATAGAAAACGGGCGTCCCAGTCAAGCCGAAACGCGCCGCTTTTCGTATTTTTTGCTTAATTTTCGCGTGACTTGCGCTCCGCAAGGACGTGCATCGCACATTCGATGCGTTTTTTCATCATGGCGCAGGTCATTTCATAGGGCTTGTTGATATCGTCGTTGTAGTGGTAATTGTTTGCGCTGCAGCCGCCCGAGCAGATAAATTTGGCAAAGCAAGCGCCGCATTTCTCGCGCGTGAAGAGGCTGGAAGAGGCAAACAGCGAGCGGATCTCAGGCGCGGTGATACCCTCGTACACGCTGCCCATGCGCCACTTTTTGTCCCCCGCGAACTGGTGGCAGGGATACAGATCGCCGTTCGGCACGACGGAGAGGTACTCGTTCCCCGCGCCGCACGCCGAGACGCGCTTGGCAAGGCAGGGGCCGCCCTCCAGGTCGATGTGGAAGTGGAAGAAGGAGAATCCCTTTCCCTCCGCCTCACGGCAGATATACTCGTCGCACAGTTTTTCATACTCCGCTTCGATGGCGGGCAGATGCTCCTGCCTGATCTGCAGTTCGGGAATGTCGGTGACGACGGGTTCCACGGAGAGCGAGGCAAAACCCTGGTCGGCGAGATAGAGTACATCCTTGGAAAAGTCGAGGTTCTTCGCCGTAAAGGTGCCGCGGACATAATAATTTTTATCCCCGCGGATGCGGACGAATTTCTTGATCTTGTCAATGACTGCGTCAAAGCTCCCCTTGCCGGATACCGTCTTTCTGACGGCATCGTGTATCTCGGGGCGGCCGTCCAGCGAGAGGACGACGTTCTCCATCTCGGCATTGAGAAAGGCGATGGCGTCGTCATTTAAAAGCAGACCGTTGGTGGTGGTGGTAAACAGGAAGCGTTTGCCCCGCTTTGCAGCCTCCGCCTTCGCGTAGGCGACCGTCTCCTTGATGACGTCCAGGTTCATGAGCGGCTCGCCGCCGAAAAAGTCCACCTCGAGGATCTTTCTCGCGCCGCTGTTTGCGATGAGAAAGTCAATCGCCTGTTTTGCGGTCGCAAGGCTCATCATCTCGCGCGCGGCATGATACGCCCCCTCGTCCGCAAAGCAGTATTTGCAGCGCAGGTTGCAGTCATGGCAGATGTGGATGCACATTGCCTTGAGTTCGTGCGACTTGACGGGCGCGGCCTTGGGCTCCTCGGCATAGAGCAGCCCCGCCTCCTTCAGCCCCTCGATGTCGGCGAGTGTCGCTTTCAGTTCCTCATCGGTGAATTCCACCGGCTCGCCCGCCAGATGGCGCGCCGTCTTTTCGTCGCACTCGTGGAGGGCGCCGCTGCCGGTATCATAGAGGTAGTGATGATCGTGATAGTGAAAAACATGTACCATAGCCGGTTGAAAAAAGTGCAAAACAAAGAGCAGCGCCGCCGGCGCCGCCCTTCCTTTCACGCAAACGGATTATCTTCTTTCGATCTTCTCTTCTCTCGTAACGCGCTCGCAGGACTGGTTGCCCACCGTGCAGCTCGTCTTGCACGCGGACTGGCAGGTGCTCCTGCACTCGCCGCATCCCGTCACTTTCTTTGCCTGAGGTTTTGCAATCGTACGGATCATGATCAAATCTCCTCTCTTCGTTTTTTATCATTATACAACGCGAAAGAGAATTTTGCAAGTGATTTTTGACATTCCCCGCAATTTTCTGTCCGCTACTCCCTGCGCAGCGCCGTCCCGGCGAGCGCGCCCAGCCCGCCCAGGGCGCCGCAGACGAGCAGTTCGACGAGGTAGAGCGCGTTCAGGCGGAATCCCCCGCCGATCGCGGCGAAGAGCAGCATGGCAAGAAGGGAGGCGGCGATCCCCGCGGCAACGCCCTTGAAAAAGGCGCGCCCGCGGCGGATAAAGAGCAGCGGAAACAAAAACGCCCCCGTGCATTTGATGACCTGATTGACGGCAAAGACCGCCCCGTCCGGCGGCGCATAGGCGCGCACGAAGACGGCGGCAAGCGCCGTTGCCAGAAGATAGAAGATGACGCAGACCGCCGCAGAGAGCATGACCTCCCGCACGGCACGTTTCCATTCGGACATACAAAAGCCCCCGCATCCGTGATACTCTACGGTATGCGGGGGCGGGCGCGATTATGCGCTCATTTGTCCTCTTCCTTGCTCTCCTGCGCCTCTTGCGCGGCTTCGGCAGGCGCCTTGGCGTCCGCTTCCTCCTCCTTCTGCGCGGCAGGTTCCGCGGCTTCGGCAGGCGCCTTGGCGTCCGCTTCCTCCTCCTTCTGCGCGGCAGGTTCCGCGGCTTCGGCAGGCGCTTCGCCGCGCTTTGCCGCCTCCTTGGCGGCCTTTTCCGCCTTGCGCTTTGCCTCCGCCTCCTCGCGCGCGATCTGCGTGGGGCCCTTGGCATCCGTCTGGGCGATGAGTTCCTTATCCATCTTGACATAGGATTTGCCCGATTTCTCGCTGCCCGTCTCGATGATCACGGTATTATCGTCGCACACCTCCACGACGATGCCGCAGATGCCGCCCGCCGTCTTGACCTTGTTGCCGGGGCGGATCGCCTCGATCTGCTCGACGTATTCCTGCTGACGCGCCTTGTTCTTTCTCCCCGAGAAGAACAAATAGGCGATGAAAGCGACCACGATGACGCCCACAAAGACATAGAGCAGCCAGTTGCTGTTATTGTTTGTCTCATCGGCAAGCATTGCAAACCACATTGTCTGTTATCTCCTTACCAAGCTGAAATTCCCGTTGCGGGACATCTTCTATGATACCCTTTTTGCGCCCGTTTGGCAAGCGATTTACGGTTATTTTTTCCATTTCACGCAGTTTTCAACCCCTGCCCTCATGCATTCTCCGCCTGTTTCCGATAAAAATCGGCAACAAATTCCCTGACGTGCCCGCCGAAGATGCTCTCGCGCAGGCCGCGCATGAGACGGTGCAGGTAGGAGATGTTGTGCAGGGAGAGCAGGATGGCGCCCGTCATCTCGCCCACATTGACGAGATGGCGCAGGTACGCTTTGGTGTAGTTGCGGCAGCAGTAGCAGCCGCAGTCGGGATCGAGGGGGGTGAAGTCCTCCTTGTACCTGCCGTTGCGCACCACCACCTTCCCGCGGGAGGTGAGCGCCGTGCCGTTGCGCGCCACGCGGGTCGCCAGCACGCAGTCGAACATGTCGATGCCGCGCAGCGTCCCCTCCACCAGGCAGTCGGGCGAGCCGACGCCCATCAGGTAGCGCGGCACATCCTGCGGGAGTACCTCTTTGAGGTCGTCGAGCAGCTCATACATGAGGGGCTTTGGCTCCCCCACCGACAGCCCGCCGATGGCGATGCCGTGTCTGACGAAGGGCAGACAGCGCGCGAGGCTCTCCCGCCGCAGATCCTTGTAAAAGTTACCCTGCACGATGGGAAAGAGCGCCTGCGCGGGGTTGTCGTGCACCGCGTAACAGCGCTCCAGCCACTTTGCCGTGCGCTCCATGGCGAGGCGCGCCTCCTCGTGCGTGTAGCCATACTCCGAGCACTGATCGAACGCCATGATGATGTCCGAGCCAAGATTGTGTTGGATGCGCATGGCAAGTTCGGGCGTGAAGGTGTGGCGGCTGCCGTCCACATGGGAGGAGAAGGTCACCCCCTCGTCGGTAATCTTATTGAGAGAGGCGAGCGAGAACACCTGGAAGCCGCCGCTGTCCGTGAGGATGGGCCTGTCCCAGTTCATGAACTTGTGCAGTCCGCCCGCCCGCGCGATGAGGCCGTCGCCCGGGCGCATATACAGATGATAGGTATTGGAGAGGAGGATCTGCGTGCCGATCTCCTTGAGATCCTTGGGCAGCAGCCCCTTGACGGTCGCCTGCGTGCCGACGGGCATATATACAGGCGTCTCGATATCGCCGTGCGGCGTGTGGAACACGCCCGCCCGCGCCCCCGTTTCGGGGTCGACCTTCTGCAATTCAAAGGAAAAATATTCGTTGTTCATAAATCCCTGTCTGTATGAAAGTTATAAAATGAGCATCGCATCGCCGAAGGAGAAGAAGCGGTAGCGCTCCTCCACCGCCGTTTTGTACACCGCCATGATCTCCTCGCGCGAGCAGAGCGCCGACACCAGCATCAGCAGAGTGCTCTCGGGCAGGTGGAAGTTGGTGATGAGCGCGTCCACGCACTTGAACTTATAGGGCGGGTAGATGAAGATCTCCGTATTGCCCTTGCAGGGGTGCAGAAATCCGCGCTCGTCCGCCACCGTCTCCACCGTGCGCACGCTGGTGGTGCCGACGCAGATGACGCGCCTCCCCTCTTGTTTCGCGCGGTTGACGATGTCCGCCGCCTCCGCGCTCACCTCGTAGTACTCCGAGTGCATCCTGTGGTCGAGTACGTTCTCCTCCTTGACGGGGCGGAAGGTACCCAGTCCCACATGGAGCAGCACCTCGGCGATCTCCACTCCCATGGCGCGGATGCGCTCCAGAAGTTCGGGCGTGAAATGCAGCCCCGCCGTGGGCGCCGCCGCCGAACCGTTCTCCCTGGAATACACCGTCTGATAGCGCTCCGGATCGGCGAGCTTTTCGTGGATATAGGGCGGAAGCGGCATCGTCCCCACGCGGGAGAGGATGTCCTCAAACGTTCCGTCGTACACAAAATTCACGATGCGTTCCCCCGTTTCCGTGACCGAGAGCACGTCGAGGGAGAGCTCCTCATTGACGACGAGGTGCGCGCCGGGGCGGCACTTTCTGCCGGGGCGCACGAGCACCTCCCACCTGGTAAGGTCAAGTCGTTTTAAGAGCAGCACCTCCGCCGCGCCGCCATGCTCGGTATGCGCATAGATGCGAGCGGGCAGCACCCGCGTGCGGTTGACGACGAGCACGTCCCCCGCCTTCAGATAGTCGGTGACGTCGCGGAAGATCCTGTGCTCGATCGCGTGCGTGTCCCTGTGATAGACCAGAAGCCGCGACGAATCGCGCGGCTCGGCGGGCGTCTGCGCGATGAGCTCCTCGGGCAGATCGTAATAAAAATCACTCTTCTTGAGAATTTCCATTGTTTTATGCCTCATGTAGAACCGGCTTTGCCGTGAGCTGCACCCATGCGGGGAAAAACCCGCAGCGCAGCGCCGTGCGCTTGGAGGGGATATTCGACCACGCCGCGCAGTAAAAGGGAACTTTGCCGCGCGCGAACGTCTCCTGCGCCAGGCGGGAGACGAGCGCCGCGGCGACCCCGCGGCCGCGGTATTGGGGCAGGACGTCGATGCCGATCTGCCACATCTCTTCGCAGTCGGCGGAGCAGCCCGCAAGCCCTATGAGCGCCGCGCCGTCCCAGGCGCCGACGCACAGCACGTCACATTCCCTGCGCACAGCACAGAGCGCATTGCTCCACTGCGGCAGATAGAGAGCGGCAAAATCCTCTTTCTCCAGAATGCGCAGCGGATAGGGACAGGAAAAGTCGCGCATCCGCGCGGGATCGGGCAGAAAATATTCCGCCTGAAAGCAGGTGTGCAGTCCGAAGGGCGCGAGCATACCGTCCAGTTCGTGCAGCGCCGGCGTCTCAAAACATGCGTGCGTCTGCCTCCCGCGCAGATATTCCTGCGCGACGGGGACAAGCTCCCGGCGCACCGACGCGACGACATTCCTGCCGTAGGAAGTGAGGTCGAACGCAAACGGCTGTGTAAGATATTTGCGCGCCGCCCCGTCGGAGCGGGAGAGGACGACCACGTGCTCTGCTCCGAAAAAATCGGAGGCCCGGCAGGAACTGTCCACGGCGGACTGTTCCGCTGCGATGCGCAGGATGTCCGCCCGCGTGTACCCGACCTCAGTCATCGTCAAATACGGAGAGCTGTTTTTTGGCGCTCTCGGGCATCTTCATGCCCATATGTTCATAGCCGCCCTTCAGGCACACCCTGCCGCGCGGCGTGCGCGCGATGAAGCCGAGCTGCAGAAGGTATGGCTCATAGACGTCCTCGATGGTGGCGACGTCCTCATTGATGGTGGCGGCAAGCGTATCCAGCCCCGCAGGGCCGCCGTTGAACTTCTGAATGAGAGCGCGCAACAGGTTCCTGTCCGTCTCGTCCAGCCCCAGCTCGTCGATCTCCATGCGGGCAAGGGCGCGGCGGGCGTCCTCCCTGGTGACGACCTCGTTTCCCGCGACGGCTGCAAAATCGCGCACGCGCTTTAAGAGCCGGTTGGCGATGCGGGGCGTGCCGCGGGAGCGGCGGGCGATCTCATAGGCCCCGTCCTCCTCGATGCCAATGCCCAGCGGGCGCGACGAGCGGGCGACGATGCGCCTGAGCTCCTCCGGCGTGTACATATCCAGGCGGCACATGATGCCGAACCGGTCGCGAAGGGGCGAGGACAACAGCCCCGCGCGCGTCGTCGCGCCGATGAGGGTGAACTTCTTGAGCGAAAAGCGGATGTTGCGCGCCGAAGGCCCCTTCCCCACGATGATGTCAAGGGCGTAGTCCTCCATCGCGGAATAGAGGATCTCCTCCACCGTGTGGTTGAGGCGGTGGATCTCGTCGATGAACAGCACGTCCCCCTCGTTGAGGTTGGTGAGGATGGCGGCGAGATCGCCCGAACGCTCGATGGCGGGGCCGCTCGTGAGCTTGATCTGCGTCCCCATCGTGTTGGCGATGATATGTGCGAGCGTGGTCTTGCCCAGCCCGGGCGGGCCGTAGAGGAGCACATGGTCGAGCGCCTCCCCGCGGCTCTTGGCGGCCTCCATGTAGACGGAGAGATTCTCTTTGACCTTGTCCTGCCCGACGTACTCCGCAAGCGTCTTGGGACGCAGGACGTTCTCCTCTGCGTCGTACTCGTTTTTCGTGCTCGAGAGCAGGCGCTCTTCGCCCAATTCGTAGTCTTCCATGTCACATCCCCTTCAGCGCCGTGCCGATGATCTCTTCGATGGTCTTGGCGCCCGCCTCCTTGGCGCGCTCGACGGCGCGCGCGCTCTCCTGCCGCGTGAATCCGAGGTTCATGAGCGCCGCCACCGCGTCCGAGTCCGTCTGCGACGGCTTGGGTGCCGCTGCTGCGGGCGCGCCCCCCTCCGACGTACCGAGGATCTCGTCGGCGGAGATCTTGCCGTGCAGTTCCAAAACGATGCGCTCCGCCGTCTTTTTGCCCAGCCCCTTGACGGCGGTCAGCCGCTTGACGTCCGCCGTATAGATCGCCTCGGTCAGATCGGCGGGCCGCATGGCGGAGAGCGCGGCGATGGCGAGCTTCGCCCCCACCCCCTGCACGCTCGTCAGGCGCAGGAAGAGTTCCTTTTCCTTGAGATCGGCAAACCCGTAGAGCGCGATGCCCTGTTCGGACACCTGCAGATAGGTGTAGACCTCCCCTTCCTCGCCCCGTTTGACACCCGAGAGGTTGGCGAACGCCGCCCCCGAGCACATCACCTCATACCCGACGCCGTTCACGTCGAGCAGCACATATTCTCCCGTCAGTGCGCGCACGCTTCCGCGCAGATATCCTATCATGTTCTTTCTCCGTACATCTGATGATTCAATGTCTTTATAAAATCCGAATATACCGCCTCATATGTCTGATGAAAAATCAGATCGAACTCATAATCCAGGCAACACGTTAAAACGCTGTCCATGCCGTAGTTGCCGATCAGATATTTCACAAACAGATAGCTTTCGGGATAGGTCAGCCGATTGCCCGGATCGGATGAGGTCAGATAGCGCATTTCTCCCACACTCGTTGTTGCATAGGGAAAGCTGATGCTTGACTTATATTCCGGCGCCGACAATGTTGTGTAAGCGATGGCCTGTTCCAGCAAATAAAATTCAAAGGAAGCGAAATCGTCAAAAACCCCGCCCAATTCCTGAAATTTTGCCTTGACGGCACGGACGAAACTCCCTAAACTGCCGAAAACAAGCGCTTGCGTAAACGCATCATACATTCTGTAATCGATGTCCCCGGGGATATCGCACACTTCACGAGCAAAAAATTCGGCGACGCCCTCTGCCAGCCAGGCGCCCTCGACACGGTTTTCGTGCAGGGTCAGGATATGCATCGTTTCGTGTACATACTCGCTCGGATCCCGCAGGTATATTTTTCTCCCATCCACATCCGCTTCCGTGCCGATCTCTCTTGAAGAAATATAATATTCTGTTTTCCCTTCCAAATTCGTTATCATCTCTTCGAGGAGTTCTTCATCCCCGACGTTGGAGCGCAGATACTGCAGGATCCCCTCTACGCCCTCATTTCCCATCGACAGATGCCTTAACACCGCTTCCGGCGTATCGAATGAAGCGCTTTCCCGCTCCGCGCTGAAGCTGTCAAGATAAAAAACCTTGTTTTCCGTCTCGATCACAAGCGGGTATTGCAGCAATTTTACCGAATAGGTCGCGCCGTCGAGCCAGGACAGATCGTACGGGAGCGCAAATGCGCTCTCGATCCCGTTCTTTGCCATCCATTCGCCGCGATACTCCGTCAAAGACGCCCTGACAAGTGCATCGGCCGAATAGTTGTCTATGATATATTTCCCCAGGCTGGCCGCCGTTTTCTTTGCAAGATCGATCGTCTCCTCAGAGGCGAACGCTTTGCAAAAATATCCTTGAAAGAGGGACAGCGTCAAATGATTGCCTGCATCCCCATAATATTGCCTCAGCGCCGGCAGGTCATTGTGCTCCCGGTCGCCGAAGAAATATTCCGCGGCTGCCACCTGCTTCCAGATCTCCGTCGTGTTCAAATAGGCGCCTGCAAGAGCGGGCAGATACCCGTCATTTTCAAGTGCATCCGAATTGCAGATCACCAGACCGTTGTTGTATACAGAGCCACCAAATTCCGACAGAACGTATTCGTCCGAAATGACGACGACCGTAATATAGGGATTCATTCCCAAATCCGCATCCAGCTGCCGATAGTCGCTTTCCAGCGCATCAATAAGCCGCATTTCGGTTTCCTGCGACAACGCAAGATCCTGTTCCGTATACAGCGATATGTTCCCCCGTCTGATCAGGTCGGCCGCCACATTGCCGTAGCCGTCCACATAGATATACTGCGTCTGCGGTGCACAGCTGCAAAAAATGGCGCATACATTGCAAATTGCGACCGATAGGAGCAGAACCGCGATCCCCTTCTTTTTCCCCATCGTTCCCCCTCCCGATGTCCAAAGAAAAATGACCTTGCAGCAAAGAAAAAGTGTGAACTATTTCACGCCGAACAGCACCCCGAAGCGGCTGGTGAAGGCGTGGCAAAGGGCGACGCCCAGCGCATCCGCCGCATCGTCCGGGCGGGGGGGCTTGGGCAGGCGCAGATGCGCCGCCACCACGCGCTGCATCTGCCCCTTGTCCGCCGCGCCGTACCCCGTGAGCGCCTGCTTGATCTGATTGGGCGTATATTCAAAGATGCGCCCGCAACGCTTGTTGCAGGTGAGCAGCATGACGCCGCGCGCATGGGCGACCGCGATGCCCGTCGTGATATTCTTGGAGAAGAACAGCTCCTCCATCGCCGCTTCTTCGGGGTGAAATTTATCGAAGAGCGCGTTGACCCCCTCCTCCAAAATGCACAGCCGCACGGCGAGATTTTCATCGGGCGGCGTTTTGACCACGCCGTAGTCGACGGCGGAACAGTTGCCGCGCGCGTCCTTTTCGATGACGCCGTAGCCCATTGTCCCGATGCCGGGGTCTAACCCTAAAATAATCATGCAGATATTGTACCGCAAACGCCGCCGCCCTGTCAAGAAATTTGCGCGCCGCACGCCCGTTTGCGGGGAAAACGGTTGCCATCCGCCAAAAAATATTGTACAATGGACGCAGACATTCACTTCAGGCAGGTAACCTATATGAAACTCTGGCAGGGAAGATTTGACGCCCCCGAGGCGGCAGACGCCGACGCCTTCAACGAATCGCTCTCCTTTGACAAGCAACTCTGGCGCGCGGACATCACGGCGTCCGTCGCCCACGCGACCATGCTGGGCAGATGCGGCATCCTCACCGAGGAGGAGGCAGACACCATCTGCGCAGGGCTCAAGGGAATCTATTCGGATATCGAAAACGGCACGCTCGCCGTCGAGGGGCAGGAGGACATCCACTCCTTTGTGGAGAGCGAGCTGGTGGCGCGCATCGGGCAGACGGGCAAGAAGCTGCATACGGCGCGCTCGAGAAACGACCAGGTGGCGACCGATCTGCGGCTGTACGCCCGCGACGCGGCGGACAGCGCCGTCTCCCTTCTGAAAGCGCTCATCAATACGCTGCTCGCGCGCGCAAAGGAGACGGTCAGGTATATCATGCCCGGCTTTACGCACCTGCGCAAGGCGCAGCCCATCAACTGCGCGCAGTACTTCAACGCCTATTCGGAGATGTTCCTGCGCGATCTCGACCGCTTCCACGCCCTGCGGGAACGCATGAACGTGATGCCGCTGGGCAGCGCCGCGCTTGCAGGCACCTCCTGGCCCATCGACCGCGAGATCACACGCAGTCTTCTGGGGTTTGACGCCGTCTCACAGAACTCCCTCGACGCGGTGTCCGACCGCGACTTTGTGGCGGAATACCTGTTCAGCGCCTCCCTCGTCATGGCGCACCTCTCCCGCCTGTGCGAGGACACCATCCTCTACACCTCCGACGAATTCGGCTACTGGGAGATCCCCGACGCCTACTCCACCGGCTCCTCCATCATGCCGCAGAAGAAGAACCCCGACATCCCCGAGCTGGTGCGCGGTAAGACGGGGCGCGTCTACGGTCACTTAATGGGCGTGCTCACGATGATCAAGGGCATCCCGCTCGCCTACAACAAGGATCTGCAGGAGGACAAGGAGCCCTTCTTCGATGCGCAGAGGACGATGGAGAGTTGCCTCTCCATCTACACGGCGCTGCTTGCCAAGCTCACCTTCAACGTGAACAGGATGTACGACGCGGCGGGCGAGGGCTACTCCACGGCGACCGACGTCGCCGACTACCTCGCCAAGCGGGGCGTCCCCTTCCGCGATGCGCACGCCGTGACGGGCAAGATCGTGCGCTACTGCATTGAAAACGGCAAGACGCTGCCCTCCCTCACGCTGGAGGAGTTCCGCGCAGCCAGCCCCGTGTTCGAGGCGGACGTGCTGCAGGCGGTGACGGCGCGCGCCTCCGCCGAGGGCAGAAACAGCGTGGGCGGCTCCTCCGCCGCGGCGGCAAAGGCGGGCATCGTCTCCATCCGCAAGCGTCTCAAACAGTACTGAATCGTGCAGAACGCGCCTCCCTTTCCCGGGGAGGCGCTTTTTTTGTTCGGGGATTCATGCAAAAAGCCGATTGCCGCAATAGAGGAAATGCGGCTTTGCGCGGCGGGGCAGCCGCGCCCATCCGCTTGACAAATCGGCAGATATCCAATATAATTGAAAACAATACACTTTGTAAGGAGGTCGCTTTATGAAGCTGATGGGAGCAGAGATCCTTGTCGAATGCCTCAAAGAGCAGGGCGTGACCACCATTTTCGGTTACCCCGGCGGCACGGTGCTCGACATCTATGACGCGCTCTATCGTGACGGCACGATCGAGCACGTCATCACCTCGCACGAGCAGGGCGCGGCACATGCCGCCGACGGCTGGGCGCGCGTTACGGGGAAGACGGGCGTCGTCCTTGCAACGAGCGGCCCCGGCGCCACCAACCTTGTCACGGGCATTGCCACTGCGTACATGGACTCCGTCCCCGTCGTTGCCATCACCGGCAACGTGGGCGCAAGTATGCTGGGGCGGGATTCCTTCCAGGAGATCGACATTTTCGGCATCACCCTGCCCATTACCAAGCACAACTACATCGTCAAGGACGTCAATGACCTTGCAGGCATCGTGCGCGAGGCATTCCGCATCGCGGGTTCGGGCAGAAAAGGCCCCGTTCTCATCGACATTCTGAAGAATGTGCAGAGCGAAAGAGCGGAATACGTTCCGCAAAAGATCGCCCCGCCCCATGCAAAGGTGGTTCCCGCGCGCGATCTGAAGGACGCCGCACAGGCGATCGCCGCGGCGCAGCGCCCCCTCATCATGGTGGGCGGCGGCGCCATTGCCGCCGAAGCATCCGCCCAGGTGCGCGCCCTTGCCGAGCGCATCGATGCGCCCGTCGTATCCACCCTGATGGGGCTGGGCGCATTTCCGGCAAGCCACCCCCTGTTCATGGGCATGATGGGGATGCACGGCACCGCCACGGCGGCGAAGCTGTGCCTGGAGAGCGACTGCCTGCTCGCCGTCGGAACCCGTTTTTCCGACCGCGTGGCGCTCAACCGCGACAAATTCGCGGCGGGAAAGACGGTGGTGCAGATCGATATCGACAACGCCGAACTTGACAAGAACGTCACCGTCACCCATCCCGTTCTGGGGGATGTGAAGGAGGCGCTCACCACCCTCATCCCCCTGCTGCCCGCAGCAAAGCGCACCTTCTCCGCGCACGCAAAAGAGTTGAAACAGGCGGAACGTGCCGCGCAAAAGCCGCCCGAACTGGGCCACCGCATCCTCATCGAGGCGGCAAAGCTCGCCCCCGAGGACGCCATCGTCGTGACCGACGTCGGGCAGCACCAGATGTGGACGGCGCAGTACTACCCCTTCGAACGCCCGCGCACCTTCTGCACGAGCGGCGGGCTCGGCACGATGGGCTACGGGCTGGGCGCCGCCATCGGCGCGGCGAAGGCGACGGGCAAACACGTCATTCTGGTGACGGGAGACGGCTGCTTCAACATGAACCTCAACGAACTCTCCACCGCCGTCACGCAGGAGCTGCCCATCACCATTCTTTTAATGAACAACCACGCGCTGGGCATGGTGCGCCAGTGGCAGAAGCTCTTCTACGGACACCGCTTCTCGCAGACGGATGTGAAGAAACGGACGGACTACGTAAAATTTGCCGAGAGTTTCGGGGCAAAGGGGCTGCGCATCGATCGGGAATCGGTGATCGACGGCGTACTCAAAGAGGCGTTTGCCACCCCCGCGCCCGTCGTGGTGGACTGCCAAATCGGCAGCGACGAGAATGTGCTGCCCATGATCAAGCCCGGGCAGACGTATGACACGATCATGACGGAATGGGAGGAAAAATGATGAACCGTTACACGATCAGCGCGCTTGTCTCCAACAAATCGGGCGTCCTTGTGCGGGTCGCCGCGCTGTTTGCACGCCGCGGCTACAACATCGAATCCCTCTCCGTATGCAAGACGGAGGACGAGGAACTCTCCCGCATGACCATCGTCTTAAACGGTGACGAATACATCCTCGGGCAGATGATGAAGCAGATGGACAAGCTCATCGACGTGAAGAAGATCATGCGCGTCGAGGAGGATGCCGTCAGCCGCGAGCTGCTGCTCATCAAGATCAGAACGGATGCCTCCACCCGCTCGCAGGTGCTGGAGATCAGCCAGATCTTCCGCGCCAAAGTGGTGGACGCCTCCCCCGAGGCGACCATTCTGGAGCTGACGGGCAAGCCCATGAAGCTGGACGGGTTCGTCACCATGCTCATGCCATACGGCGTAATGGAGCTCGCCCGCACGGGCGTGACCAGCATCTCCCGCGGCAAGACCACCATCAAGGACGAGACGGATTATAAGGAGAGAATCTGAGTTCACGCAAATCTTTTCGCAAAGGCGAAAATCTTTGCCGTGAGGTTTAGGAAAAACGCCGCCGCGCACGCCTACGGCTGACAGCGGCTCGTTTTCCCTCTGCGGGCGCGCCTCGGGGCTTTACGATATACCGCACCCGCATTCACCCTTTCCCCATAAGCGCAGATATGCGCATGTGGGGCGCCGGCGGAGGGAAACCCTCCTTGCGCGAGTATTTTATAGCAAGGGCTGCCCTGCTATCATCACGTGGCAAAAGGCGTCACTGCGTTATGCCTTTTGCGCCCCTGTTTGCCGCTCACGCGGCTTTCGCGGAAAGGTGAATGCGCGGGCGCTATATTGTTGCGATTGCCCGCGCAGAGGAAAACCGAACGCAGAGCGCAGCGAACGTTGGGTTTTCCTTCCCCTCACGAGATTTCTTTTCGTCAGTTCGAAAAGAAATCTGTGAACATGTATGAGGAGGAATATTATGTCTAACACATTTACAGACGGAACCGGCATGGCGGCGCAGCGCTCCCTGCTGCGGGCGCTGGGCTGGTCGGACAGCGAGATGAAAAAGCCCATCGTGGGCATCATCTGCGCGCAGAGCGACATTATCCCGGGACATATGCACCTGCATACCATTGCCCGCGCCGTCTCGGACGGCGTGCTGGCGGCGGGCGGCAAGCCCGTCATCGTGCCGTGCATCGGCGTGTGCGACGGCATTGCGATGGGACACAAGGGGATGCGCTATTCCCTGCCCTCCCGCGAGGTGATCGCCGACAGCTGCGAGATCCTCATCACCGCGCACGCCTTCGACGCGTGCGTGTTCGTGGGCAACTGCGACAAGATCATCCCCGGGATGCTGATGGGCGCGGTGCGCGCCAACGTCCCCGCCCTCTTCTGTTCGGGCGGCCCCATGCTGGCGGGACATAAGGACGGGAAAAAGCTCTCCCTCTCCTCCATGTTCGAGGCGGTGGGCGCCTGCACCTCGGGCAGGATCGACGAGCAGGAACTCGCCCGCTTCGAGTGCGCGGCGTGTCCCTCCTGCGGATCCTGTTCGGGCATGTTCACGGCGAACTCGATGAACTGTCTTCTGGAGGCACTGGGCATGGCGCTGCCCGGAAACGGCACTATCCCCGCCGTATATTCCGGGCGCCTTGCGCTCGCCAAAGAGACAGGCGAGGCGGTGATGGCGCTGCTTGCAAACAACGTGTGTCCGCGCGACATCCTCACGCCGACCGCCCTCAAAAACGCCGAGCGCGTGGATATGGCGATCGGCGCCTCCTCCAACTCGGTGCTGCACCTTCTGGCGCTCGCGAGCGAGCTGGGCTTTTCCAAGGAGCAGATCTCCATCGACACGATGAACGAGATCAGCATGGCGACGCCCAACCTGTGCCGCCTTGCCCCCGCGGGCGAGCACTACATCGAAGAGCTGGAGGATGCGGGCGGCATCTCCGCCGTCATCCGCGAACTCATCGACGCGCACCTCTTTGACGGTTCGGCGCAGACAGCGGCGCTGCGCACACAGGACGAAGTCACCAAAAACGCGCGCGTGCGCGATCCGGAGATCATCCGTCCCGTGAGCGCCCCCTACTCCCCCTACGGCGGGCTTGCCATCTTAAAGGGCAACCTGGCGCGCGAGGGCGCCGTGGTCAAGAAGAGTGCCGTAGACCCGAAGATGTACCGCCATTCCGGCCCCGCGCGCGTGTTTGACGGCGAGGAGGAGGCGATGCAGGCGATCTCCTCGGGCCGCATCCGGGCGGGCGACGTGGTGGTCATCCGCTATGAAGGCCCCAAGGGCGGCCCGGGGATGCGCGAGATGCTCTCCCCCACCTCCTCCATCGTCGGAGCGGGACTGGGCGACACGGTGGCGCTCATCACGGACGGCAGGTTCTCCGGCGCGACGCGCGGTGCGGCGATCGGGCACGTCTGCCCTGAGGCCGCCGCAGGCGGCGTGATCGGCATCGTCAAAGAGGGCGACATCATCGATATCGACATTGAAAAGGGAACCGTCGACCTGCACCTGCCCGAGGAGGAAATCGCGGCGCGCCTTGCCGCGTTCACCCCCTTAGAAAAGCCCGCGGAGGGGTATCTGCGGCGCTACCGCGCATTGGTGACGTCCGCCTCCGACGGCGCCGTGTTCAAAAAATTCTGACCTCCTGCGCGCCCGTCCGAAGCCCGGACGGGCGCTTTTTCCGGCAAAACGAATGCCGCCCGAAGCAAGTGCTTCGGGCGGCATATGCTGTGACCCGCATTGCGGGAGGATGAGAGGGTAAGATCGATTCCGTAACATATGCGCCGCGGCGCATTTTAATCGCCGAGGAGCAGCTCCAGCACACCGGTGCTTACGGCACAGTCTCTGTCGTTGGCGGTCAGCACCTCATAGACGACGCCGTTCGCCTCAAAGAGCGCCCAGCTGTCCGCCTCGCCGAGTACCAGTTCCTGTACGGCACGATACACCTGCGTATCGCCGACCTGCTCCGTCGCCGCCCCTTCATAGGCGGGACGGGCGTCGAGCCATTGCTGCACCGTCCGCTCAAACAGGCAGTACACCATGAACACATTGCCCTCCCCCGTCGTCCCCATGAGGAGCAGGGAATTCCAGTTCGCACTTTCCTGCCAGGCGGTGCCGGGAACATAGTAGAGCTGCACCCCCTCCCCGTCGATCTGCGATACCTGCACGAGGCGCGCAAGTCCTATCGCCATTTCCGCATCCGGATAGTATGCCTGCACTTCGGAGAAGGAGGAAAAGAGCTTCTGCTCCCCGTGGGCGCGCGGATCCTCCGAATGGCTGCCCGTCAGCGCGACGGCCGCCCAGATGACGAGCGCCGCACACAGCATGAGCGCGCCCGCGGCGAGCGCCGCCACGCGCACCCGCACGCCTCCCCGCGACAGCCGCCCGGGGCGGTACACCCGTACCCTGCCCTCCCGTTCCCTGCGCGGAGCGGGCGCGACGCCCTCCAGCGCGGAGAGAATGAGATCGTCGCCAATGCCTTCCATTGCCTGAATCAGTCTGTTCATACGTCACCTCCATAAAAATCGTTGAGACGGCCGCGCAGTTTTGCGCGTGTGCGGGCGAGCATAGATTTGACCTTGCTCTGCGACCAGGTGCGGGCGGCGGCGATCTCTTTGACGGGGACAAACAGCCAGTAGCGCTGCACGAACACGTCGCACTCCTCCCTGGGCAGCCTGCGCAGGAAGGTATCGAGCACCTCGCTCAGTTCGCCCGCCTCTGCGCGCTGCGCCGGATCCGAACCGCCCGGCAGCACCTCGCTCAGCTCTTCGAGGGAGAGCCGGACGTCCGCATGGCGCTTCGCGGCGCCGGCGCGCTCATATTGTTTGAGCGCGAGGTTGCGCACGATGCGGCACAGCCAGGCGGCCAAATTGTGCGGCCGCGCCGGCGGGATGGCGTTCCATGTCGCCAGAAGGGCGTCGTTGACGCACTCCTCACCGTCCGCATGGCTGTGCAGAATGTTGCCTGCGACAAAGCGCATGAGTCTGCCGTACTTTTCCTGCGTGGCGCGAAGCGCCGCCTGATCGCGCGAAAAATACAGTGCAATGATCGATTCATCCTCCATGGCGCCCTCCCCTCCGGCTGTCTGCCCGTTCACCCTAAAGTACGGTTTTCCCCGCCGTCGGTCGCGTGTTTTCACAAAAAAACGGGCGGCGTGACAAAATGTCACGCCGCCCGATGCTTTTTCAGATACAGATGTCCTCATCTTCCGTCCTGCAGATGCGGTAACTCGGGATGATCATGCGCTTGAAATCGATGGGCGGGATCTCGCAGAACGCGCCGGACGAGAGTTCGTCGAGCACCATGCCGCGCGGCAGAAAGGCGTAGCCCAGCCCTGCGGCGAGATAGTCGATGACCTTGTTGGAATTGTCCACCTCAAACGGAAAGAGCTGCCCGGAGGGAAAGAGTTCCCGCAAATAGGAGCCGATCTCCTGCAGAGAAAAATTGCACATCGCACACGGGATGCCGAAGAGCTGTTCGCGGCGGATCCCCTTCTGAAACCCGTTCCTGTCCGCACGCGATAAAAATACAAGTTCATCCTCGTAGAACATCTTGCAGGAATACCCCGAACGCCGCATATCCTGATAGACGTACGCGACGTCGAGCAGCCCGTCCCAGAGCATATCCAGAAGCCCCGCCGTATGGCCGATGGTCACGCGGTAAAGTTTGCCCCGGGCGATCCCCTCGAAGATAGGCTTCTTGAGGGCTCCCTCATAGACGGCATTGACCGCCCCGATGCGCACCTGCCGCACGCCGCCCTTAATGGCAGCGATACAGGCATCCTCCATCTCCACGATGCGGCGTGCATATTCGCAAAAGGCTTTCCCCTGCTCGGTGAGGGCGACATTGCGCGTATCCCGCCGCAGCAGTTTGACAGAGAGTTCACGCTCCAGTTCCGCGACCCGGTTGGTGACGGTGGACTGGGCAATGAACAGCTGTTCCGCGACCCGTGTAAAGTTTTTGAGTTTGGCAACCAGCAGAAACGTGCGAAGACCGTCCGTATTCACAATTCGTTTTTTCGATTACTCCTATGCAATAATTCATTTTTTCAAATGATTGACGAAAGTATAACACATATGTTATACTTTGTCAAGCAGACTTTGTAAAACAATACGCAACAAGGAGCACAGACAGCATGGCTATGACGATGACACAGAAGATCCTTGCCGCCCATGCGGGGCTCGGCTTCGTCACCGCGGGGGAACTTATTGAGGCAGAACTTGACCTTGCGCTCGGCAACGACATCACCGCCCCGGTCGCCATCCGGGAGCTGGAACGGGTGGGCGGACACGTCAGGGACAGGGAAAAAGTTGCCCTTGTCATGGATCACTTTACCCCCAACAAGGATATCAAGGCGGCGTGCCAGGTCAAATGTACGCGCGCCTTTGCCCTGCGCGAGGGAGTGGAACACTTTTTCGACGTCGGCACGATGGGCATCGAGCACGCCCTGCTGCCCGAACAGGGACTGGTGGGCGCGGGCGACTGCGTGATCGGCGCGGACAGCCACACCTGCACCTACGGCGCGCTGGGTGCCTTTTCGACGGGCGTGGGCTCCACCGACCTTGCCGCCGCCATGATGACGAACAAGTGCTGGTTCCGCGTTCCCTCCGCACTGCGCTTTGTCCTGCGCGGATCCTTGCCCCGCTTTGTCACGGGCAAGGATCTCATCCTGCACATCATCGGCATGATCGGCGTGGACGGCGCCCTCTACAAGAGCATGGAATTTACCGGCGAAGGAGTGGGCGCCCTTTCAATGGATGACCGCTTCACCGTGTGCAACATGGCGATCGAGGCGGGCGCAAAGAACGGCATCTTCCCCGTGGACGAGATCGCCCTTGCCTACATGGAGGGCAGGTTCCGCCGCCCCGTAAAGATTTACGAGGCGGACGCCGATGCGGCATACGACGCGACGTATGAAATCGACCTCTCCGCCCTAAAACCCACCGTCGCCTTCCCCCATTTGCCTGAAAATACGCATACGTCATGGAACAACATTGCCATCGACCAGGTGGTGATCGGCTCATGCACCAACGGGCGGCTCTCCGATTTAAGGCAGGCGGCCGAGGTGCTGGCGGGCAGAAAGGTGGCGAAGAACGTGCGATGCATCGTCATTCCCGCCACACAGCAGATCTATCTGGATGCGATGAAGGAGGGCCTTTTGGAGACCTTTATCCGCGCGGGAGCGGTGGTCTCCACTCCCACCTGCGGGCCGTGCCTGGGCGGATATATGGGCATTCTTGCCGACGGCGAGCGCTGCGTCTCCACCACCAACCGCAACTTTGTGGGGCGCATGGGCCATGTGACGAGCGAAGTCTACCTCGCCTCCCCCTACACGGCGGCGGCGAGTGCGGTGACGGGCAGGCTTTCTGCTGCCGAGGAGGTACTGAAATGATCGTAAAGGGAACCGTACACAGATATAAAAGCAACGTGGATACCGACGTCATCATCCCCGCGCGCTATCTGAACACCGCCTCCGCACAGGAGCTGGCCGCGCACTGCATGGAGGACATCGACCCCGGCTTTTGTACGCGCGTGAAGGCGGGCGACATCATTGTGGCGGAGGACAACTTCGGCTGCGGCTCCTCGCGCGAGCACGCCCCCATCGCCCTCAAAGCAAGCGGCATCGCCCTTGTCATCGCCAATTCCTTTGCGCGCATCTTCTACCGCAACGCCATCAACATCGGACTGCCCATTCTGGAATGTCCCGAGGCAGTCAGAAACATCGGGGCAGGCGATGAAGTCCGCTGCGACCTTGCCAAGGGCGAGATCGAAAACCTGACGACGGGCATGACCTTCCGGGCGCAGCCCTTTCCCCCGTTCATCAGGCGCATTATCGACGCGGGCGGCCTGATGGCATCGCTGAAGGAGGAGACGTGAACAAGCACATTGCACTGCTTGCGGGCGACGGCATCGGGCCGGAGATCACGCAGGGCGCCGTTGCCGTTTTGCAGGCGGTCGCCGCGCGCTATGGCCATACCTTTACTTTTGAGCCGCTGCTCATCGGCGGATGCGCGATCGATGAGGCCGGCGAGCCCCTGCCCGCGCATACGGTGAAGCGCTGCCTTGCCTCCGATTCCGTGCTGCTCGGCGCGGTGGGCGGCCCCAAGTGGGACGCCCTTCCCGGCGACAGACGCCCCGAAAAGGGCCTGCTGGGCATCCGCAAGGCAATGGGACTGTATGCCAATATCCGCCCCGCCCGGCTGTGGCCGGCGCTCGCCGACGCCTCCCCCCTCCGGCGGGAACTGACTAAAAACGGCATCGATCTCATCGTGGTGCGCGAGCTGACGGGCGGCATCTACTTCGGCGAGCGGGGCAGCTGCCGGGACGCAGAGACGGGCGAGAGCGCGTGGGATACCGAGCGGTATTCGGAACAGGAGATCGTGCGCATCACGCGCATCGCCTGCGAGCTGGCGCAAAAGCGCAGCGGGCGCATCGTCTCGGTTGATAAGGCGAACGTGCTGGAGACCTCCCGCCTGTGGCGCAGAACGGTACACGCGTATGCGCAGAAATATTATCCCGACGTGACCGTGAGCGATATGCTCGTCGACAACTGCGCCATGCAGATCGTGAGAAATCCCGCGCAGTTCGACGTGCTGCTCACCTCCAATATGTTCGGCGACATCCTCTCGGATGAGGCGGCGCAGGTGACGGGTTCCATCGGGATGCTCGCCTCCTCCTCGCTGGGGGACACCCCCTGCGGACTGTACGAGCCCATCCACGGCTCCGCGCCCGACATTGCGGGGCGCGATCTTGCCAACCCCATCGCAACCATCCTTGCCGCCGCCATGATGCTGCGCGACGCCTTCGGCATGGCAGAGGAATGCGCCGCCGTAGAGCGCGCCGTGGAGGCGACGCTCTCTGAGGGCTGGCGGACGGCAGACATCTTTTCGGCCGGCATGAAGAGGATCGGCTGCCGCGAGATGGCGCGCCGCATTGCACAACACATATGACAAAACTTCTGCGGACGGAACTGCAGCGTGCGCGGGCGGAGGATTCTCCGCCCGCGCACCACGTCCCCCCCTCCCTTTCCCCCTTTTATTCCGTTGACAGACGGACACCGCTGCTGTATAATAGAACACGGAGAACGGAACATGAGCATTTCCGAAAACGTCAGATATTATCTGGACAAGCTCGCCGCGGGCAACTGCTTCGGCGAAAAGGTCACGCTGGTCGCCGCGACCAAGACGCGCACGCCGCAGGAGATCAACGAGGCGATCGCGGCGGGCATTTCCGACATCGGCGAAAATAAGGTGCAGGAATTCTGCGGCAAGTACGACCTTGTGCAGGGCGGCAGGCGCCACTTCATCGGACATCTGCAGACCAACAAGGTCAGATACCTCATCGGAAAGACTGATCTCATCCAGTCCCTCGACCGCGACGAACTCGCCGGCGAGCTCGCAAAGCGAAGCGTCCGCGCCGGCATCGTGACGGATGTGCTGATCGAGGTGAACATCGGCAGCGAGCTGACCAAGAGCGGCTATTCCCTTGCGGACGCGTTTGCCGCCTATGAACGGGCGAGGGCGACGCAGGGTCTGCGCGTGCGCGGCTTTATGGCGATGCTCCCCCTCTCGGATGACCGGGCGCTGCTCGGCGGCCTTGCGGACGAGATGCGCGCCCTCTACGAGCGGGCAAAGGCGCAGGACGAAAATATCTGCCATCTCTCCATGGGCATGAGCGGGGACTGGGAACTCTGCCTTGCGCACGGCGCGAACATGATCCGCCTGGGTACGGCGCTGTTCGGCGCACGCGAATATCCCGCCGCACACAACGCATAATCGCGCGCAGCACGCGCAACATACCATAGAACTATGCCATCTTCCATCACCCACGCGCTCATCGCCGAAGAGGCGGCAAAGCGCCTCCCCGATCAACTTCAGGCCATCATCTCCTCCGCACCCGAGGCGTTTTTTCTGGGCGCGCAGGGGCCGGACGTATTCTTTTTCGCCAAAAAGGCAAACAGGGCGGAGGGAAACCTGGGCAAATACCTGCACCGCAACGCCGTATACGAACTGTTTTTGGCGTATGTGAGCATCCTTCCGGCGCTTGGAGAGGAGGAGCGCGCCGTTGCCACGGCGTACTGCCTCGGGTACGTCACGCACTACTGCGCGGACGTCGCCTTTCACCCCTTCGTCTACCGATATCTGGAACAGAACGGGCTGCACAAGCGCGAACACCAGCGCATGGAGAACGACTGGGACGTCTATTTTGCGCGCAAGATCGCCGGACGCGAGGCAGAACACTACCCCTATCCCGCCGTCAAAACGTGCAAAAACGCCGCCCTCCTCACGCTCTGGAACAGGGCAACGGCGGCGCTGGGCAGGACGCCCATGGACAAAAAGACGTTCTTCGGCGGCATCGGCAACTTCGCGCTCTATCTCTCCTTCTTCCATAAAAAGTGCTACGCCTCGCAGCGACACTGGCAGCGCTTTGACAGGCTCTTTCACGTTCATGCGCTCTCCTGCCTGTATCCGGCAAAAAAGCCCGATCCCGCCATTCTTGCGGGCGAGGCGTTCGAGCGGGCGGCAAATGCCGACCCTGCCCTGCCCCCCGTTTCCACGGCGGACGACCTGTTCGAGCGCGCCGTATCGGAGAGCGCATACAAGATGCTGCTCTTTTTTGACGCCCTCGGCGGTGCATCCCTGCCGAAGGAACAGTTTGACAGGCACCTTCTGACGGGCAGACACCTCACTCCTTCCGCGCCCTCAGACGCGCATTGACATCCCTGACCGGAGGCAACCATGAAAGGCATCCTGCTCTACAGTTCAAAATACGGCACGTCCGAACGGTATGCAAAGATGTTCTCGGAACAGACGGGCCTCCCGCTCGCCGATGCCGTGAAGGCGGACGCGGCGCAGCTTGCCGCCGCCGACTGCGTGATCATGTTCTGCGGGATCTATGCGGGCACCCTATTTCAACCCCAGTAGAACAAATACACCAAGAACAATCCCTTCCGAATTTTGCTTTTCGTTGTGGCGATGGTAGCATAGTTCTCGCGGAAGTCAACGGAAAAAATTATCGCTGAAAAATAGAATAGCGTATAAAACGAATGCCGAGTAGGTCAACGACCTGCTCGGCTATTTTTTTGCAATGCGCTTCTTTCTCTGTATCTTTACGCAATAATTTTTTCATTGTCGTTGACTTCCGTCTAACTCCCCTATCAATATCCTCTACTCCTATCTCGCCCGATGCTACTGCGCCGCTGCCGAAAAGGCAAAATATAATTCGGAGGTAAACTCTATGAAAACAAAAGTTTCCAATTTAACCGAGTTCAGAAAGTACTTGCTTTGCCTTCAATTAAAAACAAATAATAATACGAAAGTTGCTCACGCTCTTTTGCATCTCTTTCCAAATGAAAAGAACTTAACGCCATCTTTACAAAAATACGTAAAACATAAATTGCAACACCGGCTATCACGGTAACAATCGCAGAATTTTTTAGAATGTCAAACCAATGTGAGTCTGCGTCAAAGACATTCGGAACAAATATGATAATACAAATCAACATCGTAACGATCAATGCCGCAAGCACACATCCCGCAAGCAACCATAGTTTCCCCTTTTTTGCATACATTACCGACATTTCTTTCCAATAATCCGCGGGTTTTTCTATACGAAGTTTATTTTGATATAACTCTTCCAAATCCGCGCAGCGTTTATCTCTTTCACTAAAATAAGCTTTGCTTTGCGATTCTAATTTCGTTATTGCTTCACTATTTTGCTTTTGGATTTCTGCAATCCGCCTTGATGTTTGAAGCATATGCGATGGGACTCATCTATGAGCTTTCCTACCTCATCGGCCAGGAATTCCAGACGGAGAACGAGACAAAGAAACAGAACAACCTGAAACCCGTCGTCAACACGACCAACTTCATGCTCCAGAATCTTGACCGCTATTTTTCCATCGACGAGCTTGCGCAGATCTCCATGCAGTCGCACACGGGATATATCGAACATTTCAAAAAGCTGTTCGGCATGACGCCGTTCGAGTACCTGAAAAAACTGCGTATCGACCGCGCGATCGAACTGCTGCGAAGGACTGGAAATTCCGTCTCCTCCATTGCACAGAGCTGCGGATTCAGCGACTCCTCCCACCTGATCCGCGTGTTCAAGGAAATGACGGGGACGACCCCCACAAAATTCAGGAAGGAAGAAAAAAATAAATTTCCGCCCCTTTAAGCAGGGCGGAACCCTATAAAAACCACAGAAAAAAGCCGCGCCACAATGATATGCACCTCCAAAAGTCTGTCCAACTTTTGGGGTGCATATCACAAGCGCGGCTTTATCATTTTGATCGTTCAGGGTGCGAGATCGAACACTTTCATGCGCTCGTCGGGGGAGCTGTTGGGCTGATGCAGCACGATCTTCCGCTTGCCTGCAAGGTCGGTGAACACCATGGCGTGACCGCCGTCCCGTTCAAAGACCATTCTGTCGAATGCGTACTCGCCAAACACTTCGGAAGCGACGCTCTTCGCAACGCAGTAGCCGTCCTTTGAAAACGTCGACCAGTACAGCGCGATCTTCCCGCCCTCTTCGACCGCGTACGGGCCTTCGGCGACAAATCCCGTCGCCTCTCCCGAACGGATCTCCCTGGAAAACCCGCAGTATTTTCCGCTGACGATCTTTTTCGGCCTCGAAATGAGCGTTTTCAGATCGTCCGACAGCGCGGCGACATACAGCGAACCGTCACCGTCCGCCGTGATCGGATCCACCCATTCGTTGGAAAAGTAGAGATAGGGTTTTCCGTCGTGGACGAACAGCGTTGCATCGAGGCAAAGCCAGCCCTGCGGCGTGATATATTCGCCCGTGAGCGGAACAAAGGGCCCGCGCACGCTGTCGGAGACAAGGATCATGCTGCCGCGGCGCTTCTCCTTTCGGAAGAGCGAGACAATGAGATAGTACTTCCCCCGGAACTTGTACAGTTCGGGCGCCCAGAGCTGCGTATAGCCGTCAAGTGCCCCGTCTGCGACCAATCTGCCCGCAAACTCGAAGTGTTCCAGATCACGGGAGGCATACAGGGAAAAATTGCTGCCCTTGTTCCAGCAGTCCTCCCCCGTCGTTCCAAGCAGATAATACATGCCGTCTTCCACAAAGACAAACGGATCGCGGATCCTGATATCTTCAGCACGCATGATTCAGGCGCCTCCTTCCCTCTTTTCCAGGCGGATCACGCAGCCCCACATGGGGCATCTGCCCGAAGTGAACGTAACGCGGCCGCCGTCCAGAGCCAGGTCGGCGGGCGCATGATACGCATCCTTCACGCGGAAATCGCCGACTTCGACCGAGAAGGCCGCCCCGGGCGCCTCGATCGCATAGGCATAGACAAGTTTTTCGCGCCCGTCGGCAGATTCCCGGATCAGCCACGTCCGTCCGTGACCGTTCAGATAGGAGCCGATGTCGCCGTCCTCGATCACCGTCGTCACGCCGTCCCGGATAATGGGGACGACGGAACGGTAGAACGCGGACGCCTGTTCGAGCGCGGCCGTGATCTCCTCCGACCTTCCGGCAAGGTTTCCGGACAGGCAATAGCGGCCGAGCATGGCCTTTGCGACGGTGAAGCAGACGTCCTCCGCCGTATAGTCGTCCCGGATGGTCGCCCAGATCTGCAGTTTGCGGGGCGGGATAAAGCGGTGCAGGTTACACGCCACATTCACGCCGGCCGCGTTCTCGTGGGCGTCCGAGAAGGACACCATGTCCGCAAGCCCCAGGAATCCGGGCTCGTGCCGCATGCCGCCCGAAGAACAGATCTCCAGGACAAGATCGGGCAATTCGCGCTTGATCTCCCGGTAAAATTCCAGGACGCCCTGCATATGGCAGCGCAGCGCTTCGCCGTAGCTTTCCGCGCCGTCCGCCCCCAGGCCGACGTTTTCGTTATAGTCGACCTTCATGTAGCCGACATTGTTTTCCGCGAGCATGCGGATCACCTTTTCCCGCAGATATTCGTGCACTTCCGGCTTGCGGAAATCCAGGAATGCCCGCCCGCGGTGGTCGATGATCTTCCCGTCGTAGGTGAGCATATATTCGGGGTGTTCGCGGAAGACGCGGCTCTGCGTGCTCACGCCCTCGAATTCAAACCATAAACCGAGCGCCATTCCCGATTCGCGCAGCTCGTCGCTGAACCTGCGCATTCCCTCCGGAAAGACCGTCTCGTCGCAGTCCCAGTCCCCGATCACATGCGTCGCGGAGCCGTACGTATCGCGGAACCAGCCGTCGTCCATGACGAAATACTTGCAGCCCAGGCGCTTGGCCACGGGGATCATTTTCCGCAGTTCGTCCAAATGGGGATCCGTCCATGAATAGCAGTATTCATTGTACAGAATGGGCAGATTGTACTCCGAAGATTTGCATTCCTGCGGGTTGTCATAGGCCTTGACCAGACGGTCGCACGCGCAGTTGAGTCCGCCGTGCACGACGGTCAGAAAGGCTTTGTCGGTGCGCATGGTCTCCCCGCGGCCGAGGACTTTGCGCCAGTGCGCCGTGAGGTGATCCCCCATGCCGCCGCCCACCGAAAGGTTTCCGTTGCGAAAGACCGTTTCAATGACCCACGATGCGGGCGCCTCCATGGCGACCGCCCAGCAGATCCCCTGTGAAAGGTCTTCCAGCGCGACGAACGGGAGTTGACCGCGCGCAGGCATGGTCCCCGTCTGGCTCCATTTTTCCGTGCGGATCCCCAGCCCCGACCACGACGGCTCAAAGGCAAGGCGGTCGGTCGTGACGGAATACAGCTTCCCTTCTCCGCTCCAGTTGCTCAACAGCTTGTGAAGGACCATCTTGCTCGGATCATGAAAGCGGCTGAACGGAGAAATGCAGGACAGGTTGAAACTGGGAAACGCCTCCACCGTGACGGCCTCGCCCGTGTTCTCCAATTCGTTGTAAGCCTCCAGCGCGGCCCGGCCGCGCAGAAGGCGCAGATGCTGTCTTGCGATCAGGCCTTTTCCGTTTTCAAAGCGGGAGACAAGCGTGACCGCCTCGTCCGTTTCGGACAGTTCCTGTGACACGAGCCGCAGCGCAAAGGCAGTGTCCGAATTGCGCAGCGTCGTGCCGGAAGTGAAATCGCGCGCATATCCGTCGCCCGAAAGCGCGATATGCATCATCGGTTCATTGTCGATCCTGCATCCGAGCGGGCTGACGCCCGCCAGTTTTTCATCGACGAGCGCATTTTCATACCCCTTGGGCACGAGCAGGAACTGCGTTATGTCCTCGATCGTGGCAAAGACCGCGACCATATCCCCGAACGCGAATTGTTTTTTGTCGATTGCAACCATATCAATTTTCATGCCGCCCGTGAAAGAACGGCAAACTCCGTTTTATCAGCTTTTGATCGCGCCGACCATAACGCCCTGCGAGAAGTACTTTTGCAGGAACGGATAGATCGCCATGATGGGGATAAGTCCGATGATCATCATTGCGGCATTGGAGCCCTGCTCGAAGACGCGCGTGGGATCCCAGCCGCCGCCCTGGCCTTCGCCGCGCGCGTTGTTGAGCCCTTCGCGGATCTTCAGCGCAAGCGGGGAAAGTTCCTTGCTGTTGGCAAGCAGAATGGAGGGCCAGTACCAGTCGTCCCACTTTGCCACCAGATAGTACAGCATGATCGTTGCAATGCCCGCCTTGGAGAGCGGAATGACGAAATAGAACAAAATGCGCCATTCCCCTGCGCCGTCAAGGCGGCAGGAGTCGATGATGTCCTCCGGCACCTGATTGAAGAAGTTGCGCAGAATGATCATGTTGAACGTGTTGATGCCGAACGGAATGATGAGGCTGAACAGATTGTCCGTTCCCACCGTGTCGCCGATGGTCAGGTACAGCGGCACGAGCCCGCCGCCGAAGAACATCGTGAACACGATCAGGTAGAAGATGATCCTGAGCCCCGGAACGTTCTTTTTCGTGAACGCATAGGCGCCGAGCGACGTGAGCACCACCGAATAGATCACATAGACCGCCGTCACAAAAATCGAAATGCCGAATGCCTGCAGGATATTGTCCTGATAGAGCGTGACCTTGTAGTTCTCGAAATTGAAATGAAGGGGCAGAACGATGACCGTGCTCGTGCCCGCCTGCAGATAGTCCGCCTTGGAGGCAAAGCTCAGAAGCAGCAGATAGACGACCGGGAAGATACACAGCATCCCGAACAGCCCGAAAAATATGTAGAGTACGACGTCGAAAGCCGTCTTCTTGTGTTTTTTGACATATTTTACTTCCCCGTCAACGATCTTGACGTAGTATTCGGGATTTTCAGCTTTATTCATAGAGCCCTCCTCAGTCGATCGTGAACATGCTGTAGCCGTTGATCTTCTTCGTGATGATGTTCCCCGCGATCAGGAAACAGAAGTTGATCGCAGATTTGAAGAAGTTGACTGCCGTGGACAGCGCATAGCCGTTCCCGCCCGAATTTTCCGTAAAGAGACGGTAGACATAGGTGTCGAGGATATCCGCTGTTTCAAAGACGTTTCTGTTGTACAGATTGTACACGGCGTCAAAGCCTGCGTTCATGATGTTGCTCAGCTGCATGATGAACATGACCGTGCATACGGGCAGGATCATGGGGAACGTGATGCGGAAAATGCAGCCTCCGCGCGTACAGCCGTCGATCTTGGCCGCCTCGTACAGCGTTGGATCGATCCCCGCGATCGCCGCGGTATAGATGATCGTCCCCCAGCCTGTTCCCTTCCATATCTCTGACAGGATCAGGATCCAGTAAAATGCGTCCGGATTGGTCAGAAAGGAGATCCTCTCCCCGCCGCATGCGGCGATGATGTTGTTGATCAGACCGTCGTCCATGGCAAGCAGCGTCTTGACGATACCGCCCAGAATGACCCAGGAAATGAAATTGGGCAGATACATGAACGTCTGAATGACTTTTTTGAACCGTCTTTCGGTAATTTCATTGAGCAGCAGCGCAAACAGAATGGGCAGCGGAAAACAAATGAGCAGTTTCAGAAGGCTGATGACGACCGTATTTTTGATCGCGCGCGTCAGCTGCTGCTGCGCAAAGAGCGTTTCAAAATTTTCCCAGCCGATCCACGGGCTGCCCCAGATGCCGTACTTGGGGCGCCATTCCTTCCACGCCAGAACGACGCCGTACATCGGCACATAGCAATAGATGATATAAAAGAGCACGACGGGGAGCAGCATGAGGTAGATGTGGCGGCTGCGAACGATCCGCCGCCACAGATCCCTCCCCTTTCCCGGGGTCACTTTTCCCGTCCGGACTTCACTTACCGTAAATCCGGTTTCAGCAGAATCGCCCGCCCGAGCGTGCGCCTGTTCTGCATTCCGATTCATGCTTTGTCCTCCTCTCAGGATCACGAAATTGTCAGACTCGGATCAGCCACCCCCTCGATACGGATAACAGCAGGGTTGTCGATATCTTCAGCAGTGATGAGCCTTCCGCAGAAGTTGTAATTTTTGATCTTGATATTTGAAATCGTACCGTTGCCGCTCAGCGTCATGGCATAGGCATAGACGCCGAATTCGGTGGATTTCACGGTGATGTTTTCAAACAGGATATTGTCAAGGATCGCGCCGATCCCGGACATCTGCGTGACGATGACGTTGGGCGAGATCACATGATAGATCTCGATATCCCTGAACACGACGTCCCCCCAGCGCGATTCCACATCGGTGCCCAGACGGCAGTCGAGCGCGTTGTTGCCGCTGCTCCATGTGGGCTGTGCAAAGCCGAGGGAATTGTTGCGGAAAGTCATGTTTTCCATGTCGCACGCCGATTCCCAGGTCAGGCAGTAGCCGCTGCCCTTGTCCGTCCAGCAGTCGTTATATTCATAGACGCAGTTGCTGCCGACGGCCGAGCCGCCCCAACCCGTGCCCTTGAACTCGATCGCATCGTCGCCCGTGCGCACGAAGTTGTATCTGCCGACGCTGTCGCGGCATTCGCTCATCATGAGGCCGTCGCTGTACGTGCGGTACGCAAGCAGAAGGTTGCCTTCCATGAGCGCTTCGTCGCAGTTGTAGAAGCACATCGTCCAGGTATCGGCGTTGATGATCGTCAGATTTTTGACGACGGGCCCCACGCAGCGGGTCGCGTTGACGACGTGTTTATACTTGTTGTCGCCGCCGAGGACTTCGCCCATGTCGAGCAGCCCGCGCCCGAGCACCTGCGGGTTCTCGCAGTCCTGCATGTGGATCGCCGTCTGCGTGTTGTAGCCGCCGTTCGGGTTGTCGGGATCGAGAAGACGGTCGGTACACTTCAGATACGCGCCCTTTTCCAGCCAGAGCACGCTGTTTGCCGGCACGTTGATGCTGCAGATCTCGTGCAGGCCGGGACGGAACACGTAGTACATGTACTCATCGGTGAATTCCAGCTCGTCGTTTCCGTGGTAGCCGGGGTCGATGTACTGCACGTCATATCCGGCGGGAACGTCGAGCTTTTCCTCTTTCGTCACCATGATGGTGAGAGGCGTCATGGTGGGATCGGTCACGGCCGCTTCCTCGCTCGTTGCGAACGTGTACGTGAAAGACCCGTAATTCCTGATATAGGACGTGATGCTCTTGCCGTCGATGGTCGCATCTACCTCTCTGCTTTCGGGCAGAACGACGCACTGCGCATACGTCCTGTGCATGGCGAGCTTGACTTCCAGAATGAAGTCGTCCTGATGATCGACGACGTCCACCCAGGCGAACGAATGAGAGCCCTTGCCGCAGCGCGCCGTATAAACAGGGACCTGCGTGCCGTTGATCTCAAGCGTGTGCCAGGGACTGTGAATGACTGCGTTCTTGGTGGGCATGTCGTTGTTGCCGCCGTTGGCGGTAAACACCTCTGCCTGCCAGCTCTGAACGTCGCCGGCTTCCGTCTCTTCCGCCGTCACGATCTCGTCGACATCGTACACGGTGGGCGAGATCTGAGCGAGTTTGGTTCTGTCGATCACTTCTCCTCCTTCGTCATCTCCCGGTTTGCTCTCCGCGGGCGTACAGCCCACAGCGATCCCGAGCAGTAAAACTGCCGAACAGATGCACGCTAAAAGTTTTCTCATGCTGATCTCCTTATCACCTTATCATTTTTACTGTTGGAGCCGGGAACGAGTTCCCGGCTCCCGCTTGTTTTTCCTGCCTTATTCGGGCATTTTTCCGACTTTGACCATGTTGCCGGACTGAACCGCTTCGTTGTACTCCTGTTCCATGATGCTGCCGTAGTAGATATCCATGTACTGACTGACGAAGTCGTTCCAGGCGGTGCGCATCGCGTCGCTCACGGAATACATCTTCTCTTTCCAATCCGTCTTCCACGTCTTGGCGTCGAACTCCCAGTTCGCCGTCAGGGAAGAATTGGTGATCATGGTGAGGACGGTCTCGTCGAAGTAATCGTACGCGCCCGCCTGATATCTGATCATCGAATCGGTATACAGGTCGGGATAATCGGAGACGATCATCGTTTCCGCAGTCGCGGCATCGCGTTCGACCAGGATATCGCCGTTTGTGAGAAGCGCCTTTGCTTCGGGCGGCGTATAGGTGAGGTAGCTTGCAAATGCCGCATAGTCCGTCCAGCGCAGCTCCTGCACGAAGCCCTGGCCATCCGGCTCGCACAGTGTCACGCGCTCGCCGCCGACCTCATCGTTCACCCACTCCCAATGCTCGCCGTACACGCCGTAGGTCACGAGCTCGATCCCTTCGGGGCTGTGCAGGAACTCCATCAGATTGAGGCAGGCCTGCAGACGCTCGACGCTCATGCCCTCGCGGATACACCAGCCGCGGTAGTAGTACACATCGCCCTGGCCGCCGTATTTGCCGTTGATGCCCGCGGGCGGATCGCAGATGAGGATCTTGTCGCGCGCGTCGGGAATGGAGGAAGCGACGTTCGCGCTCATCATGTTGGCGCCGATGACGTTGTACCAGTTGTGCGCATACATCATGCCCGCCTTGCCCGTTGCGAAGTCGTCCTGTTTCTGGCCGACCGTCTTGATGCCGACTTCCTGGCTCATGTAGCCTTCGGCGATCATCTTGTTGAGCAGCGACGTTGCGAGCATGGAGCCGTCCGACGTGGCCGTGTTGTGGTAAGTGCCGTCCTCGCCCGCGACCCACATCTTCCAGGGGCTGTCGTAAGCGACGTGCAGCCAGGAATCCATGTCGCGGTTTTCTTCCGTCACGTAGCCGTATGTATCGTTCTGTTTGTTCCCGTCGGGATCGTACAGCGTGAACGCACGGGCAAGGCGGTAGAATTCGCCCAGATCGGCGGGGCCCTCTTCGCTGAAACGGTACTCCGCGCGCAGATCGTCCGTGATCTCCGAAGCGCTGGAAACGACGCCGTCCGCAACGAGAATTTCGTCGATCTTGTTGTTGAGGTTGCGGATCCAGTCTCTTCTGACGTAGAGGGACTTGTCGTTCGACCACTTGACGGGGACGAACCAGATCTCATTCTTTGCATACGTCAGGTTGGTCTTCATGTACGAGAACTGCTGCAGATACTCATACAGATAGGGATAATCATCCTTGTTTTCCTCATTGACGTAATAGGTGATGGGAATGATCTCGCCGTCGCGGATAAGGCCGCGGTAGAGCTCCGGATTGGTGGGCCCTTCGATGATGAACATTTCCGGGAGCTGCTGGTTGACGCGCATCAGGTCGAGCTGGGTGTAGTATGTTTCAAGGCCTGTCGATCTCGCTTTCAGCTCGGTGCCTGCCGCCTTGACCAGTTCCTTATAGACGGGGCTTCTGACAGATGCGGCGTTGTTGAACTGTTCCCAGTCGTTGCAGAACATCGTGATGTTGTCCACCACGTCCTCATGCCACTCTTCGGGCGGGGCATAGGGCGCATCGTCATCGGGCGCCATGGGGCCGCACGCCGCCATCGGGATCGCCAATACCGCCGTCATGCCGATCGCACCCGCAACTTTCAGCCATTTCTTGGTTGCCTGTTTCAATTTGAGTCCTCCTTATTCGTGCTTGTTGTCCTTCTTCCTGCGGATGAACAGGATCGATATGACCGCAGCAGCGACAATGACTGCACTGCCCGCGCCGAGGCTGCCCCACAGGCTGCCGTTGCAGCCGCCGTTGCAGCCGCCTTCCGGATTGCCCTCTCCGCCGCCCTGCGAGGACGCCGCCTTGAACGTTGCGGAGACTTCGATGTCCTCGATGCCTTCCACCGTGTACGTATATTTGCCGTCTGCGCCCGCCGTGAGCGTTTCGCCGTTGACCGTCACGGTGTCGATCTCATAGCCTTCATCGGGCGTCACGGTAAACGTGACCGTATCGCCGAGGTATGCTTCCTGCTTGTCGGCCGTGACGGAACCGTTCTTCACACCGGAAGCCACACTGACCGCACGTGCCACGCGCTCCACCGTAACTTCCTGACGCACTTCCTGCGCCGTCGTCAAAAGGGTCGCATAGCCGATGTCGCTGGGGTCGACGACGCCCACGATGTACCACTTGCCGTCGCTGTCCTGTTCCAGGCGCTGCCAGGTGACATTGAGCGCGATCGTCTCTTCGTTCTCGAACACCGCGTCCACCGTGGCGGGATTGACGCGGCGGATCGCCTGCGTGTCGCTCAGTCTGTCGGTCAGGTTGCCGTTCGTCACTTCGTCGTTTTCAAACTTGGGCGTCGAAGCGATGGAGGTGATGATCTCGCCGTCCATGTCGCCGACCGTCAGTTTGCCCTTTTCCCAGTAAGCATTGGACTGTTCGAGGCTGACCGCGAAATTATAGATGCTGACGTTGTCGATCCAGCCCTTGAAACGATTGTAGCCGTTCCCCCAGATGCAGACGCCGCCGATCGCGAACGCCATGTTGGAATCCGTCACGTTCCAGCCTTCGGGACACTCGTGTGTGTAGGCAAGCGCGCCGTCCACATACACGTTGAACGTTTCGCCGGGGCGGACGCTCAGCGTCACATTGTACATTTTGTCTCTGCCGTCCGCAACAACGGTGGGTCCCCAGAACGTATTGTTGTTGCCGTCGTCCGCAACGCCGTCGTGCGCGCCGACGCGAAGGTCATATGCGCCGTTTGCGACCTGGAACGTAAGACGCTTGGTCGGAATCCATTCATTATAACCGAAGCCGATCGGTGTATTCCAGCCCTGCAGGTCGTTCAGCTCCCCGTCCTGACGGTACTGGAAGTTGAGCGTGAAACCGTTGCCCAGGTTGTCGCCGACGTCGTTCATCGACGTGCAGGCAAGTATATCGTTGCCGCTCAGATACAAAACGCCGTCCTCGATCGTACCGGTGCCGTAAGGATCTCCGAGATCGCCGCCCGCTTTTGCGACAGGGCCGAGATTGTAGTTGCCCATGCTGTCCTTGCCGGGATTTTCTGCGTCCTCAAACTCATACCTGGCAACGGGAAGGAGTTCCTGCATATCGCCTTCGTTGGTTTCGGTCACTTCGACCACGACGGAGACCGTGCCGACCGTTGCGCCGTTCAGAACGACGTCCGCATAGGCGGTATAGACGCCCATATTGCCCTCGATGCGCGAGAAGGTGACGGTCACATCCTGCGTAGTGTCGCCGGGAAGCGTGACGGTGACGGTCGCCGTGTTGATGAGCGCAAGCATCTCCTCTTCCGTCATGTTGTCGCGCAGTTCGCCCTTTGTCACTTCGCCGGAGAACTTCGGTTCGCTGATCCCTTCGATCTCCGCGACTTCCAGCGCATAGCTGACGCTGTTGCCGTACACGTTCGCGTAGCCCACTTTTGTAGTGTCGACCGTGCCGTTTGCGTAATAGGTCCCGTCCGTTTCCGTGACGCTCGTCCAGGTGACGGGCGCGGTCGCCGTCGTCTTATCGGAGAGCGTGACCGTCGCGTTGGCCTCGTTCATCTGTGCGAGCATATCGGCCGACGACATGCCCGAATAGAGCGCGACCTTGGTGGGATCGTTTTCGCCGAACGATTCGTCCGTGACGGAAAGACCCGTGATGGTCGTCATGCCGTCCACGTCTGCGGGCGTGACTTTACCGTTTGTGTTGTACGCCGCCGCGCAGTCCGCGTCCATTGCGAAATCATAGAACACCACGTTCTTGATCGCGCCGGCCGATTCATAAACACTATTGCCATTGAAAGCGCCGCCAATTGAAAATGTGCTCATCGCATCAACAGCTGTCCAATCTGCGGCAATCTCCACAGGAAGTTTATCTTCATTTGTGGACAATTTCCCGTCCACCCAAGCCGTTACATTTCCGCCCGGCTGGAAACTTAGAATCACCTTATGGAAATTTTCATCAACGTTAAATAAGATTGCCCCGGGCCAATCTCTCATGGATAAATCTGTTCCGGCGATACCGAGACGAACATCTCCGCCTGAACAGGTAACCGCAAATCCATTCGTTCCGTTTCCAACGCCGATCAGATGTGACCATGTGCCCGACCCAACGCCGTCCACTCTGAGCTCGAATGCCAAAGTGAATGCCGTTACATCATTGAACAAATTGTTGTTCTGACTCTGGGCAAGGCAGAATCCTTTTGCCGTATCGTTATCTTTCATCTCGACGGAAAACTCTACGCCGCCGCCTTCAATGGCTGAACCGTTATTCAAAAGCGGCCCGATTCCCCCATTTACCCAATGGGTTCCATAAGACATATCATAGTTGCCCATGCTGTCCTTGCCGAAGTTGGTTGCGTCCTTGAACTCATACTTCGCGATGGGAGCAATTTCCGTCACTTCCGCATCTGCGGAAAGAGGCGCAAGCCCCGCGAAGCCGCCCGCCGCCATTGCGACAGCCGCCGCCGAAAGCGTAACGGTTGCCACTCTTTTACGCAATTTTGTCATAACTTCCTCCTTATCCTTCAATTTTTTTGTCAGAAAATCATATAATTTTTGATTTTCTAACATCAAAAGCATGGCAAGTATATCACCCCCCCCCCGCGCTTGACAAGCCCATTTTCTGATTTTATCCAAATTTATTTCATTATGTATTAAATATTTTTGTGAAAGTTGCCGGATTTTTCCCCGGTCTGCCGTTGATTCTGCGGAACATTTGTGGTAAAATAGAAACATGAAAGAAATCCGTTTCAGAGACATCGGGAACTGCGAGCTCAAACCCATGGCGTGTTACATCAAAAAATTCACGCCTTCTTTCTACATGGGCATGCACAACCACTCGTATTTTGAAATGATGTACTCCGCCAAGGGCAACTTCAACGTGGAGATCATGCGGTCGGCCGCGGACGCGGAACCGGAAAAGATCGAGACGATCACCGTGCATCAGGGCGAGCTCATTTTTCTGGACGCCTACCTGTTTCACCGCCTGCAGATCGAGGAAGGGGAAGTCGTCATCTACAACGTGGAGCTCATTCCGCAGGCGGACGAAAAGGAGGAAGCGTTTGACATCAACACGCTGTTTGCCGTCAGTTACGCCGCCCTGATCGAACGCACCAACCTGAAAAAACTCGCCTTTTCGCCCGACGGCTACACCGTGATCCCCAACCTTTCCAAGATCGACAGCTCCCTGCGCGACCTCATCTACGCGATGATGAACACAAACATGCACCTTGAGGACGTGTGCATTCTGCGGGCGCACATTCTGCTGCTGTTCATGGAGATCTCCAAGAGCCTTGCCGCATACGAACAGTACGGAGCGCATTACATCAAAAAGATACAGCTCTACATCAAACATCACCTCAATCAGAAGATCTCCCTGGACGACATCGCCAAGGAGGTCGGCTATCACAAGTCCTACGTTGCCGCCCAGTTCAAGAGCCACACGGGCAAGACGATCATGCAGACCGTCAACGAACTGCGCATTTCCAAGAGCCTGCGCATGCTGCGCGATACGGGCCTGCCCATCGCCGAGATCGCAAAACAGGTCGGATTTCCCTCCTATGCGCAGATGGTGCACGAATTCAACAAGACGGTCGGCATGTCCCCCAACGCCTGCCGGAAAGTGTTCCAGAACGACGAGCTCGACTACGACAATCCGCAATACAGTTCCATCGCGATCCGCATCAGTGAAGAGGACTATCTTTTGGACGACACCTCGTTCACGCATGCTTTCTATAAAAAGAACCTCAATTCCAAATCCAAAACGCTCATCAACTACTGACGCAAAAACTGCGGGGCTTCCTTTCCGGAAGCCCCGCAGCTTTTTTATCCGAATCCGTTTTCACACGATCAGGCGAACGCATCGCCGAGGAGCGTTTTGAGCGCGACCTGCGCATAGACGCGGTGCATGAAGTCATTGGGGTGGTTGACGTTGTTGGAGAGCGTGTCCTGCAGGCTCTTGCGTTCCAGCAGCAGCTCGTGCACGGCCGTCACGTTCGCGCAGGCGGCCCCTTCCGTCTCCCGCTCGACGGCGAGCAGCGCGCGCGGATATTCCCTGTGATAGCGGCGTATGGACGACCCCGCCGTGAATGCGACCAGCGGATTGGGCAGAATGGGCGAGATGAGCAAAAATTCCGTATGCGGACAGGCATTGCGGATCTTGCGCATGATGCCGCGCAGTTTTTCCGCAAAGACCTCGGGACGGAAAACGCCCGCATCGTTCATGCCGAATGCAAGAATGACAAGGTCGGGCTTTGCCCCGATCACGCCCGCCACGTTTTCGTCCAGTTCCGCCCAGTCCGTGCATTTCCCGCTGACCGAGCAGTTGCCGTGTCCGACCGGCGCACCGTATTTTTCCGCAAGCGCATCGACGATCATCTGCGCATACGGCCTGCAATGGGGCGGCTTTCCGATATCCTGCATGCCGCTCGCGGCCCAGCCGTAGGTGATGCTGTCGCCGTAGCTCACCACGGTGACGGGCCGTTTTTCCCGAAGCAGCCCCAGAAGGCGGGGGAATTTTTCGCTCTTGCCCTGCGTGATGTCATATATGCCGCTCTCCGCATGCGTATAGCTGACGGCGATCTGCCAGGCGCGCATGCCCTCGCGGTCCGCAAACAGATCGCCCGTGCGCCAGGCGCCCAGCGCGTCCGCCGACGCCATCTGATCGTCGCGCGCGGCGTCGAACGCGGGCAGGCGGTAATCCTTCCACAGAAGGCGGGGAATTTTCCCCTCCCGCAGGATTTCCAGTTCCCCGTATTCGTTGACGCGGTAGTCTCTGTTTTCCCGATATGCCGTGCGCAGGTCGGGGCTTCTGACCGAGAGGATCTTGCGCACGGGAAAGGCAAGGCGCAGGGGCCTGAGTTCCCCCAGGGCGTTTTCCTGCACAAAGACGCTCTCCGCAAGCACGGTATCCCCTTTCCAGAAGGGCCTTACATATTCCTCGCAGACATAATCCGACAGATCTTTCATGTCACTGTTTTCTCCCTTTTTTTCTGAATGCGCACACGCCCAGACACGCGGACAGGACGGCGCCGCCCGCAGCCGCGCAGGAGACCCCGTTGATCGCGGAGCCGCAGCCCCCCTTTCCGGTGTCATCGACGTCCGATGATGCGTAATCGACGCGGAACGCCCTTGTATACAGCACGTCCTCCGCCTCCGTATAGCGGGCGATCACTTCCGCATAGGTCCCGCAGTCGCGCCAGCTGAACATCTTTCCGCTGAATACATTGGTCTCGCCCGCATATGTCTGAACGACCACCTGAACGGGCGCGTCGTAATCCAGCGCATCTCTTGCCATGGTCTGGCCCTCCTGCCCCCACAGCGCGCCCACGCGTTCCCCGAACGTCGCCGCGGCGTTGTTCGTCAGCCCGTAGACCCCCTGCGCCATGGCGGCGACGCAGTCCTGTGCGGTGCCGTACGTCCAGAAGAAGCTCATATAGCCGCGGTCCTTGAGCATGCTGTCGTAGTAGTCCGTTTCGATCATGTCGCCAATCGTCGCGTCCACCACGGTATTCATGGCGTTGTATTTCACGACGTTTGCATCGAAGTCGCGGCTCTTGAAGCCCGCCAGCGCCGCCGTCGGCACCTGCGGCAGCTGCTCGTGTGCGGCCGCAAGCATATTCAGATCGAAGGAGATAAAGACGAGCTGATCCCAGAAATCGTACTTTTCAATGACGGGCCTGAGCGCCTGCAGGACATCGGTGTCCGACGTCTTGATCTCGCATACGATGACCACGCCCGTTCCGTCGAAGGCGCGGAACATGTCCTCCGCCGTGGGAATGGGCTCAGGATCGACCTCTGCCCCGCCGTACGTCCTTACGATCTGATACTGCCGGAGCTGTTCGAGCGTCATGGAGGCGACGGAGCCGCTCCCGTTGGTGGTGCGGTCGATCGTTCCGTCGTGCATGACGACGACCTGATCGTCCGCCGTAAGGTGGACGTCGATCTCAAGGTGGGTCGCACCGCCCTCCACGGCCAGCTGCGCGCCGGCAACGGAGTTTTCGGCCGCCGTCATGGGCAGCCCCCTGTGCGCGATATTGCGCGAGATCCTTGCCACCGACCGCTCCGGATACTGACGGTACGCCTGATAGACGCTCTTGAAGTCGGTGCACACGATGCCGTAAGTTCCCGACGAGACGACGTTCTGAATGGAGAACAGATCCCCTTCGCTCTCCTCGTCCAGCTGCGTCCAGACCGTCTTGAACCGGCCCTGGAAATAGGCGACGTTCTCCACCGTGGACTGCTCCTCGGTCAAAAGGACGACGTTCGCCATGGAGAGCGTGGAAAGGCGCACCTGTTCGTACAGGGCGGACTCGTCGGCAAGCGGGACGTCCGTGCAGTCATAGATGCCGCGGATGCCCGTGATCTGCGTGCGCACCTTTTGGAGCGCCTGCGCGTCTGCCGACATCACCGCCATATCGGCGATGCTCAGCTCCTCTTCCCAGATCTCGATGAACTTTTCCGCTTCGGCGTCTCCGCCGATCTCCACAACGGGGATCATGACGCCCGCGATGTAGTCCGCATAGAGATCTGTCAGCGCGCCGAGCGATCCCCCGTCCGAACCCACAACGTTTCCCTTCGCGTCCATGCGGACGATGAGGCTGGCGGGCGCGTTGCCGGCCAATCCCGAGAGCTGGCTTTCCTCTTCCAGCCGCACCACGACCGTGGGGGCTCCCGCAAGGTTGTGCCGTACGATCGTCGTGTCGATCATATGATCGTCCGTGACGGCCGCCGCGCCGAGCGCCGCACCTCCCCCGGCTGCCGTACAGACCATGCCGGCCGCAAGAATCGCCGATATTGCTTTTTTCTTCATCATCTTTCCCACTCTCCCTCTGAAATGGTTCCATTATAGAAACTGCCCGGAAGCCTGTCAAGATTTTCGGGAAAAAGATTTTGAAATATTTCAAAGAACCAGTTCGATATATTTATATTTCCCGCCGTCCTTGCGGAACACGGCATACGGCAGACGCGACGACCCGGCAAAGTAAAGGCCGCGGCGCACAGTGCCGCGGCCATCTGTTTCCGGAAAACCCGGCAAAACGTTTTCAGGCTTTTTCCGGTTCCGCTTCAAGGTGCAGTTCGACGGGCATGAAATCGCTCCGCAGCGGCGGCAGCAGGAGCCCCATCGTGCGCAGGGCGCGGCCGCTTGCAACCGTCCCCGTCTCACGCACCCGATAGCGCCGCGCATCGTCCAGGCCGCATATTTTCAGGCGCTTTTGCAGGACGTTGGCATTTGTCTGACCCGTGATCCCCGCCACATATGCGTGCATCTTGTCATGAGAGACAAGGGCGGCGGCATACAGTCCGTCCCGGCACATCTGTGCGAGCCGGTACAGCTCGCCGCCCTGCACGCGGAGCGTGCCGTAAGAGGTCATCTCCGCGCTCAGAGAAAGCGCGCCGCTGTAGACGAGCGCGATCCCGTAGGCGTCGCCCGCGTGCTCATCCGTTTCCCTGCGCACGAGCGCAAAAAACGGGTTGAGATAGTGCGAAGAACTGCCGCGCAGGGCGGAAGAAAATTCGCGGATCCCGGGACCGCACGCTTCCCGCACGGGCATGCGCTCGCGGCAGGGTCTTCCGTACAGGCAGACCGTGTCGTACGACGCATCGGGAAAATCCAGGCTGAACGAAGAAATTTTCTGCACCCGCAGATCGCCGCCCGAGCGGTTGACGAGTTTTGCACTGCGCACCACGGCGTCCTGATCGTCAAAGACGGTATAAAAGAGGCTCAGCTCCAGCCCGTACACGTCGTCGCGGAGCATGACCTCGAGCGTCTCGCCGCCGCGCACATACGGCAGGCCCTCCGGCGGGACCTTTTCCCGGTGCACGGCAAAGGAGGAAAAACGAAGATCGGTCTGCCGCGCGCCGTCCTGCGTCATGACCAGCAGCGCGGGGCGGCGGTAGTCCCCCATTCCCGCGGACGGAAATTCCAGAAAGGCCGTGTCAAGGCTTGCCGTTCTGTCCTTTGCGCCGTCAAAGTTGCCCGAAAACCCCTATACAACCGTTTTCAATAACTTTTACGACACTTCCGACATCGCCGTCATCAACGCGGGATATCAGAAGAAAGTCGATCATTCCTTCGGCCCGTACACGAACAACTATCATGTCCTGCAATACATTCTTGACGGGCAGGGAACGCTGCGCATCGGCTCCAACGAATGGCACCTGACAAAGAACACCCTGTTCTATCTGCCTGCAAACACCGCGTGCAAGTACTATGTTCAGCCACCGCACGCCGCTCAGGGTCATTGACTCGCCCGAGCTGCGCAAGCTGTTCATGCGCATTTTCAAAAACCTGCATTCCAACCAGTCCGACTATACCTATCGCATTCTCTCCGATCTGTACGGCATCTTTGCCTGCGCCGCCGAGAGTTCGGACATGCCCCTTGCGGAAAATTATTCAGCCTTTGTTCAGAGCGCGATTGCCTACATGAACGCCAATTACGAAAACGGGATCAACGTCCGCGACGTAAGCAGCCATATGTACATGAACTTCACTTATTTTTCCGAGCAGTTCACAAGGGGTACGGGCATCAACCCTTCCAAATATCTGATGGGGATCCGCATGACGAACGGCGCCCTTCTGCTCAAGACGACCGATCTGAAAGTGAGCGAGATCGCCCTGCGCGTCGGCATGACGCCCCTTGCCTTTACGAACGCATTCAAAAAGCACTACCGCTACACCCCGAAGGAGTACCGCGGAAGAAGCGAAAAAACGGTTGACAACAACTGATCATTCAGGAAGATGCCGCCTCCGCATATTTGCGGAGGCGGCACTCCTTTTCTCCCTTTTCCGCCCGCGCATTGCTGCGCAGGCGGTTTTTTGTTTCAGATCATTCCGTCACGGGAGCCGTGGTTGGGGTGGCCTGCCCGAACACGACAAAGTAGTCCTCGAAATATGCCATGTGGTCATTCCAGGAAGCCAAACCTACCGACCAGCCCGTTCCCATAGAGACAGTTCCGGTACCGAACTGAAGCTGGGCAAGCGTTGCAGTAAAGATCTGCGCACCGTCATAGTAAATCGTGAAGGTTTCTGTTTCAGCTTTGTACGAAAGGCCGATAACGGCGCCTTCACCATTCATGAAGTTATCCTTGGGAATATTCAAGCCCGCTCTGCTGTCTATAATCCAGGTACCAATCCCGTCACCCGCATTTCCGAAAATCCCATCATTTCCTTCCCACCGATGCCCGTAATTGGCACGGATCGAATTAAACTCGGGCGAAATATAAAACTGAATACTGCTTCCGTCCGAGCCGCGCACGGTAAATCCTGCCGCAATGTCGCCGTCAACCGCTCCGCCGTCCATAAACCGACGGGAACGAATAACGGTCTGGGCATAGAAGCTTGTGCCGCTGCCGGTCATATACGCCCATGTCCCCGTCCAGCCGCTGGACACAGCATCAATGGAGCCGTCCTCATGAATTGTTACTTTTTCTGTATCGCCTTCAACCGTGCTGATCGTCGTCGAAGCAACATTGCGTACGATTGTCACATCCTCGAGAAGGGAAGAGAAGTACGCCTTATCCAAACTCATAAGAACAAAGGTACCGTTGATATTCCAAACATAGCCCTCCGCCTTTGCAAACGGGCTGTAATCGGACACTTCGGTCTCGCCGTCATACAGGCCGAGCGCATAGTACGCGGTGTAAGTCTTGGGCGTTCCGTCAAGATTGATGCTGACCGTGACCGCATCGACGACCAGGTCGAAATAGACGTCAAGCGTCAGCTGTTTATCAACAATTGTTCCGCTCAGCTTGGACTTTTCCGCATTGATGGTATAGTTCGCAGGAGCTGAAGGGTCAATTGTTATTTCTGTTTCCGACGTGAGCGTTGTCTGAGAATCATACATCTCATACTCGCCCGTCTTTGCATTGTCCTGCAATGAGATAGATATAATCGTTTATGCCGTATTCGATGAATCGGATTTCTAATCCTCCTAAGCCGCTGTAATATGCAAAGGTGCGGTGAGTATCACAAATTTCATTCTTTGTCATGAGCGCACCTCATATTGCTTTCCGTGAACTATAACGGTATTGCCGGCAATTTTTGGTTTCCCTTTAGCGCAAGCACGTATAAAAAGCTGGTTGCCCGCAGGAGCTCTTTGTAGATTCCCATCAAGGAATTTATCTTCTGCTCCTACCTCGATGATTTTGAAGCCTTTTTGGACGAGATGTGCCGAGAATTGCCAGAGCTTTTCAAAGCGACCGTTGCTGTCTGCAATCATGCAAACGTCGTGTTTTGGGTGATATGCAGTAATACGAAAATAGTTTGCCATTTTGATTCCCTCCTGTTTTAATATCGTTTGAAAGCGTATTGTGTTACAAGTCCTTGTAGCGGATAGATTTTGTTTTCATCAAACGGCGCGATCATGTCAGATAGCGTGTATGGGGAAAAGTCATTCAAAAGGAAATCAACGCATTTATAACCTTCTACTTCGATGACAACAAAAGTCGCGTCTTCGCTGTTGGGGCAGTAGCTTATAAGATAATTTCGTGCTCGCTCCACCTTTTCGGCAAGTGCAGGATTATCGCGTTGAAATTCTGATACGCTGAACGGGCCGATGAATTGGTTTGTATCCTACCATATTTCCCTGATAAAAGCAATTGTTTTTTAGAAATATAAACGCGAAACCCGCGAAGCGCTCACGAAAGAGCAACAGCAAGATTTTTTGCAAGTCATTGAAACAAGCCGTTTCAAATCGTTGTTTCTTTTCTACCTCTACAAAGGAAGTCGTGAAGATACAGCAAAAACTTTCTTTCCCGTTCTCCCTGCACATGTTGCGGCATACGTTCGCTACAAACTGCGTGGAGCGGGGCGTGAATATCAAAGTCGTGCAAAAATGGCTCGGTCACAAAGACCTCTCGACCACGGAAAAGATATACACGCATATCTCGACAGCCTTTGAACAGGCGGAAGCGCAAAAACTCAATGCGGGAAAGTACACTAATTTGTACACTAAACCGTAACCCCGAACGGGTGAAATAGTCGCAAGCTGACGTTCGATTTTTCCCGAAAAGACCGTATAAAACGAAAAAAAACACGGTCGAAACCGTGTCTTTTGGCTGCAAGACTTGTGCCCCAGTTGAACATTTTTTAGAGGTAATGGGAGTAGTTTTTCGTAAAAACCAGCGTAAGCGCACAGATAGCTTTTAGCATCAAAAGTCAGATATATAGTGAAACCCGTAAAGTCAGTTCGTGCGGATTGCTGCGCAATTTATAATTTGTCA
>CALVZS010000011.1 GCA_944372575.1 uncultured Clostridia bacterium | reverse complement strand
TTATGAATTATAGTAATCGGGAAAATGTTGAGTATCCAGCCTATGCAAGCAAGGCCGCGCAACGGCGGCCTTGCTGCTTGACCTGAATTTTACGCCTCGTCCGCGTCGGACTCCGCAGTCACCGTAAACGTCATGACATCCATACGCCCCACCGAAAATATGTTTCGCTATCCATTGCATACGCAAACAGGCACCCGAATGGGTGCCTGTTTGTGGTGGGAAGAGGTGGATTCGAACCACCGAAGTCGAAGACGTCAGATTTACAGTCTGATCCATTTGGCCGCTCTGGAATCTTCCCGTATATATAAAATTGTTTCAATGTCGGTGGAGCCGGTGACCGGAATTGAACCAGCAACCGGCTGATTACAAATCAGCTGCTCTGCCAATTGAGCTACACCGGCAAGGTGGTGCCTTGGGGCGGAATCGAACCACCGACAGACGGATTTTCAGTCCGTTGCTCTACCATCTGAGCTACCAAGGCATACATAAGCCTCATTCCTCGGAATGAGGCTTGCGTCAAATGTGGCGACCCAAAACGGGCTCGAACCGTCGACCTCCAGCGTGACAGGCTGGCGCTCTAACCAACTGAGCTATTGGGCCATGTTGCGGCATTGCCGCTTTGCAGTACGGATACGGCTCCGTGACAGACTTTTGGTGGGCCTTCACGGATTCGAACCGCGGACCAACCGGTTATGAGCCGGCAGCTCTGACCGCTGAGCTAAAGGCCCGCTTGCGGAATACCGCAATCGCAATGCTTGACTATCATAGTATAAACCGAGAAAAAAGTCAAGTGTTTTTTTGTACTTTTTGCACTTTTTTTCACAGATCTTTGTGCCGCGGGATAACACACATTCCTTTCCCGGCTCCGCCCGTAAAAATGCTTCTGTGCCCGAAACGGAAGCACCGTACAGAGCGCTTCACGCCTCCGCGGGCAGCGAGTCCAGCCGCAGCCGGAAAATGAGATCGGAGGCGGTGGACATGACGGACGCGGAGACCTTCAGCGTATGCGCCCGCATATCGTAGACGCAGGCGCCGCTCCCGTCCGCGTTGTCCGATACGCGGTCAAGATGCAGCACGATGAGATCGGGGTTCTGCGCATCCACCTCCCAGTCAAATGTGAGCGGATCGCCGTAATCATCCAGCTCCCCTTCCGTGACAAGATTCATTGTGCCGTACCCGGAGGCAGCGTCCGTACGCGTCTGTTCCCCATCCGTACCGAGGAAGAAGCGCAGGCGCTCCAGCCGGAAAGAGCGCGTCCCGTCCGTTACGGAGGCAGCCCCGCAATAGAAGTTGCGATAGCCGAGATACCCGACCGTATAGGAGAGCGTAAACGAAAAACCCTCATACTCTGCCGCTGCCGTCTGCGCGGTGTCCGTCACCGTGCTGAGCCGCAGATCTTCGGCGGAAAAGATCTCGCTTAAGGGAATGATCGCCGCCACGCTGTCCGAATAGTCGGTACAGGAGGCGAAGAGCGTCTTGAGTTCAAAGGCGTCATACAAACTCAGACAGACGGGAGACGTCTGCTTAAAATAGATGTTCTTATAGACGACGCGAAAGGTCGTCTGCACGCTCTGCCCCTCTACGGTGACCGAAAGGCTTCCCTCCCCGACCTTGCTCGTGTCCAGCCCGGTGACGCTGTCCGCTTCGGAGAGCTGTGCGCGCTTCTCCTCCCCGGCGCCGTTGCGGAACACGAGAGCCGCCTGCGGATCGGGCTCATTGAGATAGAGATCGCGGTCAAACTCCACATCGACCAGTTGATATTCCGAAAGATCGATGTCCTCGACGGGGGTATAACTCTTGTTTTTTACGACAACGACGGCGATCACGACCGCCGCCACTATGACCAATGCCAGCGCGACGGCACCCACGGCGAGGAATACCTTCCTGTTCATCTTCGCCATATTCTTTCTCCATTTGTGCAACCATTGCACAATATATTCATCTTTAGAACATTATACAACACTTTTCCCGAAAAGTAAAGCGCATTTCCCGCCCTCTTTTCAAGGCATTCAGCCGAGCGAGGAGAGCAACCGTACAAACAATTCGCGCACCGTCTGCTCCCCCGCCGCCGTAAACCCGTGGCCCTCCCCCGGCAGCAGCGTCAGCTGCGCGTCCGGATATTTTGCGGCGGCGCGGCGGCTGTAGGCAGCGGGGACGACCGTATCCTGCGTGCCGTGGACGATCCGGACGGGCCCGGAAAATCCGCCGATACGAGAGAATACGTCGAGCGCGCAGGCGTCCGCAAAATAAGCTCTGCCCAGCGTCATGCCCCAGAGCGGATACTCTTCCGGATACTTCCCGTCCGGAAAGGCACGCCGCCAGTCATCGGGGATGCAGAGCGCCGGATAGAGCAGCATCATTGCGCACACGTCCGTGCGCTCCTCCGCCGCGAGCGCCGCAACAAGGCCACCCTGGCTCCCGCCGAAGAACACGAGGCGGCGCACACCCTTCTCCCGCAGGAGAAAGTCCGCGGCGGCATTCAGATCCTCCCGCTCCGTGGTGAGCGTCATGCGCGTTGTGGGGAACCCGCTCCCGTCGCGCACGGAACCGCCGCAGAAATCGATGCAGAGCGCCGCGCAGCCCGCCTGCCGGCACAGCTGCGCCTCTGCAAGAAAATCATCGCGCGAGCCGTTGAACCCGTGGCAGAAGACAACTGCCGTCTGCGCCTGTCCCCCGGGAAGGAGGAGCGAGCCGCCCACCGTCCGCCCGTGATGAACGATCGAAACCGTACGCATATTTCACCTCTCCCCTATTGTAGCGCATTTTTTGCGCCGTGACAAGGGGGAACGGCAAAAATATCCGCGGCGCTCTTCCCGCATTCCGCCGGGAGCTACCGCCAAGGCGGATCGGTTGACTTTTTGCAGCCGCAGGCATATAATACTGCGTATGCATACGACTGTAAAAAAGGGGCTTGGCATCCTCTTTATCCTGGGCGCGGCGCTCTGCTTCGCACTCATGAACCTGTTCGTCAATATGGCGGGCGATCTCCCGCTCATGCAGAAGGTCTTTTTCCGGAACGGCCTCACCGTTGTCGTCGTCTTTGTCATTTTATGCTTTCAGAAGGAGCACTTCCGCATCAGAAGCAGGGCGTGCGTCCCGTGGCACCTGCTGCGCTCGGGAATCGGGCTTCTTGGAGTCGTTCTCAACTTCTATGCGATCGACCACATCGGCAGCATCTCGGATGCGTCCATCCTCAACAAGCTCTCCCCCTTCTTTGCCATCCTCTTCTCCGTCTTTCTCCTCAAGGAGAAGCCGGCGATCCCCGAGATCGTATTTGTGCTGCTCGCCTTTGCGGGGGCGATGTGCGTCGTCAATCCGCGCTTTGACATGGAAGTTTTGCCCGCGCTCTCCGGGTTTGCGAGCGGCGCGTGTGCGGGTTTCGCCTACACCTGCGTGCGCATTCTGGGGACGAAGGGCGAGCGCGGCATCATGACGGTGTTCTTCTTTGCCGCCTTCTCTACCGTCCTCTCCCTGCCGCTCATGATCGCCTTTTACGAGCCGATGACGCCCATGCAGCTTGTATGGCTGCTGCTCGCGGGCGCGGCGGCGACGGGCGGACAGTTCTGCATCACCGCGGCATACCGGCAGGCGCCCGCAAAGGAGATCGCCGTGTTCGACTATATGCAGGTATTCTTTGCCGCCATCCTCGGGTATCTCTTTCTCGACCAGACGCCCAAACTGTTAAGCTATATCGGCTACGCCGTGATCATCGGCGCCGCCGTGGGGCAATGGGCATATCACCTGCTCCGCTCGCGCCGCACCAGGGCGGCAGAGGCGGCGAACGCGGCTTCCGATACAGCACCGGACGACGGCGCGCCGCCCGCGCCGCAGTGCTGCGCACCGCCGGGGAACGAGGCTCCGCACAAAAAAGAATAGCAAGACCGGCGCCCGCGCAGATCGCGCGGGCGCCGGATCGTTTTTCCGTCAGTTCGATGGAATTTCGTAATCAAATGAAATACCATTCAAATATATGACCTCCTGCGCACTCACCGCAAGAAACAGTCCAAGTGTGACCTCAATACGGAGTACCCCTCCGGGGAGAGTGGTTGCCATCTCCTCACAAAGTGCATCAAGCTCTGACGTAGGGCGTACGATGATCCCATCCTCCGTCACTTCGATCTGAAAGATTTTCTCATCGCCTTCAAAATGCGCATCTCCGATCAGATCACCATCGGCATCATAGACAGACATCCATAAACTATCAGAAGCCGCTACATCCTCAGGGGAAAGCGCAGTCCACATGACAGGGATAAATACCGTTCCGTCCGCATTATACACGGGCGACGCAAAATCGGCTTCGGGACGGATCTGATCGGCAGAGGGCGCCTCCACCGTAAACGCATCATAGGAGAATGTCCCCTCCGCGTCGACGCGAATATTCTGTTCATAGACATTGATCCCATCGTCGGGATCGACGTCGGAAACAGACCAAAGTACAAATCCGGAGAGGGACGCCATGCGCCCGTCCTGCCCGAGAACCACCGAGAGCGAGAACTCGCTCTCATGAAAATCGATCGATGCAACGACCTCCGCAATATCTACCGTATATCCGCCATAAATTCCGAAAGAGGGAGCGGAGTTGGGATAAACCATCCGGTTGAATACTTCATTATAGAGATCGTAATAGCTCTTGCCCTGCGCCCATTCGGAAAACGCCTCCCGCATCCGGGCAAAGCCCCTTGCGCCCTCGCCCTCGCCGGCGAACATATCGATGATGCCCGTGACCTTGAACTGCCCGAAGATGCGCCGGAGATAGGCAAGCGCCGTCTCCCCCTCCTTCGGATCGGAGAAAAGGCTACCGAACTGCGGCCCGGCAAGCTGCGCAAGCGTATCGGCAACATACTGCGCCGTGTCCGTGTACAGCCGTTCCAGTTCCGCCGCAGACGGGAAGCTGTTGGCAAAGACGAACAGCAAAGCGGTGGCGACGATCGTATCATTGCACAGATCCTCGAGGGCGATCCCCTCTGCGGCGAGCGCGGCAGAGAGCGCATCGAGGAATTCCGCCACGGTGATGTCCTCATCGAGCAGGGCGTTGACCGTCGCCTGCAGATCGGTGAGCGGCTTCTCCTTGAGAGACTGCAGCCATGCGGCGATGCTTGCGCGCGCCTCCTCCAGGCGGATGTCCAGCGTATAGACCGTGCTGCCGTTCTCCTGCGCAATGCGCTCCTCAACGCCCTCCGTCCTCTCCGGGCCGATGGCGGTGAGCAGACCGCTGCACAGACGCACGAGTGCGGCGTCCCTGCCGAGCAGCCGCTCCGCGATCGCACTGATCGGGGCGATCTGCCCGGAGACATCCGTCACATAGTACCATTTATCAGATTTGGAAAACTTGTCATACCGGATGCCGTCTACGATGCGCACTTCCTCCGGATCACCGTCCGTAACCGCATTTGCAAGGATATCATACCCGTACTGCGCATCCTTGGCGAGGCGGATATCCAGATCGACCGTTGAAGCCTCCTGAACCGAGCCGTCCTCCAGAACGTTACTCCCGACCAGTTCGCCCTCCAGCGACACATAGTCCTCCTGCGAGAGCGCATCCAGCACGTCCTCCCAGAAAACGGAACTCTCCGCCGGAACGTCGCCCGGCTCCTGCGTCTCGTCATCGCCGGGCTGCTCCGTTTCGCCCTCATCATCGCCGGGCTGCTGCGTCTCACCTTCACCGCCGGGCTGCTCCGTCTCATCCCCGTTGCCGCCGGGCTGCTGCGTTTCATCCTCGCTTCCGCCGCCGATCTGCGTGCCGTCCCCTTCCGTTGAAGGCTGCAGACTGCACGCCGCCATGCCGAACACCATGCAGCCGGCAAGCAGCAGCGCTAAAATTGCCCTGAATTTTTTCATGCTTCCCTCCTATAGGATTGTATCACCATTATATCATATCTGCACAGCCTGTCAAGGAATTGACCACAAAAAAGTGAGAAAAATCCAGGCAGCTATAACGGCGCCCGCGGAAAATCCGCGGGCGCCGCAGCAAGAAATGCGATCAGACAACGGGAACGATGGTGGGCGTCACCGCGCCCGCATGGAGGACGAGATAGCAATAGGAAGGCGACGCATAGTCCCCCAAGGAGCCGGGATCGATGCAGAGGACGCCGTCGATGCGGGCAATGTCCGCCCGGTGCGTATGCCCGTAGAGGGCAACGGAGCAGTCCAATTCCTTCGCCCGCGCCGCAAGGCGGGCAAGGCCCGTCTTGACGCCGTACTTATGCCCGTGGCAGCAGAGGACGCGCACCCCCTCCGTCTCCAGCACATATTCGTCCATGCCGTAGGAAAAGTCACAGTTGCCCTTCATGACGAGAGCCTTTTCGGGATGCTCGCGGGAAAAATCGCGCACGTCCGCGGAGCCGTCCCCGAGGTGGATGACAAAATCATTCTCCGCAAAGAGGGGCATGATCTTTTCCACGTTCCGCCGCCTGCCGTGCGAATCGGAGAGAACGACACACGTCTTCACAGCTTTGCCTCCAGTGCGCGCAGCGCGCGCCCCCTGTGCGAAACGGAGTTCTTCTCCTCCTCCGTCGCCTCCCCGAAGGACTTTTTGAGATCGGCGCTGTAAAACAGGCTGTCGTAGCCGAATCCGCCGCTGCCGCGCTCGGAATGCAGCACCTCGCCGCACGTCTCCCCCTCTGCTGTCACCTCTCTTCCGTCCGGGAATACGAGCGCAACGGCGCAGACAAAGCGGGCGCGGCGGTCTGTGACGCCCTGCATATTCCTGAGCAGAAGGGCGCGGTTTTCCGCATCGCCCCCGCCCGAATAGCGCGCGCTGTACACGCCGGGCGCACCGCCGAGCGCCTCCACCGCGATGCCGCTGTCGTCCGCAAGCGACGGCAGCCCGGTGGCGCGGCAGACGGCACGCGCCTTGAGGAGCGCGTTCTCCGCGAACGTCTCCCCCGTCTCCTCGACCTCCCCTGAAAAGCCCGCCTCCCGTTCGGAGACGATCTCCCAGGCGGGGAAAATTTCACGGAACTCCCGCAATTTGTGGGCGTTCCCCGTTGCAGCCACGACCTTCATATGACCTCCCTCTCATAAGCTACGCGCCGCTCGCCCGTGGCGATCACGACGGTGCCGCACAATGTAAATCCGTTTTTTTCCAGCGCGGCGCGCATGGGCAGGTTGCCCTCGTGCGTGTCGATGCGCACCGATCCCGCGCCCGTTGCCCGCGCAATGCGCACCGCCTCCGCAAAGGCGAAGCCCGCCACGCCCCTGCGACGGAATGCGGGCGACACGGCAACGCGGTGCATGGCAACGTATGCGCCGTTTTTCCGCCATGCCCCGTCGATGGCGTCATAGGCAGGCTCATAGGGAAGAAGCACGAACGTTCCCGCGACCTCGTCTCCCTCGCGCACGACGTACAGCTCCCCTTTGGCAAAGTGGGCGCAGGTATCCTCGCGCGTGGGCGGGAACGCCTGCCATTGATCGAGTCCCTGTTCGCGCAGATAGCCGCGCGCCGCCTCCAGAATGGCGTGAACGGCGGGGAGATCCTCCTCCCGCGCGCGCTCCGCCCTCATTCCTTCACCTCGACATCCGTAAAGCGGAAGGCGTCAACGTCAAATAACCCGCGGTCGGTGAGCTTGAGATGGGGAATGACGGGCAGGGCGAGAAAGGCGAGCGTCATAAAGGGATCGTACCCCTCCTTCACACCCATCTCACGCGCGAGGGCGGCGATGTGCGCCGTCCTTTGCGCCACCTCCTCGCATGAGGCGCTGCTCATGAGCCCCGCCACGTCGAGGGGAAACACCTCCTGCCGCTCCCCCGCTACGAGCGCCATGCCGCCGCCCGCCTGCCGGAGCAGTTCCACCACCCGCGCCATCGCCGCGTTGTCGTCGCCGAGGACGACGAGATTATGCGAATCGTGCGCGACGGAGATGCCCATCGCCCCGCCGTGAAAGCCGTATCCCTTGACGAGCGCGAGCCCGATGTTCCCGCTTGCAAAGTGCCGCTCGACGACGGCAAGCTTCAGAAGATCTTCGCCGAGCACCACGTCCCCCGCCTTAGTGCAGACGGGGACGATCTCTTCCCGCGTGATGAGTTCGTTGGGGAGAACATAGATGGCGCGCGCCTTTTTTGTCCCGATCGGAAGGCGGAAGCTCTCCGCCGTGACGGGTGCGACGCGGACAGTGCCGCGCACCGCGGCGGGAAGGTACCTGTCCACCGCAAAGAGGGGCTTGCCCTCCTGCGCGACCAATCTTCCGCGCTTGAACACGGCGCGCACGCGAAACTCTTTCACGTCGTCCACCAGGGCCATGTCCGCAAAGTAGCCGGGCGCGACGGCGCCGTGTCCGCGCAGACGGTAGCACTGCGCAACGTTGAGCGTTGCCATGCGCACCGCCCACAGGGGCGGCACGCCCAGGGCGACGAGCTGCCGGAGCGCATCGTCCAGATGCCCCTTCTGCATGAGGTCGGGCGCGTGCTTGTCGTCCGAACAGAGCAGAAATCTTGTGCCGTTTTCCGCCGTGATGAGGGGCGCGCAGAGGGCGGCATTGTTTGCGGAGGAACCGCAGCGCACCTGCACATACATTCCGCGCGCGATCTTTTCGCGCACCTCCTCCGCCGAGAGACTCTCGTGGTCGGTCGCAATGTCCGCATCGAGGTAGGCGTTAAGCGCGTCCCCCGTGACGCCGGGCGCGTGGCCGTCGGCGATCTTGCCGAGCGCGCGGGCCGTCTCCAGTTTGGCAAGCGTGTCCTCCTCCCCCGCAATGACGCCGACGTAGTTCATCATCTCGCCCAGCCCGAAGAAGTCCGGCCTTGCCAGCTCCTCCGCCGTGGCGCGCCCGTCCAGGCGCGCGCCGCTCGTCTCAAACGGGGTCGCCGGCACGCAGGAGGGCAGCTGCAGGAACACCTCGAGCGGGCTCACCCCGTCCGCACGCATCCGCTCGCACGCCTGCAGGACGTACTCCGCCCCCTCCACGCCGCAGACGTTGACCAGCTCATGCGGGTCGGCGACGACGGCGCTTGTTCCGTGCGGAACGGCGATGCGCGCAAACTCCTCGGGCGTGAGCATGGTGCTCTCGATATGGATATGCGAATCGATCAGCCCGGGCAGCAGGATGCGCCCGGCGGCATCGTATTCGCGCGCGGCGGCATAGCCGCTGCCGATGGCGGCGATTTTGTCCCCCTTGACGGCGACCTCCCCCGCCTCAATCTCCCCCGTGAACACGTTGAAGATGCGTGCGTTCCGGATGACGAGGTCGGCGGGCGTGCGCTTCATGGCGCAGTCTATGCATTGCTTCATGATCTCTTCCATATCCTTATTATAGCAAAAAGCGGCGTGCAATGCAAGCCGCTTTTCCCATTTCCTTATCTATTTGATTCTTGCGCGCATCCGCATGGAATTGAGAACGGCAAGAAGCATGACGCCCGTATCGCCGAACACCGCGATCCAGAGCGGGAGATCGATGACGAGGGAGAGCACCATCAGAGCGACTTTGACCACAATGGAGAACACGATGTTTTCAAATACGATCCTGCGCGTCTTTTTTGCGCCGCGCACGGCCCTGGGCAATGCGTTCAGGTTGTCCGATGCAAGGACGAAATCGCTCGCCTCGATCGCGGCATCGCTGCCCAGTCCCCCCATGGCGACGGAGACGTCGCTCACCGCCATGACGGGCGTATCGTTGATGCCGTCGCCCACATACATGAGCTTTCCCTCCCCCCTGAGGGCGGCAGCGCGCGCCGGCTTCTCCTGCGGGAACAGTTCGGCGCAGTATTCGTCGACGGGAAGGGACGCGAGCGCCGCTCTTGCGCGCACCTCGCTGTCCCCCGTGAGGACGGCGATGCGCCGGATCCCCGCCGCCTTGAGCCCGCACAGCGCCTCCTTCGCCTCGGGGCGGAGCCTGTCCTCGATCTCGACTGTGCCGAGAAACGCCCCTTCCTCTACCACATAAACGGTGAGGGAAGCGGAGTTCGTCTCCCCGCAGGCAATGCCGCGCTCGCACATGAACTTGTAGTTTCCTGCAAGCACTTCCCTGCCGTTCACCCTGCCCGCAAGGCCGCGCCCGGCGATCTCCTCAACGTGCTCCGCCGCAGGCGCCGCGACCCCCTCGAACGCCTGTGCAAGCGGATGGGCGCAGGCGTGCTCGAGCGATGCCGCCAGAAACAGAGCGCGCGCCTGCCCGTCCACCTTCCCGACGGTGAACTTCCCCTCGGTGAGCGTGCCTGTCTTGTCGAACACCGCCGTGCGGACAAGGGCGAGGTCGTCCAGATGTGCCGCGCCCTTGGCAAGCACGCCGCAGCGCGCAAGCGTTCCGATGCCCGAAAAGTAGGTGAGCGGCACGGAGATGATGAGCGCGCACGGACAGGAGATGACGAGGAAGTTGAGCGCGGGGACGATCCATTCGGAGAAGTTGTACCCCTGAAAGAGGGGCGGAACGAGCGCCAGCACGAGCGCGATGAGGACGACGGCGGGCGTGTACCAGCGGGAAAACTTTGTGATGAACTTCTCCGGTTTCGCCTTCTGCGAGGCGGAATTTTCCACCAGTTCGAGGATCTTGGAGACGGCGCTCTCGCAGGCGGGGCGCACGACCTCGGCGCGCACCGCATCCCCCTCGTTCACGCAGCCGGAGAGCATCTCCTCCCCCTTTGCCACCTCCCTGAAATAGCTCTCCCCCGTCATGGACTTGGTGTCGAGCGAGGCGAATTCGTCGAGCAGGCGGCAGTCAGCGGGGATCCTGTCCCCCTTGCGCAGCAGGATGACGTCGCCCGCGGAGAGTTCCTCGGGGTCGACCTCCTCCTGCCTGCCGTCTGCGATGCGGATGGCGGAACCGCTCTTGAGCGCCGCGAGGCGGGTGATCGCCCCGCGCGAGGAGCCGACCGCAAGCGCCTGCAGATATTCGCCGATCTGGTAGAGCAGCATGACAACGGCGCCCTCCATCTCCTGGCGGATGACGAACGCCCCCACGGCGGCGATGAGCATGAGCAGGTTCTCATCGAGCAGGACGCCCGGATGGAACCCGCCGCGGAAGGCGCGGCCGAAGTTGCGGACGACGCTCCACACGACCGACCAGCCCGCCGCAGCAAAAGCGGCTAGGAAGAGCCCGAACGCGGCCCATTCATACCCGCCGAGCAGGTGCAGAACGAGCGCAGGGACAAAAAACGCGGCGGAGAAGGCAATGGAGAGGAGCTCCTTTGTATGCTTCTCCTTTTTCACGGGGGCATTTCCGTCTATGATCTCTACTTTCTCAAAGGAGGAGATGTGACGGATCGCCCGCTGCAGGGCTGCGTCGCCGTCATGCTCGAGCGTGACGCGCTGGCCGACGAAGTCCACGCTGACCGCGCGCACCCCCTCCAGTGCCGACAGCTCCTCCTGCAATTCCGCCGCACATGCCGCGCAATGCAGATTGCGGATCCTGATGATCTTCTTCATACCGCTCTCCGAACATTCATTTAAGTATATGAATAACTATTCATGTATTTACGCGGATAATATAGCATAAAAAAGGAACGCCGTCAAGCGTTCCGGGGAGAAAATTCATGCGTTTGCTCCTTTTCCATGCTGCATACGCGGTAGACGAGGTGCGGCATGAATACGCCGTGATAATACTTGATCGTCTCCCCCACGAGCGACATTCCGATGCGCTCCGCAACACGGCGGGAGGCGAGATTGCTGTCACGGATGATCGCATACACCTCCCCGCACCCGAGTGCGCCGAACGCTTCATCGCGGCAGGCGGCGGCCGCCTCCGTTGCATAGCCGTTGTGCCAGTACCTGCGCGCAATCAGATAGCCGATCTCCGGGACGGAAAGTTTTCCCCACTGCTGCACTGTGATGCCGCACTGTCCCAGGAATGCGCCGTCCGCACGGCGGATGACCGCCCGCAGGCCGAACCCGGGCCGCGCGCCGCGCGCAATCTGGCGCATGAGCCATGCCTGCACCTCCTCATCGGAAAAGGCGTGTCCGTACGCGTACATCGCCTTCTCATCCTGCAGTGTCTGACAGAGTGCGGCGAAATCGTCCGCTGAAAGAGGGCGCAGAATGAGCCGGTCTGTCGTCAGAATCCGCATATCCCCCTCCTGCCGCCTACACTTCCCGGGCGGAGGTGAACGTCCTGCCCGAGAGATAGGAGAGCACGCCCCCGCAGAAAAGCGTCATCTCCTTTGCAACGAGCCGCTGGCGGGTGAGATGATGGCTGCGGTTGTAGGCGGAATCGCCGTACTTCTCATCTCCCGCAACGGGGTATCCGAGGAAGGCAAGGTGCGCGCGGATCTGGTGCGTCCTGCCCGTGTGGAGGGTGACGCGCAGGAGCGCGCTCTCCCCTGCCTCCGCCACTTCGTATTCCGTGACGATCTTCTCCCCCGGCGGTACGTTTGAAATGCGCACCCGCTTTGCGGCGGCGTCCTTGATGAGGTACGCCTCCCGGACGGCGTGCGCGGGCGAGGGCGTCCCGACGACGCGCGCGAGATACACCTTCTCTACGCGCCGCTCTCGGAAGGCGGCTAGCAGTTCCGCCTCCGCCGCGCGCGTCCCGGCAAAGATCATGAGGCCCGCCGTGTTCCGGTCAAGGCGGTGGATAAAATACGCCTCCCTGCGCGCGGCGAGTTCAGAAAAGACGGCCTCGGCATTGACGCCGCTCTCCTTATCGACGACGATCACGTTCTCGTCCTCCCACACGGGGAAAAAGGCGGGCTTTGCCTCCTGCGCGGGCGTCATGTAGTAGCGCACCGCGTCCCCCGCGTGCAGCGCAACGTCACGGCTGACGCGCTCGCCGTTGACGCGGACGTTTTTCTCCTTGAGCAGGCGGCGCAGGCAAAAGGAAGCCTGCGCGCAGGTGTTGTCCGTGAACGCGGCGAGCGTGGTGTTTTCGTGGACGCGGAATTCCTTCATGCGGTTTCCTCATCAGACAGTACAGCAATACGGGCAACGCAAATGGCAGCGCATAGAGCGCGCCGCCCCGCCAGAGCGCATAGGAGAGATAACACATGCCGAGCGCGGACGCCGTCTGCAGCAACGCATAGAACAGCGCGCGCCGCCAGCCGAGTTCGTGCGCCGCGGCGGCGATCGCCGAGACGCAGGGAGAGCAGGTCAGCACGAACACGCACAGCGCAAAGGCGGATGCCGCGCCGTAGGGAAATTCCCCGCACAGCATGGCGAGGGCGCCGGCGACGTTCTCCTTGGCAATGAGGCCGGAGAGCGCCGCGTAGGCAATGCGCCAGTCGTTCATGCCGGCGGGCGCGAACAGCCAACCGATGCCGCGGCAGACGCCGGCGAGCATACTCTCCTCCACGCCGCACAGGTGAAAGGAGGCGTCGAAGGAGGAGAACAGCCAGCTTGTAAGCAGAAAGGCGAGAATGACCGTTGCTACCTTTATTATAAACTGTTTTGCCTGAAAGAGCAAGGATTTTGCGAGGAATTGCAGGGAGGGACGCTGCAGGGGCGCAAGTTCCATGACGAAGGGCGCGCGCGGGGCATTGTCCGTCAGAAGGGCGACGAGGAGGGAGATCGCGATGCCGAGTACATAGAGCAGGCAGACCGCCGCAAAGGGATTTTCAAAGAAGGAGGCGGAGAGCGTGAGGTAGACGGGCAGTTTGGCGCTGCATGAGATATAGGGCAGGCAGAGGATGGTGCGCCGCTGCACGCGGCGGTCGTCCAGGCCGCGCGTCGTCAGAATGGCGGCGGCCGTACAGCCGAACCCCATGGCGAGGGAAAAGACCGCCCTGCCGTTGAGCCCGATCCGCGAGAACGCGCCGTCCGTGAGCGCGGCGAGGCGGGAGAGCAGGCCGCTCTCCTCGAGCAGTGTGAGAAAGGCAAAGAGCATGAGGATCTGCGGCAGAAAGCCGAGCACGGTGCCGAGGCCGGGCAGGAGCGCATCGGCAATGAGGCTGCGCGCCACGGGCGACGGGATGCGCCGCGCCTGCCCCGCGAGGAGATCGGAAAAGAGCGCCTCCACCCCGCGCTTCATGGCGTCCCCCGGCGCGTACGGCGCAAAGGTGAGGAAGAACGCCGCGGCGAGCAGCGCAAAAAAGAACGGGAGCGCAAAGCCCCCCTTCATGAGCAGGCGCTCCGCCCCCGTCTCCCCCTCCCGCGCCGGGACGTATCCGTGAAGGGTGTGCGCATCGCGCACAGGGGCTGCCTGCACAAGGCAGGCAACGGCGCGGGCAAGTTCCCCGCCGCGCAGGCTCTCCCCGTCGAGGATGGGAACGCCGAGGCTCTTTGCCATGGCGGGGATATCCGCCCTGCCGCCGCGGCGCTCGAACGGGCGGCGCTTGGTGAGCACGATCGCCGCCCGCCTGTCCCGGCAGAGGGCATAAAAGAGCGGGAGCGTGCGCGGAAGCGAGGCGCATTCCGCGACGAACAGCACGGGGGCATGGGGATCGTCGCGCAGGGCGCGTGCCGTCACCTTTTCCTCCATGCTGCTGCCCTGCGGCGTATAGATGCCAGGCAGGTCGACGTACACCGCCCGCCCGTCGCCGAAGGCGCCCTCCCGCTCCAGCGCACCCACCGTCACGCCGTGCCAATTCCCCACCCGCGCGTGCGCGTGCGTGAGCGCATTGAAGAGGGTCGTCTTGCCCGCATTGGGCGTGCCGACGAGGTAGATCTTCATACCCGCACCCCGATCATGTCCGCCGTCTCCGCGCCGAGCGCGACGACTGTGCTGCCCGTACGCACATAAAATACCCGCCTGCGGGCGGAGACGCGCAGCAGCGTGATCTGCGCTCCCTCCCCCATGCCGAGCGCGCGCAGGCGGCGCGCAAGCACATCCCCGGCGTGCAGCGTACAGACAATCGTGCGGGCGCCGCGCTGCAGATCGGAAAGTTTTCCTTCCATACCAATAAAAAATGCGGAAAAGGGCGCTTTCATGCCCCTTTCCGCAATAAAATCGCAAATGCTTAATGCTGTTTTACGGTGCGCGCCTCGCGGTCGCCCTGCAATTTCAGCATCCCGTTGGTGATGATGGGCGAGATGATCAGCCAGATCGCCGCCGCGGCAATGACGCAGTAGACGATGATCGCCCCCACCGAACGGGCGCCGCCGAAGATCACCGAGACGAGATTGAAATCAAAGATGCCGAACATTCCCCAATTCAGCGCGCCGAGCAGCACGAGAATGTAGGACAGCAGATTGAAAAATACCATATTCCTTCCTCCTTGCCGTCAGTATGCGCAGAGGGAGATCCTTTCATGCAAAAAGCTCCCCGCGCACCGGCGGGGAGCTTTCATGTTTGCAACTACTTCTTGTCGGTCTTATTCTTATCGGACTTGACGACCCGTCTGCCCTTGAGCTTTTCGAGGTCGACCTCCTCCACCGTCTTGTCCGAAGGCTTGACGACGAACAGCACGATGATGATGATCGCAAGCACCGCCGAGATGGCGAACAGCACCACCGAAACGGTGTTATTCTGCAGCCACTGGGAGACACCGGGGATGATGTCAACGGGGTTGCGCACCTCAATGGACATATAGGACGTCACGGTGGCGCCCGTCTGCTCGGTGACAGTCAGCGCGACAATGTAGATGCCGGAAAGCTGCGGAGTAAAGGAGAGCGAGGACTCGGGATCCCAGGCATACGCATTGTCCGTATCATCCCATTCCTCATCGTCCTCCGTCACGTCGTCATTATAGACGTTGATCGTGCGGACGCAGTTTGCGTAGGGCGCGTTCTCTGCAAAGAAAAGCGCCTGAGCATTTTCAACACAGTTGCTGTAGCTGGGCAGCGTCTGTCCCTCGGCAAGCCCGCTCTCATCGATATAGTAGAGCGTGTAGTCGGAGGCATATCCCTCGAGGGCAATGACCTCAAAGTCCTCCACCGAATAGGAGCGGTCGCGGTAGCCGTAGTCCTGCGAGCCGGGATCTTCGATGCTGGCGCCGTTGTAATCGATGGTCGCCGTGAACGTGGGGATCTCGGGGATCTGGAAGTTTTCGCCGTCCGAATCATAGCCGACCGTGGAGGAACTGAGCGAAACGAGGTTGTGATCGCGGTCATACATCTGCATCTCGTTGCCGGCGGAATCCTCGGCGACGATACGGAAAGTATATGTTCCCTCCTGATCGACTTCAAAGCGCAGGTTGTTATAGCTCAGAGAGGTCGCGGAGGAAGGCGAAGACCCCACTTCCTGCGACTCGTGCCAATAATAGACGGTGAACGTCAGATCGCGGTAGTCCGCATAGCTGCTCTCGATGAGGCCGCGCAGCGAGGGAAGATAGAGGTATGCGCCTGAACCGGCGTTGGTGTTCTCCGCCGCCGCGTTCACGCTCTCCTGATACGCCTCGACCGCCGCGGTATAGCTCTCATCCGTCACGTTGTTGCCGTCCGTCTCGTCAAGCGTGAGACCCGTGTAGTGCGGCCCCTCCTGATCGTCAGGGGTAACGACGATGAAATCCATGCTCTGGACTGCGCCGTCTTCATCCTCCTGCGAGGAGAGCGTGCGCACGATGCCGCCCTCCTGCGTGGTGTCGGCGGCGTACCATGCCAGGTAGACATACTCCGCAACTTCATCCTCACGGTCGCGCTCGCGCCCGTCGTCCAGATTGAAGCGGATGGAGACATATTCTTCGGTGAGCGCCTCCGCCGTCGATGCGGTGGGCAGGAAGAAGGTGGACGTCGTGAGGGTGTCGTAGGCGGAATCGTCGCCCGTGGCAGACTCGTCGGGGATCTCATAGGTGCCGTCCCCGTTGCTCTTTGCCATATAGTAGCTGCGCGAGATGGTCACGGAATCGTCGCAGACGTCGATCGCCTCATAGGAAGTGAAGTTGTAGCGCTGGCCGAGACGGAACGCGTAGACGTCCTCATTGACGGCAAGCACGGGCGCGACGGTGTCATGCACCTTCCCCTCGACGAGCAGGAAGGACTGGCCGTTGAGGCTCTTCATGAGAACTTCCGTCTCCGCCGTTCCCTCCGGAAGATCCATCGTGAACGTGATGGGCGTGATGGGCGTGGAGGACGAGGAAGAACGATATTCGGCATAGTTGCCGCCGATATTGGTGAACTCACCCGTCATCTGCTGAACGTCATCGGCAAAAACGGTCACGGTGAAGTTGCCGACGGCCTCTTCGGAATCGGAGAACGCGATGCGGAGCGTCGCATCCGCGGCGGCGCTGACCTGCGTCCAGGTGAGGGTGTCGGTGTCAAAGTCATCCGCCTGCTGGGAAGCATTGCGCACGGCGGCCTCGATGCCGCCCTCCTGCGTCGGGCGGAAGAGAAGGGAATTGACCGCCTTGCCGTCCTTGCTGACGTTCTCCTCCGTACTCTCAAAGGAGATGGTGTACAGCTCGAAATCGGCGGACGTGAAGGAGAACTCCATGGAAAAATAGTTGGCAACGCCGGGCTTCGCGAGAGAACTCTGCGTCCCCTCCGGCGCAGCGGAGAACCACTTATAGGCGAGATCGCGGCGGAAATACGTCCTTCCGCCGTCATCGAACGTGAACTGCAAATAGCTGCCCTCGCCGTCGGAAGCGCCGACCTCTCCGCCCGTCCCCGACGCGAACACTGCGGTAGGCGCATAGTCCGTGCCGGTGATCTCTGCCTGCGCGGGGAGGCGGGATGCGACCGCCGCCCATGCGCCGCATACGAGCGTTGCAAGGAGCGCCGCGCACAGGGACACAATGGTGATGAAACGTACTTTGACTCTGTTCATGAAAAACTCCGAATCGCGGGAATTGTGGCCGCGAACGTATTTTTTTGAATATCTTATATATTCTACACAAAATTTCCCCGTTCGTCAAGCAGGATTGCCCGCTCCGAACAAGAAAATGCAATTTTCATCCGCTTTCCACGCGCTTTACGCGGGGTTCACGGCCTCCGCGACGTGAAAATACTTCCAGGGCGTCACGTCCTCCGGCGGGCCGGACAGGAAGCGCATCCGCTCGTGCGTGACGGGATGGGTGAAGGCGAGCGAATATGCCCAGAGCGCAAGTTTTCCCTTGACGGCATACTCCCCGCCGTAGCGCATATCGCCGTAGACGGGATGCGCGATGCCCGCAAACTGGACGCGGATCTGATGGCTCCTGCCCGTGTGCAGTTTGATCTCCGTAAGGCTGAGGCCGCTGCGCTTTTCCAGAACGCGGTAGTCGAGGGCGGCGTACTTCGCGCCGTCCGTCCCCTCCGTGGAGAGATACACCATATTGTTGACGGCATTCTTCTTGAGCCAGCCCTCCAGCTTGCCGCGTTCCGGCTCCGGCGTGCCGCCCAGCACCGCGAGGTAGCGCTTTTCAAAATCGCCCGTGCGCATCTGCTCGGTGAGGCGCGCCGCTGCCTTGCTCGTCTTGGCGAACACCATCACGCCGCCCGTGGGGCGGTCGAGCCGGTGTACCAGCCCGAGATAGACGTTGCCCGGCTTGTTGTAGGTGCGCTTGAGATACGCCTTTAAAAGATCGAGCAGGTTCTCGCTGCCCGTCTCGTCCGGGCAGGAGGCAAGGTTCTGCTCCTTCATCACCACCAAAATATGGTTGTCCTCAAAGAGGATGGTCGGCTGCCAGAGCGCATCCTGCGGCTGAACGTTTTCTTCATTCATGGCTGTAAAGTCCTCCTGCCCCGCACGGAAGCGGGATCCCCTCCTGCGTGGGCAGGCCCACCTCGTACGCCTCCACCCTGCCGCCCCGGCTGCCGAGCGTGAGCGTGAGGATGTTGGAGAGTACGGTGGGCTGCAGCCCCGTCGTATAACTGTTGATGAGAAAGAAGAGCGCATCGTCCGTCAGAAGCTGCGAACACAGCCCGACGAAGGGATACAGCTCCGTCTCGATCTTCCACATTTCGCCGTTCGGCCCCCTGCCGTAGGAGGGCGGATCCATGACGACGGCGTCATAGCGGTTGCCGCGGCGCAGCTCGCGCTGCACAAACTTCTTGCAGTCATCCACAATGTAGCGGATGCCCCGTTCGATGCCGGACAGGCGGGCATTCTCGCCCGCGCGCTCCACCATGCCCTTGGCGGCATCCACATGGGTGACCTCCGCGCCCGCTTTGGCGAGCGCGACGCTCGCGCCGCCCGTATAGGCAAAGAGGTTGAGCACCCTGACGCGCCGCCCCGCGGCGACCGCCTTTTTCACGATGGCGCCCGTGCGCTCCCAGTTCACCGCCTGTTCGGGGAAGAGCCCCGTGTGCTTGAATCCCATGGGCATCACTTTGAACGTGAGATCGTTATAGGAGACGTTCCAGGATGCGGGAAGCGGCTTTTTGTATTCCCACGCGCCGCCGCCCTTGTCCGAACGGCGGTAGACGGCGTCCAGCCCCGGCCAGGAGAAGAGATCGCGCCGGGCGCTCCAGATGACCTGCGGGTCGGGACGCAGCAGGAGGTATTCCCCCCATCGCTCCAACTTATAGCCGTCGCCCGTGGCGAGGATGGCATAATCTTTCCAACCGTCTGCAATGCGAAGCATAGGGATATTATAGTAAAAAAAGCGGATTTTGTAAAGGAAAAAAAGCGCCGGGGAGAAAAATTATCCGTGCCGTTGACAGATCCCCCCTGCCGTGGTACAATGAGGGCGCGGGTGGTGCTTTTTCATGAAAAAAAACGATGCGCGCGGCCGTGCTTGCCTGCAGTATTCTGTTTGTGCTGCCCTTCTGCGTGAAGCCGCGCAGGCAGAGCCCCTCTCCTATGAAGAGCGCGCCGATGCGGCATTGGAAGCGCTCAAGCACGGCGCACAGACGTTCAGCGCCAAATTTGCCGCCGCGCAGCTCCGGGCGCTCGGGGGACAGGAGGAAAACGTTGTCCTCTCGCCCGTCAGCGTCTATGCGGGTCTCTCGCTCGCCGCAGCGTGTGCGCAGGGCGAAACGCAGACACAGCTCCTGTCCGCGCTCGGCGTGGATCAAGCGCAGCTTTCGGCGGGATTTTCTCCCTTTTACCGCTCGCTGACGGCGAACGCCGAGGACGATGCCGGAAAACTGCGCACCAGGCTGCACCTTGCCAACGCAGTCTATGTGAACGAGGGGACACAGACGAAGGACGCCTGCCTCGATGCCCTCGCCTCCGATTTTTTCTGCAATTCCTACGCGGCGGACTTCATGAACGACAACTATTCCGCCAACGAGGCGGTGCGCAGGTTTGTGCGCGAGGAGACGAACGGCCTGATCGACAGCCGCTTCCTGCTGCCCGAAGAGACGGTGTTTGCGCTCGTCAACGCGCTGTACTTAAAGGACGCCTGGAACATTTACGGCGACGATCTGCCCTCGGCAGGCGACATGGTGTTCAGCGACCGGTACGGAAACGGCGCGAGCGTTCCCTTCCTGCGCGGCTACTACACGGCGGGCAGGGCGTACGAGGGCGAGACGTTCACATCCTTTCACGCCGACACCTATGCGGGCTATCAGATCAGATTCCTGCTGCCCCAGGAGGGCTGCACGGCGGACGAAATCTTTACCGAGGAGAACATCGCCGAACTTGCCGCCGTCACGGATTACAACGCCGTGGATGAGGAGAACAGGATCCGCTACTACACGCGCTGCCTGTTCCCTGCGTTCCGCGGCGGATGCGACGTCGATGCGAGGGAGGTTCTGGAGGAGGACTTCGGCGTCACCCACCTGTTTTCCCCCGAAGCCTGCGACCTGACCGCCCTGACCGACGATGCGGCATTCTGCACCGGCGTACGGCACATCGCAGCGCTCCGCGTGGACGAAAAGGGCATCGAGGGCGCGGCGGCGACCGTACTCCCGGCGGCAGGTTCCCCCGGCCCGGACGAATATGAGGAAGTTTACCTCGATTTCACCGTCGACCGGGCGTTCGGCTTTCTTCTGACCGACCGCTGCGGCACCATTCTGTTTGCCGGCATCATCGGCGCGGTCTGAACAGACAAACGGCAAAGGGCTTCGCTGCCGCGAAGCCCTTTGCCGTATTTTTTATTTGCGGAACACGAGTACGGAAAAGCTGTGCGCCGGCAGCTGCGCCGTGCGCGCCGCCGTGGGCGCCACCTCCACGGGAATGAGCTTCTCCGGCTCCTCCGGCGTGTTGCAGTCCGTGAGTTCGCCGCTCATCTGCACGATACGCAGCATCTCGCCGAACTCGAAATCCGCCGCGATCTCCGCCGAAACGGGTTCGTCCGTCGCATTGACGACCTTGACGTAGGTCAGATCGCCCGAGGAGGTCGCCGAGGCATACACGCCCTCGCCCTCCGATTGCGTCTTATAGGAGACCTCCCCCGTCAGGCGGGAATACATACCCTGCACATAATAGCTTGCCGTGCCGAAGGAGCTCTGCGCATCGAACCAGATGAGATCGGGGCTCCACTGCGCGTAGCCGATGCGCGCAAAGAGCGGCGCGTACGACTTCATGACGACGACGTCCGCATTGCGCTCCATGCCCGTCATGAACGCCGCTTCGGCAAGCGCGCCCTCCCAGACGTTTGCCTCGGGAGAACACTTGCCCGCGGCGCCGGGGACGTGGCAGGCATATTCGCCCGCATACACCTTTCCGATGCGGGGATAGCCGTCGTACATCGTCACATGATCGTACATCCACTGCGGCGGAACGTAGAAGTGCTCATCCGTCGCATAGACAAAGCCGGGATCGCGCGCAAGGGTGGCGCGGATGCGCTCCCAAGCCTCCCGGTGGCGGGGCGTCCCGACATCCGGGCCTGCCGTGCCGATGATCTTGATATCGGGATATTTTTCGTGTACGCGCGCCGCGAACAGTTCAAAGCGCGCATAAAAATCGCTCTCCGGCGTCTGCCACTGCTCGTTGCCCAGCCCCAGATATTCGAGGCCGAACGGCTCGGGATGCCCCATCTCGGCGCGCACCCTGCCCCAGACGGTATCCCGCCCGCCGTTGGCAAATTCCACGACGTCGAGCGCGTCCTGGATGTACGTCTCCAGTTCTGGATCATCGAGTGCGACCGCCTCCCTGGACATATACTGGCAGGCGATGCCCAGGCTCACGACGGGAAGCGGCTTGGCGGACAGGTATTCGCACAGGCAGAAGTATTCATAAAACCCGATGCCGAGCGTCTGCCCGTAATGCGAGAACGGGGATCGGAACTCCCCCGTCTCCTCCGCGCCGTGTACCGCCCAGCGGTTCCAGTTGTGGCGGCGGCGCTCCGTCTGTCCGACGGAAAGTTTCCAGCGGTAGCGGTTTGCGAGCGCGTTGCCCTCGACCACGCACCCGCCCGGGAAACGCACGAAACCGGGATGCAGCTCCTTGAGCCGCGCCACGAGGTCACGGCGGAACACGCCCAGAACGGCGTTCTCCGGCATGAGCGAGGCATAATCGAGATGGACGGCGCCCGGCCTGTCGAGCGTGAGCCGGAACTGCGCGCCGGCACAATCCGTTTTTGCCTTGACGCGGAAGGAATACCTGTGCCACTGTCCATCCGGGCGCGCCTTGCAGCGGACGCTGAAGACGGCGTTCTCCCCCGCCCAGACGCCCGCCGTGACCGCGCCGCGATAATCGTACGAGCGCAGCTGCAGCGTCAGATGCAGGGCATCCCCCTTCTTCAAGAAAATGCCGTCATATGCCTTGTTCGCAACGCCGCAGCCGGGCGCCTTGGTGACGATGCGCAGATAGTGCGGGTTCTCCGCATAGAGCGGACGGTCATCCTTGACCTTGACAGTGACCCCGCTTCCCGCCGGAAAGATACTCCAGGCATAGCCGCCGTCGTTTCTGACACGGAACGCGCCGATATGGCCGGTGACGTCCGTCGCTTCAAAGTTGCGGTTCTCCAGAAGTTCCGCATACAGACCGCCGTCCAGCGCATAATTGAGATCCTCGAAAAAGATGCCGTTCCCCTGCGCACAGACCGGAACGCACCCCTCCTTCGTCATGGTGATCTTCATGTTTTGTTCTCCATCCTGATCAAAAGGGTACCAACCCGACAGTATTATAACACAAAAAATTTTTTGTGCAATCGTTTTTGCGGAAAATTCTGCCGCGAACTCCGGAAGATGTTACGTTTTTTCAGGAACGCTGCCCTCATTTTCGGTAAACCCGATGCGGAATGTGCTGCCAAAGCCCTCCTTGCTCTCCACATGCAGCGACCAGCCCTGTTTTTTGCACAGCTTTTTGACGACAGAAAGCCCCAGCCCGAAGCCGCCGTTCTTGCCGTTATGCGACTTGTCCACCGTAAAAAACCGGTCGAAAATGCGGTCGAGATTTTCCTCCGAAATGCCGATCCCCGTATCCGAAACAACGAACTCCTCGGGCGTAAGGAGGACGGAGACGCTCCCCCCCTCCCGGTTGTAGCGGATGGCGTTGCGGATGATATTGCCGAAGATCTCCGTCACACGCTCCTGCCTGCTCATGAGGATGACGCCCTCCTTGATCTCGGAGAGCAGCACCACCTTCCTTTCGCGGAATTCGGGCGTAAGCGCGGCAAGCGTGTCGCGCGCGATGCGGGAGGCATCCACTTCATAGACGGGCAGATCTTCACTGTCGATCTCGCTGTAATTGATGATGGAGGCGACCAGGCTCTGCAGCCGCTCGCTCTGCGTGAGGATGGTGTTTGCGGCGCGCTGCGCGCGCTCCCCGTCCAGCCCGCCCGCGGCGAGCAGTTCCGCAAAGCCGCGGATGGAGGTGAGCGGGGTATTCATCTCGTGCGTGACGTTTGCAATGAACTCGTCCTTGGAGCGCTGCGCGCGGACGACCTGCTCGCGCTCGTCGGCGATCTCCTGCACGCGCGCCTCGGCATCCTCGTTCATGCGGTTGATGATCGCGGCAAAGGGACGCAGTTCGGAGACGGATGCCGTCACGCGCTGTTTGCAGGCGGCGTCCCGCGTGAGCTGTTCGAGCGGCTTTAAAATATAGCCCGTCGAAAGGTAGGACAGCAGCATACAAACGAGCGCGTCGGCAAGCAGAAAGATGACTACGGCAGGCAGCGCATCGAGGTAGATGCTCCACATCGACTGCGTGCGTTCGGCAATGCGGACGAGGTATCCGTCAAAGCGCCTGCAATAGTACATGAAGGTCTCCCCGAGCGTCTGCGAGACACGCGTACTCATCCCCTCCCCGTCGCGGATGGCATCGCGCACCTCGGGACGCATGGAGCGGGAGCCGTCGTCCTCATCCTCCGAATCCGCGATAAAATCGCCCTCCGCCGTCAGAAAGGTGACCCGCGCCCCGCCGAGCGCCTCAGAGAGCTCTTTGGCATATGCCGCATCCAGTTCCTGTACCGTGCGCGTATCGTCGAATGCCGCCATGTATGCACGGAGATAGCGCTCCGAATAGGAGACATCGTTATCATAATAAATTTCGGCAGAAATGACGGAAAAAACAATGAGTGCGATCGCCGTGATGGCAAACCCCATCCACATGATGCGCTTTTTCATGTCAGCCCTCCCCGATCCGGATATTCAAAAAGGGGCGTGCGCCCCTTTCAGTCTGCAATGAATTTATATCCCACGCCGTGCAGCGTGATGATGTTGAGACCCATCTTGCGCAGGCGCATGACGTGATTGTCCAGCGTGCGCGTCTCCCCGCCGTCATATCCCCAGACATCGTAGAGGATGGTCTCGCGCGGCAGCACCTTGCCCTCGTTGATCATAAAATAGCGCAGGAGCTGGTACTCCTTGTTGCTCAGCTCGAGCTGCTTGCCATGATAGATCACGGACATATCCTCATTATTGAGAACGATGGAACCGAGGCGCAGCTGGCTGGTCTTGTGAATGCGCCGCAGCGCCGCATTGACGCGCGCAATGAGTTCAAGCACGCCGAACGGTTTTGTGATATAGTCGTCCGCTCCCGCATTGAGCCCCTTCACCTTGTCCGTCTCCTTGCCGAGCGCGGAGAGCATGATGACGCACAGGGAGGGAAAGCGCGCCTTGAGCCGCTCGAGCACCTCCAGCCCGTTCCCGTCCGCAAGCATGATGTCAAGAAGCACGACGTCCGGCAGATGTTCCTCGACGGCGGCGGAAAACGCCTTCACCGTCGTAAAGGTGCGGCAGGTGATGCTGTGCATGTCGAGCGTGCATTGGACGAGATCGCAGATGCTCTCGTCGTCTTCCAGAAGGTAAACTTGTTCGTTCATAGATTCATTCGATGGAATGTGCGATATAGGTCAGATGATCTGCGGCGCGCTCAAGATTTCCGACCAGATTGATAAAGACGCTGGAGTTCTGCGGCTGACACTTCCCCTCGTTGAGGCGCTTGATGTGTTTGTTGACGAGCGTGCGGCGGTAGTTGTCGATCTCGTCCTCGATGGCATCCACGTCCTTGAGTTTGCCGAAATCCTTTTCGGTAAACGCCGCAAGCGACACCGCATAGAGCTTTTTGATCTTGTCGAACATCTCCTGCGTCATGTTGAGAAATTCCGACGAAAAGACGAGGCCGTCCTTTTCATAGTGATCGGTGTACTTTGTCACATTGTCGGCAAGCTCCCCGATCCTCACGATATCGTTGAGGACGTAGTGCATACTGGAAATGGTCTTTTCATCCTCGAGAACGAGGGAGGATGCCGAAAGTTTGACAAGGTATTCCACCGCGGCACGGTTGGCGTCCGAGAGCCGGGCATTGCGCGCCTGCACGTCCTCCTTGGCGGAGGTGTTTTTGGACATGAACGCCTCAAACGCCTCAGTAAGCGTCGCCATGGAATAGGTGATCATCTTGCCCATCTGCTGATAGAGATGACCGAGGGCGACGGAGGGCTGGCGCAGAAGGCGCTCATCCAGGTCGCCGAGGATGTCCGTCTGTTGAGCCGCAGCGCCCTTCTTGTCCCGCACGAGCAGATTTGCCAATCGGACAAACCCCTTGGCAAAGGGCAGGAAAATACAGGTACAGGTGACGTTGAACAGCGTGTGGAAGAGGGCGATCTGGAACTGATGCTGCCCCGGGAAGAGCCTGTTAAGCACCGTGTCGGTAAACGTTGTCCCGAAGGGCTGCCAGCACAGAAGGAATATGGTGAAGATGACCGCGCCGAAGCAGTTGAACAGAAGATGGATGACAGCGGCGCGGCGGGCGTTGGCGTTCGCCCCGATGGAGGAGAGAAGCGCCGTGACGCAGGTGCCGATGTTGGAACCGATGACGACGTAGTACACGCCGTCGCCCGAGCCGCCAAAGAGCGCGCCCGCCGAGGCGAGCATGACCACGATACTCGTGACGGCGGAGGAGGACTGCACGATACCCGTTGCGACCACGCCGATGAGCAGCAAAAGAAAGGGATTGTTCACCGATTCGAGCGCAAAGGTGATCGCATCCATGATCTCGGGGTGCAGATCGGGATCCATGGCGTCCGACATGAACGCAAGCCCCACAAAGATGAGGCCCAGGCCCGCGAGCACGTTGCCGATCACCTTGACCTTTTCGTTCTTGGCGAGCATTGCCATGAATACGCCGACCACCGAGAGCACAAGCAGGAAGGAAGAGACATCCAGGCTACCAAGGGATGCGATCCATGCGGTGATGGTGGTGCCGATGTTGGCGCCCATGATAATGGAGGTCGCCTGAAAGAGCGTCATGATGCCCGCATTGACAAGGCCGACGACCATGACAGTGGTGGCGGACGAACTCTGAATGATGACGGTGACAGCCGCACCGATGCCCACGCCCGCAAAGCGGTTTCCCGCCGCCTTGTTCAACATGGAGCGCAGCTTTCCGTGCGCGAGACGAGACATGCTGTCCGACATCATCTCCATTCCGATCAGGAACGCGCCCAGCCCGCCCAGAAGCTGCAATACAAGTCCGAGTACTTCCATAAACCCTCTTCCCAACGTAAAATGCCGCACATGCGGACAAATCCATTATACAGGGAAGAGATGGTTTTGTCACCTGATTTTCATAAATTTGAAAAAAATTTTTCGTACGGAAAACCGGGGAGCGATCCCGCTCCCCTGCTTTCGTGCGCCCCGGGCTTACTGATATTCCTTATGAACGCCCGTCACAAGATACTTTGTCCACTCGCCGACGTTCACCGCATAGTCACCGATCTTTTCGAGATATTTGGTGATCATCAGAAGCTCCACCGCCTGATCGGCTGCGGAGGCATCCGCCGCGATGCGGTCAATGAGTTCCTGCTTTGCCGCGTTGAAGAGAGCATCCATTTCATCATCGGCATGAATGACCATGTCTGCCCCGCCGACGCTCTCGTTGAGGAATGCCTCCACGCTCTGGTGGATCATGGCGACCGCCAGATCGCCCATGCGCGCGATATGTTCGGGCTCCTTGAACAGCTTGTCGTCGGGGAAAGAGCGCACGATCTCGCCGATGTCCGCCGCCTGATCGCCGATGCGCTCGACGTCCGTGATGACCTTGAGCGCCGTAGTGACCTTGACGAGGTCTTTGGCAACGGGCTGCTGCTTTAAGAGGATGCGCATACACTTCTTCTCGATGGCGATCTCCAGATCGTCCACCTCGCGGTCAGTCTCGGAAACGGATGCGCCGAGTTTGCGGTCGAGCGTCTTCAGCGACGTGACGGCGTTCGTGATCATGCCCTCCGTAATGGAGCACATCCTGCCGAGCGTCTCATGCAGATCGGCAAGTTCTTCGTCAAAAAATTTTCTGGGTGACATACTTTCCTCCTGAAAGGTAATGCAAATAGACAAATAGATTTTCCGGGAGAGATTAACCGAATCTGCCCGTGATGTAGCGCTCCGTCTCGGGATGCGTGGGCGCCGAGAAGATCTGCTCGGTGTCCCCCATCTCGATCATCTCGCCGAGGAGGAAGAACGCCGTCTTGTCCGAGATACGCGCCGCCTGCTGCATGTTATGCGTGACCATGACGATGGTGACGTCCTTTTTGAGTTCCTCGCACAGCTCCTCGATCTTGCCCGTGGAGATGGGGTCGAGCGCGGAGGTCGGCTCGTCCATGAGAAGGATCTGCGGGCCGACGGCGAGCGCGCGCGCGATGCAAAGGCGCTGCTGCTGTCCGCCCGAAAGCCCCAGCGCCGACTTGTTGAGGCGGTCTTTGAGTTCGTCCCACATTGCTGCCTGCTTTAAGGAGCGCTCCACGATCTCGTCGAGCGTCGATTTCTTCTTGATGCCGAAGGTGCGCGGGCCGTAGGCAATGTTGTCGTACACGCTCATCGGGAAGGGATTGGGCTTCTGGAACACCATGCCGACGTTCTTGCGCAGGGCGGAAAGGTCGACGCCCTTGTCATAGATGTTCAGACCGCCGATGGTGATCTCGCCCTCCACGCGGCAGCCCTCCACGAGGTCGTTCATGCGGTTGAGCGTCTTGATGAGGGTGGACTTGCCGCAGCCCGAGGGGCCGATCATCGCCGTGATCTGATATTTGGGCATCGCCATATTGATATTTTTGAGCGCCTGGAACTCGCCGTAGTAGAGGTCAACATCCTTGACGGTGATGGCGTTCTCGCCCGAGAAATCAAAGATATCGAGCGTGGCGTGCTTCTTTTCGTTTGTCTTGCTGCCCTCTTCGGCAGCCTGCTCCGCTGCGGGAGCTCTCTTTTTGAAGATATTCATAGAATTTCCTTATCTCTTTTTCTTGACGTGCCGCTGAATGAAGTAGACGATGAGGTTGAGAATGAGCGTGAGCAGCAGCAGGATGACTGCCAGCGCATACGCCTCGTTCATGTGCAGACCCTCGTTTGCACAGCTGTACAGCAAAACCGCAAGCGAGCTTCCCGCACCGCCCGGATTGCCCGAAAAGTTGAACGCCGTACCCATCGTAAAGATGAGCGCCGCAGATTCACCGATGATGCGCCCGATGGAAAGAATGGCAGCCGTGGCAATGCCGGGGAAAGCCGAAGGAAGCACAATCTTGAAAATCGTTCTCACCTTGCTGGCGCCCAGGCCATAGCTCGCCTCGCGCAGTGGCATTGGTACGGCGAAGAGCGCCTCCTCCGTCGAACGGATGACGGTGGGAAGGACGACCAGAACCATCGTAAAGGCACCTCCCCAGACGGAGAAGCCCAGTCCCAGTGCCGTTACGAACAGAATGTTGCCGAACAGACCGAACACGATGGAGGGCACGCCGGAAAGCGCATCGATAAAGGTGCGAATGACCTTGACGATTTTACTCCCCTTCTTGGCGTATTCATTCAGATAGATGGCAGCACAGATGCCGACGGGCAACGCGATGAGCAGCGTGATGCCGATGAGCTCGAGCGTGGCGAGCAGTGCCGGCCCCAGAGTAGGCGTGTTGACGCTCGCCTCGCCGAACAGAAAGGCGGAAGTCAGACACCCGACGCCGCTGATAAGGATATACAGAATAATGGCCAGCAGAATGACCGCGACCAGCCCCGCACATACCATGCCGAAGATGGCACATACATTGCATACCGTACCCTTTTTGCGGAATACATATGTCGCGGAGGCATCGCCGTTGAGCACCTTGTCGCCGCGCTTGCCCTTGAATTCCTTCGGAACAAGGTTGAGGGAGAGAGTGATGATCAGAACAAGCACGAGCAGCACAAGACCCGTGGCAATGAGTGCCGAGCGGTGGATATTGGTTGCATACCCCATCTCCATAACGATGTTGGTCGTGAGCGTTCTGATATAGGAGAACAGCCCCGTGGGGAAGAGGGCGCGGTTGCCCGAAACCCAGATGACCGCCATTGCCTCGCCCACCGCTCTGCCGACGCCCAGAATAAGCGCGGAAATGATGCCCGAACGGGCGGCGGGGACGACGACGCGGAACACTGCCTGCGCCTTGGTGTTACCCATGGCGAGCGCGCCTTCAAAATATTGTTCCGGAACGGCATCCAATGCATTTTTTGAAAGTGACGTGACCGTAGGGAGAATCATAATGGCGAGCAGAACCGAGCACGTCAGGATCCCCTTGCCGCCGATCGGGCTGCCGCCCGAGAAGAGACTGACCAGCACTTCCATGCCGAACAGGCCATAGACAATGGAGGGAATGCCCGCCAGCACCTTGATGATCTGATCGAAGATGGTGCGCAGGTTGATCTTGTTGATCCCCGCGATCAGCTTTTTGAGGAACTCATTCTTACCCTTATATTGGAAGTGAAATTTATCGGGGCACCAGAACGCCAGAAAGATCGCCGTGAACACCCCCACCGTGCCGCCGATGATGATGGCGCCGAGGGTGACGATGAGCGAGTTGACCAGCATGGGCAGGATGCCGAACCGATCGTGCGTGGGCTGCCAGGTTGTCCCGAACAAAAATCGGAAGAAGCCGATCTCGCGGAAGGCGGGAATGGAGCCGTAGAGGATGTAGCCGATGATCCCGAACACAGCCACGATGGAAAGGCATGCGCACACAATAAACAGGATCTTGGCAAACAGCTCGCTCGGCTTTACTTTTGCCCTCTTGCGGGAGGCAGTCTTCTCTTCGGAAAGCGCTTTTTCCATAGGTTACTCCGTTTTTTCAAAGCAAAACCTTTCCCCCCGCATACAATTTCGCGGGGGGAAAGGCATGATTTGCGTTAGTCCTCGTCCCCGACGACGATGGGCGTGCCGTTGATGTACAGGTTGTAGAGCTGGTCGAACGTGACGTTCGTGATCTCGCTGCCGCGCTTTACGATGACGGCGATACCGTCCGTTGCGATCTGGCGCTCGGTGAGCGTTTCCTTCTCCGCATCGGTCAGCGCGCGGGAGGACATACCAAAGGCGTTGCGTCCCGCCTGTGCGTCCGCGATACCTGCACCCGAGCCGCTGCCTGTGATGGTGATCGTGAAGTTGTTCCCGGGATTCGCATTTTCAAATGCCTGCACAAGATCCTGCATGAGAGGTTCGACGGAGGTGGAGCCGGTGATCGTAAGGGTAGTTTCGCTGCCATTATAGGCGGTGTAATCCTGCACATCCAGATCGGGGAGATTGATATAGTCCTCGCCGATGATCGCCTGTCCTGCCTCGCTCTCGATGAAGCTGATCAGATTCTTTGCAAGATCGCTCAGCGCATCATAGTCGCGATAGCACAGCATGAAGGGACGGGACAGTTCGTAATCTCCGCTGAGAATGTTCTCCGTCGTTGCCTCGACGCCGTTGACGTTGACAGCCTGCACGGTGTCCGTGTTTTCAAGGTAGGATCCAAGCGACGCATAGCCGATCATGCCGTACGAACGGCCAACGTTGGTGATGACTGCCGCCGTGGAGCTTTCCTCGCTGACGATGCTTGCAAGACTTCCGCTCTCCAGCGCATCATCGATGGTCGTTCCTTCCGAATTTGCAACCAGTTCATCGAACGCAGAACGCGTACCGGAACCCGGTTCACGGGCGACAGCCGCAATAATATCGGCCGCCGTATCATCTCCGCCGTTTCCGCCGCACCCTGCCATCAGACCGACTGCCGTAACGGACATAGCAGCTGCCAAACCGATCGCCAAAATCTTCTTCTTCATACTTCTTGTTACTCCTTTCTTTCATTCCTTGTCTTTTTTGATTGTGCCTATATGATAGCACGCAGATGTAAATACTCCCACACAATTTTGTCAAAAACTTGTAAATTATTCTGCCGATTTGTAAAAAAATTTTTACAATTCCACGCTGCTCTTTCCTATTTTATAGTAACAGCCTCCAAAAGGCTCTGCCCGGCAATCCGTTCACATTGACAGCTTGCGCCGCTTCCACCCCTTTTATCCGAAAAAATCTGCCCCGGAGGGCAGACTTTATACGATCCCGGCGATCGTGATGCCGATCACCAGTGCAAGCAGGATGAGAAATACCGCAGCGCGGTAGATCAGATTTCCTGCCATGCGCTTCCAGCGAGGCTTTGCAAAGAAGGCAAAGACGAGATAGGCGGCCGCGCCGCACCCCGCGCCGATGAGCCAGAGGGATTGCCGCAAAAAGTAGGCGAGCAGCGCAAACAGGACGGCAGCCGCGAACGCGGCGACGGCACAGACATACATCCGCTTTGCGCGCCGCTCCTCCATGCGGCGCACGTTCTCCCCGTCTTCGTCGGAGAGCAGCTCGTCCAGCGTGCAATCCATCGCCTTTGCGATGAGGCGCAGGCTGTCGATGCCCGGATAGCCGAGATCGCGCTCCCACTTGGAGACGGCGGCGCGCGTGACGAACAGCCTGTCCGCCAGCTCCTGCTGTGTGAGCCCCTCCCGGGTGCGATAATTTTTGAGTTTTTCTCCGAATGTCATTTCCGACCTCCCGATGACAGCATACCATAATGCAGGCAAATTGTCACGCGACCATTCGTTTCGTCACAAAAAAAGCGCGGAAACCCCGCGCCGCAAGCCGTTTAGGCATGTTTCTTCAGCGTCACCGCCACCACCTCGGGACGGTTATTGAGGCGAATGGGAACGGAGCTGTTGCCCAGACCGCGGCTGACGACCATCTTTCCCCCCTCCTCCGCATACAGTCCCTGCGTATATTTGGGGAACAGCCCCTGGTTGGGCGCAATGATGCCCTGCCCCCACGGCAGGCGGAACTGCCCGCCGTGCGCGTGCCCCGCAAAGGTCAGGTTTATTCCCGCAGCGCGATAGACGCCGAACAACTCGGGGCGATGGGAGAGCAGAACGGTATAACAGCCTGCTTTCGGAAGGACATCCTCAAGTTTTTGCGCCATGAGCGTAGAATTGCGCTCCGGATCCGCCGTCGTAAAGACGGGATCGCTCACCCCCGCGAGCGTGATCGCATTTCCGCCGCGTACAAGTGAGACAGCGCGATCCTCCAGGATCTCCACCCCCATCTCCTCCAGCACCCTGCGCAGAGCGGGATACTCCGCGCTGACCGCCTCATGATTGCCGGGAACGTAATACACCGGCGCAAGCCTGACCGCCTGTGCAAAAAAGGAGAGCGCGTTCTGCATCCCGGGACGGCGCTTGTCGATGACGTCCCCCGTCACGACGACGGCGTCCGTCTGCGCCTCGCGCAGCAGACGCACGAGCCGCTCCTGCTCCTGCCCGAACTGCGCGTTGTGCAGATCGGAAATGTGCGCGAACGTAAAGCCGTCAAACGCGTCCGGAATGTCGTCCGCAACGGTGATACGATGAAGTTGTACGGCGGTGTTCTCCCATACGCCCCACAGACAAACGAGCGCGAGCAGGACGAGGACGACCCCGATGATAATGAGCGCGATCATGCAGCGGCAGCACTTCCTTAATCGATGGACTTCTCTGTTATCGTATGCCGTCCGGCCCGAACTTATTCGCATATACCGGCAGCCGGGCGAGCCGGCCGGGCCGATGCCGCGGCCGGCGGCAGGCTCCCTTCCTTACAAACAAAAAACAGGGCTCCGCGAAACGGGAAACCCTGTGTATTTTTGGTCGAGGCGACGGGATTTGAACCCACGACCTCTTGGTCCCGAACCAAGCGCGCTACCAAACTGCGCTACGCCTCGACAGCCTTTTTATTATATCAGACGCCCCCCGCTTTTGCAAGCGATTTCATGCGGAAATTGCATATTTTCCGCCCGCCGCATCGGAGGATGCGGCGGGCGGCCCCGCTCAGATGTCATGCACCGCAGTCCTCTCGGCGTTGCGGGAGCGGATGTAGTCCCAGAGCTTTCCGTATTCGGCAACGAGCGTCGGCACAAGGGTGAGCACAACGACGGCAAGCCACTGCCAGCCGTTGAGCGCGCACATGCCGAGCGCAGCGCCCACCGACGGGAGGGCGGCGAGGCCGACAAAGGCGCCCAGCAGCACGAACATGACGAGACAGCTCACATACAGCTGCGGATTGTCCGAAATGCGGTAGCGCACGATGCTCTTGCGGCTGCGCACCGTGAGAACGTGCAGCACGCTCGTCCAGCCCGTAACGAGGAACGCCATCGTCCTGCCGGCGGCGAGCGTGGGCACCGCGCCGCCCAGGCTCGTATGCTGCCCGAGATAGAACGCCGCAAGCGTGACGAGCGCAAACACAAAGGTCTGACGGATGATGACCTCCATCAGCCCCCCGCCGAAGAAACTCTCCGTGCGGGCGATGGGCTTTCGCTTCATGATGCGCCTGTCCGATTCCTCCTTGGCGAGCGCCATGCCGGGGATGCCGTCGCCCAGGACGTTGATGATGAGCAGCATGAGGGGCGTAAGCGGAAGCTCCCAGCCCATAAACTGCGCAAACAGCATGACGATGATCTCGGAAATGTTGCACACGAGCAGGAAGTAGACAAGCTTGCGGATGTTGGAAAAGATGTTGCGCCCCTCGGCGACCGCTTCGATGATGGTGGAGAACTTGTCGTCCATCAAAATCATCTTGGCGGCGCCCTTGGCGACTTCCGTGCCGTTTTTGCCCATGGCGACGCCCACATCCGCCGCCTTGAGCGCGGGCGCGTCGTTGACGCCGTCGCCCGTCATGGCGACCACCTCCCCGCGCGCCTGCCATGCGCGCACGATGCGGATCTTGTCCTCGGGCGTGACACGCGCATACACCGAATAGTATTCGATGGACTCGGCAAACTGTTCGTCGGTAAGCTTTTGCAGCTCCTGTCCCGTAATGATGCCCTCATTGGCGGTGATGATCCCCAGCTCCCGCGCAATGGCACCCGCCGTGGCGGCATGGTCGCCCGTGATCATGATCGTGCGGATACCCGCCGCCTTTGCCTTGGCGATCGCCGCCATCGCCTCGGGGCGGGGCGGATCGATGATACCCACAAAGCCGTTGAAGGTCAGTCCCCGTTCCACATCCTCCATCTTTGCAGGGAGTTTTTCGATGACCTTGGAGGCAAGAGCAATGACGCGCAGCGCGTCCGAAGCGAACGAATCGTGAACGCGTTCGAGTTCATACATATAGTTCTTATCCGAACGGTCAAAGGGAAGGCGGTCAAACGCGCCCTTGGTGAGGACAAGGTATCCCCCCTCCGGCAGGCGGTAGACGGCCGTCATCATCTTGCGCGAGGAGGAGAAGGGGATCTCCCCCGCCTTTTCATACCGCGCGGGCAAGTTCTCATACGCAATGCCCTTTGCACGGGCGAGCGTGACAATGGCGGTCTCCGTGGGATCGCCGTAGATCTTCTCGTTCCCGTCGTCGTCCGTTCCCACCGTTGCGGTGCAGGCGAGGCAGAGCCGCTCGAGGAAGTCCGTCTGTTCCTTTGTAAAGTCCGCGTCCTCGGCAGCAGGATCGCTGCCGTACACCCACAGGCGCTTGACGGTCATGCGGTTCATCGTGAGCGTGCCCGTCTTGTCCGAACAGATCACGGAGGTCGAGCCCAGCGTCTCCACCGCCTGCATCTGCCTGACGAGCGCATTCTTTGCAGCCATCTTCTTGGCGCCGTTGGTCAGGATGAGCGTGACGATGAGCGAGAGCGTCTCCGGCACGGCGGCGACGGCAAGCGTGATGGCGATCATGATCATTTCCATGGTCAGCACGCCGTGATTCTGGATCAGGCTGGTGACAAAGAGGACGATCGCAGACATGACGGCAATGCCGCTGATGATTCTGCCCACCTTGTCGAGTCGCGTCTGCAGGGTCGTTCTGCCCTGCTTGGTCTGGGTAAGAAAGCGCGCGATCTTGCCGATCTGGGTATTCATGCCCGTCTCCGTGACGACGGCGACGGCGTTGCCCGCCGTGACAAGGCAGCCGGAGAACACCATGTTCACCCGGTCGCCGAGCGGCACATCGCCCGTGAGCCGGACAGAGGCGTCCTTTTCGGCGGGGACGCTCTCCCCCGTGAGGGAGGATTCGTCCACCGAAAGGCTCTCCGATCTGATCAGTCGCGCATCGGCGGGGATCAGGTCGCCCGTTCTGAGCAGAATGATGTCCCCGGGAACGAGATGTGCTGGATCCGCCTCCTGCACCTTCCCGTCGCGGATGACGCGGCAGACGGGCGAGGACAGGCTGTCGAGCGCCTCCAGCGCATTTTCCGCGCTCCGCTCCTGCGTGACGGCAAGAATGACGTTCATGACGATGACCGCGAACACCACGAGCGGTTCGATGAGGCTGTGTACCCCCTCCCACTCGATGATCGCCATCGTCAGGCTCAGAACCGCGGCAATGAGCAGGATAATAACGGACACATCCTTCAGCTGCGCGAGGATCTTAAAGATGAGCTTTTGCTTCTTCTGCTTTTCAAAGACGTTCGCGCCGAAACGGACAAGGCGCGCCGCCGCCTCGGCGGAGGAGAGGCCGCTCTCCGCCGTCACCGCATTCTCCTGCATGAGTTCGGCGGCCGATCTTTCGTAGTTCTGTTTCATCCCCCCTCCTCCGTCTGTGTGATTTTGTTTCATTGTATCATTTTTTTTCGATTTTGTAAAGACCTGTTCGATGAAAAAAACATACCCCCGTGTGACAGTTTGGCTAAAATACGGCAAACAATCACAGCGCCCCACCCGCGGCAGGTTCTGTCGTAGGCGGGGCGCCGCATAGGAGGCTTAAAATCATACACCGCGGTTTGCAGCGATGTCCGGGATGGTGGCAAAGCCCTTCTGCAGATCGGCATCGGTGGGGATGGTGTCCGTCATCGTGCCGTCGTTATACTGTTTATAGGCGGCCATGTCAAAATACCCCGTACCCGTCAGCCCGAACAGGATGACCTTCTTCTTCCCCTCCCGCCTGCACTGAAGCGCTTCATCCACGGCGGCACGGATGGCGTGCGCCGATTCGGGCGCGGGCAGAATGCCCTCGCACTTGGCGAACATGACCGCCGCCTCAAACACCTTGCTCTGCTCCACGGACACGGCGCGCAGGTAGCCGTCATGATAGAGCTGCGATATGACAGGGCTCATGCCGTGATAGCGGAGGCCGCCCGCATGGTTGGGCGAGGGCATGAAGCCGCAGCCCAGCGTATACATCTTGGCGAGCGGCGTGATCTTTGCCGAATCGCAGAAATCATACACAAATCTGCCGCGCGTGAGCGAGGGGCAGCTGGCGGGTTCCACGCCGACAAAATCGATCTCGTTTTTGCCGTCCAGCTTATCGCCCATATAGGGGGCGATGAGCCCGCCGAAGTTGGAGCCGCCGCCCACGCAGCCGATGATGACGTCGGGCTGCACGCCGTACTTTTCCAGCGCCGTCTTGCACTCCAGCCCGATGACCGACTGGTGCAGCAGGACATGGTCGAGTACGGAACCGAGCACATATCGGCAGCCGGGCGTGGCGACCGCCTTCTCCACCGCCTCCGAAATGGCGCAGCCCAGCGAGCCGCCCGTGCCGGGAAATTCGCGCAGGATCTTTCTGCCCGCCTCGGTCGTATCGGAGGGCGAGGGAATGACGTTCGCCCCGTAGGTGCGGATGACCTCCCTGCGGTAGGGCTTCTGCTCGGCGGACACCTTGACCATATAGACGTCGAGGTGCAGGCCGTAGAATGCCGCCGCCATGGCGAGCGCCGTCCCCCACTGTCCCGCGCCCGTCTCCGTTGTGATGGACGTCAGTCCCTGCGCCTTGGCATAGTATGCCTGCGCTGCGGCAGAATTGAGCTTGTGCGAGCCGGAGGTATTGTTTCCCTCAAACTTATAGTAGATCTGTGCGGGCGTATCCAGAAGCCGTTCCAGATAGTATGCGCGCACGAGCGGGGACGGGCGGAACATCCTGTAAAAATCGAGGATGCCCTTCGGGATGGCGATGCACTCATCCCTGTCGTTGAGTTCCTGCTCGATGCACGCATCGCAGAATACGGGCGCGAGGTCGGCAGCCGTGCAGGGCGCGCCCGTTGCCGGGTTGAGAAAGGGCGGATGCTGCACCTTCATGTGCGCTTTGACGTTGTACCATGCCTTGGGCATCTCCTCTTCCGAAAGATAGATCTTGTAAGGGATCTGTTTGGTTGCCATGGTGTTACCTCCTCATGAATGAAAATCTGAAACATTTGCACAGCCTGCCGCGCAAATCTTTTCCGTACCCGATGCCGCCGGCTTTTTCAGGCAAGACGCCCGCGGTTCTTTCTGCATTTTGCGCTTTCGGAAAAAGAAAAACACGGAGCAAGTCCCCCATGGGACGAATCGCTCCGTGTTGCCACCCAATTTTACAGCAAAAAGCTGCCTCTTTCCGAGCACCATCATGCTCTCTTCCTGTAACGGGAAAGCCCCGTCGGGCGCTACTGCACTGTTCACGCCCGCCCTCCGTGATCCATTCACGTACCGCCGGTCATCCCCATTCCACCGCCGGGGACTCTCTGGAAACCGGTTGAAGCACGCTACTCCTTCACATCTGCGGTTTTGGCCATTATACAACATTCTTTTGTTCTTGTCAACTGCTGCAAGAAAAATAATTGATTCTTATTTCCGATCACTGTAATCTGCAAGATGCGCAAAAAAGCGCCCTGCGGCAAATTGCCGCAGGGCGCCCGTGCTGTCTGTCAGCCCACAAGGCCCTCGCCGGAGATGGTCGAATAGTTGTTCATGAACATGGACATACTGCGCTTTGTCCCCTCCGTCTGCCCGAGGCAGGTGATGGTAAAGCCCGACTTGTTCTGATCTCCCAGCCATGCGGGACGTACCACGCCGTAGAACACCGTATCGCCGCTGTCCCTTCCGGTCGCGCTCTTGAGCGTTGCATCAAACGTGAATTTGATATACCCGTTCCCGTACATCTTCCAGGTGCCGATGGGCGTACCCGTTGCCGCGGAGCCGTCATAGATGTCGCCCGTATCGGGATCGGATGCGCTCTGCGTGAGCGTCACATCGCGCGAGAGGTTGACGGCGACGGCGTTCGACGTATCCTGCTGGTTGATGGAGACGACCATCTTGAATTTTCCCCCGTCCGTATAGGAGAACAGCTCCTCCGCCGAGACCGAGCGATCCATCTCGCCGCCGTAACGGTTGGGGTTGATGACGATCTGCCCGTAACTGTTGAGATAGTATTGATGGATCTGCGTGACGAAGCGGCTCGTATCCCCGTTGGCGCGCGTGATATACGCCGCGACCGACACGCCGGAGGACGTTGTGAACAGGTCGTTGTGGCCGGGCAGGATGATGTCAAGCTCGGTATTGCCCTCGCTCTTGCTGTGCCAGGTGAAACCGCCCATGTACTTGTTGCCCTCATTGGAGCTGTTGCCGGGGCCGACGTTGTAGATGACGCCGCCCTCCGTCGAACGGTAGATGCCCCACACGCTCTCGCTCCTGCCGCCCCACATCTGGTAGTTGTCGGCAAGTCCGTCGTAGGAGTGCATGGAATAGAAGTACGTCTTTCCCTCTTCGAGGATATTTTCGTCCTCATCCATGACGGTCACGTTGTCGTGGCGGGCAATGACGGGCGCCTCCATATTCTGCTTGGAGATGTTCTTTCCGTAGTAATCATGCTCCCAGCCGACTGCCTGGGAATCCCCCTCGGCGGGCGTGCCGCTGTAGAGCGCCTGAATATCCGTCTCCACCCAGTCGCGGATGTCGTTGTGCGTCTGCCAGCCCTTTCCGTCCTTGCGCAGCCCCGTCTCGGGGTCGAGCTCGAGAATGTAGTTGCCCGAGCCGAAGGAGCCGTACGCCATGTACATATTGCCTTCCGCATCATAGATGATCTGCGGGTCGATGGCGTTGACGTCCTTCTGCGACTCGTTGCGGCGGATGGTGGACTGCATCAGCACGGCGGGATCGCCGTTTTCATCGAGTACGGGCTTGAACGTGCCGGCATTGAGCGAATCCGATTCATAGAGCAGGATGCAGGCGCGCGCATAATAGCTGCTGTTGATGAGCATCCCCGAATTGTTGCCCGCGCCGTCCACGACGCAGGTGTACAGCCAATAGCCGCTGCCGTCCGGCTTTGCCACGATATCGGGCGCCCACCAGCTGGCGGAGTCCGAAGTATATGCAGCATCGCTGCCGCCGACGCCGGGCGTTGCGCTCTCCTCCGGCGTGCCGCCTTCGCTGTAGAGCCATTCGCCGGAGCGCGTGCGCACGAAATCCTCATCGCGCGTGGCGACGTCGAACGTCCTGCCCAGGAGCATCCACGTCTTCATGCCGTCATAGGAGACGTGGATGGCGTTGCCGTACGTCATCTCTCCCGCGAGCGGCCCCATGACCGCCTCCGTCTGGTCTACCCAGCCGGTCGAGAAAATATAGTAAACGGGACGGCCCTCGGCATCCGTCGTCTCGATCAGGGACGGGTCGTGCGTGCGGCCGAGCACCGCCTCGCCGGACGTCTCGCTGAAATCAAGGTCATTGCCCGCGTACTGATAGCCCGGATCGGTGACATAGGCGGGAACGACCTCAACGGTGCCGCGGGAACCGCCCTTGCCCTCATAGACGATCGTGCCCGCACCGACGCCCGTAAAGATACCGTCCGAATAGGTCGCGATGCTCTCCGTCTCATCCACTCTGCTGCCCTGCGCGTCATACGCGGCGACGATTTTCGCCCCCTCCACCGCAACGGTGGTGTCCGCAGCGGAGAGATACCCGCCGCCAAGATTGTCATAGCAGATGCGATAGTTTTCCGCCTCCGCGCCTCCCCCGCAGGCCGCCAGCGCTGAAAGCGCCAGACAGGAGCCGAGCAGGAGTGCGCACACTTTGCCGCTCTGTTTCATTGTCTTGTCTTCCCCCCAATTCAGATATTTGTTTCATTGTACCACATTGTTTTGGTTTTTGCAATAGGACGGAGCATTTTTTCAAAAAGAACCGTCTCCTGTTTTTTATCCCCTTTTAATGGGAGCGTCACAGAACATTCACGCAAAGGCGGTATGATAGAGACAATCTTCCAGGAGCGCGGAAAAGCGCTGCCGGAAGGGGGCTGACCTGCCTACTCTCCACAATTTTTTCATATTCTCTCAAAGCGAAGCGCACACCGTAGCGATACGGAGTGCGCTTTGCGTTTTTATGCAGTTCTGCGATCGCCGGTGTGCCTACCGCGCCTCTGCCGCGCGCGCGGCGGCGGCGATCGCCTCCGCAACGCGGATGCCGTCCGCCGCCGCGGAGGTGATGCCGCCCGCATAGCCGCAGCCCTCCCCGCAGGGGTAGATGCCCGCGATGCCCTGCGCATGCATGGTCTCATCCCGCACGATGCGCACGGGGGAGGAGGTGCGCGATTCCACGCCCGTCAGCACGCTCTCATAGGCGGCAAATCCCGCAAGTTTTGCGTCCATTTCGGGCAGCGCCGCCTTCATGGCGTCCGTGACGGCGCGCGGGAAGATCGCCTGCATGGGGACAAAGCTCGTCCCCAGGGCGTAGGACGGTTTGACCGCGCCGAAGTAATAGCTCTCCTTTCCGGCGAGGAAGTCCCCCACCAGCTGCACGGGCGCACGAAAGTCCCCGCCCGCCGCGCGGAAGGCGGCGCGCTCCAGCTTCCTCTGAAACGCGACGCCCGCAAGCGGATGATCGCTGCCGAAGTCGCTGCGCCACACCTGCACGACGAGCGCGGAATTGGCGTTGCGCTCGTCGCGGGCATAGTTGCTCATGCCGTTGGTGACCACGCCGCCCTCCTCGCTTGCGGCGGGGATGACCACGCCGCCGGGACACATACAGAAGGTGAACACGCCCCGCTCGGACGCGTGCGACACCAGCTTGTAGTCCGCGGCGGGCAGCGCCGCATATCCGGCGCCGTACTGCGCCCGCCCAACGGCGGCCTGCAGATGTTCGATGCGCACGCCCACGGCAAATTCCTTCTGCTGCATGACAAGACCGCGCGAGAGCAGCATCTCAAAGGTGTCCCGCGCGCTGTGGCCGATGGCAAGCACGAGCTTTTCACACGCCGTTTCCCCCTTGGTGGTCACGATCTGCGCAAGGCGTCCGTCCTTGATGCGCACGTCCGTGAGCTGTTCGGAAAAACGGAACTCGCCGCCGTTCGCCTCGATGTGGGCGCGGATGTTGGCGACCACCTGCCTCAGCTTATCGCTGCCGACGTGCGGCTTTCCCAGGTATCCGACTTCCTCGGGCGCGCCAAAGCGGACAAAGGTGTCCAGCACGTCGCGGTTGCGCCTGTCGTTGGTCTGCGTGTTGAGCTTGCCGTCCGAAAAGGCGCCCGCGCCCCCTTCGCCGAACTGCACGTTGCTCTCGGGGTCGAGCGTCCTTGTCGAAAGAAATTTTTCCACGTCCGCGGCGCGCTCCTCCACCCGCCTGCCGCGCTCCAGGATGACGGGCGCGAAGCCGTAATCGATGAGGCGCAGCGCGCAGAACAGCCCCGCAGGCCCCGCGCCGGCGATGACCACTTTGGGCGGATGCGCCACCCGCTCGAAGGTGCGCGGCGGAGGCGTGTACGGCTGTGTGCCGCACTCGACGGAATACACCCATTTGATGTCCGACTTGTCGCGCGCATCCAGCGATTTTTTGAGGATCCGAAAGTAGTGCACGGGCGCGTGCAGCTTTCTTTCACAGATCTTCAAAAGCTGCGTCTCCTTCTGATGGGGGCGCAGGATCAGCCCCGTCAAAATACGGTTCATCGCAGCGCCTCCGCCACGGCGTGCGCCGACGCCCATGCCCAATGCAGATTATAACCGCCGCACTCGCCGTCCACGTTCAGAATCTCGCCCGCAAAGTACAGCCCGGGGCGGTATGCGCTCATGAAGCCGTCCGTCACCTCCGCAAGCGGAATGCCGCCCCGCGTCGCCTGCGCATAGTCAAAGCCGAGCGTCCCCGTCACGGTGAGCGGAAACGCCTTGAGCAGGGCAATAAGCCGCGCCCTGTCCCCGTCCGCCAGCCGCTCCAGCCGGCGCGCAAGTCCGTTCGGCGCAATGCACAGCAGCGCCCCCTCTCCCTCACCGACGGCACAAGAAAGGCGCGTCTTATCCGCATCCGGAACGAGGTCGAGGCACACCGTGTCCCCCTTTTCCGCATAGGAGGAGGCGCGGAACACCGCGTCCCCCGAGAGGCCGCTCTCCGTGAACAGCACGTCCCCGCGGCAGGAGAACACCCGCTTGCCTCCGCGCAGAACGTTCAGCCCCGCATCTACGCGGATGCCCTTCAGCCCGCGTACGGCGGCGGGGTCGCAGCGCAGCTGCACGAGAACGGGCGAGAGCGGCGTAAGGGTGTGGCCGAACGCCTCCGCAAGCGAATAGGCGGAGCCGTCCGTCCCGAACTGCTTTGCCGCCCTGCCGCCCGCGGCGAGCACAACGGCATCCGCACATTCCTCCCCGCCCGCATACTGCACGCGAAACCGGCTGCCGTATGAAATTTTCAGTACCTGCGCCCCCGTCAGAACGCGCACATGCAGCCGCTCCAGCTCGCGGCGGAAGAGGTCGGTGACGGCGGACGCCTGCCTGCCGGCGGGGTACACCCTGCCGCGCGCATCGGGCAGGAAGATGCCGCCCATGCTCTCCAGAAAGCGGACGGCGTCCTGCGCGGAACAGCGCGCAAGGACGCGGGCGGCCCTTTCCCGGTCGTCCGAAAAATAGTGCGTCGCATCCATATGCACGTTGGTCACATTGCCCTGCCCGTTGCCCGTTGCGGAGAGCTTTTTGCCGAGGCGTTCCCCCCGTTCCAGGATCACGACCTCCCTGCCCGCCCGCGCGAGCAGGACGGCGCACGCAAGTCCCGCCGCGCCGCCGCCGATCACAGCAATTTTCATCATATTCTTATCATACCGCAGATAAAATTATTTGTCAATGCATTGACAGGATTTGTTTTTCGTGTTAAAATGGAGGAAACAAAAGGAGCGTGATATACCATGTTCGCACTGCTGGATGCCACGAATCAGAGTTTGCTGGACTACCTCAAAGACAATCTGACGCTCACCATTGTCCTCGGCGTTATCCTGGTTCTGATCATCGCACTCATCATCACAATGATCGTACTCTCCGCCAAATACAGAAAGCAAAAGCGCGCGGAGCAGGCACAGGAGGCACAGGGCGTCGTCTCCGAACAGGAGCCTGCCCCCGCAACGCAGGAGCCTGCGCAACAGGAAGAGCCTGCCCCCGCAGCACAGGAATCCGCGCAACAGACGGAAAGCGTCCCCGCAGCGGAAGAGGAAACCACCCCCGCGACGCAGAAGCCTGTGCAGCAGGAAGAACCCGCCCCTGTAGCGGAAGAGCCTGTGCAGCAGGAAGAGGAGATCCCCGCAGCGCAGGAGCCCGCGCAGGAAGAGCCTGCCCCCGCAAAAGAAGAGGAAAGCCCCGCGCAGCAGGAGGAGGCATTGCCCGCCCCCGCACAGGAAGAAAAGATCCCCGTGCAGGAGGAGAAACAGGACAAGCCCGGGAAGACGGCGCCCGCAAAAAAGGCTGCCCCTGCCAGGAAGAAGGCGGTGCCTGCCGGAAAGTGGGTGATCCGCGCCGCAGAGGGCGGGTACGTCTTTGAACTGCGCGCAAACAACGGGGAAGTCATGCTGGAGAGCAACGAATACACCAACGTTGCCGGCGCCAAAAACGGCATTGCCACTTACAAAAAGAGCATTGCCGCAAACAATTTCAGCATTGTCAGAACCAAGGCGGGCGACTATGTATTCCGCCTGATGAATGCGCAGAAGCGTCTGCTGTGCGTCAGTTCCAACTACAACACGCAGGAGAGCTGCGAAAGCGCTGTGGAATCCACCAAGCGCTGGGCGGCGAGCGACGTCATCGAGACGCCGCCCGACGAGGTTCCGCCCGTCAAGTAAACAACAGACAGTCCGGATGAAAAAATCAGCCGCGCGCGGTTCCCGACGGGAACCGCGCGCGGCTCTTTGTTGTCACATATTCTGCGTCCCGCGCTTGCCGTGGGAGAGTTTTTTGACGGAAGTGCGGTGTTCCTCGCCCGAAAACAGCCGCACGAGGTTTTTGCGGTGGGCGAACCAGGTCAGAAAATTGAGCAGGAGCAGCAGCATGAACACGGCGATGACCCAGCCGTTTGTGAGCATCCCGTTTGCCTGATAGCGGAAATAAAAGACAAATCCCTGCCAAACGGACAGCCCCGTCACGCCCAGGAGCGACCCCATCGACCCCCACTCGGTGAAGGCGATATAGCCAACCACGCCGAAGAGCAGCACCGCCAGGATGATGAGGATATTCCAGGGATCCTCGCACGAAAGGCAGAACCAGAACAGCCCCAGCGAGGAGGCGATCCCCTTCCCGCCCTGAAAACGCATGGTGACGGGCCAGATATGCCCGATGATGACGAACACGCCGCAAAAATAGCGGGTAAAGTCGGAAACGAGGACGGCAGTCCCTTCAAACACACAGCCGCGAAAGAGAAAATAGCTGATGAGCGCGGGGACGCCTCCCTTGCAGGCATCGCAGAGGAAATTGATGAGCCCGACGGCGAGGCCGAATTCGCGCGTCATGTTCATGGTGCCGGGGTTGCCGCTGCCGATCTTGTGCGCGTCCTTGTGCTTGGTCTTGGCGATGAGTACGGCAAAGTTGAAACAGCCGATAAAGTAGCACACGACCGCCATGATCACAAAATAATACCAGCTTTCGGACAGAAGAAGTTCCCTCATTCGTCCTCCCTCTTGTTGCGCACTTTGATGCGGATGGGCGTGCCGGAGAAGTCATAGGCGCCGCGGATGGTGTTCTCCAGGTAGCGTTCGTAGGAGAAGTGCAGCAGCCCCTCGTCGTTGACCATCAGCACGAAGAGCGGCGGATGCACGGCGACCTGCGAGGCATAGTACAGCTTCATGCGCCTGCCCTGATAGGAGGGCGGCTCGGAAATGCGCATGGCGTCCATCAGCAGGTCGTTCAGATCGCCCGTGGGGACGCGGAAGCCCGCGTGCGCGTACACCTCCTGCGCAAGGGGAAGCAGCCTGTCCGTGCGCTGTCCCGTTTTGGCGGAGACGTACACCGATTTGAAATAGTCCATGAACTTGAGCTCCTCTTTGAGCTTCGCCTCGAACTTCTCGATGGTGTGGGTGTCCTTTTCGATGACGTCCCACTTGTTCATGACGATGACGGAGGGTTTGCCCTGTTCATGCACATAGCCGATGATCTTGACGTCCTGCTCGGTGATGCCCTGTTCGGCATCCACCACCAGAAGGCAGACGTCGGCGCGGCGCACCGCGTCAAAGGCGCGCAACACCGAATAATACTCCACGTCGTCCTCCACCGAGCGCTTGCGGCGGATGCCCGCCGTATCAATGAGGGTGTATGCCCTGCCGCCTGTCTCGAAGCGGGTGTCCACGGCGTCGCGCGTGGTGCCGGCGACGGGCGTGACGATGGTGCGCTCCTGCCCCAAAAGGCGGTTGACAAGCGAGCTCTTGCCCGCGTTGGGCTTGCCGACGACGGCGATCTTGAGCGAATCGTCCTGCGCTTCCTCGCCAGTGGGGAAGAATTCCACCGCCTTGTCGAGCGCATCGCCGATGCCGCGGGAATGCTCCGACGAGACGGCATACGGCTCGCCCAGGCCGAGCGAATAGAACTCAAAGAGCTTGTCGGGCGAATAGTCGTCCACCTTGTTGACGACGAGCACGACGGGCTTCTTGCACCGGCGCAGATAGTCGGCGACGTCGTAGTCGGAGGAGGTCAGCCCCTCCCTGCCGTCCGTGAAGAACAGGATGACGTCGGCAAGCTCTACCGCCGCCTGCGCCTGCACGGCGATCTGCCGCCACATCGCGTCCTCGCTCTTGAGCTCGATGCCGCCCGTATCGATGAGCGTGAAGGGCTTGCCGCGCCACTCGCAGTCCGCCGTGATGCGGTCGCGCGTGACGCCCGGCCTGTTTTCCGTGATGGATATTTTACGCCCTGCCACTTTGTTGAAAAAGGTGCTTTTCCCCACGTTGGGGCGCCCGACGATGGCAACGACCGGAAGCATGGCATTCCCTCCCTGTTTTTTTCTATTATAAAAAAATTTGCCGCCTTTGTAAAGGAAAAACGGCGCATAAGCGCCGTTTTCGCGGAAAAATCACTTCCCGCCGTCAGATGCCGAGCGTCATGCCGAGGATGGTGCCCGCAATGTAGACGACGAGAAAGACAATGTATGCGATCTTCCAGCCCCTGCGCTTACCCTTGACAAAGAACCAGCCGGGAATGGCGATGGCCGCGAGCAGGCAGTACTGCGAGACGAGGTTGAGCGCCTGCATGATGACTCCGCCGCCCGTCTCCGTGAGGATACACTTGAGGATCGGCCCGATGACGAGCAGGATGGCGGCAGCCGCCAGCGCCAGAAAGGCGAGCAGGTTGACAAGGCTGCCGAGGGAGAGCGTGCTGCGCCGCCCCGAAGAGGAGCTGTGCGTCTTTTTCTGTTCCGTCTTTTTCTGTTCGGTCTGTTTGCTGTTTTGTGCCATAATACTTGCCTCCTTGGGGCCTATGCGCCCCGTTTATAGAGATCGACGCTGTCCGCGCCGTCCGTCTCCGTAAAATGTACCTCGACGCGCTCGGTGCGCGCCGTCGGCACGTTTTTCCCGACGCCGTCCGCACGGAAGGGCAGTTCCCTGTGGCCGCGGTCGATGAGCGTAAAGAGCCGCACCGTCTTTGCGCGGCCGAGGGAGGTGAGCGCGGCGAGCGCGGCGCGCACCGTCCTTCCCGTGAAGATGACGTCGTCGCACAGCACGACGTTCCTGCCCTCGATGTCGAAGTCCACCTCGCTCCCCTTGAACACGGCGTCGCAGCCGTCCAGAAGATCGTCGCGGTAGAGGGAGATGTCCAGAATGCCCACGGGGATGTCCGCCCCCTCGAGACGGGCAAGTTCCGCCTGCATCCTGCGGGCGAGGATGACCCCCCGCGTGCGGATGCCGATGAGCACGAAATCGCAGCCCTTGTTGCATTCCACCGCCTGCATGGCGAGCCGCGTGATCGTGCGGCGCATCTCCTCGGCGCTCAGAATCTGCATAGTCTATCCCCTTTCCCTGCGTAAAATTTCAAGAACGTGCAAAAAGTCTGCGGGCAGCGGCGCTTCAAACGTCATGCGCTCCCCCGTGCGCGGGTGCGTGAGCGTGAGGCGGTAGGCGTGGAGAAGCTGTCCCTTCAGCGCAAAGCGCTGTTTTTTGTAGCCGTACAGCGCGTCCCCGACCACGGGATGCCCCAGATACTTCGCATGAACGCGGATCTGATGGGTGCGCCCCGTCTGCAGCGTAAAGTGTACAAGCGTGTTGGCGGGGAAGCGCTCAACGACGGAATACTCCGTGACGGCGCGCCTGCCGCCCGCGGGCAGCACCGCCATCTTCAGGCGGTCTTTCGGGTCGCGCCCGATGAGGGTCTCCACCCTGCCGCCCTCCTTCAGCACCCCCTCCAACAGGGCGAGATATTCCCTGCGGCAGCTCTTTTCGGCGATCTGCTTTGCGAGCGAGAGGTGCGCCGCATCGTTTTCGGCGACGACCAGAAGCCCCGTCGTGTCCTTGTCGATGCGGTGGACGATGCCGGGGCGGATCTCCCCGTTGATGGAGCTGAGCGATTTCAGACGGAAAAGCAGCGCATTGACGAGCGTGCCGTCCGTCCTGCCCGCCCCCGCATGGACTGCCATGCCGCGCGGCTTGTTGATGACGGCGATGTCCCCGTCCTCGTAGAGGATGTCGACGGGGATGTCCTCCGGCTGCGCGCGCACGGGGCGGGGCGGCGGGACTTCGAGCAAGACGCGGCTGCCCGCCTTCAGCATATGCCCCGCCTTGGCGGGGACTCCGTCCACTGACAGGTGTCCCTCGTCCGCAAGTTTCTTGACGGCGGAGCGCGTGAGTCCCGTCCTTTCGCTCAGGAACACGTCCGCGCGCACGGCGGCATCCGCCGTAAATTCAGGCATGTTTCCCGCCGCTGCGCCTGTCGCGCTCCTCGTCCTCCCGCTTTGCCTCCTCCCGCCACTTCTTTGTCAGGGGGAACACGGCGTCCTTGCCGATGAAGAGGATGCAGAAGATGACGGCGACGATGCCGCCCGTGATGAAGAAATCCGCGATGTTGCAGATGCCGAAGCCGAGCGGGATGACGTCCACGAAGTCGCGCACATAGCCGAGCGCGAAACGGTCGATGATATTGCCGAGCGCCCCCGCCTCCACGATGGCGAGGCAGACGCGCACGGGCGTATTTTTGCGGAAGAGTGTGAAGAACATGAGGGCGATGAGCACGGCGAGCACGACCGTGACATAACTCATGACCGCCATCGCCGTCTCGTTCCCGCCGAAGATCCCGAAGGCGATGCCGGGATTTTTGGTGTACGTCAGTTTGACGATCCCGAGAAAATAGGCGGGCTGATTGAGCGTGTAGGCGAGGTCGTACCACTCCGCCCATGCCTTGGTGATGAGGTCGATAAAGAGCAGGACGCACAGGATGAGCGCGCAGCCGAGCGTGAGCATGACCGATTTGTAATGTTTCATTCGTCCTCCATAAGTCCCAGGTCTTTGCACAGTTTTTCCAGATCGAGCGGCTTGGAGGGTGCGAGTACCTCGTCCATGTCGAGGGTGTCCTCCTCGTCCTCCTCTCCCGCGGCGCCGCGCAGCGTGCTGACGAACGCGGAGAAATTTTTCACGTCCTCCGCATCGGGATACTTTGCCGAGAGCGTGTCGCACAAAAGGCGGCACTTGGAGAGGAGCAGGGCAAGTTCGCGCGTGCTGTTCTCCGCCTCGCGCGCGCCCTCTCTGCGCAGTTCCTCCCCCTCCCGGCTGGCGCCGATGAGCGCCTGTGCCACATTGCCGCGCTCCGCCTCCAGTTCCGAGACGCGCGCCCGCAGCACGCGGTTCTCCTCCTTGATCGCCGCCGCGGCCTCCTGCTGCTTTTTCAGCACGGCGGAATACTCCTCCCGCAGGCGGCTGACCAGTTTTTCCACCGTATGTTTTGAATACATTCCAAGCACGGCGCGCCCCTTTTATCTGCGGTAGCGTTCCACAAGCTCCTGCTTGAGCCTGTAGAGCGCATCGGACAGATCGACTTTATAGATGTGCGGCATATCCTGACGCAGATACTCCTCCCAGAAATGCGACATCTCCTGCGCGCGGTATGCGCAGATCTCAGAGAGCGGCCGCGCGGGCGAAACGCGCTTTCCGCCGCGGAAGAGATCCTCCCGCAGGTCGCGCACGGTGAAGTTTTCAATGGTCATGCGCTTCCAGGTATCCACGGGGTGGAAGATGGTGAGCGGGCGGGAGGGATCCAACCGTTCCCCCGCGCGCGTGATATAGTCGGCGATCGCCTTGCCCGTCTCTTTATCGTAGATGCGCCAGACTTCCTTGACACCGGGATTTGTGATCTTCTCCGTCGTGTCCGAGACCTTGATCTTGGGGATCTCCTTCCCGTCCTCATACACGGCGGCGAGTTTGTACACCCCGCCGAGTGCGGGCATATCCGCGCTCGTGATGAGCTTTGTCCCCACGCCCCAGATGTCGATGCAAGCGCCCTGCTCCTTCAAAGAGCGGATGAGCGTCTCATCCAGATCGCCCGAGGCGCAGATGATCGCCCTTTCAAACCCCGCCTCGTCGAGCATTGCGCGCGCCTTCTTGGAGAGGTAGGCAAGATCCCCCGAATCCAGGCGGATGCCGACCGGCTCATGCCCCGCACGGCGCAGCTCTTCGAACACGCGAATGGCGTTGGGGACGCCGCTGCGGAGCGTATCATAGGTATCGACCAGGAGCATACACCCGTCCGGAAAGCTCCTTGCATAGGCGCGGAACGCCTCCAGTTCGGAGGGGAAATTCATCACCCAGCTGTGCGCCATCGTTCCCGAGACGGGGACATGGAAGAGTTTGCCGGCATAGACGTTGGACGTGCCGACGCAGCCCCCGATCATGGCGGCGCGCGCGCCGTACACGCCGGCGTCCGCCCCCTGCGCGCGGCGAAGACCGAATTCCATGACGCCCCCGCCCGCCGCGGCGCAGATCTTTGCCGCCTTGGAGGCGATGAGCGTCTGATGATTGATGAAGGTCAGAAGCGCCGTCTCCACGAGCTGCGCCTCCACCATGGGCGCGGAGACCGTGAAGATCGGCTCATAGGGAAATACGATCTCCCCCTCGCGCACGGCGCGCACGTCGCCCGTGAAGCGCAACGCGGAGAGATAGGAGAGATAGTCCTCCGAGAATATCCCGAGCGAGCGCAGATAGGCGATGTCCTCCCCGTCGAAATGCAGGTTTTCCAGATAGTCCGCCGCCTGCTCCATCCCCGCCGCCACCGAGTAGGTGATCATGCGGTTGGGGCGGAAGAACACATCGAACACGGCGCGCTCCTCGTGCCTGCCCTCGTTGAAATAGCCCTGCCCCATCGTCAGCTCGTACAGATCTGTCAGAAGCGTGAGATTTCTCATGCGTGCCCGTCCTCCCCGTCCGAAGTGCCGTCCGCCTTGTCCTCAGGCGGCGCGTCCTGTTTTTTGTTCTTCTTTTTCTTCTCCTCCACCGGCCTGGGCGGGTACTTGTCGCCGAACATATTGACCTTGCTGAAATAGGGCGTGTCGTTCTTGTAGGGGGTCATGTAGTCGGTGAGTGCGCACGGATCGCCCACGCGGCTGCCGATGAACGCCTTTTCCTTGCGGAAATTGAGGATGAGCAGCACGAGGATGGCAGCAATCCCCAGCCCCACCATGAGCGCGGAAAAGACGAGCGACCACGGAACGCCGCCTGCATTCAGGATGAACTCGGGATCGCGCAGCGGTTCCATGATGGTGCGCACCGTGCCGTACCAGACGAAGTAGAGGCAGGTGAGCACGCCGTTGGGTTTTTTGCTCGTCTTCCAGGCGAGCGTGAAGAGGATCGCCCAGCCGATGAGGTTGATGACCGATTCATAGAAGAAGAAGGCATAGTGCCATGTGGAATTGGGATCGGAGAATGAGCCGATGCCGTAGGTATAGCGGTCGGGACTGACGGGTACGGCAAAGGGAAACCACTGCATGGACGGATCGCTGACCACGCCGCCGTACACTTCCTTGTTGAAAAAATTCCCCCATCTGCCCAGCGCCTGCGCGATGAGGATGTTGATGACCACGCAGTCCGCCACGCGCAAAAAGTTCACCTTTTTGATGAGACACACGACGAAGCCCGCAAGTACGCCGCCGATGACGCCGCCCGTGATGGAGAGCCCCCCGTCGCGGAACGCAAAAAATGCGCCGATGCCCAGATCGGGATCGGTGAGACAGGAGAAGAGGCGCGCGCAGATGATCGCCGTCGGAATGCACACGATGAAGAGCAGATAGATGAGGTCGACGGACATATTTCTGCGCTTCATGAGGAGCGCGGAGAGAAACGCCGCCAGGATCATGCCGCAGACGATGCAGATCGCGTAGTAGTATATTTCAAAGCCGAAAAGGATGATCCCCCTCTCGTTTGCGCCGAACGTGACAGCAAGCAGAGAATGTTCCATGCTTCCTCCAACCATGAAAGATTACGACCATTATACCACGCGCAAATAAAAAAATCAACCCGATAGACGCAATCGGGCTGAATTCATCGGTTTGCAATGTGCGGGAAAGGGCGCCTCAGGCGCGGTGTTCCCCGCGCCCGACGACGGGCTTCTTGCGCCCCGCCCTCGTGCGGAAGCGGATCTGCAGCAGGACGGGCAGCAGCGCCATGCACACGGCGAGGTTGACGGCGTACACGATGCTCTGGAAGGCGAGCCGCCCGCCGAGGTAGACGAGGAACGCCTCCCGCACCTCCCCTTCCCAGATGAAGATCTTCACATAGAGATAGTTGACGGCGGAATTGAGAAGCACCGTAACGAGGAGAAACCCTATCGCGAGCGCGGCGGCGGCCTTGATGTAGGCAGCGGCGCGTCCATTGCCGACCGGGGCGTTCATGACCGCCCCCATGAGGAAGGCGTACACCCCGAGCGTCACGCCGAACAGCCAGTAGACCCCCACGGGATTGATCAGGTATCCGACGGCATCGCCGATGAACGCGATGCCGAAGGCGGGCAGGCCGCCCATGAGGTACCCCGCAAAAAAGCAGACGGCATAGGTGAACGCGATCTTGTTGCTCGTGCCGACATCGACGGAAAAACAGTTGACGACGATGCTCAGCGCGATGAACACAGCAAACAGCGCCGCCTTTTTTCCTGCGGACAGACTGCGGAAATGTGCGGAAAAGAACATAAAATAAAACCTCCCGTCATTTGGAAGGCCCGCCTGCCGCCGCCGTCCCCGCGCGGCATGGTGCGGAGATCATCGGTCAGCTCTTTCAGAATGCGCTTTCGCGCCGATCCAAGCGGACGCGCCGCGGCACCGCAGGGAAGCTCCCTTTCGTCTGCGAACAACGTCCCGTTTCGCAGCACTTAACGCGCCTTGGCTACTCTTCTGCACTCTATTATATCACTTTTCTAAAAAAAAGCAAGGAAATCGACATACCTTTCCCCGCAGCGCGGCATACTTTTTGTATGGTACTCGTCGTCATCCGCACCGCGATCATCTTTGCGGTGCTCCTCGTCGTCATGCGGCTGATGGGAAAGCGGCAGATCGGGGAGATGCAGCCCTTTGAGCTGGTCATCACCCTGCTCATCGCCGAACTCGCCTGCATCCCCATGGCGGACACCTCCATCCCCCTTCTGTACGGCATCGTGTCCGTACTCGCCATCTTCGTGCTGCATGAGGCCGTCACGCTGCTCGACCTCAAAGTGAAGCCGCTCAAGGGTATCCTGAGCGGGAAGCCCGCCGTCGTCATCAACAAGAACGGCATCGACGACTACCAGCTCAAAAAGAATAACCTCGACGTCTCCGACCTCATCGAATCGCTCCGCTCGGCGGGATACTTCTCGCTGGACGCCATCGACTATGCCCTGTATGAATCCAACGGTACCTTCTCCGCGCTGCCGAAACAGGATTATGAGCGGAAGCAGACCTCTCTTCCCCTCGTCATCGTGGACAACGGAACGTTCAACGGCAAGAACATTGCACTCACGGGCCTGAGACGCTCCTTCTTTGTAGACCTCCTGCGCGGGCAAGGCATCCGCAAAGAGAAACGCGTGCTGGTACTCACCGCCGACGGCGAGGGCAAGATCTATCTGCAGGAGAAGGGAAAGAAGTTCACCACCTTCCGCGTGCAGTACCCGGACGGCAGGACATGGTAGGCACGTCTGTGTCTCTGTGCATACGGACACAGGTGCGCCGGCGAACGCCCCTTGCGGACATGGGTGCCGTCTGATGCCCGTTCCCCGCGACATGGGTGCCGCCCGCCATGCCCGCCCGGAACGGGGCTACATATGATCAAGTCTCTGTGTGCCATTTTCAGCGTATGCGTACTGCTCGCGGGCGCCGTTCTGTTTGAAGCGCTGTATGTGGGAAGGGCGTTCGACGACTTTTCCGCCGAACTTGTCTCCCTGAACGAAAAGACGGAGGAGGAGCGCGCCAACTATGAGGATGCCCGCGCCGTGCAGGTCTCGTGGGAGGCGAGAAAGGAACGGCTGCAGGTCTTTCTGCCGCACAACGATGTGTCGCGCGTGGACAACGTTCTTGCGGAGACGGTGCGCCTTGTCGCCGAAGGAGAGTACACGGCTGCACTGCCCAAGCTGGAAGTTCTGATACACCTTGCCGCCACCTTCCCGAACACCTACCGCCCCACCCTTGCCAATATCTTCTGACCGCCCTTCAAAAGGGAAGCTACATTTGCAAAAAATCGGAGACGATGTTCCGATTTTTTTATTCCTTTGTCTTGGTCAAAAACTCCTCGTGCCGCAGCGGACGACGGAAGTGCGCGCGCGTACAGGCAATGAGCGGATCGTCTGCGGGATAGGTGACGGAGCCGTCCTCGCCGTAATATGCGGGAACAGGATAGACGATCATGCTCGATGCGCGTGTATTGGCGCCCAGCCCCGCCTCCTTGCCCGCAAACCTGCCGGCTTTGAGTTTTCCGCGCAGTTCGTTCGCCGACCAGTACAGGCGCAGGCGCGCCGTGCGTTTCTCCCCCTCCAATACGAGGAAGCCCGCCTCACGCATCTCCTCCCACGGCATGAAGCGGCGCTTTCTGCCCAGGCAGAAATAGGTGACGCCCGCCTCATCCGCCGTCCAGCGCGAGGTGCGAAGCTTTGCCGTGACGAGACAGATGCCGAACACGATCAGGCACACGGCCGCAATGGCGCAGCAGCCGAGGATGATGATGACGCCGTCGTCCGCGTACAGGAAGGCGAACACGACAAACAGCGCGGCGAACAGCGGCGAGAGAATGAGCAGCGTCAGCCACAGCTTTCCCTGTTTGCCCTCAAAAAAACTTACGTTGACGCCCTGCTCCTCCATACGCCCCTCCTTTGTGCGGCAGTTCCGCCGCCCTCCGACGGGATGCGGCAGATATACTATATCAGGATGCACCCCTCTTGTCAAGGATTCGCGTTCCGTTTTGCGGCCGCCTTTTACGCCGCCGGACGGACAGATCCGTCTGCGGGTCTATCCGTCCCTTTCGGAGGATTTCCGCTTTTTGCCAAGCAGGACAATCCCGACTACGGCGCCCGTCCCATCGTCAAATTCAAACTCCCGCTCGCCGTTGAGCGCAAGCTCGCTGCGGCAGAACTGCGGACGGGGATATTCCGTTCTCTGCGGCGCATGTTGTTCCCTCTTACAGCGCGGCGATCTCGCAGCCCGCTTCCTCCGGCGCCTGCATGAACATACCGTATTCATAATTGAGCGGGTGGGTGCCGCCCTGAAAGAGGACATCTGTCACAAAAAAATTTTCTCTCCGCGGCGGGATATCCCGCCGGGGAGAGACCATCGTGATCATTTTTTGTTTTTTCTATGTCCGTATCTTTCCCGCGCGGTGGCGAGCATGAGTTTGATGCGATTCTCCTGGTTGACGCGTGTGGCGGAGGGATCGTAGTCGACGGGAACGATGTTGACTTCGGGATAGAGCTGTTTCACCGCACGCGCCGCGCCCTTGCCTGCAATGTGGTTGGGCAGACAGCCGAAGGGCTGCGCGCAGACAATATTCTCCGTCCCCGTCTCGGCAAGCGCCGCCATCTCCGCGGGAATGAGCCAGCCCTCCCCCATCTTCACGCCCTGGTTGATGACCTTGTCTGCACACCTGCGCAGATGCTCGAAGTCATGCAGCGGTTCAAAGCGCGTCCTCTTCATGAGGGAGATCAGTTTTTTCTGTTTTCCGTACAGCCACTTATAGACGACGGCAAATATCCATGCTGTCTTCTTGCCCTTGCCGTACAAGCGGGCATCGTTGACGTTGTTGATGACGCAGTACAGAATAAAGTCCATCAGCGCGGGGACGACAGGCTCGCACCCCTCGGAGAGCAGGAAGTCCTCCAGATGGGAATTGCCGAGCGGGGAATACTTGACGTAGATCTCCCCGACGATGCCCACCCTGATCTTCCGCTCCTCCTCGATCTTGACGGAACCAAACGCATTCAACACATACGTCGCACACTTTTTGAGCCGCTTATAGCTGCCGTCGTCCAGCGCGCGCTTCATCTTTTCCACGCACTCCTCGCGCACGCGCGCCGCGCTGCCCGCCTCCGTCTCATACGGCTTCGTCTGGTTGAAGCACGTCATGATGAGGTCGCCGTAGAAGATGGAATAGGCAAGTTTGAAGAAATCGCCGACGGAGAGCTGCAGGCTGTTCCCCTTCTCCAGGCCCGAGAAATTGAGCGAGAGTACGGGAACTTTAGGAAACTCCGCCGCCATCGCCTTGCGGATGAGCGGAATGTAGTTGCTGGCGCGGCAGCCGCCTCCCGACTGCGTGATGAGTACAGCGGTGTGCTCGGGATCGTAATTGCCGCTCTTCAGGGCGTTGAGGTACTGCCCGATGACGCACAGCGCGGGATAGCAGGTGTCGTTGTGGACGTGTTTCAGCCCCTCATCGATGACGGCGCGTCCCTCGTTATGCAGCACCTCCACCTTGTAGCCCGCCCTGCGCATGACGTGTACCAGAAGATCGAAGTGCCAGGGAAGCATATCGGGGATGAGGATGGTGTGCGTCGCCTTCATCTGGGGCGTAAAGACGGGATAGGGACGGGTGAAGTCCGCCGTCGGCTTTTGCGGTTGCTGTTCTTTCATGCGTTTCTCCCGAGTTCTTCAATGGCGGCGAGCAGCGAGCGCAGCCTGATCTTGACCACGCCGAGGTTGTTGATCTCATCGATCTTGATCTGCGTGTACAGCTTGCCGCGGCTCTCCAGAATGGCGCGCACCTCATCCGTGGTGATGGCGTCGATGCCGCACCCGAAGGAGACGAGCTGCACGAGGTTGACGTTTTTGCGGCGGGTGACGAACTCCGCCGCGCGGTAGAGGCGGGCATGGTACGTCCACTGGTTCAGAACGTTGACCTTGACCAGATCCCCCTCCTCATATACGGCGTCCTCCGAGAGGACGGCAACGCCCAGCGAGTTGAGCAGCTTGGTGATGCCGTGGTTGATCTCCGGGTCGGCGTGGTAGGGCCTGCCCGCCAGCACGATGACCTGCCTGCCCTCCTGCTCCGCCTGCGCAAGGATGCGCCTGCCCTCCGCCACCACGTCGGCGTGGTAGCGCTCCATTGCAACAAGTCCCGCACGCCAGGCACGGCGGACGAGCGAGGCAGGCACCTTCCACCCGGAAAGCGCATGGCTGAGGGCGCGCACCGTCGTCCTCTCGCTGTTGGGATCGAGGTAGGGCATGATGAAGTTCTCTTCTGTCAGGCGCTCGTTGTTTGCCTTGAGGAGTTCCGGATAATAGGCGACCACAGGGCAGTTATAGTGGTTGATGGAGTCATGTTCGTCGAGGTTATAGCTCTCGCAGGGATAGAAAATGAAGTCGACGTTCTTGTCCAAAAGGGACTCGATATGGCCGTGCATGAGCTTGGCGGGATAGCACGCCGTGTCGGACGCGACGGTGTGCTGACCGCGGAAGTACAGTTCGCGCGAACTTCTGTCCGAGAGCACCACCTGAAACCCGCACGTTTCAAAGAATTTTGTCCACAGGGGGAGCTGCTCGAACATGACGAGCTGCACGGGAAGCCCCACCGTGGCGCGCGCGCCCGCAACCTCCGCCTTGGGCAGGGAATACAGCTTTTCATACTTGAAGTTGTAGATGTCGGGGACATCCTTCCTGACGGGCAGCCCCGCGCCGCGCTCGCACTTATTGCCCGAGATAAAGCGCCTGCCGTCCGCAAAGGTGAGGATGTTGACGTTGCAGTGCGACGTACAGCCCTTGCAGGTGACCGAGCGGGAGGCGTAGGAAAAGGCACGCAGCTCGGGCTCGGTGATGAGGGTGGAGATGAGCTTCTCCGCGGGGGTGTTCTCCTTGGCGTAGAGCGCCGCACCGAACGCGCCCATCAGCCCGGCAATGGCGGGGCGCACCACCTCCTTGCCCGTCTCCTTTTCAAAGGAGCGCAGCACGGCGTCGTTCAAAAAGGTTCCCCCCTGTACGACGATATGCTGCCCCAGCTCCTCGGGCGTGCGGGCGCGGATGACCTTGTAGATCGCATTCTTGACGATGGAGGAGGAGAGTCCTGCCGAGATGTCCTCGATGCTCGCGCCCTCCTTCTGCGCCTGCTTGACGGAACTGTTCATGAACACCGTGCAGCGCGAACCCAGCTCCACAGGATGTTTGGCGAACAGCCCGAGGCGGGAGAACTCCTCGATCTCCATGCCCATCGCCTTGGCAAACGTCTGGATGAAGGAGCCGCAGCCCGACGAGCACGCCTCGTTGAGCATGATGGAGTCGATGGCGCGGTTTTTGACCTTGAAGCACTTGATGTCCTGCCCGCCGATGTCGATGATGAAGTCCACGTCCGGGTTGAAGTGGAGCGCCGCCTTGAAGTGCGCCATCGTCTCGACCACGCCGAAGTCGATCTTGAGCGCGGCGCGCATCATGTCCTCGCCGTAGCCCGTGACGCACGCGCCGCGGATGACGATGCGGTCGCCGATGAGCGAGTATATTTCGCGCAGCTTGTCCGCCACGATGTCAAGCGGCTGGCCGTTATTGGTCTGATAGTGCGAATAGAGGATCTTGCTCTCGGGCGTGATGAGCATGAGCTTGGTGGTCGTGGAACCTGAATCGATGCCCAGGTAGGCGTCCCCCTTATAGGTGAGCACGTCCTCGAACGCAAGGTCGCTGCGCATATGGCGGGCGATGAATTCGTCGTACTCCTCCCTGTCTGCAAACAGAGGTTCCCCCACCGTGATGCTGTCGCTGTCCGGGGCAACCTGCAGGCGGGAGATGAGCTCGTCGATGGACTCCACCCCCTCCTCGGCGGAATAGATCGCAGCGCCGATGGACATGAAGCAGGGCGCCGTATCGGGGAATACGGCGTGCTCATCGTCGAGGTGCAGCGTCTCCTTGAACGCCTTGCGCAGCCCCTTCAAAAAGAAGAGCGGCCCGCCCAGAAAGAGCACCTTGCCCTTGATCCTGCGCCCCTGCGCCAGGCCGGAGACCGTCTGATCGACTACCGCCTGGAAGATGGAGGCAGAGATATCCGCCTTGCTCGCGCCCTGGTTGAGGAGGGGCTGGATGTCCGACTTCGCGAACACACCGCAGCGCGAGGCAATGGGATAGACGCGCTCCGCCTGAAGGGAGAGCGCATCCATCTCCTCCACCGTAATGTTCAGAAGGGTCGCCATCTGATCGATGAACGCGCCCGTGCCGCCCGCACAGCTGCCGTTCATGCGCTGTTCGGTTCCGCCCGTGACAAAGATGATCTTGGCGTCCTCGCCGCCCAGTTCCACCGCCACATCGGTGTCGGGATACAGCCTGCGGATGGCGCCGAACGCCGCCTGCACCTCCTGCACGAAGGGGATCTTGCCGCGCTGGGCGATGCCAAGCCCCGCCGAACCCGTGATGCAGACATGAAAGGAGGACGCAAGGGGGCGGATCTTCTCCAGTTCCTTTAAGACGCACTCCTTCACGCGCGAATAGTGCCGCTCATAGGAGGAGTAGAGGATGTTTCCCCCTTCCTCCATGAGGCACGCTTTCACCGTGGTAGAGCCGACGTCGATTCCAAGGTATTTTTCTGTACTCTTTTCTTCCATACGTATGTGTATTATAGCACATTCGTCAGAACTTGACAAGTTCCGCTTATGTGAAAATACGGGGAAAGTTTCCGATGCGGCATTCGGGCAGAAAAAACGCGCCCGCAGGCGCGTTTTTTCACGGCATATTTTGGGCCCGGCGAAGGGCATACATCCTGCGCGTGGCGTCACCGCCGCGCAGATGCCGCTCCTGCAAGTTGACGCCGAGGACGGCGCGCACCTGCTCCCAGAGCGACGCGTTAAGAACGGCAAGCCGTTCGGTGTCCTTATGTACCGTCGATTTGCTCATGCCAAAGTGTTCGGCACATGCCCGGACGGTACATTTTGTCCGCACGATGTACTCCCCGCACGCCGCAGCGCGCTGCGCGATGCTCTCCCACATAGATATTCCCCCACTGTGTTACGGTGGTAAAATACTATGTCGCAGCGCGCGGAATTATGCGTTTTTTGTCAGATACCGCGGCGCGTCAGTCCTCTACTTCCCGGTACTTCATTGCATAGACCGCAACGGGCTTCCACTTGACGCCCTTGAGCGGCCTGCCGCGCGTACCCGTGCCATCGATGGGGACATCCTCGGTGCTCAGTTCGATCATGGTTCCGTCGTCTTTGACGATGGCGAGCAGGTAAGGAACGGTCACATAGTCTGCAAACAGAATCTTTTCCGTCTTGAGCGCGGAGATCTGTACGCCCTTGCGGTAGCGGGGCAGCTCGTCGATCTGCGCTGCAATGACGCGCTTGAACCTGCCGTCCGTCGTGGCGAACACGATCTCCCCCTCCCCGTCGATCTGGGAGGCGAACACAACGTCGTCCCCCTCCTTGAGGTGAATGCCCTTGACGCCGCCGGATACCCTGCCCTGCACGGGAATGTCGTCCTTTTTGGCATTGAGGCACATGCCGCCCCGCGTGACGAAAAAGACGGTGACCCCCTCCTCATCGGCGTCCGGCTGCACGCAGAGCACCCTGTCGCCCTCGTTCAGGCGGATGCCCTGGAACATCTGCTTTCCGACCGCGTACTCCGACCATGCCGTCTTTTTGAGCATCCCCTTCGCCGTGATGAAGAGAAGGTTTCCGCTGCCCGGTTCGGAGGGCAGGAGCGCGACGGGACGCTCGTCTGTTTCGGCGTCGTCAAAGAGTTCAGAGAGCGCAAAGCCGGGATCGGAGAACTTACATGCCGCATTGCCGCCGTACAGGCGGTAGCAGTTGCCGCGGTCGGAGACGACGAGGATCTGCTCATCCGAAAGCAGACGGATGTCGCACAGGGCGACGGCGTTGGGTTTGGACGTCTCGCCGATCGTCTTGTTGGAGGCATTGAAATTGCGCTCCGACATGCACTTGATCTTCCCGTCCGCCGTGATGCAGGCGATGGACTGCACGCCCGGCGTCTTGACGTCGGCGCGCTCCGCCTCCGCCTCATCCTCCGAAAAGACGAGGACGGATTTTCTGGGCGTCTTGTATTTTTTCCTGATCTCGAGGATCTCCTCCTTGACCACTTCAAGCTGCTTTCTCTGGCTTCCCACGATGGCGGTCAGCTTTTCGATGAGTTCCTTGAGGCGGGCAAGCTCCTCCTCCAGCTTGAATACCTCCAGCTTGGTGAGGCGGGCAAGGCGCAGATCGAGGATGGCCTGCGCCTGCTTTTCGGACAGATCGAAGCGCTTTCTGAGTTTGTCGCGCGCATCCGCGGTGGACTCGGCATTCTTGATGATCCGGACGACCTCGTCGATGTTGCGCACCGCAATGATGAGCCCTTCGAGAATGTGGCAGCGCTCCTTTGCGGCGGCGAGATCGAACTTGGTGCGCCGCAGCACCACCTCCCGCTGATAATTGACGTAGTAGCGGATGATGTCCATCAGCCCCATCAGCATGGGTTTGCCGCCCGCGATGGCGACCATGTTCATGCCGAACGTCACCTCAAGATCGGTGTATTTGTAGAGCAGTTTGAGGATCTTGACGACGTCCCCCTCCGGCCGCACCTCCACGACGGCGCGGATGCCCTCGCGGTCGCTCTCGTCCTGCACGCGCGAGATGGCGGCAAGCTCCTCCTTCTTCTCCTCCCTCAGGTCTGCGATCTTCCTGAGCAGCGCCGCCTTGTTCACCTGGTAAGGAAGTTCTGTGATGACGATGTTCTTCTTGCCGCTGTCGCCGTCCTCGATGCGCACCTTTGCGCGCAGGATGATACGTCCCTTGCCCGTCTTGTACGCCTGATTGAGCTCGTTTGCGATGATGTACCCCCCCGTGGGGAAGTCGGGTGCGGGGATGTATTTGAGCATCTCATTGAGGCGGATGGTGGGCTTGTCGATATATGCGACGACGCCGTCGATGCACTCTGCAAGATTGTGGGGCGGGATGTTGGTGGCAAGCCCCACCGCGATGCCGCTTGCCCCGTTCACCAGGAGGTTGGGGAACCTGCCCGGAAGCATATCCGGCTCCTTTAAGGAGTCGTCAAAGTTGAGCGAGAAGGGAACGGTGTTTTTGTCCAGATCGCGCAGCAGCTCGAGGGCGAGCGGCTCCAGCCGCGCCTCGGTATAGCGCATGGCGGCGGCGGGGTCGCCGTCCACCGAACCGAAATTGCCGTGTCCGTTGACGAGCGTGCGCCCCATGTTGAAGTCCTGCGCCATGCGCACCATCGCATCGTAGACGGAAGAATCGCCGTGCGGGTGATACTTACCCATGCAGTCACCGACGATGCGCGCCGACTTTTTGTGCGGTTTATCGGGCGTGAGGCCCATTTCGTACATGGTATAGAGGATGCGCCGCTGCACGGGCTTCAGGCCGTCCTCCACGCGGGGCAGCGCACGGTCAAGAATGACGAACTCCGCATACGGGAGCATGGACTGCGGGAGGACTTCCTCGAGCGGCGTGACAAACAGCGTCCCCTTGGGCGTCTCCTGTTCCGCCGCCTTCTTTTTCTCATTCTTCATTTGCGTCCTCCTTCTTCAGCTTGACCCTGTCCATAAATGTATCCGTCTTATTGAAATTGGCGTTCTGGTTCAGGAACTCCTTCCTGCCCTCTACCCGATCGCCCATGAGCGTTGTGATCATATCCTCAGCGGCAACGGCGTCTTCAATGGTCACCTGCGTCAGGTTGCGGCGCATGGGATCCATCGTCGTGTCCCAGAGCTGTTCGGCGCTCATCTCCCCCAGACCCTTGTAGCGCTGGATGAGGTAGCCTCTGCCCACTTTGTCGATCTTCTCCTGCAGCTCCTTGTCGTCATAGGCGTACTCTTCGGCGCTGCCGTTCTGCTTGTAGACCTTGTACAGGGGGGGCATTCCGATATAGACGTGTCCCGCATTGACGAGCGGGCGCATATAGCGGTAGAAGAAGGTGAGCAGGATGCAGCGGATATGGAAACCGTCCTGGTCTGCATCGGAGAGGATGATCACCTTGTGATAATTGATCTTGTCGAGGTTGAAATCGTTCCCCACGCCCGCGCCGAGCGCGGAGATGATGGTGCGGATCTCCTCGTTCGCAAGCACCTGATCGAGGCGCTTTTTCTCCACGTTCAGCGGTTTTCCGCGCAGGGGCAGGATGGACTGGAACTGCCGCACGCGCGCCTGTTTTGCGGTGCCGCCCGCCGAGTCGCCCTCGACGATGAACAGCTCGTTGAGTTCGGGTTTTTTGCCCGAGCAGGCAGCGAGCTTGCCGACGAGCGTCAGGGAATCGATGGAGTTCTTCGCCCGCGCCGTGTCCTTTGCCTGCCGCGCCGCGATGCGCACGCGCGCGGCGCCCTGCGCCTTCTTGATGATGTCGTCAAACGTCTTTTTGTTCTTGGCGTCGGCGGCGAGCGCACGCAGGCCCTCCACCACGCAGCTCTCCACGGGGGAACGCGCCTCCGGATTGCCCAGCTTTGTCTTGGTCTGCCCCTCGAACTGCACGTTCTTCATCTTGACGGACAGAACTGCCGTGAGTCCCTCGCGGAAGTCGTCGCCCAGAAGATTGGCCTCCTTCTCTTTCAGAAGTTTATTGTCGCGCGCATAGTCGTTGAGCATCCGCGTGATGCCGCCGCGGAAGCCCATCTCGTGATACCCGCCCTCGGGCGTGGGGATGTTGTTGACAAAGGAGAAGAGGCTCTCCGTGAACTCCCCCGTATGCTGGATGGCAAACTCGACGAGGATGCCCTCCTTTTCGCCCTTGTAGTAGAGAGGCGGCGTGTACAGCTTGGTCTTTCCCTCGTTGAGATAGGCGGCGAAGTCGGCGATGCCGCCCGTATAGTAGAAGGTCACCATATACGGCTGCGTCGCCCCCGTGAGGTCGAGCTGCTGCGCCTGTTCCTGCTCCTCCTCCGATTCTTCGACGTACTCGTTTGCCGTGATGCGCTCGTCCGTGAGCGTGATGGCAAGCCCCTTGTTGAGGAAGGCAAGCTCCTTTAATCGGTGCGAGACGGTGGAGAGCTGAAATTCCGTCGTGGAGAAGACGGTGTCGTCGGGCATGAAATGCACGAAGGTGCCGTGCGCCTTGCCGCACTTGCCCGTCTTATGAAGGGGCGCGACGGGAACGCCCGATTCCACCTTATTTTTCTCCTTGTCGAAATAGGAATGGAACTCCATCTCCCAGGTGTCGCCGTCCTTGTTGACGCGCACCTTCAGCCACTTGGAGAGCGCGTTGGTGACGGACGCGCCCACGCCGTGCAGGCCGCCCGAGAAGGAATAGTTGTGCTCGTCGAATTTTCCGCCCGCATGAAGCTGCGTAAAGACGACCTGTACGCCCGAGACGTGCGTCTTGGGGTGGATGTCGGTGGGAATGCCGCGGCCGTTGTCCTCGACCGAGACGCTGCCGTCCTTGTAGATGCGCACGTCGATCTTGTCGCAGTAGCCGTTCGCCGCCTCGTCGATGGCGTTGTCCACGATCTCCCAGAGGATATGATGGAGCCCCCTCGTCCCCGTCGAACCGATATACATCCCGGGGCGCAGACGCACGGCATCCAGCCCCTCGAGAATGGTGATATCGCCCGCATCGTAATGCTGTTCAGCCATGTTCACCTCGTAAAAAATGCAGAAGTTGTTTTTGTAATTATACCATATTTTGCGGTCAAAGGCAAGATGTTTGGGCAAATTTTGCGGTTTTTGTTCCAAACGGCCGCTTTTGCGTTCGCCCGAACGGAATGCGATTTTTCCGCTTTGCAAATAAAAAAGCCGTGCCTGAGCGGCACGGCGGCAGCGAAGCTGCATCTATGCATTGGTGAGGTCGAGATATTCGTCGAAAGTAACGTTCTTGTCGAATGTCTTGGTGCCGTCTAAGACGATGATGCGGTTGCAGACGGTGTTCATAAGCTCCTGGTCGTGCGAGGTCAGCAGCATACAGCCGCGGAACGCCGTCAGCCCGTTGTTGAGCGAGGTGATGGACTCGAGGTCGAGGTGGTTGGTCGGCTCGTCGAAGATGAGGAAGTTCCCCCCCTCGAGCATCATCTTGGCGAGCATACAGCGCACCTTCTCGCCGCCCGAGAGTACCTTTGCCTCCTTGAGCGCCTCCTCGCCGGAGAAGAGCATCCTGCCCAGCCAGCCGCGCAGATACTCCTCATAGTGATCCTTGGAGAACTGCGAGAGCCACTGCACCAGCGTGAGGCTGCACCCGTCGAAATACTCCGAATTGTTCTGCGGGAAGTAGGAGACGGAGATGGTCGTCCCCCACTTGACGGTGCCTTCGTCCGGCTGCGCCTTACCCGTGAGAATATCGTAGAGCATGGTGACGGAGGTGGACTTGTCGCACAGGATGCCGATCTTGTCCCCCTTCTGCACGGTGAAGGAGACGTTTTCAAAGTACCCCGCCTTGGTCAGCCCCTCCACCGCGAGGATGTCGTTGCCGATCTCGCGCTCGAACTTGAAGTCGATGAAGGGATACTTGCGAAGGGAGGGCTTGAAGTCGGAGATGGTCAGCTTTTCCAGTTCCTTCTTCCGCGAGGTCGCCTGGCGGGACTTGGATGCATTTGCCGCAAAGCGCGCGATGAATTCCTTGAGTTCGGCGGCGCGCTGCTCCGCCTTCTTGTTGGCGTCGCGCTGCTGGCGCGCCAGAAGCTGCGAGGTCTGATACCAGAAGTCGTAGTTGCCCAGATACAGGTTGATCTTGCCGAAGTCCACATCGCAGATATGCGTGCAGACCTTGTTCAGAAAGTGGCGGTTGTGCGAGACGATGATGATGGTGTTTTCAAAGTCCAGGAGGTAGTTCTCCAGCCAGCGCACCGTCTTTAAGTCGAGGTTGTTGGTCGGCTCGTCCAGCAAGAGGACGTCCGGATTGCCGAAGAGCGCCTGCGCGAGCAATACCCTGACCTTCTGTTTGGCGTCCAGATCGCCCATGCGCATCTGGTGGTATTCGGCGGGGATGTCCAGCTCGTTGAGCAGCGTTTCCGCCTCGCTCTCCGCCTCCCAGCCGCCCAGCTCAGCGAACTCTGCCTCCAGTTCGGAGGCGCGCACGCCGTCCTCTTCGGTGAAATCGGTGTGCGCGTAGAGGGCGTCCTTCTCGTCCATGATCTCGACGAGGCGCTTATGCCCGAGCATGACGGTGCGCAGCACCGTCTCCGAGTCGTATTTGTTCTGATCCTGCGCGAGGACGGACATGCGCTCATTCTTGCCGAGCACAACCTCTCCCTTGTTGGGTTCGATCTCGCCGGAGAGCACCTTCAAAAAGGTGGACTTTCCGGCGCCGTTCGCGCCGATGATGCCGTAGCAGTTGCCCGCCGTGAATTTTAAATTGACGTCCTCGAACAGCTTCTTGCTGCCGTATTGCAGACTGACGCCGATGACCTGTAACATAATGATCTCCTTGCTCTGCCGCGAATTCTGCCGTTTCGCGCAACAAATTATACCACAACGCCGCCCGTTTATCAAACGAATTGCACAGACTTTTGCAAAAAAGAAAATGAGGGTTGACTTTCCGGGAAACGCATGATATAATTCTCGCATGGAAATCAACGTCAACGGCGTTACGCTGTTTTATGAGGCGTCCGGAAGCGGACGGCCTCTTATCATGTTGCACGGGAACGGGGAGACGCATGAGATCTTCGATGCGGCGATCCCCCTGCTCTCCGAACGCTATACAGTCTATGCGATCGACACGCGGGGACACGGGAAAAGCTCCCCCGTCGCGGAATACCACTACCGGGACATGGCGCAGGACATCATCGCCTTTATCCGCGAACTCGATCTGGAAAAGCCTGTCCTGTATGGGTTTTCGGACGGCGGGATCACGGCGCTCCTCGTCGGGTTCCTCGCGCCCGAGCTGCCCTCCTTTCTGGTCGGGAGCGGTGTCAACCTCTCTCCATACGGCCTGACGAGGGAGTTTCTGCACGAATCGAAACTGGAATGGCGCAAAACAAAGAGCCCCTTGATCAAACTCATCCTCACCGAGCCGCACATCTTCCGCGGCGCCCTCTCCAAGATCCGCGTTCCCGTCTATCTCACGGCGGGCGAACATGATCTGGTGCGCCTGAGCCACACCCTGCGCATCGCCTGCTCCATCCCGCAGTGCGGCCTGCGCATCTTCGAGGGAGAGGATCATGCAAGCTATATTGTTCACAGCGAGAAGATCGCCGCATTTCTTCTGGACGTGCTTCCCTGACAAAGAAATCCGGAATACGGGCGCGCGCCGTCATAACTGACGGCGCGCTTTTTTACTTTTTCAGAACGGGAGGCGTTCCCTTTTTCCGGCGCTCATAACGCACGAAGAGATAGGCAACGACGATCCCTGCGGCAAATAGCACGATGCCGAGCACCAGATCGAGCACGTTGAGCTCGGCTGTCCAGCCCAGGTAGACGGCATAGACGTCCGGATTGAAAAACATGGTCACAATGGAGCCGAGCGACAGCCCCACAATGGCGAAAAAGGCGCCTGCGCGGTGTTTGGAGAAGATCTTCGTAAGCAGTTTGGAGAAGGTGACAAGTCCCAGCACAAAGCCCACGGCAAGGCAGGCGTACACGCCGAATACGGCGGGGTTCTGCCGCCAGTAGGAGATGCTCACCGAATCCATGACGGAGGTGAAGTAACCGAACGCCATCAAAATGGCGGTGGCGCTCAGCCCCGGCACGACCTGCGTGACCGCAATGAGGTAGCCGAGCACGAGAAACAGGATGTAATGCCCCGCATTCAGCCCCTCGAGCGAGTGCGTTCCCCCGGAGGCAAACACCGAAAAGAGGGCGATGGCAATGGGGACTGCAAGCCCGAGCAAGAACAGCCCGATGCGCGGCGGCGTTCTTTTTTCCGTCCGGATCTCGTCGAAGACGGCGGGAAAGGCGCCGAGCATCAGCCCCGCAAACAGGCCGATGACGGCGAACGGACTCAGATCGATGAGCTGCTGGATGGCAAGAAACCCGAGCACAAAGCCGATGACCAGCCCGACGGCGATGGGCAGCAGAAAGGCGGCGCATTTTTTGAAGCGGCGGACAATGTTGCCCAAAGCATACAGCAGTTTGTCGTAAAGTCTGAAGATAATGGCGACCGTGGAGCCGCTCACGCCCGGCACGATGACGGCAAGCCCGATGAAGAAGCCGAGGACGCCTCCTTTGGCGACCTCCCTCCCGTTCCGGTATTTCAGATCGGGCTCTTCCGGCGTCTGCGGCTCGTTCTGCGGCGCCTCCGGCTGTCCGGAGCGTCCGTCCTGCCCGCCTTCGGGCTGCCCGGGCTGTGTGCCCTCCCCTTCCTCCGATGTGAGAATGATGATGTCGATCGGATCCATGCAACCAGTATAGCATATCGTGCGCGAAAATACAACGATACGAAACAGTAAATTTTCCGCATCAAAAAATCCCGTGCGGGAAGCACGGGATTTTTCGCTGTTTTTGCGCGGCGATCAGACGATCCCCTGCGCCATCATGGCATCCGCGACCTTCTTGAAACCGGCAATGTTCGCGCCCGCGACATAGTCGCCCTCAATACCGTACTCGCGCGCAGCATTGTCCATATTGTGGTAGATGTTCACCATAATGTTTTTAAGCTGAGCGTCCACTTCCTCAAACGTCCAGAACATTCTGCCGCTCGACTGCGCCATTTCCAGCGCGCTGGTGGCAACGCCGCCCGCATTCGCCGCCTTGGCGGGCAGGAACACGACGCCCGCCTTCTGGAACACCTCGATCGCCTCGAGGGTGGAGGGCATATTGGCACCCTCGCCGACGTATTTCACGCCGTTTTTGACGAGCAGGCGCGCCGCATCGCCGTCGATCTCGTTCTGCGTGGCGCAGGGCAGGGCGATATCGCAGGGGATGCCCCAGATGCCGGAGCAGCCCTCGTGGTATTCGGCGCCCTTCACGCGCTCGGCATACACCTTGATGCGCACGCGCTCCACCTCCTTGATCTGCTTGACGACGTCCACCTGAATGCCGTTTTTATCGTAGATATAGCCGTTGGAATCGTACAGCGCAACGACCTTTGCGCCCAGCTGCTGCGCCTTTTCGGTGGCGTAGATGGCGACGTTGCCCGAGCCGGACACGACCACCGTCTTGCCCGCAAGCGAATCGCCGCGGCAGGCGAGCGCCTCCTCCACCATGTAAACGAGGCCGTAACCCGTCGCCTCCGTCCTCACAAGGCTGCCGCCGTAGGAGAGTCCCCTGCCTGTCAGCACGCCGACGTGCTCATTGCGGATGCGCTTGTACTGGCCGAACAGATAGCCGATCTCCCTGCCGCCCACGCCGATGTCGCCCGCGGGAACGTCGGTATCCTGGCCGATATGGCGGCACAGCTCGGTCATAAAGCTCTGGCAAAAGCGCATGATCTCATTGTCCGACTTGCCCTTGGGGTCGAAGTCGGAACCGCCCTTGCCGCCGCCGATGGGCAGCCCCGTCAGGCTGTTCTTGAGGATCTGCTCGAGGCCGAGGAACTTGATGACGGAGAGCGTGACCGTCGGGTGGAAGCGCAGGCCGCCCTTATACGGCCCGATGGCGCTGTTGAATTGCACGCGGTAGCCCTTGTTGACATGTACCTTGCCCGCATCGTCCACCCACGGCACGCGGAACATGACCACGCGCTCCGGCTCGACGAAGCGCTCCAAGAGCGCCGCCTTTTCATATTCGGGATGCTTTGCGATGACGGGACGCAACCCGTTGAGGATCTCCGTTGCGGCCTGGTGAAATTCCGGCTCGCCCGGGTTCTTCGCCTTGAGTTCTTCGAGTACTCTTTCTACATAATCCATCGTACGTTCTCCTTCTTCTGCCGCCCGCAGCGGCGTCTGGTTTTGCTTCAATATTATAACAGATCAACACGCATTTTGCCAAACATTCGGAAAGGAAAAATGTTGGCATCTGTTATTATTTTCTTATAGATTCTATAAGGAGAACTTATGGAAAAAGTTTTCAGGCGTTCCAGACGACGGTTGCGTTTCCGCACCAGTTATCCGGCCAATCTGCAGGTTTTTGCGTATATCCCTTGACATAGATCGTCTGACCGCTTTCCCATTTTTCAAAGGCATTTGCGCCAATTTCCGTTACGCTTGCGGGAATCGTGATCGATTTCAGGGAGGAACACCCCGAAAAAGCCTGTTCGTCTATGCTCGTCACCCCATCAGGTATTTCGACCGAATACAGACTTGTGCAGTCCATAAAGGCTCTGCGGCCGATCCTCGTCTGCCCCGCCGGAAGTTTGATTGTCTCCAACGAGGTGCAGCCACGGAACAATCCGAGGCTCTTCACCGTATCCGGATACTCGAGCGTCTTCAAAGAGGTACAGCCCGAAAAAGAATCGATCGTCTCCAGCTGTAAGCCTTTCGGAAAAATGACCGCCGTCAGTTTCGGGCAATTGATATTCCCTATGTAAGACGTCAGCCTGCTTCCCTCTTCAATGATCACCCTTTCCAGGTTCGCACAAGAGTCCAGAGCTCCCACCACACCACCGAATTCTTTTACACTGGCAGGAATCGTAAACTCCCTGAATCCGGTCTGAAGAAAAGCATAATAGCCAATATTTTCCAGCCGGCAATCTTCTGCAAATACGATCTGCGTTAAACTTTCACAACCCCAAAAAGCGCTTGAACCGATCGACGTGACATTTTTCGGAATTTCGATCCGTTCAAGCGGACACTTCCGAAACGCTCCCATGCCAATTTCCTCCAGGCTTGCGGGCAATGAAATTTCCCGCACGGCTGTCAAGTCCAACATATGAGCCGGAATACTTGTCATCCCCTCCGGCAGCGTCACATATTTCAATGATCTGCATCCCGAAAAAATGCCCGCCCCCATATTCGGAAGGCAGCCGGAACTGAATACGGCTGACTCCAGCGCCAAACACTCTGCAAACGCACAATCTCCGATACTCTTTATTCCGGCGGGGAGCGTCAGCTCTCTCAAAGATGTACAATATGAAAATGCGTTTATCCCGATACTCTCCAGACTTCCGGAAAGCGCTATCTCCTTCAGCAATGTACAGTCCATAAAGGCTTCTTCTCCAATACTCTCCAAACTTTCAGGAAGCGTTATCTCTTTCAGGGACGTACACTGATAAAAAGCGGACGAACCGATCGTCTGCAGATGTTCGGGAAAAATAAGTTTTTCCATCGAACAACGCATAAATGCGCAGGATTCAATACTTTGCAACCCGGCGGGCAATGTTTCGAGAGCCTTCAACGGACAATTCATAAACGCAAGCGATTCAATGCTTATCAGACTGTCGGGGAGCACAATCGCCTGCAGCGCCCTGCAACCTCCAAAAGTATTCTCGCTGATCTGCGTGATCCCTTCCGGAATTTTAATCGAAGATAAGGAAGTGTAGGCAAATGCATTCGGACCAATTTCCGTCAACCCATCCGGCAAATCTACCGTCCTCAGCAAAGAACAGGAAAAGAAAGCAGCATCTCCGATTGCTTTTAATGTCTCCGGGAACTCTACGGATTCCAGAGCATCACAGCAATAAAATACGCTATCCTCAAGAACCGTAATTTCTTTCGGCAACTTCACCGATTTCAAATCGCAGTTTGAAAAAGCGCCTTTTCCGATCTCTGAAAGGCTGTCAGGGAAATTTACGGACGCCAAAGAACTGCACATCCGAAACGCCCATTCCCCGATACGGACAAGACTCTCCGGCAGCTCCGCCATTTCCAAAACCTCGCATTTCTGAAACGCCCGATCGCCGATATCCGTCAATCCCTCCGCACAGACCACTCGTTTCAAGGACGTCAGCCCTTCAAACCCATACTCCGCGATCTCCAGGACACGATTTCCATTGTACTCTGACGGAATATACAACTCCTCCGTCCGCTCATCCATTTGACCTTTGCTTACTGTGTAATATCTTCCAAGCCCTCCGCCATAGTAATCCGTATATTCCAGCCCCTGCGTTTCGTATATCGCATTGACCGTCATATCCTGCGTGATCCCGTCAAATTCCTCTGTATCCCATCTGCCCTCATTTCCTATCTTCGCGGGAACCTTTGGCGGAGTGATACTCCCGCCGTATTCTGTCGTCAGGACAATATCCTCCTCTCCCGCCGCACAAAAGGTCACGGTGACCGTTCCCTTTTCCGTCCCCGACGAGCTGCATCCGCTCAGCGCGACCGCCGATATTACTGCCGTCAGAAGTACCATGCCATATAAATAATACCGCTTCCCTTTCATATCCTTCTCCAATTACCTCCATAGAGATGAAAAATCCACTGCTTCCTTTAACGACTCACATATCTTGCATAACCCGGGCCAAATCCGCAGGACAGCACATAACAGCCGTTTATGAGCTGTGCGCCAGAGATCTCTTCCCCGTTCAGATATTCCGCCAGCGCATTCCCGATCGTCTGCGTGGCATCCGACAGATACGCTTCATACTCTTCATCCAGCACCTGCTCAAGATCATCGCGGACAGAGAGCACCTGCGCACCGCCCGACGGTGTGCTGAACGCCCGGATGCCGATGCCGGACGGCGCATCCGTATATCCCTCCAGGTAGTAGCGCTGCAATATCTCCTCCGCCACGGCGGAAGAATGCGTGACGACCTCATTGAAAGCAAACGAATCGTCCCTCCCCTGACCGAGCCAATTATCGAGCGCGTTTTCAAGATCCTGACTTGTATCAACTGCCACCGACAGAATCGTTCCGGGGAAGTTGTCATCTGCCAATCCGTCCATCATCCCTGCCAGATAGGCCAATCCATTTCCCCCGTAATGATAAAAGATCCGAATGCTCGCATTCGCCGGTATCACCGCATTGCCGCAGATCCAGTCCGCATGGTTTATGCCCAATTCATAATATGTATCGAGCGCGATAAATACCGTCCCTTCCGGGCAACCGGGAACATAGTCCCCTATCACAAA
>CALVZS010000010.1 GCA_944372575.1 uncultured Clostridia bacterium | reverse complement strand
TGTGTTAAACTTCTTTTTTCTTGACATAATAATATGCACCTCCAAAAGTCTGTCCAACTTTTGGGGTGCATATCAGTTCGCGTCGGCGGCTTTATGCATATTATATCTTTGAAACACTGTTTGCTTCCTGCTCAAACTCGGCTGCCGTTTTCTTATCCGACGACATTCCGACTATGTTTGTGATCACACTGATCGGTGTAACGATAACCCCCAATACAGCACCCAGCAGAAACATAAGCAATTTTCCGAAAAAACCCGTATTGCGATACACACCGCTGTCCGTGACCGTATAAGACGCGCCATGTTTGAGCTCGTAATCTTCATACGCCTCTCTGCCCGTACGCCATCCCGCGATTGCCGTATATATCCCGCACAGAATGATCCCGAGAATCACACAGGTGACGAGCTTGGTTCCTTCCGAGGTAAATCCGATTGCAAGAACAATAATCCCGATCAGATACATGATCACGCTGATAATGACCTTCTTCCGCCTCTTTTTCCGCTTTACCCGAAAATATTCCGCCGCTGAACGCAGCTTGCGTTGATAACAGTCAACGCAGAGCGTTCCCTCTTCCTCCTGCAACGGCTTCGTTGCCTGCATACATTCATCACAGACATACGCTCCGCACTGGCTGCACTGCCCCACCGCCTGACGGGCAGGATGTCTTGCACAATTCACTTGGTGTTCCCTCCTTGGTACATTTTTTATATCTTTATTATATAGACAAAAAGTGTCTATGTCAACTGTTTTAGATTATTTATGTCCATAATTTTTTTTATGAAAATCAGATTTGCAGCCAACCTCCGTTCTCTGCGCGAAGGAGCCGGTCTGACACAACAGATGCTTGCCGACCGATTGCAGACAACACAGCGTAAAGTATCCTATTGGGAGAGCGGAAAAATAGAACCTGACATGGAGGCTCTTTGGAGAATCGCCGATTTTTTCTGCGTGACGATGGATGAGCTGATCGGAAGGACAGATTTTTGAACACAGGCGCGCAACCATAAAAGGTGCGCCTCTACGCATTTGTAAGACGCGACCGCAGAAAACGCAGAAAAATGCCCACATAAAAGCAAAAAAGACCCGTAAGGGTCTTTTTTGTAAAAAAGTGGATTTTTGCAGAACGTTATTTACTTCATAAAAGCAAGGAACGCCTTGTAGTTGCTGTACAGATCCGCCTTGGAGATGAGCTCATAGGGCGCGTGCATGGAGATGACGGGAACGCCCAGATCGACGGTGTCGATATTGAGGTTGGCAAGGAACTTTGCCACCGTTCCGCCGCCGCCTGCGTCCACCCTGCCCAGCTCTGCCGTCTGCCAGATGACGCCCTCGCGGTCGAACATCCTTCTCACCTCGCCCACGAACTCGGCGGAGGCGTCGTTGGAACCGCTCTTGCCGCGCGCGCCCGTGAACTTGCTCATACAGGTGCCGCAGGAGACGAGCGCCGCGTTCATCTTCTCGAACACGCCGGGGAAATTGGGGTCGTACGCCGCCGTCACGTCGGAGGAGAGGCACTTGGAGGCATAGCGCACACGGCGGAAATTGGCGCCCATCGCCGCGGAAATCTCCTCCATCAGATCCTCATAGATCTTGCTCTGCATCCCCGTGGTACCCTCGCTGCCAATCTCCTCTTTGTCGACCAGCATGGCGAGGACGGTATGCTCGCTCTCCTCGTTGAGCACCGCCGTCAGCGCGGGGTAGGCGCAGACGCGGTCGTCATGTCCGTACGCCCCGATAAAGGCGCGGTCAAAACCGACGTCGCGTGCGGGATAGGCGGGAACGGCGGAGAGCTCGGCGGAGAGGAAGTCCTCCTCGTTCATGCCGTATTCCTTGTTCAGATAGTCAAGCACGGTGTATTTGATGCGCTTGCCCGCCTCGGCATCGGCGCAGGGAAGGCCGCCGACGACCACGTTGAGCTGTTCGCCCTCGATGATCTTTCCGCCCGTCTTAGCCATCTGCTCGCCGCCGAGGTGCGGGAGCAGGTCGTCGATATAGAACACGGGATCCTTGGGATCCTCTCCCACCTTCATCTCCACCTTTGTACCGTCCTTGAGGATGACGACGCCGTGCAGCGCGAGCGGGATGGTCGTCCACTGATACTTCTTGATGCCGCCGTAGTAGTGCGTCTTGAGATAGCACATGCCGCCCTCTTCATACAGGGGAACCTGCTTGATATCGACGCGCGGCGCATCGATGTGAGAGGCGATGAGGCGCATCCCGTCCGTCTCCAGATCGCGCGTGCCGATGCGGAACACGACGACGGACTTGCCGCGGTTGACAAAATACTTTCTGTCCCCCGCCACGAGCGGATCGCCGAAGTGATACTCGGTAAAGCCCTTGGCCTGCGCCATGGCGACGGCGACGTCGCACGCCTCGCGCTCCGTCTTGGCGGCATCGAGGAACGCCTTGTAGCCCTCGGCATAGGCATAGATCGCCTTGCGCTCCTTCTTGGAGGCCTCTTCATAGTAATTCTTTTTTTCGTAGGCAAGTTCGCCGTAGCGCTCCTTTGCCCTTTCCTTTTTATCAGCCATATTCGGTACTCCTTTTGATTTTTCGGCTCTATTATATCACGCCGTCTGCAAAAAGGCAACAGATTTGCAGTCGCTGTTCCCGCTCTCTCCCTTGGCTTCGAGCATTGCGAGCACGGCTTGCTGAAAGAGCTTTTTCTCCCTTCTCACCTCGCCCGAGCGTTTGCCTCCCTTTGCGCCCTTTTCTCGCGCTTCGCTCGCGCTTGGAGGTATTAAATTCTTATCATTCGCCATACCCCTCTCACCTCTTTTTTGGCATGAAAAAAGCGCCCCCGCAGGGACGCTCTTTTTGTTGTTAAGTTACTTATTCTTCTACAATTTCAAACATTTGCGGGGGATAGGAATACCAATCCCCGCTTTCATCGATGATATTATACATACCATGTTCGCTGATTTTAATGACCTCATAGATCTTATCATCAAGAATATCTCCGGTATAAAATTCTCCAGCCAAGTATCTTTTTTCAGGGATAATTTTGACTTTCATATTCACTGATCCTTACTTTTTAGTTCTTCCTTTCCCACAGTCGGCTCTTGGTACCAATGAATTTCCGCATCAAAACTTTTTCCATTCACTTCTATCGTACCAATTCCTTTCACCTTTTGCCAATCTTCCGCTTTACCCCCGTAGGTTCGCACGAGCCTGTCAACGTCCCGTATCGGCGTCTTTGTTCCTCTTCCGGCGAATACCTCAATGTGGTGAAGCTTCGTCCCCTCGATAAAATGCGCCACCGTTCCGTCCGGCATCGCAATGTCGTAGTTCGCCCATCTTGCGCTCAAGGAGCGAGGAATGACCTCATTCGGAAGTCTTATAACATCCTCGTCAATCCCCAGCTCTTTCAGGCGCTTCCTCTCCGCGGGGGTTCCGTATCTCCCCGTCGCCTCGTCGTATGTCTGCGGCTTTCCGCCCGCGCCCTTCTTTTGTGCCATGTGCTTTTCCCCATAAGAAAAGCGCCTCCATTGTACCACGGTTTTTCCGTCCTGTCAACCCGCCGCAAATAAAAAAGGCCGTTCCACTATGGAACAGCCTTTGCATTGTTTCGCCGAACGCTTAAACCAATTCGATGACGGCAACTTCCGCGCCGTCGCCGCGGCGCTGACCGAGCAGGTAGATGCGGGTATAGCCGCCGCCCTGGCCGATCTCCTCTTTGCGCTGCGCGTACTTGGGGGCGATCTCGTTGAACAGCTTCTCCATCAGGGGATGCTGCACCTTGCCCGTGCGCTTTTTGAAATCGCTCTTCTTTTCGTTGAAGGGCTTGATCTCCTGCAGATCGTACGTCTTTGCCATGATGGCGCGGCGGGCGGCAAGGCGCTTCGCGCCGTCCTTGACGGCGGTCGTCCTGATCTCCTTGCCCTTCTTGTCCTTTGCGACGACCTCGTACTCCACGACGTCATCGTAGGTATTGACCGCCTTGGTGATGAGCTTTTCGACATAGGGACGAAGCTCCTTTGCGCGGGCAGCCGTCGTCTCAAGTCTTCCGTACCAAAGGAGCTGGGACGCCTGGTTGCGCAGGATGGCAAGGCGCTGCTCCGTCGTTTTACCCAATTTTCCGGGCATAATTTAATCCTCCTTTTTAGCGAGCGAAAGACCGTATGCTTCCAATTTCTGCATGACTTCGTCGAGCGACTTCTTGCCGAGATTGCGGACTTTGAGCATCTCGTCCTCCGTCTTGCTGATCAGGTCTTCCACGGTATGAATGTTGGCTCTCTTGAGACAGTTGTAGGAACGGACGGAGAAGTCCATGTCCTCGATCTTCATCGAGAGAATCTGCTGCTGCTTGTCGTCATCCGTCTTGACCAGAATATCCATATCCTTGATGGTGTCGGACAGGTTGACGAACAGATTGATATGATCCTGCATGATCTTTGCCGCGAGCGACACGATCTCCTTTCCCGAGAAAGTACCGTCCGTCCACACCTCGAGCGTGAGCTTGTCGTAGTCAATGTTCTGACCGACGCGCGCCGGCTCCACGGTATAGTTGACCTTCTGGACAGGGGTATAGATGGAGTCGATGGGGATGTAATCGATGACGGGCTGCTTGTTTTCCTTGGCGGGCTTATAGCCTCTGCCGCGCCCGATCGTGATCTCCATGTCGATCTTTCCGCCCTCGTCCACCGTGCAGATGTACTGATCGGAATTGATGATCTCGACCTCCGCATCCTGGGAGATGTCCGCTGCCGTGATGACGGCGGGGCCTTCCTTGGTAAGGCGGAGCGTCTTGGTATAATCCTTGTCGGTGACTCTCGTCTTGATCGCGAGGAGCTTCAAATTGAGAATGATCTCAGTGACGTCTTCCTTGACGCCGGGAAGCGCGGAAAACTCGTGCTTGACCGTGCCGTCCATGAACTTAATCCCCTGTGCGGCAGCCCCGGGGAGCGCAGACAGGAGGATCCTTCTTAAGCAGTTGCCGATCGTAAGACCGAAGCCCTTCTCCAGCGGCTCGACGACGATTTTCGCATACGACTTCGCATCGTTCTCCGTGACCTCGATTTTGGGCATGTCCATTTCGATCATAAAGCTACCTCCTTGGGATGATTACTTGGAGTACAACTCAACGATCATGTGCTCCGCGATCTGGGTGTCGATGTCCTCCCTCTTGGGAAGCTCGAGAACTTTTCCTTCCAGTTTTTCGAGGTCGCCTTCCAGCCACTTGGGCAGATTGCCCGCCTTTGCCGTCTTGACCTGCTCAAAATACTTGTTCTTTGCCCGGTTCTCGCGAACGGCAATGACGTCGCCCGCCTTGACGATATATGAGGGGATGTCCACCTTTTTGCCGTTGACCGAGAAATGTGCATGGCTGACCAGCTGGCGTGCCTGCAGACGGGTCGCCGCAAAGCCGAGGCGGTACACCACGTTGTCCAGGCGGCGCTCCAAAAGGGAGAGCATGTTCTCGCCCGTGACGCCCTTCATGCGGTCTGCCATCTCATAGTAGCGGTGGAACTGCTTTTCGCTGACGCAGTAGATGAACTTGGCTCTCTGCTTCTCGCGCAGCTGCAGGCCGTACTCGGAGACCTTTCTCGACTTCCTGCCCGACGTGCGGATGGACTTCTTGTAGCATCCGACCACGGCGGGATCGAGCTCGAGGAATCTGCACCTCTTCATTTTATGATACTTGTTGATTGCCATTGTTCTCTCCTCTCCTTACACTCTTCTGCGCTTGGGCGGACGGCATCCGTTGTGCGGGATGGGCGAAACGTCGGAGATGAGGGTGACCTCAAGCTCGCAGTTCGCCAGCGCGCGGATGGCGGACTCTCTGCCCGCACCGGGGCCCTTGACATAGACTTCGACCGAACGAAGCCCGTGCTCCTTGGCTGCCTTTGCCGCCGTCTCCGCAGCCATCTGCGCTGCGAAGGGGGTTCCCTTTCTGGAACCGCGGAAGCCGAGGGAGCCTGCGCTCGACCAGGAGATCGCGTTGCCGTTCATGTCCGTGATGGTCACGAGCGTGTTGTTGAACGTGGACTGGATATGCACCTGTCCCCTGTCCACCTTTTTGAGTTCTCTCTTCTTGCGAGAGACGACTTTTCTCTTATCTGCTGCCATTGCGATCGCTCCTTACTTCTTCTTGTTCGCCACCGTGCGGCGCGGTCCCTTGCGGGTGCGCGCGTTGCGCTTGGTGCTCTGTCCGCGGACGGGCAGCCCCTTTCTGTGGCGGACGCCGCGATAGCAGCCGATCTCCATCAGACGCTTGATGTTGAGGCTGACTGCACCGCGAAGTTCCCCTTCCACCGTGTAGTTGTGGTCGATGTATTCTCTCAATTTGGAAACGTCGTTCTCATCGAGATCCTTGACGCGCGTGTTCGGGTCGATGCCCGTTGCAGCGAGGATCTTTTTGGACGTGGTGAGACCGATGCCGTAGATATAGGTCAGCCCGATCTCGACACGTTTCTCTCTGGGTAAATCCACACCGGCAATACGTGCCATTGAAATTCCTCCGTGAAATTTTCGGTATTTGATGATGTATGCGAGACGGCCGGACGCGGGAACAGTGGAAAATATCCCCTGCGAAAGACCGTGTATTTTCCCTTGAACGCGCAAACAAGCAGATCTTCGCACATATGTTCTGTGCCAAAATCCGCTTCCTTCGCTGTACTTGTAAGGTTATTTGCAAACCGTGGAAAAAAGTATACCATATTTTTCCACGGTCTGTCAAGTAAATTTAGCCTTGTCTTTGCTTATGGCTCTTGTCTTTCGAGCAAATAACCATAACTTTTCCGTTTCTCTTGATGACCTTGCACTTGTCGCACATGGGCTTGACGGAAGGACGTACTTTCATGGTAGTGTTCTCCTTGTTTCAGGTTTTGAAGTGTGTTTCGGGCGAAGCCCTGCGCTGTCCCGAACACGTGTTTCGGGTGCGGCCTCCGGCCGCGGCATGATGCTGCGGCAAAAAACGCCCGGAAATCAGGATTTGCTGCGCCAGGTGATGCGTCCCTTCGTCAGATCGTACGGGCTCATCTCCAGCTTGACGGCATCCCCTTCGATGATGCGGATATAGTTCATTCTCAGCTTACCGGAAATATACGCCGTGATGACATGGCCGTTGGTGAGCCGGACTTTGAACGTGGTGTTGGGAAGAGCCTCGATCACGCGGCCTTCCGTTTCAATGACGTCGTCTTTGGACATTCTCTCCTCCGAAATTTACAGGGTCAGGATCTCCACACCGTCCTCACGGATGACAACGGTGTTCTCATAGTGCGCAGCGCTCTTCCCGTCCCGCATGACGGCCGTCCAGCCGTCGTCGAGGACTTTCACCCGCCAGTCCCCCAGCGCGATCATCGGCTCCACGCAGATGACGGCGTTTGCGGGAAGGCGGGGGCCGGTTCCCCTGCGCCCGAAGTTGGGTACGGCGGGATCTTCGTGCATCTCTTTGCCGATGCCGTGTCCCGTATAGGAGCGGATGACGGACAGGCCGTTGCTCTCCGCATGGCGCTGAACTTTATAGCCGATGTCGTAGAGCGGCGTCCCCGCCTTGAGCCCCTCCATCGCCTCGAAGAAGCACTCCCTTGTGACGCGGACGAGCTTTTTCTTCTCGTCGCTGACCTCTCCGATGCAGAAGGTGCGCGCGCCGTCGCCGTGGTAACCGTTCTTATAGGCGCACAGGTCGACGCTGACGATGTCCCCTTCTTCGATGACTCTGTCGTCCGGAATACCGTGGACGACCACTTCGTTCACCGACACGCAGGCGGAGGCGGGAAATCCGCAGTAGCCCAGACAGCTGGGCTCGGCTCCGCTTGCGGTGATGAACTTGTAGACCATTTCATCCACTTCGCGCGTCGTCATGCCTGCACGGATGCGCTCTTCCACGAACGCGAGGCAGTCACGCACGATGCGGCAGGATTCGCGCAGGAGCGCGATCTCCTCCTCGGTCTTGGCTTCGATCATACCCTTTTTGCAAGGTCGTCGAGGAGCGCCTTGACCTGCTCGAACAGCACTTCGGCGGGCGCCTCGGTGCCGGTCACGTTGAGGATGATGCCCTTCTTCGTGTAATAGTCGATGAGCGGAGCCGTCTGTTCCTCATAGACCTTGAGGCGGCTGGACACCGTCTCGGGGTTATCGTCTTTCCTCTGATAGAGCTCGCCGCCGCAGCGCGCGCACGTCGTCGCTCCGTTCAGGGTGGAGACGTGATAGCTCTCGCCGCACTCCTTGCAGACGCGGCGGCCGCACAGACGATCCATGAGCAGGTTAAAATCGATGTTGATGTTGACAACGCCGTCGATCTTGGCGAATTTGTCCAGCTCCTCCGCCTGGAAAAGGTTGCGGGGGAACCCGTCGAGGAGGTATCCGTTCGACTTGGCCACGTCCTCCCAGGTGAGGCGATCCTTGACGATCGCGCAGGTCACCTCATCGGGGACAAGCTCGCCCCTGTCGATGAACGACTTGGCGAGTTTGCCGATCTCCGTTCCGTTCTTGATGTTGGCACGGAAGATGTCGCCCGTCGAGATATGGACGAGACTGTAGCGGTCGGCGATCTTGGTCGCCTGTGTTCCCTTGCCTGCGCCGGGGGCGCCGAGCAGAATGAGATTCATAATCTACCTCCCCTCTTTCCTTATTTCAAAAATCCCTTGTAGTTCTTCATGAGTATCTGCGACTGGAGCTGCTTGTCAAACTCGAGCGCAACCGAGACGACGATGAGGATACCCGTCGTGGAGAAGACGTTCACCAGGTCGTCGCCCGCCCACGAGAATGCGATGGAGGGAACGAACGCGACGAGCGTCAGGAAGATCGCGCCGAAGAGCGTGATGCGCTTGTTGATGCGCGAGAGGTACTCCGCCGTGGGCTTGCCGGGGCGGATGCCCTGGATGAAGCCGCCGTTCTGCTGAATGTTGCGCGAGACATCCTCCGGATTGAACTGGATCTGCGCATAGAAGAACGAGAACACGAAGATGAGCACGCACAGCACGAGGATATAGTAGATCCCCGTTCCGTTGGGGCCCTGCTGGAACTGCGTCGTCCACCAATCCAGCTCATCCGACCAGTTCGGCACAAGGCTCATGATCATGGACGGGAAGGAGATGATCGCATAGGCGAAGATGAGGGGCATGACGCCGCTCCCCGAGATCTTCATGGGGATGACGGAGGACTGCCCGCCGTACATCTTGGTGCCGCGCACCTGCTTTGCGTACTGTACGGGGATCCTGCGCTCGGCAAGGTCGACGTAGACGATGGCAAAGAAGATGAGTACGGCGATGACGACGAATGCGAGGATGCTCCAGAGCTCGGAAAGATTGTTCGGGATGTTGGTGAACGCCGTTTCAAACTTGCCGACGATGGTCGTGCCTGCCGTGGAGAGGATACCGATGAAGATGATCATCGAGATCCCGTTGCCCACGCCGTATTCGGTGATGCGCTCGCCGATCCACATGACCAGGCAGGAACCCGCCGTGTAGACGACGGTCATGAAGATGCCCGCAATCCACATGGCGCCCGTCTCGCCGATGCCGCCGGGAACGTTGCCGAAATATGCGGTGTTGATGGCGCCCTCATTCTGGCCGAACAGCACGATGATGCCGACGGACTGGATGATGGCGAGGATGATCGTGACGAGACGCGTGATGTTGGTGATCTTCTTGCGGCCCTCTTCCCCCTGCTTGGAGAGACGCTCCAGCGCGGGGATACCGACCGTGAGAAGCTGCATGATGATGGATGAGTTGATGTACGGCCCGATGCCCAGCGCAAAGAGCGTGCCGTTCGCGAGCGCGCTGCCCGTGATGCCGCTCATGAGCGCGAGGAAGTCGTTGCCCGTTACGGCGCTGGCAAATGTGTCGCGCGTCAGGCCGGGGATGGGAATATAGCAGCCCACGCGGAACAAGAGCAGCAAAAGAAGGGTCAGGATGATCTTCTTTCGGATGTCCTTGTTCCGGAAAGCGTTTTTCAAAGTTTCGATCATTGTGTCCGCTCCTTACCGAAGTACGCCGTCCTTAACGGACGAATGCCGAGACATTCAGACTGTCTCGGCGGTGCCGCCTGCCTTCTCGATGCCCTCTTTGGCGCCGGCGGAGAACTTTGCCGCGCGCACGGTGAGTGCGACTGCGAGTTCGCCGTCGCCGAGAACCTTCAGGCCTGCGTTGTTCTTGACGTCCTTTGCGAGGCCGTTGGAGAGCACGAAGCCGTAATCCACGACCGTGCCTGCGGGAAGATCCGCAAGCGAAGAAAGGTTGACGATGACGTACTCCTTGCGGAAGCGGTTTTTGAATCCGCGCTTGGGGATGCGGCGTGCGAGCGGCATCTGGCCGCCCTCAAATCCGGGACGGACACCGCCGCCCGAACGCGCCCACTGACCCTTGTGGCCCTTGCCCGACGTCTTGCCGAGCCCCGAGCCGATGCCGCGGCCGAGACGCTTCTCGGAAGTTCTTGCTCCCTCTGCGGGAGCGATCGTATCGATTCTCATGTCTGACTCCTGTTAAACGGTCTCCACCTTGACGAGGTGTGCGACCTTCTTGAGCTGGCCCTGCAGGGCGGGGGTATCCTCGAACGTCTTTTCCGAACGGATTTTCTTCAGACCCAGCGCGGCGACGGTCGCCTTGACGGATTCCACTTCCCCGATCGTGCTCTTGATCAGCGTAACTTTAACCATATCGCCCTCCTCAGCCCACGATCTCTTCCACAGTCTTGCCGCGCAGCGCCGCGATCTCCTCCGCCGTCTTGAGGGAGGAGAGACCTGCGATGGTCGCCTTGATGCAGTTGCCCGCATTCTGCGTGCCGTGCGACTTGGTGCGGATGTTCTTGATGCCTGCGGCCTCCATGACCGCACGCACCGGGCCGCCCGCAATGACGCCGGTACCGGCTTCGGCGGGGAGCATCAGCACAGCGCCCTTGCCGAACGTGCCGAGCACCTCGTGAGGAATGGTGGTCTCCACGATGGGGACGCTGATCATGTTCTTCTTGGCGGCCTGCGTCGCCTTCTCGATCGCCTCCGGCACTTCCTTGGACTTGCCCTGGCCGTAGCCGACCTTGCCGTTGCCGTCGCCGACGACGACGAGTGCGGCGAAGCGCATGTTCTTGCCGCCCTTGACCGTCTTGCTCACGCGGTTGATCTCGATGGTCTTCTTGATGAGACCGTCGTTCTCCTCCTGTCTCCTCTGAGGCCTGTTTTCTCTTGCCATTGTCGTCTCCTCCTCAGAATTTGAGTCCGGCTTCGCGCGCGCCGTCCGCAACTGCCTTCACGCGTCCCGTATAGAGATAGCCGCCGCGGTCGAATACGACCGTCTCGACGCCCTTCTCCTTGGCGCGCTCCCCCGCCGTGACCCCTACGAGCTTGGCGGCTTCCGTCTTGGTCTTGCCCGCGATCTGCTCGCGGATGCTCTTTTCCATCGTGGATGCCGATGCGATCGTCACGCCCTTCACGTCGTCGATGACCTGTACATAGATATGGTTGAGGCTCCTGTAGACGTTCAGGCGGGGCGTCTCGGCCGTCCCCGAAACCTGCTTGCGGACGCGAGCGTGACGGCGCTGACGAACCGCGTTCTTATCGATTTTCGTAATCATGCTTCACGCTCCTTTACTTCTTGCCCTTACCGGAAGTCTTGCCTTCCTTGTGCTCGATGTGCTCGCCCTTGTAGCGAATGCCGTATCCGTGATAGGGCTCGGGCTTGCGGATGGCACGAAGGTCTGCCGCAACCTGACCGACGAGCACCTTGTCGATGCCCGAAACGGTGATCTCCGTTGCGGAAGGGCATTCGATCTTGATGCCCTCGGGTGCGGCAAATTCGACGGGATGGGAGAAGCCCACGTTCAGAACGAGCTTGTTGCCCTGCATCGCGGCCTTCCAGCCGACGCCCTTGACTTCCAGTCCCTTGGAATAGCCCTCAGACACGCCCTTGACCATGTTGGCGATGATGGCGCGGTAGAGCCCGTGGAGTGCATTGGTCTGCTGCAGTTCGTCGAGCGCGACGACCTGCACGTGGCCGCCCTCGTTCTTCACGTCGATGGCGCCCGTGATCTTCTGCGTGAGCGTCCCCTTCGCACCCTTGACGGTGACGACGCTGTCCTTGAAATCGACGCTGACGCCTGCGGGAACCGCGATGCTCATTTTACCGATTCTCGACATGATTCCCTCCTTAATAGACGTAGCAGAGCACTTCCCCGCCCACGTTGGCGGCCTTTGCCTGCTTGTTCGTCATGATACCCTTGTTCGTGGAGACGATCGCGATGCCGAAACCGCCCAGCACTTTGGGCATTTCCTCCGCACCGCTGTAGGTGCGCAGGCCCGGCTTGGAGACGCGCTTGAGCCCCGAAATGACGGACTTGCCGTCCTCGGTGTACTTGAGGGTGATGGCGATGTTTGCCTTGTATCCCTCTCCCGTCTCCTTGACGTCCTTCACATAGCCCTCCTCCAGGAGGATGCGGGCGATCTCGCGCTTCATGTTGGAAGCGGGGATATCCACGGTCTCCTTTCTGACCATGAGGGCGTTCCTGATTCTGGTGAGCATATCTGCAATGGGATCTGTCATTTCTCTATGCCTCCTTACCAGCTCGACTTCTTTACGCCGGGGATCTGTCCCTTGTAGGCGAGTTCTCTGAAGCAGATACGGCAGATCCCGTACTTGCGCAGCACCGCGTGCGGGCGCCCGCAGATGGAGCAGCGGGTGTACGCTCTCGTGGAGAACTTGGGCGTTCTCTGCTGTTTATTGATCATTGACTTCTTTGCCATATCCGTATCCTCACTTCTTGAAGGGCATTCCGAGCGCCCTCAACAGCTCTCTCGCTTCTTCGTCCGTCTGCGCCGTGGTGACGATGCACACGTCCATGCCTCTGATCTTCTCCACCTGATCGTAGGTGATCTCGGGGAAGATGAGCTGCTCCTTGAGCCCGAGTGCATAGTTGCCCCTGCCGTCGAACGCCTTGTCCGACACGCCGCGGAAATCGCGCACGCGGGGAAGGGCGATGGAGACGAGCTTATCGTAGAAGTCGTACATCCGTCTGCCGCGCAGCGTCACCTTGAGACCGATGTTCATGCCCTCTCTGACCTTGAAGTTTGCGACGGACTTGGTCGCCTTGCGGTAGATGGGCTTCTGACCGGTGATCTGCTTGAGCTCGTTTTCGATGATCTGCATGGACTTCTGGTTGTCCTTGATGTCGCCCAGGCCCGTGTTGATGACGATCTTTTCGATCTTCGGCACCTGCATGACGGACGTGTAACCGAATTTCTTCATGAGGGCGGGGACGACTTCCTTGTCGTAGTACGCCTTCACGCGGTTCACGCTCGCCTCTGCCTTTGCGGGCGCTTCGGTCTTTGCAGCCTTGGCTGCCGTTTTCTTTTCTGCCATGACTTAACCTCCGCCCCCTTATTTCTCTTCGCCTTCGGGCGCCGTTTCTTCTGTCTTCTTGCTGCGCTTTCTGGTGCGCTTCTTGGGCGCCTCCTCCTGCGCGGCATCCTGCTGTGCCTTGACCTGCTTTACGTATGCCTTGTCGAGGGAAGCGCCGCACTTCTTGCATACGCGCACCTTCTTGCCGTCGATGACGGTGTGCGCCACGCGCGTCGCCTTGCCGCACTTGTCGCAGACGACTTCCACGTTGGAGACGTCGATGGGCGCCTCCTCGGTGACGATGCGGCTGGTCTCGTTTGCCTTTCTCGCCTTCTCGTGCTTGTGGACGATATTCACGCCCTCCACCACGACGCGGCCCTCTGCGGGATAGGTCTTTAACACCTTGCCCTGCTTGCCCTTGTATTTGCCCGTAAGAACGAGCACGTTGTCATTGACTTTTACGTTCATGGCTGCTCCTCCTTACAGAACCTCGGGCGCAAGGGAGATGATCCTCATATAGTCCTTCTCCCTGAGCTCTCTGGCGATGGGGCCGAAGATACGCGTCCCCTTGGGCTGCTTCTGATTGTCGATGATGACGGCGGCGTTGTCATCGAAGCGGATATACGACCCGTCCGGACGGCGGATCCCCTTCGAGGTTCTGACGATGACCGCCTTTACCACGTCGCCCTTCTTGACGGCGCCGCCGGGGGTCGCCGTCTTGACGGATGCGACGATGACGTCGCCGATGTTTCCCGTTCTGCGGAAGGAACCGCCGAGCACGCGGATGCACATAAGCTCCTTTGCGCCCGAGTTGTCCGCCGCTTTGAGTCTGGTCTGAGGTTGTATCATTTTCGTTCTCCTCCCGCGTTACTTCGCCCTTTCGACGATCTCGGCGACGCGCCAGTTCTTGTCCTTGCTGAGTTTGCGCGTCTCCACGATACGCACGGTATCGCCGACGCCGCACTCGTTGGCTTCGTCGTGTGCCTTGAAACGGCGGGTATAGGTGATGGTCTTTTTATAGAGGGGATGCGGGCGTTTTTCGCTGACGGCGACCACGACGGTCTTATCCATCTTGTCGGAAACGACGATGCCCACGATCTCTTTTCTCAGATTTCTTTCCATGTCCTGCCTCCTCACTTCGCCTGGCGCGCGCGCAGCTCGGTGTTCACGCGGGCGATGTCCCTCTTGCACGTCCTGATCGAGACGGGGTTCTCCAGCTGTCCCGATGCGTGGCGGAAGCGGAGGTTGAAGAGTTCGCTCTTCAGTTCCTGCAGCTTCTTGGTAAGCTCAACGTCCGTCATATTGTGAAATTCATTGCCTTTCATCAGGATTCACCGCCTTCTGCCGTTTTTTCGGCGTCCGCCTTCTTGACAAACTTGCACTTGACGGGCAGTTTGTGGGCGGCAAGCCGCATCGCTTCGCGCGCGACGTCCTCGCTCACGCCCGCCATTTCAAACATCACTCTGCCCGGCTTGACGGGAGCGATCCAGTACTCGACGTTGCCCTTGCCCGAACCCATACGGGCTTCGGCGGGGTGACGGGTAATGGGTTTATGAGGGAAAATATCGATCCAGACCTGGCCGCCGCGCTTGATGAAACGCGTCATGGCGATACGGGCTGCCTCGATCTGGTTGGACTTGATCCAGCCCTGTTCCTCCGCCATGAGGCCGTATTCGCCGTAAGCGATGAAGTTTCCCTTCTGTGCGCTGCCCTTCATGTTGGGGCGGTGCTGCTTTCTTCTCTTGACTCTCTTGGGGATTAACATTATCTGCCTCCTTCCGCCTTCTTTGCGGCTTTCAGGACTTCACCCTTGTAGATCCAGCACTTGACGCCGATCATGCCGAACGTCGTGTGCGCCTCCGCAAAGCCGTAGTCGATGTCCGCACGCAGGGTCTGAAGGGGAATGCTGCCCTCGTGATAGTGCTCGCATCCCGCGATCTCGCGTCCGTCGAGACGGCCGCTGACCTGCATCTTGACGCCCTTGGCGCCTGCGCGCATCGTCCTGCCGATCGCCTGCTTGAGCGCACGGCGGAACCCGACGCGCTTTTCAAGCTGCGCTGCGACGCCCTCTGCGACGAGCTGTGCGTCCGTGTCGGGCTTTCTCACTTCGGTGATGTTGACGCTCACGGGCTTGCCCTTGGTAATCCTGGCAAGCTCCTTCTTGATGACCTCGATCTCCGAGCCGGCCTTGCCGATGAGCACGCCGGGACGGCCCGTGTACACGGTCACGACGATCCTGCCCGCCGCACGCTCGATGAGGATGCGCGAGACGGCCGCCGCATAGTACTTCTTCTTCAGGAACGTACGGATGGTGTGGTCTTCCTTGAGGAACGCGGCGAACTCCTTCTTGTCGGCGTACCACTGCGTGTCCCAGCCCTTGATGATGCCTACTCTCAGTCCGTGAGGATTGACTTTCTGACCCATGTTAGATTTCTCCCTCCGCCTTCTTGACGTCCAGAATGACCGTGATGTGGCTCGTTCTCTTGAGGATCGCGTGTCCTCTGCCCTTGGATACGGGCTGCATCCGCTTGAGCATCGTGCCGCCGTCCGCATAGCAGGCGGCAACGTACAGGTCTCCCCTGTCCATGCCCTGGTTGTGTTCCGCGTTTGCGACCGCGCTCATGAGCACCTTCTTGGTGGGCGCCGCGCCGCCGTTGACGCAGTTGTCAAGGATGGCCTGCGCCTCCCTGACCGACTTGCCGCGGATGAGATCGAGCACCGTGCGCACCTTGTAGGGAGAGACACGGACGTATCTTGCGACGGCATAAGGACGCGTTTCTCTCTTTTCCTCGACGCGTGCCGCCTTTTTCTTCATATTCGTCGCCATGGCTTATCTCCTTACTTCTTTCCGGGCGCGCTCGTCTTTGCGGTATGCCCTTTGAATGTTCTCGTGGGAGCGAACTCACCCAGCTTGCAGCCCACCATATCCTCCGTCACATAGACGGGAACGTGCTTCCTGCCGTCGTACACGGCGATCGTGTGACCGACCATCTGGGGGAAGATCGTCGACGCTCTCGACCAGGTCTTGAGTACCTTCTTTTCGTTTGCCTCGTTCAGCGCCTCGATGCGTGCAAGCAGCTTCGCTTCGACGTAAGGCCCTTTCTTAACGCTTCTCGACATGGTATCTTCCTCCCTTAATTGATCCTCTTCAGGATGAACTTGCTTGTCGGGTTCTTCTTCTTTCTCGTCTTATAGCCGAGAGCGGGCTTGCCCCAAGGCGTCTCCGGCCCCGCATGTCCGACGGGCGATTTGCCTTCGCCGCCGCCGTGAGGGTGGTCGTTGGGGTTCATGACCGAACCGCGCACCGTGGGACGGATGCCCAGATGGCGCGTCTTGCCCGCCTTGCCGATGCGGATGATCTCATGCTCGACGTTGCCGACCTGACCGATGGTCGCGCGGCAGACGGCGGGGATGAGGCGCATCTCGCCCGAAGGCATCTTGATGGTCGCATAGGCGCCCTCGCGCGCCATGATCTGCGCGGAGATGCCCGCGCTCCTTGCGATCTGGCCGCCGCGGCCGGGCTTCATTTCGATGTTGTGGATGGTCGTGCCGACGGGGATGTCTGCAAGCGGGAGCGCATTGCCGACTTTGATGTCCGCGCCCGCGCCGCTCATCACCGTGTCGCCCACATTGAGGCCGACGGGCGCCAGGATGTAGCGCTTTTCCCCGTCCGCATAGACGAGGAGCGCGATATAGGCGCTGCGGTTGGGATCGTACTGGATGCTGGCAACTTTGGCGGGGATGCCGTCCTTGTTGCGCTTGAAGTCGATGATGCGATACTTTCTCTTGTTGCCGCCGCCGATATGGCGCACGGTGATCTTGCCCGCGTGGTTTCTGCCGCCCGACTTGCGCTGATCCTCCAGAAGGGAGCGCTCGGGCTTCGCCTTGGCGATCTCGCCGTAGGCGGGAACCGTCATCAGACGGCGCGCGGGAGAGGTAGGTTTATATCTCTTGACTGCCATGATTGACCTCCGCTGTTACGATAACGAGTTGAAGTGCTCGATCGCCTTGGAATCCTCCGTGAGGCGGACGATCGCCTTCTTCGTCGCGGGCGTGTAGCCGCTGTTCCTGCCCATTCTCTTGAGCTTGCCGGGGCAGGAGACGGTGTTGACGCTCTTCACGCGCACACCGAACATCTGCTCTACCGCGATCTTGATCTGCGTCTTGTTTGCCGACTTTGCAACGCGGAACGTGTAGCACTTGTCGGCGATCCCGTCATAGCCCTTCTCGGTGAGGACGGGCTTCAAAATGATGTCTTCGGGTACCATTATGCGTACACCTCCTCGAGTTTCTTCACGGAGCCCTTCGTCAGGACGACCACTGCGTTTGCGACGATCTCGTAGGTGTTGATCTCGCTGACGGAAATGGTGGTCAGCGTGGGCAGGTTACGCGCCGCGAGGATGACGTTCTCGTCATTTTCGTCCATGACGACGACGGTGCGCTTGTCCAGCTTCATCGCCTTGCGGAACGCCTCCATCTCCTTGGTCTTGGGCGCCGTGACCTTGAGTTCGTCGACGACGAACAGTTCGCCGTCCGCGACCTTCTTGGAGAGTGCCGAGACGAGCGCGCCGCGCTTGGCGGTGAGGTTCATCTTCTTGGAGAAGTCACGGCTCTTGGGGGCGAACACGACGCCGCCCTTCGTCCACTGCGGTGCGCGGATGGAACCCTGGCGCGCACGGCCGGTACCCTTCTGCCTCCAGGGCTTCGCCCCGCCCCCTCTCACTTCCGTGCGGGTGAGCGTGGACTTCGTACCCTGTCTCTGATTGCAAAGATAGGTGACGACCGCCTGGTGGATGAGGGGCTCGTTGTAATCGGCGCCGAACACCTTGTCGGAAAGCTCGAGATCGCCGACTTCCTCTCCCTTCATGTTATATACTTTCACGTTTGCCATGATCGTTCTCCTTATGCCTTGACGCTCGTCTTGAGCATGACGATGCTGCCCTTCACCCCGGGAACGGCACCCCTGACGAGGATGACGTTGCGGGCGAGATCCACCCGCACCACTTCGAGGTTCTGAATGGTGACGTTTTCGACACCGTACTGGCCCGCGAGGTTCTTATGCTTGAACACGCGCGAGGGCGAGCTGTTCGCGCTCATGGAACCGGGCTCCCTGTGGACAGGGCCGACGCCGTGCGTTTCCTTGAGGCGGTGCTGATTCCATCTCTTGATGACGCCCGTATAGCCGTGACCCTTGGTGACGCCCGATGCGTCCACCCTGTCGCCCACGGCAAAGACGTCCGCCTTCACTTCGTCGCCCACCTTATAGCCCTCGACGCTCTCGAGGCGCACTTCGCGCAGATACTTGCAGGGCGCGACGCCCGCCTTCTTGAACTGGCCGAGGTCGGGCTTGTTGAGCGCCTTCTCCTTGGCGGGGAGGAAGCCGAGCTTGAGCGCCGTATAGCCGTCCGTATCCGGCGTTTTGACCTGCACCACGGGGCAGGGGCCTGCCTCGATGACCGTGACGGGGATGACCTTCCCGTCCTCCGCAAACAGCTGGGTCATGCCCACTTTGCGGCCGATGATTGCTTTACCCATCGTAAAGTTCACTCCTTCTTTTTTTATTGCTTTTGATACCTTAAATAAAAGTATCGTCGCTTACAGTTTGACCTTGATGTCCACGCCTGCGGGCAGGCGGATGGAATCGAGCAGCTTCGCGTTGGACGAATAGATGTCGATGATGCGCTTGTAGGTGCGCATCTCAAACTGCTCACGCGAATCCTTGTCTTTATGGGGACTGCGCAGAATGGTGACGATCTCGCGCTCGGTGGGAAGCGGGATGGGGCCGGAGATCTTCGCGCCCCCCTTCTGCATCGTCTCCACGATGCGGCTTGCCGCCTGATCGACGAGTTCGTGATCGTACGCCGAAAGTTTGATCCTGATCTTCTGACTTGCCATAAACCTTACTCCTTATTTATACTAACTGTGGATTTGCGTGTCAACGCATCCGTGCGTATCGAGGACTCCCATGAAAAAAACACGCGTTGTTTTGCGGTGTTTTCTCGCAAAAGCCTTCGGTTAGTCGCAGGAGTCGCGCTCCCACATTTGTCAGCGGAAATTATCTGCCGAGGGGCTTTCGTCCTCGCTTTTTCAGTAACTTCCCGCCTCAACCCTATACGCCGCGGCGCAGCAAAAGACCTGCCGCTTTGACACAGCTTGTATATCATACCATCTTTTTTTCCCTAAGTCAATCATTTCAACGAACTTTTTTCCGAAAAATCCCCCGTTTTTTGCGCTTTTTTGCAAAATTTTTCCGTCCGGAGCATATCTTGCGTCCCCTCTGCCGTCCGGACACAATTTGTGTTCCGCGCTTCATCATTCCGGCTTATGCATGCCATCATGAAATCTGAACGCGCATTTTGCCTGCCGCCGGCAAAAAAGGATTGACAATGCGCCCCGCGCCGCGTAAAATTGGAAAGCGAGAGAGCGATATGCGGTACTATCGGAAAAAACTTTCCGCCTTCCCCGTCTTTGAATGGCTGGAAGTGGGGATTTTGTTGTGTGTGGCGGGCGGATTTCTCGACGCCTATACCTATGTGACGCGGGGCGGCGTGTTCTGCAACGCGCAGACGAGCAACCTCATCTTTCTCGTGCTCGGCATCGCCGCGGGCGAAGGGAGCACGGCGCTGCGCTATCTCATCCCCGTTCTGCTCTTCATCGCGGGCGTATTCCTGAGCGAACTCTGCCTGCACCTTGCAAAAAAGAAGCGCGAGGAATTCCGCGGACACAGCTATGTGCTTGCCGGCGAGATCGCCGTCCTCATCGCGGTGGGATTTCTCCCGCCGTCGGTGCCGGACGCCATCGTCAACGCCTTTGTCTCCCTTGCGGCGGCAGTACAGTTCGACAACTTCCGCAAGATGGAGGGCAGGCCCTTTGCAACGGCGTTCTGCACGGGAAACATGCGCTCGGCGACCGAACACGCGATGCACGCAGCGGCGGAAAAGGACGCGGGCGCGCTGAGGGTGACCGCCAAATATGCGCTGCTCATCCTCTTCTTTCTGTGCGGCGTGCTGGCAGGCTACTATGCCTCACGGGCGCTGGGCGGATATGCGGCATTCATCGCCGCCGCCATACTGCTTGTGGTGCTGATAAGCATCCTGACGGGCAGCGCGGTACAGAAAAAAATCATGCAGCAACCATCGAAAGGAGGTCAACATGACAGCTGAGAGAACGATCCTGGTGACGGGGCGGGGCGAAATGCGCATCCCGCCCGATACCGTAAACCTTACCATGACCATAGAACGCGTGCAAAAGGACTATGCCGCCGCAGTGGATGAATGCGAACGGGCGGCGCGCGCCGCCGTCGGGGCGCTGACGAGCGCCGGCATCGGCGGGGAAAACGTGCGCGCCCTGTCGCTGCGCACGGATGCGCGGTATGACATGACGGAGGAAAACGGCGTGCGCAGGCGCACCTTCGCGGGCTATGCCGCCGTACGGCGCATCCGCGCGCAATTTGCCTGCGACGGGGCGCTTCTCGCAAGGGTGCTGACGGCGCTTGCGGGCTGCGGCGCCTCCCCCGAGATCGCGGCAGAGTACGCGCTGAAAGACGAGGAGGCGCTGCGCGGCGAACTGCTTGCGCTCTCCGTGCGGGATGCGCGCCGCCGTGCCGAGGCAATGGCCGTGGCGGCGGGCGTAAAACTCGGATGCGTACTGACCATGGACAGTCGCAGCCACGGGGTGCCCCTTGTGCGGGCAGCCGCATTGCGCATGGACGGCGCCGCCGAACTGCAGCCGGAGGAGATCGTTCTGACGGACGAAGTGCAGATCACCTATTCCATCGAATAAAACAGTAAACAATAAATATCCACCGGCATAGCCGGTGGTTTTCTTATATAAAAAGCCCGCTCTGCCCTTTCACGGCAGGACGGGCTTTTTCCCTGCAGAGCGGTTGAGCAGTTCGGTCATGCAGAAGAGGACGATCCCGAACAACGCCAGCCAGAGCGGCAGGAAGGCGATGTCCGCATACTGCGCGATCAGCCCGAACAGGGGCGGCATAAAGGTGGTGCCGATGTAGGCGAACGCCATCTCCACGCCGATGACCGCCTGCGAGTGCTCCGCCCCAAAGTTGGCGGGCGTGGAATGGATGATGCAGGGATAGACGGGCGCGCAGCCGAAGCCTGCGACGAGGAAGCCCGCGATGGCGACGGCATCCGACCCGACGGGCAGCGCAAGGAGCGCGATGCCGGCGGCGATGATGCATACGCCGATGCGAATGAGGCGCCGGTCGCCGAGTTTTTCCGAGACGAACCCGCTCACAAACCGCCCGAGCGTGATGCCGATATAGAAGAGAGAGCCGAGCATGGCGGCGATCTCCGTACTCACGCCCTTGGACTCGGTAAAGTAGCTACTCGCCCACTGCATGGCGGTCGCCTCGAGCGCGGAATAGGCAAAGAAGGCGATGAGGATGAACCAAACCCCCTTCAGGCGCAGCGTCCCGGGCAGCGTGAGCGATTTTCCCGCGCGCTCCTCCGATGCAGGTCTCTTCCAGAGGGGCAGGCTCAGAAGGATGAGCGCCGTGATGCCGAACTGGACATAGGAGACGAGGGAATAGCCGCCCCGCCAGCCGCTCTCCCCCGTGAGCGCCGCTCCCATGAGGAAGGGGCTGACGAGCGCGCCCAGTCCCCAGAAGCAGTGCAGCCAGCTCATGTGGCGCGCCCTGTAGTGCAGCGCGACGTAGTTGTTGAGCGCGGCGTCCACGCTGCCCGCGCCCAGGCCGTAGGGAACGGCGAGCACGCACAGCAGCCAGAACGCACGCGCAAAGGAGAAACCGAGCATGGCGCCCGCCGTCAGGAGGACGCTGATCACGGTGACGAGCCCGGTGCCGAGTTTGCGCGTGAGAAAATCGGACAGCAGGCTGGAGACGACCGTCCCCGCCGCGATGATCATGGAGACCAGTCCCATGGCGGAGAGGGGCGCGCCGAGGTCGGCGTGCATGGCAGGCCAGCCCGAACCGAGCAGGGAGTCGGGAAGTCCGAGGCTGATGAAGGCGATGTAGATGACTGCGAGCAGAAGAGATGCCATATCCGTTCCGGTTCCTTTTCCGCCGTCGGGCGGCGGCACAGTGCCTCTATCCTATCATGTCCCATGAAAAAAAGCAAGGGAAAACAGTGCGTCCTCCCCTGCTTTTTGCGCTCTCTGCCCCTATTTCTTCTGCTTTTCTTCCTCCGTGAGAAGAACCAGACCGTGTGAGAACTCGTTCATCCACGTCGCCGAAAAATTGAGGCCGATCTTTTCGTAATATTCGCCCGTATGCACCTGTCCGTCCAGCGTGTTACGGTAACGCTTTTTCTCGTCCAGCCCCTTCAGGCGGACAAAGCGGAAGATGTCCGGCTCCTTGAGTTTGTTCATGAACAGCACGAGGGACGCCTTCTTGTCCTGCGAGACGCACTGCATACACATGTCGTTCCCCTCATACGGCGCGCGCAGATGATAGAGCGTACCGTTCGCAATGACGTCGCGGTGATATTTGCGGTAGACGTCCGCCGTCTTGAAGAGGGTATCCCTCTCCTCCTTCTTGAGCTTGCGGGGATCCATCTCGTAGCCGTACGTCCCGAACAGCGCGAGCGCCGCCTTGGTGGCGTAGGACGCCACGGGGCTGTCGTTGACGTGCGAACCGATGCACGAGAGCGGATATCCGAGGGAAGTGTTGTACTGAATGTCGATGCGCTGGGCGGGGTCGGATTCGTCCGAGCACCAGATCTGCGGACAGTAATAGAGCGTTCCCATGTCAAAGCGCCCGCCGCCCGAGGCGCAGCCCTCGAACATGATTTTGGGGAATGCCTTCGTCAGCCTGCCGATGAGCGAATAGTATCCCAGCACGAGGCGGTGGTACACTTCCCCCTGCCGATCCGCCGGATATGCCGCGGAGACGTGCTCGGCAACGGTGCGGTTGTAGTCCCACTTCACATAGTCCACGGGATATTCCTTGAAGAAGGCGCGCATCTGCTTGTAGACGGCGTCGACGACCTCCGGATTGGAAAAATCAAGGCAGAACTGATGGCGCGAAAGCGTGAGCCGTTCCCTGCCCCAGCCGAGGACGTACTCGGGATGCGCGCGGAAGAGATCGCTGTCCGGGTTTATCATCTCCGGCTCGAACCAGATGCCGAACTTGATCTTGTGCGCGGTGCAGTGCGTGATGACGCGCTTTAAATCGATCTTCTGTTCGTTGACCGTCCAGTCACCCAGCCCCGCCCTGTCCGAATTGCGCGCACCGAACCAGCCGTCGTCAAGCACGAAGAGCTCAGTGCCGATCTTGACCGCTTCATCGATGTAGGAGAGGATGAGGTCGGTGTCAAAGCTGAAATAGCAGCCCTCCCAGGAGTTGAACAGAACGGGCTTGTAGTCGCGGTTTGCCGCGTACGTCATGAGGTTTTCACGGATAAAGCGGTGGAAGGTCTGCGACATGGCGTCCGTTCCCTGCGCCGAGTAGGCGATGACCGCCTGCGGCGTGAAGAACTTTTCGCCCGCGGAGAGCTTCCACTCGAAGTCCTCGTCGTTGATGCCGTAGAGGATGTGCAGCCCGCGGAAGGCGTTGACCATCGTGCGGAACTTGAAGTTCCCGCTGTAGATGAGGTTGAAGCCGATGACCTCGCCGCTGTCCGCCGTGGCATTGCGTTCCTTTAAGAACACGAAGGGATTTTCCTCCGCAGAGGAGCGGCCGAGGTTGGAGGAGACCTCCTGCACGCCGTCGGGAACGGGGTTGCAGCAATAGTCGCGCTCCTTTGCCCAGCGGCCGTGGAAATGCACCAGATCGTAGTCGGCGCGCGGCAGATCGAGCTGCATGGACATGGCGCGCGTGAGGCGCACCGCCTTTCTGCCGGCGTTTTCGATGCAGAAGCTCTTGAGGATAATATCCTTGTCCGCAAAAATGGAGAGATAGAGATGCGCGCGCACGCGCAGCGCCTTGTCCTCGAGCACGATGTCCGCCGTCTCCGCATCGCCGTGCGCATGGGGCAGCCCCTCGATGTCGGGAAGTCCCTTGAAGCGGCGCACGCTTTTAAAGCGCAGATCGGTCTCAAACGAGCCCTCCTTGCTGCGCACGATGATGGGCGCGCCGCGCTTGTCCCAGAGCCCGTGGGGCGAAACCTCCAGGGGCGCGCTGTCAGCTTTGAAGCCGTCCGCGTATCCCTTTTCGGTGCCGCTCTCCCGGTCATAATAGAGGGTGGCCTTCGGGCCGGCATTGCGGACACAGTCGAAATCGGTATAGCCCGAGAGCCGTTTGCCGAAGTAAACCGTCTCCAGATAGCCGGCGTCGTTCACATAGACGGCATAGCCGATGCTTCTGTTGTCCAGAACAAGGATGCGCGTCGTCTTGCTGAATCTGATCATGGTTTCATTCCCCTTTCGTTGATATTTTTCTAAAATTCTATCTCCATGCCGTCATAGGCGATCATGAAGCCGTAAGTTTTGGCGAGTTCGCACAGCTGCGCATACGTTCCGCCGCCGTTGTGCGAGAAATGGTTGGCGACAAATACGGTATTCCCGTCTGCCATGCCCTCCGCGATCATCCTGTCCGCGACCTCGCGGTTGGTCTCAAGGCACATATGGTTGCCCCGATAGCCCGTCTGCAGCCCGCCCGTACAGTCGAGCGAGACGGCGTCAAAGCGCCCGAATGTGCGCAGCGCCTCCCACGTCTGCTCGGGGAAATACCCCGTATCGTGTGCATACAGCAGGCGCACTCCCGCCCTTTCGATCGCATAAAAGAGCGGCCCCTGCGCCGAAGGGTGGTCGGCGGCAAGCGGCAGGATGCGGTATCCTGCGACCTCAAATTCAGAAAATGGCTGCACAAGGTGACACACGACGCGGCCGCCGAAATCGGCGAGGCCCGTATCTGCCATCTCCCGCTCCAGGCGGCGGAGCGCTGCGGCGGGAAGGTAGTAGTCCGTGCGGATGCCCTCCGGACAAAAGTCGGGACGCCCCATCACCATGTCCTCCGGATAGAAATGGTCGCTGTGTTCATGCGTGATGAGACATGCCGCGACCGCGTTCCAGTCGAGAGAAAAGCGCATGGCGTGCCACTGGGTATCGGGCGGGAAATCGAGCAGGAGCGTTCCGTCCACGATCGCCTGGGAACGGGAGCGCAGATCGCGCCCGCCCGCCGCCCGCGCGGCCCGGCACACCCGGCAGTTGCACATCAGCGCGGGGATCCCCTCATATGCGGCCGTCCCGAAATAGCGCAGCTTCATTGCGATCTCCCCGCGGCGTTATGCCAGCTTCGTGACGATGATGCCGTCCTCCACAGTGCAATCGTAGAACGAAGGCTCATAGCCGATCTTTGCGGTATATTTTGCGGCGACCGTCCTCTTGAAATCGGTAACGCCGTCCTTTTTTACGATGGAGACGGTGCAGCCGCCGAAGCCCGCGCCCGTCATGCGCGAGCCGGCGCACGCCGGGTGCGCCTGCGCCGCCGCGGCAAGGGCATCGAGCTCCCTGCCCGTGACCTCATACAGATCGCGCAGCGAGGCGTGCGAGGCATTGAGCAACTCGCCCAATTCACATACGTCGCCGCGCTTCATCGCGCCCGCCGCACGGCGCACGCGGTCGCACTCCTCGACGACGTGGCGCGCACGATCCTTCACCTTCCCCTCGCCGTCCAGCACGCCGCCGATGCGCGCAAAAGCGTCCGGCGTGAGCTGGGCGAGGCAGGTGATGTCCGCCTTGGTCTTTAAGAGTTCGAGCGCACGCTCCGTCTCGGCGCGCCGCTCATTGTACTTGCTCTCCACCAGGCTGTGCGGCTTGTTGCAGTTTGCAATGACAAGGGTGTAATCCCCCAGCAGAATGGGAACGTACTCCCGTGCAAGCGTGTTACAGTCGAGCAGGATGGCATTGTCCTTTTTGCCGCATGCCGAAGCATACTGATCCATGATGCCGCAGTTCACGCCCGCATATTCGTGCTCCGCCTTCCGCGCCACCAGAGCGATGGTGACGGGATCGGGGTTCTCCCCCGCCAGCGCTGCAAGCGCCGCGATCGTAGAGACCTCGATCGCTGCCGAGGAAGAGAGCCCACTGCCGAAGGGAACGGTGCAGTCGTGCAGCATATCGCAGCCGACGATCTCATGCCCCGCCTGCTGCCAGAGATAGGCGCATCCGGCGGGATAGTTGGCGTATTTCACATCCCGGTACTCCCCAAGCCGCCCGATATCCAGCGTGATGCGCGCCGGAATGTCCGTCCAGGAGAGATTGATCTTGTCCGTCCCGTTGGGACGCACATAGACGGTATTCTTTAAGGAAAGCGCGGCAGGGAGCACTTTTCCGCCGCAGTAATCGACATGTTCGCCGATGAGGTTGACACGGCCGGCGGCCGAAACTTTGTATGTATATCTGCTTTCGTCAATCATGGAGAAATCCCGCCTTTTGCATGAATTGCGCCGTCTCCGGCTGCGTCTTGAATACTGCGGTGTTGCCGAGGATGCGCTCGCATACGCTCGCAAGCTCGCGTCTGACGGCCTCGTGCGCCGTCTCTTTCGTAAAGGAAGGCGCCATCGCCTTCATCTCGGAGAACACCATCGCAAAGTCCGCATAGTCGGCGGGCAGCTCCCCGCCCGAGACGAGAAGTTCTTCCAGAAGGGCGAGCTGCAGTGTGAGCCGCCCGGGGAGGATGAACAGTCCCTGCGCCTCGATGAGGCCGATGGACTCCTTTTTGATGACGTGGAACTCGGGATGCGCATGAAACACGCCGTCGGGATACTGTGCGGACGTGATGTTGTTGCGGAGGATGAGGTTCATCTCATACCCCCTCTCCGTCTTTACGACGGTGGGACTGACGGCGCTGTGCTGCCCCTCTCCGTCCGCGGGGATGATGCCGCGCGCGGGATCGGCATAGCTCTCCCACGCCGCGCGCACCAGCTCGCAGCAGTCGGCAACGCGCCCGGCGTCCCTGCCCGTGATGCGCACCGCCGTGCCGAACCAGTCGAGCACCCCCGCCGAAATGTCGGGAAAATCGGGATGCCTTAAGGGGATGGACACTGCGGCGGTATGCAGGGGAAGCACCTCGCCGCCACCCTGGAAGTGATCGTGCGCGAGTACGCTCCCGCCGATGCGCGGCAGCGCCGCGTTGCAGCCGATGAAATAGTGCGGGAACAGGTCGACAAACTCCATGAGTTTGACGAACGTCCCCCTGTCGACGTGCATGGGGGTGTGCCTTGCATTCACCGCGATGCCGTGCTCGTGAAAGTAACCGTAGGGCGAAAACTGCCAGAACCACGGCTCGCCGCCCAGCGTAAGGGACACGGTGCGCAGCGTGCGCTTGTTCCTGCCGAAATAACCCTCGTTCTCCCGGCAGATGGTGCATTTGGGGTATCCCCCCTTCACGCTGTTTCCGCTCACCGCCTTTTTGGGATCGCGGAATTCGGGCTTTGCCAGGTTGATGGTGACGATCAGTCCGTTGTCCGCCGTAAAGCGGGGGTTGGCATCCAGCTTTTCCTTCTTGACGTAGTCGGAGCGCACCGAATAGGAATACAGCCATTCCGTTGCCTCCCGCGAGGAGGCCGCCATGTGCTGTGCAAAGCGCTCCTCCACGGCGGAGGGAGGCAGCATCAGCGCCCCCATCACGCCGTCCGTCAGGCGCTCGGGCGTCTGCGCGCAGGGCAGCTGTGCGCGCTCGCACGCCTGCACGAGGTCGGAAAGAAGCGCGCTCACGCTCCTGCCGTCATATTCTTTGCCCGCGCCCTCATAGCTCTCCAGCCCCACAAGGCCGAGCAGCGTGTTGCGCACATACGTCTCATCCCGCGCCGCAAGCTCCAGCTTCGCGCGCGCGTACGCAATGAGGCAGTCGATCGCATCGCAGACTTCTTTCATACGCCCTCCCGTTCGGATTCGGTCATTCTTTGCTTTTCTTACATTTCCCGTAACATGACAAAAAGACGATAGAAACTACCGCCTCTTTGCCAAAACTATATTGGGGGAATGAAGATATAAGCGCATTGAAACAGGCTCATTTTGTGCAGCGGGCCTTCGGCGATATGGTATCTGGTCAGCCCCGCGTCCTGTTTACGTTCTCCATTATACCCAAAGCAAGAGGTTTTTTCAAGCAACGTATTGTTGAATTTTAGACATTTATTGACATTATCCGCTTGACATTTGAACTATTTTAAGTTATGATGAAATAAATTACGAGGGAAAGCACATGATCGCAAAGAGAGAGATCTGGACATATCCCGAAGAGGCAAAGGTCTGGGTCGGAAAGTATCGCAACTCACACAATCTCCTGCACTGGCACTATGACTGCGAATTTGTCTATGTGGAACACGGCTCCGTCGAGATCTTCTGCGAAAAGAAGAAGCATCTGCTGCGCGAGGGCAAAGCATTCTTCACGGACAGCGGGCAGATGCACTATCAGCGCGCCTGCGAAAAGGACACCGTCCTCATCGTCATCGTGTTCGACTCCACCATCATCCGCCCCTTCCTTGAAAAATATCAGCTCGCCAGCCCCAAACTGTACGGGCAGTATCCCATTCCGGAGCACTACGCGCGCCTGCGCTCCGTCCTCACGGCGCGCAAGCCCTTTTACGGCGTAGAGGCGGAGTGCGCCGTATGCGAGATGATGCTCGACGTGTTCCGCGGAGAACAGCTTGTCCACCGGCTGGAGACAGACCGCACCGAGGAGGCGTTCAAACGCCTGCTGGAGGATCTGCATACGCGCTATGCCGAATACACTTTTGAAGAAGCGGTGCGTTTTATGGGAATGAGCGACGCCTACTTCTCGCGCTACTTCAAGGCCATGGCGGGGACGACCTTCTCCCAGTACCTCAACTATGTCCGCACGGACAACGCCGTGCGCCTGCTGCTCTCGGGGGAAAACCTCACCATGACGGAGATCGCCGAAAAATGCGGCTTTGCAACGATTCGGAATTTCAACCGCATCTTTCTGGAATTTACGGGCCATGCGCCCTCCCGCCTGCCCAAGGACTTCGTGCTGGGCGACAGGTTCTCCTATCCGAGCGAGCAGGCATTCAACCCCACCCTGTACGACTGCGTCCTCATTGAAAGCTCGGACGTCACTTAACCGCCGGCAGGCATCCTATTTTACATTATTATACTGGAAAAGTGCGCCATCGTCAAGCCCTGAAAGGTTTGCGGCGCACTTTTTGCTTTTTTTATTCTTTCAGGACAGGTCGACGATATCCGCAAGCGGGATCGCCGTGCCGTCCTCCAGCACGATGCGCCCGGCATCGTCGATCCTGCGGATGACGCCGTCCGCCGTACAGAAGCGCCCGCCCTCCTTGCGCGCATCCTCGACAAAATAGACGAGATGCACCCCTCCTCCCTGCAGCATGACCGTGCGCAGGGCGGCGTCCAGTTCGGCAAGGCGCGCCTCATCCTGTTCGGGGCGCGCCTGCGTGCGGCGCTGCGCCTCGCCGATGACCTCGCCGTAGCCCGTCAGCGCGGCAAAGGGCGCAAACTGCGCGGCGCGGTCGGCTGCGGACATCCGGGGATGGGTGCGGGAGACGTGGTGTTCGAGCGAGATGATATCCGAATAGTCCTTCATGCCTTATGCCCTCCGATGGTCTCGTTGCGTTCGCGCGCGGTCGCCCCCTCTTCAAAGTTCATCCCCTTGAGGATGGCGTTCTTTCCGTATTTTTCCCGGATGGCGATCACGGCCTGCTGCCGGCGCTTCTCCTTCTCCCGCGCCTTCTCCTCCCGCTCCCGTTCCGTCCCGTCCGAAAAAAGATCCATCTGCTCATAGACGGGCGGGCGCACCGACTCCTCCGCGAGGACGTGCGTCGCGGCAAGATACATTCTGCGCACGGTGAGATCTTTCTGCATGATGCGGTCAAAGAGCGTCTGCACCGCGTGCAAAAGCTCCTGTCCCGAGGATGTCCGATGTCCGAAGTTATACGTCCCGTGCGCATGTTTCGGCACCTTTCTGCCGTAACGGTCGCGCGTAAACGTGCCGTGATAGTTTCTGTTTTCCACGTCATAGCCCACCGTGAGGACGAGCTGATCGGTGACGAGGCGTTTTTTCACGAGTTCGAGGGCGAGCCCCTCCGCCATTTCGCCGACGACCAGGCGCGCCTTTTCAAAGGGATAGGGTTCCGGCAGAACCTGCCCCGCCCCCACGCTGCTCGATTGCGGGCGGTATGCCTTGATATCGGCGATCGTACACGGCTCCCATCCCCAGGCATGGTCGATGAGCAGCTCCGCATTCACGCCGAACAGCTCATAGAGGAGGTCTTCGTTATAGTATTCATCCGACCCGCCGAGAGAACAGCGCGCCACGTCGCCCATCGTATACAGCCCGACGGACGCCAGCCTGTCGGCATACCCCTTCCCCACCCGCCAGAAATCGGTGATGGGCGTGTGGTTCCAGAGCGTGCGGCGGTAACTCATCTCGTCCAGCTGCGCAATGCGCGCGCCGTCCGCGTCCGGGGCGGCGTGCTTGGCGCACACATCCATTGCCACCTTGCAGAGGTAGAGATTGGTGCCGATGCCCGCCGTCGCCGTGATGCCCGTCTCGGCAAGGATGTCGCGCATGATGGTACGGGCAAACGTATGCGCATCCATGCCGGCTGCCGGGAGATAGTCGGTCGCATCGAGGAACACCTCGTCGATGGAATAGACGTGAATGTCCTCGGGTGCGACGTATTTGAGGTAGATCTGATAGATCTTTGCGCTGTAGCGCATATAATAGCCCATCCGCGGCGGCGCAACGAGATAGCCGAGCGCGAGCGAGGGATCGGCGCGTACCTCCTCATCGAGGAAGGAACTCCCCGTAAAGACGTGCCCGGGCGCCGCGCGCAGGCGCGCCCGATTGATCCTTTCCACCTGCTGCACCACCTCGAACAGGCGCGGCCGCCCCGGGATGCCGTATGCCTTGAGCGCGGGCGAAACGGCGAGACAGATGGTCTTTTCCGTACGGCGCTCATCGGCGACGACCAGATTGGTGCGCAGCGGATCCAGCCCCCGCGCCACACACTCCACGGAGGCATAAAAGGATTTCAGATCAATCGCGATGTACTGTTTCATCCTCTTCCCCCTTTCAAGAGTATGTGCAGGCGCCGGGCGTTCCGCGCGGCGGAGCAGAAATATTATATCCTCTCCGCCGCCCGCTGTCAAGACGCGGAGAGAAAAAGACACCGCGCAAAAAGGGCGGCTTCCGCAACGCGTGCGGAAGCCGCCCCTCCTGCATGGCGCCGGCACTTCCCGGCCGCTCATTGATAGGGGATCCAATAACCGAGTTCATCGAGGACGTACTCCCAGCTGCCGTTTTCGCCGTACCTGTCCTCCGAATACTGCATGAGGTAATACTGCACGCCGTTCGTCATGAGATAAATCTGATCCGTCCCCAGCTTGAGGGCGTTGGCGATGCGGTTCCATCTGTCCAGCCCGCCCACATAGGAGACGCGCTCCAGCATGGGTACGCAGGAGAGCGCCAGATCGGAAAGCAGTACGTCCGGGTGATCGAGTACAAGTTCCAGCACTCCCGAAAACCAGAATGCATAGGGATCGATGGACGCCCCGCTTTAAAAGACGACTGTCTCCAGCCGCGGCGTGAGCGCAAAGGCGTGCGTCTCCACCGTGCGCAGGTTGCTGCCGAGCGTCACGCGTATGAGATCATAGCAGCCGTAAAAGGTGTTCCCGGGCAACACCGTGAGCGAATCGGGCAGTGTCACTTCCGTGATGCTGCAATTTTCAAAGACGCTGTCGCCCAGCTCCACAAGTCCTTCGTTAAAGGCAATGCTGCCCAGTTCCGTATCCGCAAACGCCATGCGCCCGATGCGCTCAAGGCGCTCGTTGCAGACAAATTCCCTGATCTGCTTGCCCTGGAAGGCGCGTTCGTCAATCTCCTTGACGGGCCGGCCGTCCACTTCGTCCTCCAGCACGATGCGATCCTTGCCGTACATCGTGTCCCCCGCCTGACGCAGTCCCCGCACGCGATAGTAGATATCCTTCCCGTCGTCAACGCGCTCGTAGAGAACGCCGTCGATGACGGTGGTCGTCATGGGGTCGTAGTCCCTGGGATGGACGGCAAGGATCACGAGAAATACTGTCGCCGCCAGAACCGTTGCGAGCAGGACGGAAAGCAGCGTGATGATGACGTTTTTCTGCCTGAGCATCTTCTGATTTTTATAGACGAACGCCGTCTGCGTCTCGGGATCGCCGATGAGCGAGGCGCGCTCCACACCGAAAAAGTCGGCAAGCGCCGTGAGCGATGCTTCCCCGGGCAACCCCAGTCCGTTCTCCCGCTTGGCGACCGCGCTGCGGCTCGCATAGATCTTTTTGGCAAGTTCCGCCTGCGAAAGTCCCTGTTCCTCGCGCAGCTTTCTGAGTTTATCTTTGAATTCCATGGTTTCGCCTCCGCGATGTTCTTGCATTGATTATAGAATACACCCTGCCTTTTTTCAAGCCCGCACGCCCGTTCCGCCCGTTACTTCCCCGTTACTTTGGCGTAACAGCGCACAGATGTCACAAATCGCACCATACGCTGTATAGATTTGTGTACACAAAAAGGCGGCTTCCGCAACGCGTGCGGAAGCCGCCCTCATATTTTTTTGAATTACTTGCTCATGCCTTCCTGCACGGCGACTGCAACAGCGACCGTTGCGCCGACCATGGGGTTGTTGCCCATGCCGATGAGCCCCATCATCTCGACGTGCGCGGGGACGGAGGAGGAGCCTGCGAACTGCGCGTCCGAGTGCATCCTGCCCATCGTATCCGTCATGCCGTAGGACGAAGGCCCTGCCGCCATGTTGTCGGGGTGCAGCGTTCTGCCCGTGCCGCCGCCCGACGCGACGGAGAAGTACTTGAAGCCGTTCTCGTTGCACCACTTCTTATAGGTGCCTGCGACGGGGTGCTGGAAACGGGTGGGGTTGGTGGAGTTGCCCGTGATGGAGACGCCCACCTTCTCCAGCTTCATGATGGCGACGCCTTCGGGGACGTTGTCCGCACCGTAGCACTTGACCTTGGCGCGGGGGCCGTCCGAATAGGCGACCTCGTTGGTGACGGTGACCGTCTCGGTATAGGGATCGAACACCGTCTCCACATAGGTGAAGCCGTTGATGCGGGAGATGATGAACGCCGCGTCCTTGCCGAGGCCGTTAAGGATGACGCGCAGCGGCTTCTTGCGCACCTTGTTCGCGTTCATCGCTATGGAGATGGCGCCCTCCGCCGCGGCGAAGGACTCATGTCCCGCCAGGAAGCAGAAGCAGTCCGTCTCCTCGGAGAGGAGCATCTTTCCCAAGTTGCCGTGGCCGAGGCCGACCTTGCGGTTCTCGGCGACCGAGCCGGGGATGCAGAACGACTGCAAACCGATGCCGATGGCGGCAGCCGCGTCGGCGGCCTTCTTGCAGCCCTTCTTGATGGCGATCGCCGCGCCGACGGTGTATGCCCAGACGGCGTTGTCAAAGCAGATGGGCTGGGTGCCGCGCACGATCTTTTCGCAGTCCACGCCCTTGGAGAGGCAGATGTCTTTGCACTCCTCGACGGAGCCGATGCCGTATTCCTTCAGGACGCCGTTGATCTTGTCGATTCTTCTCTCATATCCTTCAAACAGAGCCATTGTCGTACCTCCTTACTCTTTGCGAGGGTCGATGTACTTCACCGCGCCCTGCTCTTCAGAAAATCTGCCGTAGTGGCCCATTGCCTTCGTCCATGCCTCGTTGGGCTCCATCCCCTTCTTGATGAAGTCGGTCATTTTGCCCAGGGACACGAACTCATAGCCGATGACCTGGCTGTCCTTGTCCAGCGCGAGACGCGTGACATAGCCCTCCGCCATCTCCAGGTACCTGACGCCCTTGAGCGCCGTGCCGTACATCGTGCCGACCTGCGAACGCAGACCCTTGCCCAGATCCTCCAGCCCCGCGCCGATGGTGAGGCCGTCGTCCGAGAACGCCGACTGCGTTCTGCCGTACACGATCTGCAGGAACAGTTCGCGCATGGCGGTGTTGATGGCGTCGCACACGAGGTCGGTGTTGAGCGCCTCGAGAATGGTCTTGTGGGGCAGAATCTCCGCCGCCATGGCAGCCGAATGCGTCATGCCCGAGCAGCCGATCGTCTCGACGAGAGCCTCCTGAATGACGCCCTGCTTGACGTTCAGGGTGAGCTTGCAGGCGCCCTGCTGCGGCGCGCACCAACCCACACCGTGGGTGAAGCCGCTGATGTCCGTGATCTCTTTCGCGCAGATCCACTTACCCTCTTCCGGAATGGGAGCGGGGTCATGCCTGGGGCCTTTTGCGACGCAGATCATCTCTTCCACTTCGCGTGAATATTGCATCTTGTATCCTCCATAAAAAACGTTCGACCCTCTACGGGAACCTTTCTGCATCATTTTACCATATCTGCGGAAAAAAGACAAGGGCTTGCCCGCAATTTTTTGCAGGAGAATTGCAGAAAACACAGGCTGCCCCGCCGGCGCCGGCGCGGCGCACATCCCGTTCACGCCGCCCGGGCATGAAAATGCGCAAAGAGACGCTTCCCCGCCCAGACGGCGACGGCATAGAGAACGACGATCCCGAAGAGCGCCGCGAAGAATACTGCGGGCAGGGGGACAAGCCCCGCCGCACTGCCCGCCGCCGTATAGGGCAATGCCGTCAGAAGAAAGGCGCAGCCCGCCGTCAGCGCAAATACGGGCAGGGAGGCGCGCTCCCGCCAGGAGAGCGTATCCGCGCGCAGAAGATGCAGCGCGAGCAGCTGTGTGAGAGCGGATTCGACAAACCATGCCGAACGGAAGAGCGAGGCAAACGCCGCCTGCCCCCCGGCGTCCAACGTACCGTATGCGCCGCCGCAGGCATGGGGACAGATCGCAAACCAACAGATGAGGAAGGTCGCGATGTCGAACACCGAACTGATCGGCCCGAACTGAAACATAAAGCGCAGGATCCCGCGGGCATCCCACACGGCAGGCCGTGCAAGCAGCGCGCTGTCCGCCCTGTCCCACGGCAGGGACGCGCACGAGATGTCATAGGCAAAGTTGAGGATCATGAGCTGCAGGGCAAGCATGGGCAGGAAGGGAAGGAAGATGCTCGCCGCCAGCACGGAGAACACGTTGCCGAAGTTGGAGGATGCCGTGATACGGATATATTTCATCATATTGATGTACGTCCTGCGGCCCTCCGCGACGCCGTCCGCCACAACGGTGAGATCCTTCTCCAGCAGAATGACCCCGGCCGCATCCTTGGCGACGTCCGCAGCCGTGTCCACCGAAATGCCCACGTCCACGGCGCACATGGCGGGCGCATCGTTGATGCCGTCCCCCATATACCCGACGACGTGTCCGTTTCCCTTGAGAAGTCTCACGACGCGCGCCTTCTGCGCGGGGGAAAGCTTGGCAAAGACGGCCGTCTTCTCCGCCGCGGCGGCAAGCTGCCCGTCCGTCATGGATTCCACGTCGCTGCCGAGCAGCACGCGGCCCGTGCGCAGTCCCACCCTCTCGCAGATGCAGGCGGCAACCTTTTCGTTGTCCCCCGTGAGCACCTTGACCGTAACGCCCCCCTTCGTGAGGCGGCGGATGGCGGCGGCCGCGGTGGGCTTGGGCGGATCGAGGAAGGCAAGCAGTCCCACGAGCGTCATATCCCGCTCATCGCCGGCCGTAAGCGGCGCGGGGGGATCGGCGCGGCGGGCGAGCGCCAGCACGCGCATCCCCTTTGCATTGAGCCCGTCCGCAATCGCAAGTACCCTTTCCCGCACCTCCGGTGTGAGGGCGACGCATTCCCCGTTCAGCTCCGCCCGGGAAGAGATTGCAAGCATCTCCTCCACGGCGCCCTTGGTGAGCATGACCTCCCGCTCCGTGCCGTCCGTCACGACGACGCTCATCCTGCGCCGCTCGAAGTCAAAGGGGATCTCGTCCGTCTTGCGGAAAGCGTCAAACTGCTCTGCGTCCAGTTTTCCCTGCGCACAAAGTTCCTGTGTGCGCGAGATCACGGCAACGTCTATGAGATTTTTCAGCCCTGTCTGAAAATAACTGTTCAGATAGGCATCGCGCAGCACGCGCGCGTCCTCCTCGCCGGCGACGTTGAGGTGCAGTTCCAGCACCACTTTGTCCTGCGTGATCGTCCCCGTCTTATCCGTACACAGCACGTCCATCGCGCCCAGGTTCTGAATGGCGGAGAGACGCTTTACGATGACCTTCTTTTTGGACATCGCCACCGCGCCCTTTGCAAGGCAGGTCGTGACGATCATGGGCAGCATCTCGGGCGTGAGCCCGACGGCGACGCTCACCGCAAAGAGCGCCGCCTCCAGCCAATCCCCTTTGGTAAAGCCGTTCAGCAAAAAGACCACCGGAACCATGACGAGCATCAGGCGGATGAGCAGGCGGGATACCGCATTCACCCCCTTGTCAAACGCCGTTCCGGAGGTTTTTTCCTCAAGTGCCTTTGCCGACTGTCCGAACCGGGTGTCCATGCCCACTGCGATCACGATGCCCGTGGCGCTGCCGCTCACGACATTGGTTCCCGCAAAGGCGAGGCACTCGCTCTCGAGCAGCGCGCGCTTCGACTCCTCCGCCTGTGCGCTCTTTTCCACGGGCGCGCTCTCCCCCGTCAGCGCCGACTGCGAGAGAAAGAGATCCTTTGCCGCGAGAATGCGCACGTCCGCGGGAAGCATGTCGCCCGCGCACAGCCGGATGAGATCCCCCACCACAATGTCCGCCACGGGGCGTTCGGCGGCGACGCCGCCGCGCACCACGCACGCCGTGGGAGCAATCATGGAGGAGAGCTTTTCCGCCGCCCTGCCGCTTTTTGTCTCCTGAATAAAGTGCGTCCCGCCCGAGATAAACACCATCACGGCGATGACGATGACCGTGAAATAACTGCGCTCCGACGGTGCGGCAAAGACGACGTCCGTCAGCAGGGAGACGAGCGCCAGCACGATCAGGATGAGGGTAAACGGATTGAAAAACGCTCCCGCCAGACGGCGCAGAGCACCGGACGCGCGCTTCCCCTGCAGGACATTGCTCCCGTATTGTGCGCGGCGGGCGGCCACCTCCTCCTCGCTCAGACCGCCGTCGCGCGTTCCCAGCCACGAACAGACGCGCTCGGCGGGCATCCGTGCCGCCGTGCGCAGCCGCTCCGCCGCAGCGGGGCGCATGAGCCTCTCTGCCCGGGCGGAGCGTTCCATCTTCTTGAATTTTTTCATCACTACCTCCTTCGATGCAACTCGATGAGGTAGCCGAACCGTCAGTACGCCGATGCGCGGGTATGCGGACAAACGGCGCGCAAAAGCCCGCCCGATGGCGCACTGCGACTTCGACTGCCTTCGTTCATCCTGCATACCTCCTTGTTTTTTCAAAAAATAACCGCGCGCCCGACGGCGCGCGGAAAATGACGACTGTCCGCAAAGAGTCCACCGTTCGAGCTTTGACTTCGCGGGGCAATGAAGCTGTGTTATGCTGCACCTTGTCTTTCGACGCAGCCTGTTCAAACCTGCGCACGATGTCTCCATCGTTTTGCGGCAACAGCCCGTATCCCCGTAGTAGCCTTACCTACCGGATATTCTTTTTGTACCGCAATTATACGCAAAATACGGCGGTTTGTCAACCCTTCTAAGGAAATTTTTTCAAAAAAAGATGTTACGGCGCCCCATTTTTTATGAAAAAAGGGTGCTGCCCGCGCCCTTTTTACAGTTCGATATGTTCCACGTCCTCTCTCTTCGAGCGGCGGTAAAAGACCGCCTTCCTGCCGATGACGCACACCACCTCCGCCCCCAGAAGATCGGCGGCGTTCTGCGCCATGGTATCGGCGTCCGCCTCGGCGGAGGGCAGCACGTTCACCTTGATGATCTCGCGCGCCTCCAGCGCCTCGGAGAGCGTCTTTAACAGATTGTCCGAAATGCCCCCCTTGCCGATCTGCGTGACGGGCGAGAGGTTCGCCGCGATGGATTTCAATTTGCTTCTTTGCTTGCTTGTCATATACTTTCTCCTCATTACGGAATATAGTCAAATTCCACGTCTCCGACGACGACGGTGTCCCCCTCCCTGCAGCCCATGTCTTGAAGCGCTTTGAACACGCCGCGCGTCTTGAGCATCCTGTGGAAGTACGCCATCGAATCGGGGTTGTTCAGCACGACGTTGCGGCACAGCAGGTCAACCAGCCCGCCCGTGACGACGAACGCGCCCTCGCCGTCCCTTGCAATGTCGAACTGCCAGGTGTCCTCCTCCTCGAAAGCGAACTCGTCGGAGGGGATCTTTTCAGCGGGCGGCAGCGTCTGCAAAAGCCGCCACACCGCGTCCAGCAGCTCCGCCGTCCCCTCGCCGCGCACGGCGCTTATACATACAGCAGGGAGGTCGGGATGCGCCGCCGCAAAGCGCTCGGCGTTCTCCAGCGCCCCCGCGCAGTCATACTTGTTGAGGACGGCGATCTGCGGCAGCTGCGCCAGCTTCTGCGAGTAGGCGGCAAGCTCTGCGTTGATCTTTTCAAAGTCGTCCAGGGGGTCGCGCCCCTCCGTGCCGGCAATGTCCAGAACGTGGCAGATCATGCGGGTGCGCTCAATATGGCGCAGAAAGTCGTGTCCCAGTCCCGCTCCCTGCGCGGCGCCCTCGATCAGCCCCGGAATGTCGGCGACCACAAAGGAATTTTCATAGTATTTCACCACCCCCAGGTTGGGAGAGAGCGTGGTGAAGTGGTAGTCCGCGATCTTGGGGCGCGCCGCCGAGATCTTGGAGAGCAGCGTAGACTTGCCCACATTGGGGAAGCCGACCAGCCCCACGTCGGCGATGACCTTCATCTCAAGGATGACGTCGTGCGGTTTGACCTGCACGCCCTTCTGGGCGAAGTTGGGCGCATGGCGGCGCGCCGTGGTAAAGCGCACGTTGCCCTTTCCGCCCCGCCCGCCCGCGAGCAGCCTGATCTTTTCCCCGTCCTCATAGGCGTCGCAGATGATCTTTCCGCTCTCCGCGTCCCGCACGAGGGTGCCGCAGGGGACTTTCAGCACGACGTCCGCCCCCTTTTTCCCGAAACACTGGTTGGAGCCGCCGCGCTCGCCGTTCTCCGCCGCAAACTTGCGCGTATAGCGATAGGCGAGCAGGTCATGCACGTTCTCGTCCGCCATGACAAAGACGCTGCCGCCGTCCCCGCCGTCCCCGCCGTCCGGCCCGCACGCCGGCTTGCCCTTGTATGCCTTGAAGGAATTCATGCCGTCGCCGCCGTCGCCCGCCTTGAGCGTGATGCGCACCTTGTCCGTAAAGATCTTGTCCATATTCAAAGTATAGCAAGTTTTTTGCAAAAAGGCAAGGCGTTTTTCCCTCCCCCGCCGCAGAGGACGGGGAATTTTGTCCCCGTTTGTGAAAAAAACCTGTACACTGTTAGAAAGGCAGCAATTTGTGTTATAATAGATACAGGAGGAGTCCGTCCATGTTCGAATATCTTCTGTTTCTGCTGTTGCTGCTGCCCTGTCTTGCCTTTGCCGGCTGGGCGTCGGCGCGCGTCAACACAACGTATTCCAGATACGACCGCGTACAGACGCGCTCGTGCATGACGGGATATGACACGGCGACGCGCCTCATGCGCAGCCGCGGCGTGACGGGCATCTCCGTCAACCGCGTGGAAGGAAAGCTCACAGATCATTACAACCCGACCAAACAGGTTGTCAATCTTTCCATGAGCACATACGGCAGCGCCTCGGTCGCGGCGGTCGCCGTGGCGGCGCACGAGGTGGGACACGTCATGCAGAAGGAGACGGGATACGTCCCCTATAAGATCCGGAACGTCCTCGTGCCGATCACCAACATCGGCTCCCGCCTGGCGCTCCCCCTCATTCTGTTGGGACTGCTTCTGGACATCTTCTGGATCTCCGCACCGCTGCCCTGGGGGCGGTGGGCGGTGTATCTGGGCATCGCGCTCTACGGGCTGTCCACGCTCTTTATGCTGGCGACGCTGCCCGTGGAGTTCAACGCCTCCCGCAGGGCGAAGAAGATGCTCGTCGAGGAGGGCATTCTCGGGGAAGAAGAACTGCCGGCCGCGGGCAAGGTACTCTCCGCCGCGGCGCTCACCTACGTCGCCTCCCTGCTCATTTCCCTTGTGTATTTCCTTTACTATGCCATCGTGTTCCTCTCCATGCTGCGCCGCGACTGAGCAAAAGCCAAAAAACGCACCCCGCGGGGTGCGTTTTTTCATACGTTCATGCGGCGCGCCACGGCGTGCAGGAATTGCTCGGAATCCAGCTTTTTGGGCGCGATCCCCTCTCTGTAAAAGAGCGGCACAAGATCGCCCGTCATCTCCCCCTCCTCGATGGTGGAGACGGTCGCGCGCTCCAGCTTTTCGGCAAATGCGACGAGCGGCGCGTTGCCGTCCAGCTCGCCCCGCTTTTTCAGAGCGCCCGTCCAGGCGAAGATGGTCGCCACAGAATTGGTGGACGTCTCCTCCCCCGCGAGGTATTTATAGTAGTGGCGCGTGACGGTGCCGTGCGCCGCCTCGTATTCATACTTGCCGTCCGGAGAGACGAGCACGGAAGTCATCATGCCCAGCGACCCGTAGGCGGTGGCGACCATGTCGCTCATCACGTCGCCGTCGTAGTTCTTACACGCCCACAGCAGTCCGCCCTCCGAGCGGATGATGCGCGCCACGGCATCGTCGATGAGGGTGTAGAGATACCACAGCCCCTTTGCTCTGAACTGCTCCTCGTACTGTCCGTACACCTCCTCGAAGATCTTTTTGAACTGCCCGTCGTACACCTTGGAGATGGTGTCCTTGGTGGCAAAGATCATGGGAAGGTTCTGCTCGAGCGCATAGCGGAAACAGGCGTGCGCGAAGGAGCGCACCGAATCGTCGCAGTTGTGCATCCCCTGCACCACGCCCGACGTGCCGTTGAAGTCGTGTACCAGCTTCCTGGACACCTCACGCCCCTCCTTGTCCTCGGTCACGAGGTAGACCTTGTTGCCCTCGGCGGCAATGCCGTCCACCGCCGCGTACACGTCGCCGTAGGCGTGGCGGGCGAGGACGATGGACTTCGTCCAGGTGGGAATGTAGGAGCGGATGCCCTTCGCCACGATGGGCGCGCGGAACACCGTGCCGTCCAGAATGCGGCGGATGGTGCCGTTGGGGCTCTTCCACATCTCGTGCAGATGGTATTCGCTCATGCGCTGTACGTTGGGAGTAATCGTGGCGCACTTGACGGCGACGCCCAGTTTTTTGGTGGCGCGGGCGCTCTCCACCGTGACGGTATCCGCCGTCGCATCACGGTTGGGCAGGCCCAGGTCGAAATACTCCGTCTTTAACTCCACATAGGGCAGGATGAGGATCTCCTTGATCCACTTCCACAGGACGCGCGTCATCTCGTCGCCGTCCATCTCCACGAGGGGGGTCGTCATCTGAATTTTTGCCATAAACTACCTCGGCTTTTTCCTTCATTATACGAAATTTCCCCGCCGTTTGCAACCTTTTGCGCCCGAAAAAACCTTCTCCCGCAAAATTCCCGTGCGGATGACCTCCTTTTGTACGGGCGGGGTGCGCAGCGCCTCGTCGAGGAGGGCGACAAAGAAGTCGCGCACGCCCGAGAGCGTGTCGGCAAACAGATACCCCGCGAGCGAGCCGGGAACGGTATTGAGTTCGTTGAAGTACACCCCCTCGCCGACGAGGAGATAGTCGGCGCGCACGACGCCGCGCATCCCGAACGCCTCATACAGGCGGCGGGTACAGCTGCAAATGTGCGCCGCGGCAGCTTCGGGCAGGTCGGCGGGGCAGGCGCTCCCCCTGCCGCGCTCGTACTTTTCCGCATACGAGAGCAGTTCTCCGCCCGAAAAGACCTCCTCGCACGCGGAGACGCGCACCTCGCCTTGCAGGCGGCAGGCGGCGCAGTTGATGTCCCGCTTTCCGGGGAAATAGCGCTCCACGAGCGCGCCGTCGTCGAGGCGGAAGGCGAGGGAGAACGCCTGCCGGAGTTCCTCCTCCCCGTGCGCGACGCTCAGCCCGATGCTCGAACCCAGCCGCGCGGGCTTGACGACGACGGGATAGCCGAAGGCGGCCGTCTGCGCACACACCGCATCGGGCGAAGCGGCATATTCCTCCTCCGTAACGCCGAATGCGGGCGCAGCGGGAATGTCCAGCCCGCGCAGGGCAAGTTTGGTGAGCCGCTTATCCATAAAGACGGCGCTTTCGGCGACGCCGGGAGAGGCGGAGACGACCGCATTCCAGGCGAGGAGCGCCGCGAGCGTGCCGTCCTCCCCCATGCCGCCGTGGCAGCAGTTGAGGGCGACGTCTATGCGCTCCGACGGCCTGCGCCCGCCCTCCCGCACAAGGCAGCCCCTGCACAGCGTGACCGGAGTTCCCCTGACCGGATGCGCGAAATCGGACACCTGCTTCCACTTCCCGAGCAGCATCCCCCCGTCGGGCGGAAGGTAGACGGGCAGGACGCGGTAACGCGTTCCGCGCAGCAAGTTGACGGCGTACATCCCCGTGATGACGGAGATCTCCGCCTCGCTGGAGCGTCCGCCGAAGAACACGGCAACGTTGGGCATACAAAAAACACCTCCGAAGGGATTTTTCTTCCGAAGGTGTTTCGCGTGTAACTCGTACCGATGCGGCGCCTTTAATTGTAGCAGTCGGGCAGATCGTTTAAAAACAGCACGCAGTCCCCGGAGACAAGTTCGCCCGCGAGAAGCTGCTGCGCCGCCTCCAGCGTGGGGACGACGGAGAGCTTTTTCTCGTCCCCGCCCGCGGCGAGGTAGCCGTTGCGCACGTCGAGCACGAGCGTCTCCCCCACCAGGATGACCCGGTCGAGCCCCGCAAGAGACGCCCCGAGCCGGGCGTTGACTTCCTCCTCCAGCTGTCCCAGCTCCACGATGCCGGGCGTGACGACCACCTTCTTTCCCGGGGCGAGGCGCAGCACTTCGACGGCGTTCTGCGCGCCCTCGGGGTTGCTGTTGTAGGCATCGTCCAGAATGATGACGCCGTCCGCATCCCTGCGCTGCAGGCGGTGTTCGACGGGTCTGATCTTGGCAATGCCCGCAGCGATCTCGGAGAGGGAGAGCCCGAGCGAAGAAGCGAGTGCGGCGGCGAGCGCCACGTCCTCGGCGGCGTGCCTGCCCAGAAGCGGTACGCTGACGGGCAGGCTGCCCGCGGGCAGGCGCAGCGTGAAGGAGGTTCCCTCCAGCGAGAGCGCCACGTCCTCGGCGTCGAAGTCCCTGCCCATGACGAGCGCATCCGGCCCGCCCATGTCCGCGGCGGAGCGCCCGAGCACGCAGCGCGCGACGCGCGCGGCAAGCTCCCCCTTTTCCGCGCGGATCGCCTCCGGCGAACCGAAAGTGGCGAGGTGCTGGCAGGTGACGCCCGTCACCACGCCCGCGGAGGGGCATACCATGTCGCAGAGTTCGGAGATGTCGCCCGTCCTGCGCGCGCCCATTTCGGCAAGGAAGATATCACAGTCCAGCCCGCCCTCGTTCACCGCTCTGGCGATGCCGATGGGCGTATTGTAGGAGGCGGGCGTGGCAATGACTCTGTATTTTTCCGAGAGGATGACAGCGGCAAAGTGCTTGACGCTCGTCTTGCCGAAGCTCCCCGTGATGCCCGTCTTGATGCAGGGTGACGCGGCGAGCGCCGCCCGGGCGCGCCGGATGAATCTGTCTGCGTGCGGCACTTCGTACGCCTTCATGCACAGGTTGGCAAACGCCAGAAGGGGCGGACAGAGGAGCGGCACCAGGCAGAAGGGAACAAAGCGCATGAGGTACACCCAGCCCGTTTCCGCCGCATCGGCGATTGCCGCCAGCGCGAACCCCAGCCCGATGCACAGGGCGCACAGCAGTACGGCATATCCGATGCACAGCCGCACGGCGCGCATAGTGTTTTTGAGCGGAACTTTAAGGGCGTGCTTCTGCTCGGAATAGCAGTACAGCACGCAGATGAGCGCGAAGGGCGCCACCGAGGTAAGGTTGGCCGCTGCATATCCCAAAAAGGAGAAGCACACGCAAAAGAGCGCCGTCAGAAGCGCGAGCGCAAGCGCGAGGATGGACGCCTTTTTGCGCTCGATATTGCGCGAACGGTAGTACCATTTCAGAAATGCCCCGCCCGAGTACCCCTGCTGCTGCAGGATGGCGACAAGGCGGACGGAACACATAAAAAAGGCATAGCCCGCAAGCAGGCCGCCGATGAGAATGGCAAGAATGGTCGGTATGCTCATTGCAAAAACTCCTCCGCCGCCGCATTGAACGCGAGCGGATTTTCCAGGTGCGCGAAGTGGCCGCAGTCCTCCATCCAGAACACGCGGCTCCCCTTCACGCAGGAGAGATAGACGCGCACGGAAGCGGGCGGCACCGCCCTGTCACAGATCCCGTGAATGAACAGCACGGGGACGGCAATTTTCGCCGCGTCCGCGCGCAAATCCTCGTTGACGATCCTTTTATAGCTCTCCCGCATGAGCGGGGAGAGCGTGCGGTACTCCGCGCTGCCGAAGCGGCGCTCCGCAAACGCGGGCGCAAAACGCCTGACCAGGCGGTACGTTTTAACGCGCACGCGGTAGGAAAGGGTGCGCCGCGGCAGAATGCCCGCACAGCCCGCAAGCACTGCCTTGGAGAACGCGTCCCCGCGGGAGAGGCACTTGACGGCGACCCGCCCCCCGAAGGAATGGGCGAGGACGTACGGCTGCCCGATACAGAGGGCGGCGAGCGCGTCCTGCAGCCAGTCGGCATAGTCGGCGACCGACCACGCCCCGGGCAGCTCCCCCGCGCCGCCGAAACCGGGAAAGTCGAGCGCGGTCACGCGAAAGCGCCGCGAAAAGTAGGCAATCTGCGGGGCGAAGCTCTCCTTGCAGGAGAGATAGCCGTGCAGGAGGACGAGATCGCGCCCCTCCCCCCGCTGCACAAGGGAAAGTTTCAAACAAGCTCCTTTGCCATGACGACGGCGTCCTCACCGTCCGCATAGTAGCGCGTGCGGGCGAAAATCCCGCCGTATCCCCGCCTGAGGTACAGCAACAGGGCGGGAGAATTGGACACACGCACCTCCAGCAGGATGCGCTTTGCCCCGTGCTCCCGGGCGAGCGCCTCAAGGTCGTCCATGATCTTGCCGCCCCTGCCGCAGCGGCGGTACATCTCCGCCACGCCGATGAGCTGCACCTCGGCAACCTCACCCGCAACGCCCACGCCGCCGTATGCCGTGATGGCGCCGTCCTCCTCGAGCAGCGAGCCGTAAAAGGCGCCCGAGAGAAAGGATTCGGCGAGCATCCGGTGGTTCCACGGGTCGGAGAAGCAGTCGCACTCGAGCGCGGCGATCCCCGAGAGGTCGGCATACTGCCAGAGCCGTCCGTTCATGTCATTCCCCCTTTTTCATGCGCGCTTCTCCTCTGCCGAGGACTTGCGCAGGTACAGCGCCTCCAGCGCGTGCGCCCCGCACGCCTCGCCCGCCTTGGCAGACGCCGCGCGCACGAGTCCGCGGGCGGTGTCCGCCGCCTTTACGCCATCAAAGAGCGCGGCGGACGCGACGGGGACAAAGCCCTGCGCGATGAAGCCGTCCGCCTCCGCGCGCGGACAGAAGGCGGGCGGGATGCACACCCTGTCCCCGTCGTAGCCGCACAGGTAATAGTTCCCATGCCCCGCATCGACGAGGCAGAGCCGCTTTCCGTCCCTTTCAGCGTATGCAAGGGTGTCGAAAGAGGTGAGTGCGAGGGCGGGCTTTTTGCAGGCGAGGCACAGCCCCTTTACGGTGGCGATGCCGATGCGGATGCCCGTAAACGACCCCGGCCCGACGACGCACGCGAAGAAGTCGCACTCCTCCGCTGTCAGGTGCGCCTGCCGGAGCGCCCGATCGATCGCATCCATCAGCAGGACGGAGTGCTGCATCGCACAGTCCTCGCGGCAGATGAAGGCGGTCTCCTCCCCGTTGACGGCGGCGAGAGTCAGCGCCCTGCCGCTCGTATCGATGGCAAGAAACTTCATGTCTCGATCTCCCGCTCGTTTTCTCCCGTCTTACGGATCACGATCCGCCTGCAGCCCTCCGGCAGGAGGGGGGCAATGTTCTCGCTCCACTCCACAAGGCAGACCTTGCCCGCGTCGAAATAGTCGGCAAATCCCAGCTCCTCCGCCTGCCGCACGCTTGCGATGCGGTAGCAGTCAAAGTGGAACATGGGCGCATAGCTGTTGACGTAGGCATAGGTGGGAGAGAGCACGTCCTCCTCCACGCCCAGGCCGCGCGCGATGCCCTGCGCCACCACCGTTTTCCCCGCGCCCATCTCGCCGTCCAGGAGGACGACGTCGCCGGGCGAGAGCGTCTTTGCATAGTTCTCCGCCCATGCCCGGGTCTCCTCGGGGGAGCGGGAAAGAAAAATCGCCATATCACGGCTATTATACCGCATACGGCGACATTTTGCAAGAATTTTATGCCCATTAGCCCTGCGTCAGCAGATAGTGCAGGACGGCAAAGAACACGAGCACGAGCACGGCGAGCACAAAGCCGAGCACGGTGAGCGCCGCCGCATAGCGGCTGCTCCTCTCCCCCGTCCTCTTTTTGGGCGTAAGTTTGGCGTTCAGCCGGTTGATGGCGCGCGAAATGTGCTTGTAGACGGGCAGCGTGATGAGGGACGCCACCAGGCAGCGCAGCAGATTGAAGGGAAGGATCGCCGCCCACAGATAGAGGGAGTAGAAATTTTCCCGCGTGCAGGAGGGAAAGAGCGGCGTCATCATGCCGAGGATGGGATCCCAGCTGCCGCCGAACATGAGATAGACGTAGGCAGGCACAAGGGCGAAACGGTTCAAAAGCACGGCGAGCGCGGTGGAGACGAGCGAGCCGACGGCAAGCCCCAGCAGCGCTCCGCGGAAGGTGCGGCGGCGCTGATAGATGAGCCCGACGGGAATGACGAGCGCGATCCCGACGAGGATGTCCGCCGCATCCCCCACGAACATGGTGGAAGTGGACACGCACACGAGTTTGATGAGCACCATCATCACGACGATGACGCACCCCGAGAGCGGGCCAAGCGCGAACGTGCCGATGAGAACGGGGACGTCGGAGAAGCGGAACTCCAGAAAACTGGGAAAGGCAAACGGCAGAGAGAAGTTAAAGATGTACAAAATTGCCGCAAGCGCGGAGAAGAGCGCGATCATGGCGATGCGCGTGGAGGAAAAATATTTTTTGGCTGCCATCAAGAACACCTCACAATGATTTTCGGATATTCTTTGACCCGCCGCACAAAAAAACGCGCCCCTGCGGGGCGCGACAATGCCGCTTTGTTTCTTTTCTCATCCGGACTTTGACCGTCGGTACGGGAATTGCACCCGTTCGGGGGCTTGCGCCCTTCGCAGACTTTACTGCCGGTGGAGACTTTCACTCCGCCCCAAAGAATATTCGATTGTCTGTATTATAGTACGCATTCCGTTCCCTGTCAAGCGTTTTCCTTATGTCATTTCCTTAACGCGACGATTTCATTCTCCTTCATACATTTTCTTAATTGCTATCTTGCTAACTCTGCTATCATTCCTTCCACTAATACCAAATTTCTCTTTTAACTCTAACTGGACGACTTTTATTAATTCTTCCTTATCTGCCTTAGATTGCAGTTGTAAATATTTTTCTTTATAATTCAAAATACAATTTCTAATGTCATTCTCTCGCGTTTTTTTGTTTTTATCCAGCCCTTCTTTATATTTCTCATATAGCTTACCAACCTCTGTCATACCTTGTTCAAATTTATCTTCAGGCATAGAACTTTTAGTATCTTCAAACATAATATCTGTATTAATACCAAAAAGATTTGTTGTTGTATATGACTCAGCCTGTATAATCAATTGCAAAGTATTAGACATATTTTCATTTACATAGTTCAAAAAGATTTCAACACGAGGATCGCGCATACTTATATAAGGATTATAAGGATAAAATGAACTCAAATACGACACAACAAGCATTTCCAAATTCGCTTCACTCGCTTCAATTCCATCTACTTCTGATTCCACATATCCGACCAAATCAACAAGCTCAAAAAAATCCTCCAGTTTTTCCATAATGAACATACTCCTATTGTTAGGAGCAATTTTTAACCGATAGTATTTTTTTTCTGGATATTTATTTTGTATTTCCTTGATTGTCATTAATACACCTCAATGTAATATTAATATATAATAATCAATATCAGTAATGTATATTATATCAGTAAACACTTCCCCTGTCAAACCGCAATTACAAATTCATAATAACAAAAATTAACGCGGCGGCTGCCGCCAGAGCGTGAGGCGAAAGGTCTCCCCACCCGGAAAGCGCAGTTCGATCTCGTCCCCCGTCTTTCTCCCCCGCGCCACGAAGCTGTCCTTTAAAATCACCCTGATCTCCTCCAGTAAAAGCTCTGCCGTGAGAGGCTGTTCCCGCATTTTTTCCATTTATATGCCTCGCTTTTAACGTTCCAAACGTTATTTTGCCCTCATTATACAGTTACAGACTTTATAATGTCAAGTAAAAATGAGGGAAACATGGAAGAACTCTACAACATTGCGGGGAACTTAAAACGGTTGCGGGAAAAATATCATTACACGCAGCAATATGTTGCCAAGGAGATCGGGATCACCTGCCAGTCCTATCAGGCATACGAATGGGGCGTGACCGTCCCGAGATTAAAGTATTTCATCAAACTGGCAAAGTTCTACGATGTTCCGCTGGATGAGCTCATCCGGTAGCTCATCCGGTAGATAAAATAATATGCGCCGCCCGCCGTCATCTGACGGCGGGCGGCGCTGCTTTTCCTCTTCATTTTCCTTTTCAGAGAATATCGCCCTGATAGATGGGGAATTTTTCGCACAGGGCGGCAACCTTTGCGCTGACGTCGGCAACGGCCTCCTCGCGCCCTTCGATGATCTCGGTGACGAGGTCGGCGATCTCGGCCGCCTCCCCCTCCTTCATCCCGCGCGAGGTGATGGCGGGCGTTCCGATGCGCAGGCCGCTCGTCACGAAGGGAGACGTGGTCTCAAACGGGATGGTGTTCTTGTTTGCCGTGATATGAGCGCGATCGAGCAGCGCCTCCAGCTCCTTGCCCGTCATATCGTCCTTCCTCAGATCGAGCAGCATGAGGTGGTTGTCCGTGCCGCCCGAGACGAGCCGCACGCCGTTCTGGGTGAACCTGTCCGCCATGGCGGCGGCGTTGCGGACGATCTGCTGCTGATAGAGACGGAATGCGGGCGAGAGCGCCTCGCGGAAGGCGACCGCCTTTGCCGCGATGACGTGCATGAGCGGCCCGCCCTGCGTGCCGGGGAACACCGCCTTGTCGATCGCCTTGGCATACTGTTCTTTGCACATGATCACGCCCCCGCGCGGGCCGCGCAGCGTCTTGTGCGTGGTGGTCGTGACGAAGTCGGCATACGGCACGGGACTGGGGTGCAGCCCCGCCGCGACAAGCCCCGCAATGTGGGCGATGTCCACCATCATGAGCGCGCCCACCCTGTCACAGATGGCGCGGATGCGCGCAAAGTCGAGGATGCGCGGATAGGCGCTCGCGCCCGAGACGATCATCTTAGGCCTGCATTCGAGCGCGATGCGCTCCATCTCGTCATAGTCGATGGTCTCCGTCTCCTCGGAGACGCCGTAGGGTACGATATGGAAATATTTGCCCGAGAAGTTGACGGGCGAGCCGTGCGTGAGGTGTCCGCCGTGGGAGAGGTTCATCCCCATCACGGTGTCACCCGGCTGCAGCATGGCAAAGTAGACGGCAAAGTTCGCCTGTGCGCCCGAATGGGGCTGCACGTTGGCGTGCTCACAGCCGAAAAGTTCCGTCAGCCTGTCCCGTGCGAGATCCTCCACCACGTCGACGAACTCACAGCCGCCGTAATAGCGCCTGCCGGGATACCCTTCCGCATACTTGTTGGTGAGATGGCTTCCCATCGCCGCCATGACTGCGGGAGAGACGATGTTCTCGCTTGCAATGAGTTCCAGATTGCCGCGCTGGCGGGCAAGCTCCTGCTCCATTGCCCTGCAGACTTCGGGGTCGGCGCTGCGGATGGTGGTCAGATCGATCATGGTTGTACCGTCCTTATATTGAGATTGCCTTTCATTATAACAGGATTTGGCGCAAATAGCAAGGATTCCGGCAAAAATCTGCAATCGCAGCATGAAAAAATCTCCGCCCGCCGTCCGATGACGGCGGGCGAAGATCGGTTCAGAGTGCCGCCTGCGTTCCGGTCTCCTCCGGCGCGGCGGCAGGCCCGTAATCGTAATTGCCGCTCTCCTGCGCAAGGGCGACGAGCTGCGCAAACTCCTGCTTATAGGCGTCCGAGGAAAGGTACTCCTCCATGCCCTCCAGCCGTGCGAGCACGCTCTCCAGCGAGGCGCTGCCGCGGTACTGCGACCTGCGCAGCACCAGGGCAAACTCCGCCACGCACGCGGCGAAAGCGGTGTCCTGCGTTGCCTGTTCCTCGCCCGTGACGGTGAGCGTGACCTCGTCGTCCTCGCCCGCGGTGTTGCGATAGCGCACCGCAACCTCGGCAAGCGGGGCATCCGTGTCCGCATCGGTGCGCACAATCTCGTACATGGCGGTCACGCAGAGATTGCTGCCGATCTCGCCCGCGTCCGTATCGGCGTTGTTGAAGTCATCCTCGGACATGGTCTTCATGTCATAGCCCAGCAGACGATAGGAGGACACCGTGTCCGCATCGAAGGTGATGCCCGCCTTTGCATCGTGCGCGACGGTATAGAGCGTGCCTGCCACCTCTTCGGTGAACACCTTTTCCGCCTCGAGCGGCGTATCGATGTAGGCATAGTTGCCGTTTCCGTTGAGGGCAAGCGTCTGCATGAAGTCGTCGCGCATGTTGCCCATGCCGACGGCCGCCACGGAGAGCGCGATGCCGCTCTTTGCCTTTTCCTGAATGAACTCGGTGAGCTCGTCCTCATCGGATATGCCGACGTTGAAGTCGCCGTCCGAGAGCAGGATGACGCGGTTGTTTCCGTCTTCCGTGCGGAAGGCCTCTGCCTGTTCGTAGGCGCGGTCCAGTCCGCCCGAGCCGTTGGTCGAGCCGTAGGCGTTGAGCCGATCGATCGCGTTGCGGATGGCGGGCTTATTCTCCGCCGTCGCCTCCGTGCTCTCCAGAACGGTGCTTACGCCGCTTGCGTACGTCACAATGGACAGCCTGTCTCCCTCGTCCAACGTATCGACGAGCTTGTTCGCACCGTATTTGACGAGGTCGAGACAGCTCTGTCCCTCCGTCCCCCACACGGTCGAACCCATGGAGCCCGAGACGTCGATCAGCAGGACGTAGTTGGCACTTCCCGTGCGGACGGCCTCTTCCGTCCTGAGGCCCAACGTCAGGAGCGAATGCGCATCATTCCACGGGCAGTCCGAGACGTACGCCGAGACGCCCACTGCCTCCCCCGCCTTGGGTGCGGGATAGGCGTAGTCAAAGTAATTGACGAGTTCCTCGAGACGCACCGAGTCGGGGGCGATCTGTAGACCCTCCCGCACCTGCGCACGGACGAGCGAATACCCCGCCGTATTCCGATCCAGCGAAAAATAAGAAGAAGGCGTCTGTGCCGTATCGACGAATCCCTGTTCGATCACTTCGTCATACACATAGTTTTCGTCGTCGCTCTCAAAGATCCCGTCTTCCATGGGATAGTACCCCATGTCCCCGCCGTTCGGGGCAACGCCGCATCCGCTCAGCAACGCCGCCGTCATCGCAAGACATCCGAGTCCGATCAACCGTTTTTTCATTGTTTTCCCTCCCGTTCGGGGCGATTTTCTCCCCCGTTCACTCTTACAACGCGCCGAACGGCCGTCCTGTCCCGCAAATCGGAAAAATTTTCCGTAAAAATTTCAGGCCTGCTCCGTGAGCAGCGCCAAAAAGACGCCGAGCGCCTCCTCCCGCTGTTGTCCCATGACGGTGAGATAGCACTCCCCTGCGGAAAGCGTCAGGCAGACATCCGTGACGGGCTCTCCGTTCCACGACCGATCGTCATACCGATAGACATATCCGTTGACGGAGCCCTCCGCCGACAGCTCTTCGAAGGGAATAAACTCCTCGGGGAGCATGGCGCCTTCCGTCAGATCAAAGGAGACGTCCGCACGCCAGCGGGTGAGTCCGCGGACATATTCGACGTGCACCGAGAGCAGGACGTCTTCTCCGTTCTGTTCATAGAGCGTATAGCGCGCCGAGGCATTCCTGGCGGCGTCAAAACGGGAGAAGCCGCTCAAAAACTGCCCGTACGCATCCTCCAACGCCGCATAGGTCGCGGGCTGCGCCTGCGCCGAGGCGAGCGAATAGGTCTGCGGCACATCCCCCGCAGAAGGTGCATCTTCGGACGGCACGTCGAGCAGAAAGCGCGGAAGGAGCAGCCCGACCGCCACGGCGGCAACGAGCAGGGAACACGCCGCCGCGGAGACGATCGCCGCGATCCGCCCCCCGCGGCGCCGGTGCTCCGTCCGGAGCGCGCGCTTTGCCTGCGTCAGGTCGCAGACCGGCGCTTCGTTCCCATCAAAATATTCACGGAATGCCCGTTCAATTTTCTCGTCCTTCTTCATGTCCTTCATGATTCCAACGTTTCACTCCCCGTTTTGTCCCGCGCCGAGCAGTTTTTTCAGCTTTTCCTCGGCAAGCGATACAAGGCGCGCCGCCGCCGACTTGCTCATGCCCGTCTCCTGCGCGATCTCCCGCACCGTAAAATCGAGATAGTAGCGATAATAGATCATCCTGCGCTCGGGCGGATCGAGTTTTGCGACCGCCTCCTCCAGCATGAGCGCATCTTCCGTCCGGCCGGGATCGTAGCGCTCGTCCGTCAGATGGAAAAACGCGTCGAGATCCTCCTCCGCTCGTATCTTGCGCCGGCGCAGCAGATCGAAGGCGGTGTTGCGCACGATGCGCATGACAAAGGCGCGCCCGTTGCTTCCGCTGCGGTAGCTGCGGATGCCGCGCACCAGTTTGAGGAAACTTTCGCTCACGACGTCCTCGGCGTCCGCACGGTTATGCACGATGCCGCGCGCAAGCGCCAGCATCTGCCCGCCGAGCAGCGCATAGACGCCGTCCAGCGCGTTTGCATTGCCGTGCCGGAGAGACGTGAGCAGAGTATCCAGTTGTTCCGGATCGGCGGGCGCCATACGCTCCCCTCCCATCAAAAAGTTAACTTATTGTAGCACTTCCCCGCGCGTTTGTAAAGACAAAAATAGAAAAAAGGCAGGGCCGCCGCCCTGCCTGAATAAATGCAGTTACAGATATTTTTCGAGGAACGCCTTCATTGTGGGCGCGGGAACGTAGCCGAGGTTATTGCCTGCGGGAACGCCGTCCTTGAAGACGATGACGTTGGGAATGGACATGATCCCGTACTTTTGCGCCGTCTCGCCGTTGGCGTCCACGTCCACCTTGACGAAGGTCGCCCTTCCCGCCAGTTCACCGGCAATGCCGTCCAGCACGGGCGCGAGCATACGGCACGGGCCGCACCAGCTTGCCCAGAAATCGCACACGACGGGCCCCTTTTTGATGAGTTCTTCGAGCTGTGCGCCCGAGATCTCCATGACATTTTTCGACATATCAGATCCTCCTTTTAATATAGTCGGCAAGTTCACCGAAATTCACTCGTTCGGATGCGGAAGTGCGCAGGTCTTTGACCTCTGCAGCACCCTCCGCAAGTTCCCGCTCGCCCAGCACCGCCACGAAACGCGCGCCCGTCTTGTCCGCATACTTGAATTGCGCCTTGACGGAACGATCCATGAGGTCGGTCTCGCAGGAGATGCCCGCTCCGCGCAGCTGCTGCGCCAGCAGGAACGCCCGCTCGCGGGAGGGCGCGTCCATGCCCGCAAGACAGCACATGACGCCCGTATCCGCAGGCGGCATACATCCCTCCGCCTCCATGACGAGGAGCAGCCGCTCCATGCCCGCGGCAAAACCGACGGCAGGCACGGGCTTGCTGTCCATCTGCTCGAGCAGCGTATCATATCTGCCGCCCCCGAGCACCGTTCCCTGCGCGCCCGCCGCGTCCGAGACGAACTCAAACACGGTACGGCTGTAATAGTCCAGCCCGCGCACGATGGAGGGATCCACCGTGTACGCGATGCCCGCCTCGAACAAAAGCCGCTTGACCTGTTCAAAGTGCGCGCGGCAGTCATCGCACAGGTAGTCGAGCATCCTGGGTGCGCCCGCGGCAATGTGCTTGCAGCCCTCCACCTTGCAGTCGAGAATGCGCATGGGGTTCTTCTCATAGCGGGTGCGGCAGTCCTCGCACATTTCCCCGAGGCGGGGCGCGAAGTACTCCCTGAGCGCCTGATGATAGCGCGCGCGGCAGTGTTTGCAGCCGATGGAATTGATGCGCAGCTCCACCTTCTTCAGCCCCAGGCTCTTTAAAAAGGCGTCGGCGAGCGAAATGACCTCCGCATCCGCAAAGGGAGACGCGGCGCCGTACAGCTCGCAGCCGAACTGATGGAACTCCCGCAGTCTTCCCGCCTGCGGACGCTCATAGCGGAACGCCGAGATGAGATAGTACGCCTTGAAGGGAAGCACACTGCCTGCAAGCCCGTGCTCGATGAAGGCGCGCGCAACGCCCGCCGTCCCCTCGGGGCGCAGCGTAACAGAACGCCCGCCCTTGTCGAGGAAAGTGTACATCTCCTTGTTGACGATGTCCGTCGTGTCCCCCACGCCGCGCGAAAAGAGCTCGGTGTGTTCAAATACAGGGGTACGGATCTCCCTGAACGCATAGGCCGCCGCGACCGCGCGCGCCTTGTCTTCAAGATACTGCCACTGGTACGCCTGCGCGGGCAGGACGTCCTTACAGCCCTTCGGAATCTGGATCATACGTTTCCCCTTCTGTACATCATTGGTACGAACCTCTTACAGCACATACTTCTTCAGATCCCTGTCCTTGGTGATCTTGGCAAGGTGTTCTTCCACATACTTCCTGTCGATCTCCACCGTGACAACGGGATAGTTGCCGCCGCCCGCGTTGAAGGAGATGTCCTCCAGCAGAAATTCCATGACGGTGTGCAGACGGCGCGCGCCGATGTCCTCGCTGGTCAGGTTGATCTCCTCGGAGATCTCCGCGATCGCCTCGATGGCGTCGGGCGTGAACTTGAGATCGACGTTGTCCACCGCCAGCAGCATGGCATACTGCTGCGTGATGGAGTGCTCGGTGTTGGTGAGGATATTGACGAAATCCTCCTTGGTGAGGCTGGAGAGCTCCACGGACACGGGGAAGCGCCCCTGCAGCTCAGGGATGAGATCCTCGACGCGGGCAACGTGGAAGGCGCCCGCCGCGATGAAGAGCATATAGTCCGTCTTGACCGCGCCATACTTGGTCATGACGGTGCTGCCCTCGACAATGGGCAGGATGTCGCGCTGGACGCCCTCGCGCGAGACGTCCGCCCCGCCCGTATTGCCCTTGGCGGCGATCTTGTCGATCTCGTCGATGAAAATGATGCCGTCGTTCTCGGCACGACGGAGCGCCTCCTCCGTCACGGCATCGTCGTCGATGAGCTTGTCCGCCTCCTCGGCAATAAAGATCTTCATCGCCTCCGACACAGTCAGCTTGCGCTTTTTCTTCCTCTGCGAGAACGCATCGCCGAGAATGGAGCCGAGGTTGATGGCAGCACCGCCCGGAACAAGCTCCATGCTCTTCGGCTCGTCCCTGACTTCCGTCTCGATGACCACCTTATCGAACGTCCCCTTTCGGAGCGAATCGAGAAGGTTCTGCTCGAACACCTCGCGCGCCGTCTCGCCGCGGTCGTTCTTCTTGGCCTCGGCAAGGATCTTGACCATCTTCTTTTCGGCGGCCTCGGTCGCCTTGGCGTTGACCTCCGCCGTCTTTTCGTCCTTGACAAGGCGGACGGCGCACTCCACCAAATCGCGCACCATGCCCTCGACGTCCTTGCCGACATAGCCGACTTCGGTATATTTTGTCGCCTCCACCTTGATGAAGGGCGCCTTGACCAGCTTTGCCAGGCGGCGGGCGATCTCCGTCTTGCCCACGCCCGTAGGCCCCTTCATGATGATGTTCTTGGGCGTGATCTCGTCGCGCACCTCCTTGGAGAGCTGCGCGCGGCGGTAACGGTTGCGCAGGGCGATGGCGACCGCCTTCTTCGCCTCATCCTGCCCGATGATGTGCTTATTGAGTTCTGCTACGATCTGTTTGGGTGATAAATCCATAAAAAACCTCCCGAATAAGTTCACAGATTTCTTTTTGAACTGACAAAAAGAAATCTCGTGATTTTAAGGAAAACCCATTGCACGGCTGCGCCCGGCAATCGGTTTTCCTCGCCGCCGCTGTTTTCGCAACAGCTTAGCCCGCGGCGGCTCACCTTTCTGCATAAGCCGTGTGAGCGGCAAACAGGGGCGCAAAAGGCATAACGCAGTGACGCCTTTTGCCACGTTATTTTAGCAAGGACACAGAAATTGCTTTTGCTATCATTATGACGCAAGCAAAATCGCATTTTGCGCCAGCGCCCCGCATTTGCGCATATCTGCGCTCTTGCGGAATGAGTGAAGACGGCGATGCCATGACTGTTACAACATATCGCCGCCGAGAGGTGAGCGCGTACGTTATGCCGACAGCCCCTGCGGGGCTTCGGGGTATGCGCGAACTAAGAAATTGCCATTTCAGAGGCAATTTCGTGACCGAAACCGCGCTTTTCATTGGCGCGGTTGAGACAAACAGGCGGTCAGCCGCTTGCGGCGTACCCGCAGGTTTTCTCTTCCATTCGGAAGATTTTCTTCCGTCAGTTCGGAAGAAAATCTCCGAGTACGTCACACCGTTTCGCAAATGATATGGTCGTTGGTGAACACGCAGATCTCCGAAGCGATCTTCAGGGACTTTTTTGCGATCTCCTCCGCAGAGAAGTCGGTGTTCTGCGCGAGCGCCCGCGCCGCCGCCAGGGCGTAGTTGCCGCCCGAACCGATGGCGCAGATGCCCTCGTCCGGCTCGATGACCTCGCCCGTACCCGAGAGGATGAGCAGCGTATCCTTGTCGGCGGTGATCATCATGGCGTTGAGCTGCCTGCCCAGCTTGTCGCTGCGCCACAGCTCCGCCAGCTCCACCGCGGAGCGCATCAGGTTGCCCGCAAACTTGTTGAGCATCCCCTCGAAGCGCTCAGAGAGCGCAAAGGCGTCCGTCACCGAACCCGCGAATCCCAAAATGACCTTGCCGCCGTAGATGCGGCGCACCTTGATCGCAGTATTCTTGAAGATGACCGATTCGCCCATCGTGACCTGTCCGTCGCCCGCAATGGCGGTGACGCCGCCGCGTTTGACGGCGCAGATGGTCGTTCCGTGAAATTCCATGGTTTCCTCCTTTATTCGGCAAGGGCGGCGCGGAAGCGTTCGATCTCGGCAAGCGCGCGCTCTGCCATGAGCCTCTTTTTTTGTGTTTTATCTCTGACGTCCAGCCCGCGCAGAATGCCGTAGTTGGCATTCATGGGCTGGAAATGCCTGTATTCCGTGGCAATGTAGCGCGACAGCGCGCCCATGACGCTCTCATCGGAGGGCAGAACAGGCTGCCTGCCGCGCAGTCTGCGCAGGCAGTGGATGCCCGCGAGCATCCCGCTCGCCGCGCTCTCCACATATCCCTCCACGCCCGTCATCTGCCCCGCAAAGAAGAGCATGGGCGCATCCTTTGCGGAAAAATCGGCGTTAAGAACGCGCGGGGAATCAAGAAACGTGTTGCGGTGCATGACGCCGTAGCGCACGAACTGTGCGTTCCTGAGCGCGGGGATGAGGGAGAACACCCGCTTCTGTTCGCCGAATCTGAGATTGGTCTGACACCCCACAAGGCCGTAGAGCGTTCCCTCCGCATTCTCGCGACGCAGCTGTAGCACGGCGTACGGGCGTTTTCCCTCCCCGTCCGCAAGCCCCACGGGTTTAAAGGTGCCGAAACGCAGGCTGTCCCGTCCGCGGGACGCCATCACCTCAACGGGCATACAGCCCTCGAAGATCTCCCGCTTTTCAAAGTCTTTGAGCGTCACCTTTTCGGCAGAGAGCAGCGCCGAAACGAAAGCCTCGTACTCCTCCTTGTCCATGGGACAGTTGACGTAGTCCCCCGTCCCCCTGCCGTAGCGGTCTGCGGTGAAGGCGGCGGAAAAATCGATGCTCTCCGCCGTGATAACGGGCGCCGTGGCGTCATAGAAGTGCAGCCCGCCGCCGAAGCGCGCCCCGATGGCGGCGTACAGCGCGCCGTCCGTCAGCGGCCCCGTGGCGACGATGCCCGCCTCGGGCAGCTGCTGCGCCTCCTCACACACAACGGTGATATTGGGATGGCGGCGCAGTTTCTCGCTGACGTATGCGGAGAATCTGTCCCGATCGACCGCCAGCGCGCCGCCCGCAGGCACGCGCGCGGCCGCGGCAGCCTGCATGGTGAGCGAACCCAGCCGGCGCATCTCCTCCTTCAAAAGTCCGCAGGCGTTGCCATAGACGTCGTCGCTCTTTAAGGAGTTGGAACAGACCAGTTCGCAGAAATCGTCGCTCTGATGGGCGGGTGAACGGCGGAGCGGCTTTTGCTCGATGAGCCGCACCCGTTCGCCGTGCTCCGCCAGATACCACGCCGCCTCGCTGCCCGCCAGCCCTGCGCCGATGACGATCATGCTTCCCCGGCCGCGGGCGCATCGGGCGCGGCGCCCTTTTCAGGCCTGGGCGGACGCACGCGGTAGGAGCACTCCTTGTTGGAACAGCGAATGGTGCCGCGCGCCGTTTTGACCAGTGCGCCGCCGCACTGCGGACACTTCTCGCCCGTCGGCTCATCCCACGACTTGAACGTACAGGCAGGATATCCCGTACAGCCGTAGTAGAATTTCCCCGTGCGGGTGCGCAGCTTGCGCGTCGGCTTGCCGCACACCGGACATTTCCCCTCCAGCACCTCCTCCGCAGCCTTATCGCCATAGGGAAGGGTAGATTTGCAGGTCGGATAGTTGGGGCAGGCGAGGAACTTGCCGTACCTGCCGCTCTTGACCACCATCATGGCGCCGCACTTGGGGCAGGGCGTTGTGGAGACCTCCGTCTCCCCCTCGCTGACGATGTTGGAACAGGCGGGATAGTTGGAACAGGCGAGATAGGTGCCGTATTTGCCCGTCTTTCTGACCATGGGAGAGCCGCACTTGGAGCACTTGACGTCCGTCACCTCATCCCCGTCCGTCTTGGCAAAGCGCAGCTGTTTTTCAAAGGGCGGATAGAAATCCGCGATGACGGCGTGCCAGTCCTTGCCGCCGTCCTCGATGGCGTCCAGCTTGGTCTCCATATCGGCGGTGAAGCCGACGTCCATGACCTCCGGAAAATACTTGACGAGCATATCGGTGATGCGGTATGCCACATCGGTGGGCTTCATGTACTTGCCCTCTTTCTCCACATACTTGCGCTTGTTGAGCACCGAGATGATGGTCGCGTAGGTGGAGGGACGGCCGATGCCCTTGTCCTCCATCGCCTTGACGAGGGAGGCGTCCGTATACCGGACGGGCGGTTTGGTGAACTTCTGCTCGGGTTTCACGCCGAGACAGTCGAGAAGATGCCCCTCCTCGACGGGCGGAAGCAGACCCTTTCCGCTCTCCTCCTCCCCCTCGGCGGGTTTGCTCTCCTGCCAGACGGCGGTGTAGCCCGCAAACTTGAGCGCCTTGCCGCTCGCCTTGAGGGAATAGTCGCCGTTGGCGATCTCCACCTGCATGGAGTCATAGAGCGCCTCGCTCATCTGCGAGGCGATAAAGCGCTCATAGATGAGCTTGTACACATTGTAGTGCTTGCGGTCGAGCAGTTTTCTGACCGACTCGGGCGTGCGGGACAAGTCGATGGGGCGGATCGCCTCGTGCGCGTCCTGCGCGCCCTTCTTGGATGCGTAAAAGTTGGGCTTCTCCGGAAGGTATTCTTTGCCGTAATTGGCCTCGATATACTGCCGCGCCGCCGCCTGCGCGTCCGAGGAGACGCGGGTGGAGTCGGTACGGATATAGGTGACGAACGCGACGTGACCCATGCCCTCGACGTCGACGCCCTCATACAGGTGCTGCGCCATGAGCATGGTCTCGGGCGCCGTCATGCCCAGTTTGTTGGAGGCGTCCTGCTGCAGCGTGCTGGTGGTGAAGGGTGCGGGCGCGTGCGATTTGGTGACGCTGCGCTTGACGCTCGCCACGCGGTACTCGCCCGCCGCAAGGGCTGCGAGAGCGGCGTCCGCCTGTTCGCGGCTGCCGATCCTGCACTTCTTGCCCTTGTATTTTTCCAGCGCCGCCCTGAAGGGAGAATGCTTCTTCTCCCTGTCCTGCAGTTCCGCCGTGATCGTCCAGTATTCCTCCGGCTTGAACGCCTGGATCTCCCGCTCGCGCTCCACCACGAGGCGCAGCGCCACCGACTGCACGCGGCCCGCGGAGAGGCCGTTGCCGATCTTGTCGTTGAGCAGCGGGGAGAGCTTATAGCCGACGAGGCGGTCTAAGACGCGGCGCGCCTGCTGCGCGTCCACCAGATTGTAGTCGATGGTGCGCGGGCTGGCGAGGGCGCGCTCCACCGCCTTGGGCGAAATTTCGTTGAATTCGATGCGGTTCTTGCCGTCTGCGGGCAGGCCGAGCACGGTCTGCAGATGCCAGCTGATCGCCTCGCCCTCGCGGTCGGGGTCGGTGGCGAGATAGACTTTGTCCGCCTTCTTCGCCTCCTCGGTGAGGCGCTTGATGATCGCCTCCTTGCCGGGAGAGTTGACATAGCGCGGCTCGTAGTTTTTATCCGTCGCGACGCCGAGCTGTTTTTGCGGCAGGTCGCGGATGTGTCCGCCCGATGCATCCACCTGGTACTTCCCCTTCAGATAGCGGGAGATGGTCTTCGCCTTGCTGGGCGACTCAACGATAATGAGATCCATATAGCTCCTTCCCGGACGAACCCGTCCGTTGTATTCAAAGTCTGAGTGCGGTGTACTTGTTCCCGCCCGCGCGGGCGACAAGTCCCTTGAGTTCGAGTGCGGCGAGCGCCGCCTGCGCCTCCCATACGGGAATGCCCGCAGCGGCGGCAAGCGCCGCGGCGTGTTCTTCGCCCCGCAGACGGAGCGCGGCGAGTAGCTTTTCCTCCTCCGCCGTCAGTTCGGGGGCGGACGTCTGCGCGCGATCCATGCCGTACATCTGTAAGATATCGCCCGCGTCCGTACAGAGGTATGCCCCCTGCTTGATGAGGGAATTGCAGCCCGCTCCCTGTGCGGCGCCCGCGTTGTGCGGGAGGGCGAATACGTCTCTGCCGTAAGAGAGCGCGGCGTTCGCCGTGATGAGCGTGCCGCTCCACTCCCCCGCCGCGAGGACGAGGACTCCCTCGGACAGGCCTGCGAGAATGCGGTTGCGCGCATGAAAGGAGAACTTCTGCGCCCGCGTCCCGAGCGGGTATTCGCTGACGATGAGCCCCTTCTTTGCGATCTCGCGCTTGAGGGAGGCGTGAGAGGCGGGGTAGTCGACGTCCAGGCCGCAGGGCAGCACGCTGATGAGGCTGCCTGTGGGCAGGGCGCCGTCGATGGCGGCGCGGTCGCCCCCTTCCGCAATGCCCGTGACGACGGCAAACCGCCCGGCAAGTTCGGCTGCGATGTGCCTGCCCGTCTTTTCCGCCCAGGCGGGCAGGATGCGGGAGCCGACGATGCAGAACTTTCTTGCCGCGAGCAGTTCCCTTCTGCCTGCACAGAAGAGCGCGAGGGGCGGATCGGGAATGGCGCGCAGCGCCTCCGGATAGCCGGCGCTCGCGAGCGTGACGGCAAAGACGTTGAGGCGCTCCATGCGCCCGAGAACGGCGTCCGCCGCCGCAGAAAAATCCGCGCGATCACCTTTATATACCCCGTTCCCGTCCGTTTGTATCACCGCCGCGCAAATTTTTTCCAGTTCGCCGCGCGCAAGTCCCCGCGCACAGGCGCGGGAAAGGGCGCTGCGGGCGCGTTCATCCAGATCCGCCGCGGCGGCGAGCAGGACAAGAAGGCGTTCCTCCGCAGAATAGGCGGTCATTCGAGACTGTCCCCCAGGCGGTAGGACACCGCCTCATAGACGTGCGCGGGAAGGATCTCCTCGCTCGCGGCAAGGTCTGCAATGGTGCGCGAGACCTTTAAAATACGCGAGCGGGCGCGGGCGGAGAGCTTCATGCGCTCAAAGGCGTCCCGGAGGATGCGTTCCCCCTCCCCGCTCAGGCGGCAGAATGCGGTAAGCTCGCGCTCCCCCATCTCCGCGTTGGTGCGCTGCGGCAGCCCCTCAAAGCGCACGCTCTGGATGGCGCGCGCCATGTTGACGCGCTCACGCACCCGTTCGCTGCTCTCCTGCTCCGCATCCGAGGCGAGTGCGTCGTAGGGGACGTTGTCCACCTCCACCTGCAGATCGATCCGATCGAGCAGCGGCCCGGAAATCTTCCTGCGGTAGCGCCTGATCTCGGCGGGCGAGCAGGTACACACCTTGTCGGCGGAGCCGTAGTTGCCGCAGGGGCAGGGATTCATGCTCGCACAGAGCATGAAGCGCGCCGGATAGGTGACGGAGCCGCCCGCCCGCGAGACGGTGATCCTGCCGTCCTCCAGAGGCTGGCGCAGCGCCTCCAGCGTGGAGCGCTTGTATTCGGGAAGTTCATCGAGGAAGAGGACGCCGCCGTGCGCGAGGGAGATCTCCCCGGGATGCACGACGCGGTTCCCCCCGCCGCACATCGCGACCGTAGTCGCCGTGTGGTGCGGCGTGCGGAAGGGCCGCTCGGATATGATGCCCTCCTCCCCCAGCGTGCCGGCGACCGAATGAATCTTGGTGATCTCCAGCGCCTCCGCAAAGGTGAGGTCGGGCATGACGGTGGGGATGCAGCGCGCGAGCATGGTCTTGCCCGTGCCGGGCGGCCCCATGAGCAGCAGATTGTGTCCGCCCGCGACGGCGACTTCGAGCGCCCTGCGCGCGACGGGCTGTCCCTTGACGAACTTCAGATCGGCGCCCTGCCCCGCGTGCATATGCGGGACAAACGTTTCGGGCGCGAGAGGCGTGATTGCCTCCGCGCCCAACAAAAAGCGTACCGTCTCCGCAAGCGTGGAGACGGGATAGATCTGTGCGCCGCGCAAAAAGGCGGCCTCTTTTGCGTTCCCGGCGGGAACAACGAAGCGCGTATAGCCGTGCGCCCGTGCGGAGATGAGGACGGGCAGCAGCCCCGTGACGGGGCGCACCGCGCCGTCGAGGGCGAGCTCGCCCAAAAATACCGTACCCTGCGTATCCGCCCCGACGAGCTGCTCGCCCGCCTTGAGGAGGCTCACCGCCACCGCGAGGTCGAACGACGCGCCCTCCTTCTTTCTGTCCGCAGGGGCGAAATTGATGGTGATCTTCCCCATCGGGAAGGCGAAACCGCTGTTCTTGATGGCGGAGCGCACGCGCTCGCGCGACTCCTTGACGGCGGCGTCGGGAAGCCCCACCATCTCATAGGAGGGGATGCCGCGGGAGACATCCGTCTCCACTTCCACGGGGACGCCCTCCAGCCCCTGCAGCGCATAACAGACGATTTTTGCGATCATATTCCCCCCTTTCCTGTCCCCGCGCGGCGCATCCCGCGCAAGATCCGTCAGCCAAAGAGATACGCGATGATGCCCGAGGCGACGGGCAGCCCCGCCGCAAACACAAAGTAGAGGACGAACATCGCCGCGAGCAGTCCGAAGCCCACCCACGCGATCACGCGGCTCGCCTTGCCGGCACCGTCCGGGCGCGCCGTGAATTCGCCGACGGCATCCGCCGCCGCCATGAACAGGAAGATCCACGCAAGCAGCACGAAGAGCACGCCGTCCCCGGCGAACGACGCCGCGATGAGGGCAAACACCGCCCCGAACAGCGGCAGCACGGTGCGGCGCAGAAGATTGCGCTCCGCCTTGCCCCACTCCTTTGCGCGCGCAAGGCGCACGATATTATAGATGAGGAAGGCAACGCCCGCGACCGCCGCGACGATGGCGACGGGGTTCATGAAGGCGCCGTACACCGTGGAAAGCGCCTCCCCGTCCGCGCGCAGGAGGGAATAGAAGATGTTGAACACGTTCCGGCTGCTTGCCGCCGCGTTCACCCCCGTAAAACCGCCCGCAAACGACCGCGCCGCCAGCCCGAAGATGCTGATGCCGGGCTGCGCGGGATCGGAATACATCTTGATATAGGGATAGTAGAGAGGCAGCGCGAACAGAAGTGCGAACACGATCGCGCCGATGACGAGCGCGCAGCCGAAGGTGACGGAGGCGATCGCCGTCTTGTTGCGGTATTCCGCGACGACGGCAGCCACTTTCTGCCGTGCGGGCGAGGCCGGGGCGTCCTGTCCCCCCTCCTGCGCGGCGGGCGCAGACTGAGCCTGCTCCGCCTCTGCCTCGGCAATGGCGACATCGAGGTGATAGCGCCTTGCGCGCAGCTGGCGCACGATGCCCGCGCCGAAGAGGAGCGCAACGCCCGCCACGGGGACGATGAGCGCACCGTGAACGAGGATGGCAAAAGCTCCCGAAAGCCCGGAGACGAGCAGCGGCAGAGCGGAAGAGAAGTCCGCGCGCTTCATGCCGCCCGCATAGAACCGGTGGCACATATCGAGGGAGAGCATCAGGAAGAATATCCCGAGCATGAGCGGCGTTCCCAGGCCGCCGAGCGCGAGCGTGGCGCTCGCGAGGGCAAAGAGCACGGCAAAGACGAGGCCGGCGCGGTCACTCCTGGTCACCCTGCGCACGAGAAGCGCCCCGATGAGCAGCGTTCCCGCCGCAGCAAGCATGGGGAAGAAGCGCAGCCCGAAGGGGCTCATGCCGAAGATGAGGGTGCCGAGCGCGAGGATGTCCTCGCCCAGCGCACCGTAGACGCGCTCCCCTTCATAGACGTTGCCCGTCCCGTAATTGCCGCCCGCACGCATCTCGGCAATCGTCATGAGGCTGATCGTCTCGCCCGCAGTGAAGCGGTGGAAGCGGCTCGTGTCCTCAGACGGAATGTACTGGCGGTCGAGCAGCGCCTGTGCGTTCGCGGCGGACTCCTCCGGCTTTTCGCCGACGAGCGGGGTCGCCGAGTAGACGCTCGCGGGAATGACGACCGTCTCCCCCGTGCTGTCCGCCGAGGAGGAATTGGAGACGAGTTTTTCGCCTACAAAGACCACCTCGTTGATGAGCACGTTGCTGGGCTGCTCCGCCAATGTCGATTTGGCAGACGTCAGTTTGACATAGGAATAGGTGGGGACGTACCAGCCGTTGGCATAGGTCTCGGACGCCGTGGTGGGCGTGAGCTCCACCCAGCGGTAGAATACGTCGTCGGGCAGGGACTGCGTCTCCTCCGTCGTCTCTTCGGGCGCAAAGTTGGAGAAAGTCAGCTCCAGCCGCCTGCCGCCCGAATTGGTCGCGGACGAGTTGGGGCCGGCGACGATCTCGGCACGCAGCGTGACCGCCTCCCCGCGCTGCGTATATGCGGCGCCCACGTTGACGTAGACGTGCGTGAGACGGTAGTAGCGGGTAACTTCCTCCCCATTTTCGTCCGTCTCCCTGCAATTCTCCTCCAACTCAAAGACGACGCTGGGCGTCTCGGCATCGCCGCTCCCCTGCGCCTTGAGTTCAAAAGCACTTCCCGTGCCGCGGAAGGAACCGAGCACGCACAGCCCCACGCACAGGAAGATGAGTGCGACGAGCCAGATGAGCCGCAGGGCGGGCGATGATTTCATACGATTGTTCTTGTTAGCCATAGTACCTGTTTCCTGATCGGATTATTCCCTATTATATTGTAAATTCTATTCTAACCGATAACGCGCGGAAAGTAAACGGATTTGAGAACATTTTTTGCGAAAACCCGAAAATTTTTTGCCGTTTTTCCCCATACACAAAGAAAAAGCCGACCCGCTTCTGACTTTAAGCGGATCGGTTTTTCCTGCATACGCGGTCTTACTTCTTTTCCTTGATCTTGGCGGCCTTCCCCGTAAGCCCGCGCAGGTAGTACAGCTTTGCGCGGCGTACCTTGCCGGCGCGCACGACGTTGACGTACGCGACACGGGGGGAATGCAGGGGGAAGCAGCGCTCCACACCCACGCCGAAGGAAAGGCGGCGCACCGTAAATGTCTCGCGGATCCCGCCGTTCTTCTTGGCGATGACAACGCCTTCAAAGTTCTGGATACGCTCTTTGCCGCCCTCGATGATGCGATAGCCGACCTTGACGGTGTCGCCCACATTGAATGCGGGGACGTTCTCCTTCATGTTCTCGGCTTCGATCTGCTCGATGAGTCCCATTTTTGACTTACCTCCTGTATTACGCGACGTTCATTCCCGCTGTGCGGCAGAGGAACGCCCGAAGTCACTTGCCCATTGTAACAGAAGCCGGCAAAAAAATCAACTCATTTTGCCCGCCTTTTTGCATTTTTTCAGGGAAGAGGCGCGCGCTCCTCCCCGGCATCCCGCCTGATCTGCACCTTTCCCTGCACGCAGGCGTAGCTGTCCCGCCGCAGAAGCGTTCTGGAGAGCAGCCTGCCCGCGCCGTCACGCACGCAGAGGTAGCACTCGCTGCGCAGCCCCTCCTTTTCGGCACGCAGCACCTTCTCCTCCTCCCCCTCCACCACCTCGGCGGGCGGCGGGGCGATGCGCCCGAGCACGCGGCTCTCCGGCGTGTACGTCTTTCCGTCCGGCAGTCCGTACACCTCGAATGTGATGCTGCCCTCCCCCGTCCTGCCCAGCAAATAGACGGGGTACGCATACGGATTGGAGAACTTCAGATCGCTGTAGCGGGAGACCATCGCATCCTGCGAGGGCGGGACATACCCCACCGCAAGGGAATGCGGGCGGCTCTCGGTGATGCGCAGCCCCGCGCGCAGAGCCGCGCCCATGAGCGTGGTGGACGCCTGGCAGACCCCGCCGCCCGCGCCCGCCACATACTCCCCGGCGACGATGACGGGCGCATCCAGAAAGCCGTTCGCACGCGTGCGCTCCCCCACCGTGCGATTGAAGGAGAACTCCTCCCCCGGGGCGAGCACGCTGCCCGCGATGCGCTCGCACGCGAGAAAAATATTGTGGACGCGCGCCGTCCGGCTCCCGTCGAACTTCGTCGTAAACGAGGCAAGAAGCTGCGTGCGCTGCCGGAGCATCTGTTCGGTGACGGCGGGCTGCCAGGAACGGGTGACGAGCGCGGCGCTCTCCTCCCCCTTTTCAAGCGCGCGAAGCAGGGCGGCAAGCGTGGCGCGATAGTCGCACCGCCTGCCCGCCCGCTCGGGCGTGTAGGAAAACCCGCTTCTGGAAAACGAGAGGCGTGCATCCTGCGGAGGAAGTACGTTTTTCTCGCATACGTCCGCGACAAACTGTTCCGCATCCGGTAACTCCCGCCGCAGCGTGACCCGGAGCTCCTCCCCCCGCGCGGCGCGGCGCAGAAGGCGGGCCAGGTCATCGGTATAGACGATTTCGGGAACGGCATCGCCGGCGGGCGTATGCAGAACGAAGGGGATGTGCGCAAGTTTCTCCCGCACGCACGCCTCCGCCGCGGCATACGTCATGCCTCCCACCGCGACCCCCTCCACGACGACGCCCTTCCTGACCCGCATCGCCCAGCCGCCCAATAAAAAAGCGCTCCCCGCAAACAGGAGCGCAAGGACACAATACAATCCCCTCTTCATCTGCTCCCTTCCGGGCGGAGGAGCCTTGCCAGCAGCGCTTCGGACGGCTCAAAGGGGGGCAGGCCCACCGTACGGTTTCTGCCTTCGGCATGGAAGTCCGACCCGCCCGTGATCAAAAGCCCCCTTGCGCGCGCATAAGCGGCAAACGCCTCCGCCTCAACGGGAGTATGGTCGGAATGATAACATTCTATTCCGTCCAGCCCGCCCGAGACGAGCGCGTCCATGAGCGCAAGCCGCTCCCCCTGCGCGAGCGGGATGCGTCCGGGATGGGCGAGCGAGGCGATGCCGCCCGAGGCGTGGATGATGTCCACGGCGTCCTGCGGAGCGGGGCGGCAGAGAGAGGAATAGCACGGCTTGCCCGACGCGAAGGCGGAGAGATACAGCTCCCCCTTTTCGATGCCCAGCCGCTCGGCAAATGCCGTGACGACGTGCATGGTGTGCAGGGGCGCCTCCTTTTTGAGGTGGAAGCGCTCGGCGTCGGAGAGCGTGACGCCGAGATGAAAATATGCGTTCCCCTTTGCGATCATGTCCCGCGCCCGCACGAGGGCGCCCTCCCTGCGCGCAGCAAGAAAATCTGTATAGGCCGCGCAGGGCGAGCAGCCGTAGCCGAGGACGTGTACCTTGGCATCCCCGGCGTAGGAGGAGACCTCCCAACCGGCGACATACTTCAATCCCTCCGCGCGGGCGGCGGCGCGTTTCTCCTCCAGCCCTTCGAGACTGTCATGATCGGTCATGGAGATCAGCTCCACCCCCGCCTGCGCGGCGCGCGCGGCGATCTCCCGCGGGGAATATTTCCCGTCCGAATAGTAGGTATGGATATGCAGGTCTGCCCTCATCTGACGATCTTCCCCTCCCGGATTTTTATCTTATTGCTTTCCGCGCCGTAGAGGACGCGCTCAGCGTGCGTGCAGGTGAGGATGCACTGGATGTCGCGCACCCGCTCGAGCAGCTTTTTGCGGCGGGGAAGGTCGAGCTCGCTCATCACGTCGTCGAGGATGAGGACGGGCGCCTCGCCCGAAAGTTCCCGGAAGATCTGCGTCTCGGCGAGCTTTAAGGAGAGCGCCGCCGTGCGCGCCTGCCCCTGGGAGGCATATCCGCGCGCGTCCGCCCCGTTGATGGAAATTTTGATGTCGTCGCGGTGCGGCCCCACCGAAGTAAAGCCCAAGCGCAGATCGCGCTCGCGCGAAGCGGCAAACTGCCCCTTCAGTTTTTGGACGATCTCGTCCTCGTTTTCCGGATACGACCCGTCCATTTCGAGCAAAAGTTCCTCCGCGCCATCCGTAAGGTACGAATGTGCGTCGCGCGCGAGGGGCGATAAGCGCGCCAGATACCGCCTTCTGTGGCGGATGATGCGCGATGCGTAGACGGCGAGCTGTTCGTCCCACACGGGCAGCGTCTCGAGGATCACGGAGACGTCATGCCCCTTTAAAAGATTGTTGCGCTGGTCGAGGATGCGCTGGTAGCGCGTGAGCGCCGTGCAGTATTCGCGGGAGGTCTGGGAGATGGAGAGGTTGAGGAAGCGGCGGCGCTCGTCCGGGCCGTCCTGGATGAGGCGCAGCTCCCCGGGGGAAAAAAACACGCTGTTCATGTTGCCCACGAAGTCCGCCGCCCGCGCCACCTTGTTGCCGTTGACGTACAGCTCCCGCCTGTTTTCAAAGATAACGGCGGAGAGCGTCACGTCGCCGAAGCGCGTGCGCACGCTTGCTGCGATGCGTGCGGACGACTCGCCGCGGCGGATGAGCTGCCTGTCATGGCGGATGCGCAGGGACGCCCCCGTACACAGATAAAAGACTGCCTCCGCGCAGTTGGTCTTGCCCTGCGCGTTGCGCCCCGTGAGGATGTTCAGCCCCGGCACGAATTCAAAGGTCTCCTCCCCGTAATTTCTGAAATTTTGCAGCGTCAAATTTTTGATGACCATGCTCTCTTTTTCCGCGAAAACGCTTTCTTTTTGTGCGATTTTGTACTATAATGGGAGAACCGGAGAGGGTTCGCCCTTTCCTTGTTATTATACCAGAAGCTGCCCGAAAAGGCAATGCGTTTGTGAGGGAAAAAATGGCAGAACAGTTTGAGATTTTATGGAACACCATCCGCGAGCGGGCAAAGACGCTTGTCAATCCCATCTCCTACAGCACGTTCATCGAGCCGCTCGTCCCCGTGGATATCGTCAACAAAAAAATCGTTCTGCAGGCGGAGAGCGATCTGGCCGCGCGCACCATCTCCAAAAACCACATGACCCAGCTGCGCGACGCGGTCGTCTCCGCAAACGTGGGGCTGACGGGCGTCATCATCGTGGTGGAAGGCAGCGAGGAGTACACGCTGCGCGAGACGCCCGACGCCATGGAGGAGAGTACCGTCGTTCTCGATGCGCGCTACACCTTTGACTCCTTTGTGGTGGGCTCCTCCAACAAGTTCGTGTTCGCCGCGGCAAAGTCCGTCGCGGAGAATCCGGGCGAAAACTTCAACCCCCTGTATATCTACGGCGGGACGGGCCTGGGCAAGACACACCTGATGCAGGCGATCGCCAACGAGATCCTGCAGAAGAAGCCCTCCCTCAAGGTCATTTACACGACGAGCGAAAAATTCCTCAACGAATATGTGGACAGCATGTACACCAAGAAGGGGCCGGGGCGCGACAACGAGACGCGCTTCCGCAACCGCTACCGCAACGTGGACGTGCTGCTCATCGACGACATCCAGTTCTGGGCGGGCAAATACGGCGTGCAGGAGGCGTTCTTCCACGCCTTCAATGAGCTATTCTCCCAGCACAAGCAGATCGTCATCTCCTCCGACTGCCCCGCAAAGGAGCTGACCACGCTGGAGGAACGGCTGCGCACGCGCTTTGAGGGCGGACTCATCGCCGACATCCAGCCGCCCGACCTCGAGACGAAGATCGCCATTTTAAAGCGCAAGGCGCTCGAGAAAAAATACACCGTGCCGGACGACGTCCTCTCCTTCCTCGTCAAGAACTCGGACAACAACGTGCGCACGCTGGAGGGGCGGCTGAACACCGTCATCTTTGCGAGCAAGCTGCACGAAAAGCCCATCTCCCTCGAACTTGCCGCCACCGCCCTGCAGGAGGCGATCGGCCCCGACGAGCCGGAGGAGGTCACCCCCGACGCCATCATCCGCGCGACCTGCACCCACTTCAACGCCTCGAAGGAGGATCTTCTGGGCAAGAACAAGCGGCAGGAGATCGTGCGGGCGAGGCAGGTCTGCACCTACCTCATGTGCGATATGCTCGCCCTTCCCCTCGTCACCGTGGGCAAGATCATGGGCGGGCGCGACCACTCCACCGTCATCTACGCGCGCGACAAGATCGCCGAGCTCATGCGCGTCAACGACAAAGTGGCAAAGGACGTCAACGACGTCAAGAGCGCGGTGCTCAAACAATAATTCAAAAAATCTCTTTGAAAAGCCCCCGCGAAGGGGCTTTCTTATCCCAACCATGAACACATTTTCCGAAGGACAATATGACGCCGTGGTCATCGGCGCGGGACATGCGGGGTGCGAAGCCGCCCTTGCCCTGGCACGCACGGGGCAAAAGACCGTCATGCTCACCCTCAACCCGGACAGCATCGGCTTCATGCCCTGCAATCCCTCCGTCGGCGGCACCGCCAAGGGACACCTGGTGCGCGAAATCGACGCACTGGGCGGACAGATGGGGCTGATTGCCGACCTGACCGCACTGCAGTACCGCATGCTCAACGAGGGCAAGGGCGCTGCGGTGCAGTCGCTGCGCGTCCAGTCGGACAAAAACAGATACCACACCGAGATGAAGCGCGTTCTCGAACACACCGAGAACCTGCGCATCGTGCAGGGAGAGGCTGCCGACATTCTCACGCAGGACGGACACGTCACGGGCGTCGTCACCGCCTACGGCGGGGTCTTTTCCTGCCGCGCCGTCGTCGTTGCGACGGGCGTGTACCTCAACGCGCGCACCATCACGGGCGAAGTGATCGCCGAGAGCGGCCCAAACGGGTTTGCCCGCGCGACGATGCTCACAAAATGCCTTATCCGTCTCGGATATTCCGTGCGACGCTTCAAGACGGGAACGCCTGCCCGCCTGGACGGGCGCACCGTGGACGTCTCCGCGCTCGCCGTTCAGCCGGGCGAAGAGGTCTATCCGTTCTCCTTCATGAACGAGCACGTTCCGCCGCAGAGCGAACAGACGCCCTGCTACCTCACCTATACCAACGAACGCACGCACGCGATCATCCTGAACAACCTCGACCGCGCTCCCCTCTACAACGGCGCGATCTCCTCGACGGGGCCGCGCTACTGCCCCTCCATCGAGACCAAGGTCGTGCGCTTTGCCGACAAACAGCGCCATCAGCTCTTTCTGGAGCCGGAGGGCGCCGACACGACCGAAGTTTATGTCCAGGGAATGTCCACCTCCCTTCCCCACGACCTGCAAAAGGAGATGTACCGCACCGTCAAGGGCTTGGAGCACTGCGAAATCGTGCGCTATGCCTATGCCATCGAATACGACTGCATCGACACGCTCGACGTTCTGCCCACACTGGAATTCAAAAAAGTACAGGGACTGTACACCGCGGGACAGATCAACGGCACGAGCGGCTACGAAGAGGCCGCGGCACAGGGGCTCATGGCGGGACTCAACGCCTCGCTCAAGCTGCGCGGAATGCCGCCCCTCGTCTTGGAGCGCGACCGCGCCTACATCGGCGTGCTCATCGACGACCTCGTGACCAAGGGAACGGACGAACCCTACCGCATGATGACCTCGCGCGCCGAATACCGTCTTTCGCTCCGCCAGGACAACGCCGACGAACGCCTCACCGAGATCGGCCGCGCCTGCGGGCTTGTCACCGAGGAGCGCTATCGCAAATATCTTAGGCGCAAGGCAATGCGCGAAGAGGTCTCCGCCCTTTTGAAGACGCGCGCAGACCAGAAAATCGCCGATGCGTTGGTGCAGAAACACGGTCAGCCGCCGCTTTCGGCGAGCGTGACGTACGCCGATCTTCTGCGGCGCGGGATCCCCCTCGGAGAACTGTGCGACGTATTCGGGATTCTCTCGGACGTCCCCGCCGACGTGAAGCTCTCCTGCGAGACGCAGGTGCGCTATGCGGGGTACCTGAAGCGCAGCCGCGACGAGGCCGAGCGCGCCAAAAAAATGGAGCAAAGTCCCCTTCCCGCCGACATCGACTACCATCAGATCGCAGGCCTGCGGCTGGAAGCGCGCGAGAAACTTGACCGCATCCGTCCCCTCAACCTCGGACAGGCGGAGCGCATCTCGGGCGTCTCTCCCGCCGACATCGCCGTGCTGATGGTATATCTGAGCATGAAAAAGTGAATGCGCGGACACGCTGTTCTAAAAAACAAAAACTTGCCCCGCGTGAGCTTTCAGCTCACGCGGGGCAAACTTCTTTTCCAAAAAATTCCCGAAGAAATTTCTTCCGAAACCCTTGACAAACGGCTTGCGGCGTGCTATCCTGTAATCGGTTCCTTGCATTACAAGAAACCGAGGGGAGGGCGCGCCTGTGGGCATCGATGCACAACTCAACAAAGGCGTGCTGGAGGGGTGCGTGCTCAAACTTTTGGAAGGAGACTTCCTCTTTTCGGCAGAGATCGTGGAGAAGATGCGCGCAAGCGGATTTGCGGACTTTTCCGAGGGGACGCTCTACCCCATGCTGCTGCGGCTGGAAAGGGAGGGCTGCTTTGAGGTCAGGCGCGTGCCGAGCCCCAACAGCCCGCCCAAAAAATATTACACCCTTTCCGCCGCAGGCAAAATGAAACTTGCCCTGTTTGAGGAGCAATGGAACAAT
>CALVZS010000009.1 GCA_944372575.1 uncultured Clostridia bacterium | reverse complement strand
GCCCGCCCAAAAAATATTACACCCTTTCCGCCGCAGGCAAAATGAAACTTGCCCTGTTTGAGGAGCAATGGAACAATCTGACGCGCAATATCGCCAACGTGTTTGCAGAAAAGGAGAGCAACCATGCTGAACAAGACCAATAGAAAACTGTACCGCTCGCTGCGCGGGGAATACAAAAGATATGCGCGGCGGCTGAAGGACACGCTGTTCGACTGCTGCCGCGGCAAAGCCGCCGTGAACGATTCCTTAAGCGACGTGTTCACCATGCTCGCGGAGGCACAGGGCGCGCACCGCGCCTTTGCGGACGTCATCCCCGACCCCCACGCCAGCATCCGCGAGACGGCGCTCTGCTTCCCCGCGCGCAGGATGCGCAGAAATACCGCCGTCATCCTCTGCCTTTGCGCCGCGCTCGTTCTGCTGGCAGGCTCCGCCGTGGCAATCGAGCTCTCGGGCGACGTGTGGCTTTCACAGCCCATCCCCTACTACGACGCAGAACAGAACATCGTCTATTGGCAGCCCGTGGAACACGCACAGGGATATAAAATCAGCGTCAACGGATCGGAGGTCGGCACAACCGACAAAACCATCTTCCGTTTGGAAGGTGACATACCTGAAGAGTACATTGTGATCCAAGTGACGGCAACAGCGGGAGGCAGATACCGGGAAAGCAGCGGGTTTGTGGATTATCTCCCGATCGTACAGGAGGAGCATTCCGTCAATCGATCCTTCAGCCTTTCGCAGCTCTTTTCGGACGGCGGCACGGCAACGTTTGCCTATCCCGCCGGCATCTATGAAAATATCCGGATCGAGATCACACCGGAAGTCAATGCCTACGTCAGGCCGGAAGGGACTGTCCTCGGTCTGTACAAAGGTTCGCTCGAGACAGACACGGAGGATCTCGGCCAACCGCTTGCAGCGAACGAATATGTGCTTTTGCGGGCGGAGGCAGATTACCTCCTCCTGCTCGACCCGCAGCCGGATTACACCGACGTGGAAGCCCGTGTGCGGCTTGCCGACCCCCTTGCCATTGCCGGGGAGGGCGTCCCGGTTCCCGACGGGCTGACGCTGTTTGCAACCGCAGACCCCGATCCGGAGGAAAATATTGCAATGACGGCGGACGAGTTCCGCTTTGCATATATGGAGTACGTCATTGACCTGGGCTCCCCCTCCGGACTGCAATGGATGGACAGCTTCTATCCGCAGCACCTCGGCGGATATTACGGCAATCACTTCTGGCTCGTCGACAACCTCGCGCAGGAGCGCCCTCTCACCCTTAAAGAGCGCCTGCAGGAAATCGATGTTACGGCAGAGCGCAAAACTTTGAACGTCCCCTCCGGCTGGTCGACCTATCGGTTTTTGATCGCCCGGGAGCAGCTTGACGACAATTTCAGAAACTGGAGATACTTCATGCTCTACAAGAGCACGGAGGACGCGCTCGAACTGCGCCGCCCGACGGCCGAAAAGGTGGAATTTCACGTCTCTCACGGCTCGCTTGCCGCCTGCGACTTCATCTTCTATCCGGGGTTATCCGAGAGCGATCCGCTTGAGTTCATCATCTCGGCATTCAACCCGTCCGAAGACGCCGTACAGATCACATATGAGATCATGCCGGAAATCGGCCTCACGCAGGAAATGCTCGCGCAGGGAACGATCACGCTGCAGCCCGGCATCACCTATATAGAGAACGAGACCGCAGCGCTCATCGTGGCGCGCGCCGAACAGGAGTTCTCCGCCCATGAATATGCATTTCTGCGGCTGGATTCGTACAACCTGATCGCCGCGCAATATTTTCCGTTTGAACGATACGCCTACTTTTTCAACCCCCACGACGAGCCGTTGACGCTTAAGCTGGCGGCATATTATCCGCAGACGAACTGAACAACATGATCAGCCCCCGCGGGCGCAACTGCGCCCGCGGGGGCTGATTTTTTTACGTCTGCGGTTCTTTCGGACAAAATGCCGTCAACTCCCCTCACGACATCATTTTGACCGCAGCTACCCGCAAAAAAGTTTGCTGTCCAAAGATTTTTTGCGAAGAGGAGGGACGAGCGTTTTCAGCGTGCCGTTCGGCTTTGCCGAACGGTCGCACATTGCGCTTCGTTCCGACGACGTCAGTTCGCGGGAAAACGTGTGAGAAATTTACGCCCCTTTCACTCTGCCCACGTTCAGATTATCGCACGTTCTGTCCGAAAGCGCGCGGATGGGATGTTCTTTGTCCTGAATGCGATAGTCCTGGCCGAGGTGCTCGATCGCCTTTTCGATGACCGTATGCGTCCCTGCCGCCGCAGGCTTTCCGTGAATGCGCGCGTTGTACGCAAAATAGCGGAAGGTATCGGGCAGGCTGTTCACCTCTTCGAATCCCTCCTCTACGCCCGTCAGACGTACGCTCTTTAAGACGTCGCGGATATACTCCTTCTGCGGACGGAATTTGAGCAGTTCGGGGAACGCCCCGCCTTCGGGCAAAACTTGCTGCCAGACCTTTCCGCCGTAGACGTGCAGCAGCTCTGCCGCCTCGTGCAGGTGCGCGACTTCCTCTTCAAAGTGCATTTCCCAGATCTTCCTGATGCGTGCGTCCGTCTCGTCCTCGTAGCACGAATAATACAGATAGCACTCGGTGTACTCGTTCATCAGAAGGCGCTCCCAGTCGGACATGGAGGGATCCTTCAGGCAGCCGTACCCCGTGACGTGCTGTTCCTCGATCATAGCGATCTCGTTGAAGAGCTGTCTGCCCAGCGGGGAGGCGTACAGATTGCCCACGTTCATATAGAAGTTCATCGTCTGCTGCTCGGCAGCGGTGATGATATTGATGTTGAGCTTGGTCTTGAGGTCGTTGAGATAGCCGTTGATATAGAACCGCACGTCGTCGAACGGGTGACGGTACTCCGCAACGGTGGGACGACCGGGCATGATCTCGGTATAATCCCCCACCAGCTGCGCAGGATCGCCGCCCTTTTCCAGCTCCATGAGGTCGGCATAGCGGTAGAGATGGTCGAAGTCCTCCAGCAGCGCGAAGTCGAGCTGCTTTTTGACGTAGCCGTTCTTTTCAGAGAGGGCGAGGTTTGCAGTGAGGTCGACCGCGAGCTGTTCATAGCCGATGGTGTGCTCTAAGATGCTCTCATCGGCGGGCTTTAAGGATGCGACGCGCTTTTGCTGGAGCTGTTCGCCGCGGCGCAGATAGGCGAGACGGCGGCGCACGTCGTTGTTGGGACACTGCCGCGTGATAGCGTGCGAGCAGCGCACCGATTCAAATTCCGTTCCGGACATGAGAATGACGCGCAGCCTGGTGTAGGGATCCACGGTGCGCTTGTCGTAGGGCCTGACGAGCACCTTCTTCCACTCGGTAAAAATCCTGTCCGCCTTTTGCGGCTTCAAATCAAACGGGTTCATAACTTCCTCCTTTTGTGCTTTTTTATTGCCGAACGGGGAAAAATCCATACGATCCCGTTGCAAATCGGGCAAAAAGTTGTTATAATACGAAAAAAAGGAGAACGAATATGATCGGAGCAGTCATTGCATTGGATTCAGAGGCAGAGGCTCTGCTTTCCCAAATGGATATTGAAAATATCCTCACTGTCCACGGAAAACCCGTGTACATGGGAAGGGCGTTCGGGAAGAAAATTGTCCTGTGCGTGTGCGGCGTGGGCAAAGTGAACGCCGCCGTCGGCACCTGTGCGGTGCTGGAAAAGGGTGCGGATACTGTGCTCAACTTCGGCGTTGCGGGCGGATTGGACGACAAGACGGAACTTACCGAAGTTTACCTCATCGACAGGGCGGTGCAGTATGACTTTGATATCACGCAGCTCGAAGGCGGCGAGATCGGCACGCTGGACGGGGAGACGGAAAACTTCCTGCCCCTGTACACGCCCGGCACGCTCGATTTCCCCCGCCGCGCGCTGGGCAGCGGTGATCGCTTCAACGATTCCCCCGCCGACCACGATCTTCTGCTGCGCCTCGGCGCGCACATCCGCGACATGGAGGGTGCCGCCGTTGCGCAGGTGTGCAAGTATGCAGGCGTCCCGTGCGTCTGCGTCAAGGCCATCTCCGATATCTACGGCAACGGCAGCACGACAGAACAATTCGAAAGAAACCTTTCCCGCGCGGCGCTCAACTTAAAGGCGTTCATGGGCGAGATCATCGCCGCACTCGGCTGAGGAATATCATGGAAAAGATCCCCTCCTTTCAGAAAGATCACGACAATCTCAAAAAGGGACTGTACGCGCAGACGGATGCAAACGGCATCACGGCCTTCGATCTGCGCTTCAAGACGCCGAACGCGGGCGACTACATCACCCCCAAGGCGCTGCACACCGTCGAGCACCTGATGGCGACGGTGCTGCGCAACGGGCCGGAGAAGGGCAACATCGTCTACTTCGGGCCGATGGGTTGCCGCACGGGGTTCTACCTGCTGACCGTGCGCCTTTCCTATGCGCAGGTACTTGCCCTGCTCAAAGAGAGCATCCCGCAAGCGCTCGCCATGGACAGCGTGCCGGGCAGCACAAGAAAGGAGTGCGGCAACTTTTTGGAGCACGACCTCCCCGGCGCGAAAAAGGAACTTGCCGCCTACCTTGCGGTACTGGAGGAACTATGATCGATTTGGGAGACTGGAAGGAGCCGCTTGCGCCCCTGTTCAGGGACGAGCGCTATCAGAAGATCCGCGCCTTTCTCATTGAAGAATACCGCCGCCACACCGTCTACCCCGATATGTACGACATCTACAACTGCTTCCGCTATACGCCGTACGCGAACGTGAAGGCGGTGCTGCTGGGGCAGGATCCCTATCACAACGAGGGACAGGCGCACGGGCTGTGCTTTTCCGTGCAGGACGGCGTGCCGAAGCCGCCCTCGCTGGAGAACATGATGAAGGAGCTGCACGACGACCTGGGCTGCCCCATCGTAAAATCAGGCAATCTGACCAAGTGGGCGCGGCAGGGCGTGCTGCTCATGAACACGGCGCTCACCGTGCGCGCCCATCAGGCGAACTCGCACGCCAACTGCGGCTGGAGCTGGTTTACCGACGCCGTCATCGAGATTTTGAGCAAGAACAAGGAACACCTCGTCTTTTTGCTCTGGGGCGGGAACGCGCGCAGAAAGAAGGCGCTCATCGATGGGACAAAACACCTGGTTTTAGAGTGCGCACACCCCTCGCCGCTCTCGGCATACAACGGCTTCTTCGGATGCCGGCACTTCTCCAAGACCAACGCATACCTCACCGCGCACGGCATTGCGCCCATCGACTGGGATCTGAGCACGCCGTAAAGGAGCACTATGAAATATGTCGTCATCCTGGGGGACGGCATGGCGGGCTATCCGCTCCCCGACCGCGAAAACCGCACCTGTATGCAGCTTGCCGCCACGCCCTTCTTTGACGAGCTCGCCCCGAAGAGTACCGTGGGGCTTGTCAAGACGATCCCCGCAGGGTTTTCTCCGGGCAGCGACGTGGCGAACCTCTCCGTCATGGGATATGATCCGAAGCAGTTCTACACGGGGCGCTCCCCGCTCGAGGCGGCATCCATGGGCATCCCGCTCACGGATACGGACGTCACCTTCCGCTGCAACCTCGTCACCCTCTCCGGGGAGAAGCGCTTCGAGGACAGGCGCATGACCGACTATTCCGCGGGAGAGATCTCCACCGCGGAGGCGGCGCAGCTCATCGAAGCATTGCAGCGGCAGCTCATCCGGCCGCCCTTTGCGCTGTATGCGGGGATCTCCTACCGCCACTGCCTGGTGATGCATTGCGGCGCGACGGGGAACACGCTCACGCCACCGCACGACATCACCGGCCGTCCCGTTGCCGGGTATCTGCCAAAGGGCAGTGCGAGGGAGGCGCTGCTCGCCATGATGAAGCGCAGCTGCGACATCCTGCGCGATCACCCCGTCAACCGTGCGCGCATGGCGGCAGGGAAGAACCCCGCCAACGCGGTATGGTTCTGGGGCGAGGGGACAAAACCCCGCCTGCGTCCCTTTTATGAGCTGTACGGCAAGCGCGGCGCGGTGATCTCGGCGGTCGACCTCGTCAAGGGCATCGGCATTCTGGCGGGGCTGGACGTCATCGACGTCCCCGGCGCAACGGGCAACTGGGACACCGACTTTGCGGGCAAGGCGGACGCCGCCGTGCGCGCCCTGCTCGAGGGGAAAGACTTTGTGTACGTCCACATGGAGGCGCCCGACGAGTGCGGCCACCACGGCGACATGGAAAAAAAGGTGTACTCCATCGAACAGGCGGACGGCGTGGCACGCCGCATTGCCGGACGGCTGCGCGCGGCGGGCGAGGCATTTGCCATGCTCATTCTGCCCGATCACCCCACCCCCATCGCCCTGAAAACGCACACCGCCGATCCCGTACCCTTTCTTCTGTATCGCTCCGACGGCGCATATGCGAACGGCGCGCCGTGCTTTGACGAGGCGAGCGCCGCCGCAACGGGTCTGTTTCTGCCGCGCGCCTGCGAGCTCATGGGCGCCCTCCTGCGCTGACCTGTCCGTCTCTTTCCCTGTGCCGGCACGGCCGGGGATTTTCTTTTTCAAGAAAAACGGCGGCGGGACTTGCTTTTTATCAAATTATGTTCTATAATAAAGACACCGATACGGAGGGAATGCAAGTATGGGAACTTATACCGAAGAAGAATTGATCAGACGCCAGCATCAGCTCGATGTCGACAAATGGATCGCCAGCGAGGCAGCCGGGTACGACCTGTGCGGCTCGTTCACCTTCTGCGCGCGCTGCGAACGCATGGAACCGCAGCCCTGCGCCCGCGCCGAAGCGCGCTGGCTGGAGGAGCAGGAGCGGGAGGAAGAGGCGTACCGCGCCGCACGGCAGGAGATGGAAGAAAACCCCGACCTGCCCGCTCCTTCGGAAGGCGCTGCGCAGCAGGAGACGACAGCGCCGGAGACCGCGCAGGCAAAGGACGCCCTCCCCGCACAGGCGCCCGCGGGATATGAATTTGTCACGCGCTACCGCCGCTCCTTCAAGTCCCGCCTCATCCAGGATGAAAAGATGCAGGACTTCTACACCGACCTGAAGAACGCCTTTGCGGAACTGACGGGCGTGAAGGCGCGCCTGAGCCGCCACTGCGAGAACTTCCGCTTTCACTTAGACCGCATCGCCAAGCTGAACGTGGGCGGCAAGACGCTCACCCTCTATCTGGCGCTCGATCCCGCCGCCTATGAGGACAGCAAATACCGCTATGAAGACGTGTCCGACAGAAAGACGTACACGGAGACGCCCATGAAGATCCGCATTACGAGCAAGCGCATGGTGAAGTACGCCAGGGAGCTGCTCCTTGACCTTGCCGCAAAGTTTTCCATTACGGTGACGGGCGTCATCCCGATGGACTACCACATGAAGTATCAGACGGACGAGGCGCTCATCAAAAAGGGGCTCATCAAGCCCTATGAAGTGCTCGTCAAAACAAAAAAGAAATGACATTCGCCGCCCCTGTGGCGGCGATTTTTTGAGGCAATATGAAGAGAGATCAAAGTTTTTTTCACTTTATAGACGATGAGGAGCTGTCCGAACGCGCATATGCGTATCTGTTCACGCTCTGCGATCGGACGCAGTATCTGTTCGACTGCCCCTACGGCGAGGCGGACTTCACCATCGAGGCGATCGGCACGGAGTGCGAGGGCATGATCGGCGCGCTCGAACGGCAGCGCGCGGGGAGCAGCTGGGGGATGCACGGCGCCATCCTCACCTTCCGCCTGACGGAGGAAGTCAAAGACGCCATCAGGCGAGCAAGCCTCGGCGGAATGTTGCCCGTCTGGGACAGATACTTAGAAAACCTTGTCCTGTACAAGGAGGGCAGGAAACTCTATTCGACGTGCTCGCATGAGGGCTACACAGACATCGATAACAGGTTTTTGAAGTACGTCAGCAAGTTTTGTGAACGCGAGCTGCCCGAAACGGCGCTCTGGAAGGCGCTGGAAGCGCGGTACGCGCGCATCGCCTCCCGCCCCACCGCGCGGCTGTGGAAGGAGCTTGACATGCTGGGCGATCTGGACAGGCAGGTGAGCGAGGCGTGGCAGGAATACATCCGCCAGCCGCCCTTTTACGAGATGTCCTTTGAAACATATCTGCACATCGCGCACGAGTACCTCGGCAAGGACATCTGCGAACGGCTGGAGCGGGCGGGCAGCTACCGGCAGCTGCACCCCGAGGGGTATGCGCGGCTGCCGAGTGAATTCGAGGCATTCCGCGGGCAGTCCCCCTTCCGCCTGAGCGACCTGTGGTATGATATCTGCCGCGAGCTGAAGTTCTGGAAGGCGTTTCTGCCCCTCCGCCGCCGCCCCTGCCCGCCCGACAAAGAGGTGCGCTCCCCCACCATTATCATCAATCAGAAGCGCGATCCCTGACGCGACCTGCTCCGAAGAGGACAGACAGGCGGGCGGCGGTCACTGTTGTGACCGCCGCCCGCTTATTATTCCCGGCTGCTTATTCCTCTTCAAACGTCAGTTCTCCGCCCTCTTCATCCACAATGACAATCGCCCCCGGCGAGATCCTGCCCTGCAGGATCTCCTCGGAGAGGCGATCCTCGACGCGGCGGCGCACGACGCGCTTTAAGGGCCGCGCGCCGAACTCCTCGCTGTACCCTTCATCGACGAGCAGCGACACGGCGCGCCCGCTCACCTTGAGCTCGATGCCCTGCGCCTTCAGCCGCCCCGCCAGGGAAGCGACGATCTTTTCGCAGATGCGCAGCGCATCCGCGCGCGTGAGCTTGTGGAAGATGATGATGTCGTCCAGGCGGTTGAGGAACTCCGGGCGGAACTGCTTTCTCAGCGCCGCCTCGATGCGCTCCTTCATTTCGTCGTGTTCGCGGCTCTCGCTCGGCGAATAAAATCCGAGGGGCGCCGCCTCCCTGACCTCCTGAGAGCCGACGTTGCTCGTCAGGATGATGACGGTATTCTTGAAGGATACCACCCTGCCGCGGCTGTCCGTCAGCCGCCCGTCGTCCAGAAGCTGCAAGAGCAGATTGAACACGTCGGGATGCGCCTTTTCGATCTCGTCAAAGAGTACGACGGAATAGGGGTTGCGGCGGATGCGCTCGGTGAGCTGGCCGCCCGCCTCGTCATAGCCGACGTATCCGGGCGGCGCGCCGATGAGTTTGGAGACGCTGCTCTTTTCCATGTATTCGGACATATCGATACGGACAAGCATCTTCTCGTCGCCGAACAGGCTCTCGGCAAGCGCCTTGGACAGATCGGTCTTGCCCACGCCCGTAGGCCCGACGAAGATGAAGGAACCGATGGGCTTGCCCGCATCCTTGAGTCCCGCACGCGCACGCCGGATGGCCTTGGCGACGGCGGTGACTGCCTCATCCTGCCCCACGATGCGCCGATGCAGTTCCTCCTCGAGGTGCATGAGCTTCTCGCTCTCCTCCTCGGTAAGCTTTGCGACGGGGACGCCCGTCCAGCTGCTGACGATCGCGGCGACTTCCTCCCTGCCGATGGCCAGATGGGCGGCAAGCCGCTGTCTGTTCCATGTCTCGCGCTGTTTCTCCGCCGAGGCGGCGAGTTTTTTGATCTCACGATCGAGCTGCGCCGCGCGGTCGGCATCGTTCCATTTGGCGGCTTTGTCGCGGTCGGCGCGCAGGCGTGCGAGTTTATCCTCCGCCTCCCGGAACTCCTCCGGCCCCGTATAGGCATCGAGCCGCGCACGGCTCGCCGCCTCGTCGATGAGATCGATCGCCTTGTCGGGCAGAAATCTGTCCGTAATGTAGCGGTCGGAGAGCTTCACCGCCGCCTCGATCGCCTCCTCGGTGATGATGACGTTGTGATGTGCCTCATATTTGTCCTTGACGCCGCGCAGGATGGCGACGGTGTCCTCCGGGGACGGTTCTGCGACCATGACGGGCGTGAAGCGGCGCTCGAGGGCGGCATCCTTTTCGATGTACTTGCGGTACTCCTCCAGCGTGGTCGCCCCCACCGTCTGCAACTCCCCGCGCGAGAGCATGGGCTTTAAAATATTGGAGGCGTCCATCGTGCTGTCCGAGGACGAGCCCGCGCCCACGATCATATGGATCTCATCGATAAAGAGGATGATATTTTGGTTGAGGCGGATCTCGTCGACCACCTTTTTGAGGCGCTCCTCGAAGTCGCCGCGGTAGCGCGCGCCCGCCACAAGCCCCGCAAGATCGAGCGAATACACCGTCTTTCCGCGCAGAAGCTCGGGAACTTTTCCAGCGACGATCGCCTGCGCCAGCCCCTCGACGACGGCGCTCTTTCCGACGCCCGGTTCTCCGATGAGTACGGGGTTGTTCTTGGTGCGGCGCGAGAGGATCTGCACGACCTTCTCGATCTCCTTTCTGCGTCCGATGACGGGGTCGGTCTTCCCTTCCCGCGCCTTCTGTGTAAGGTCGGTGCCGTAGGCGAGCAGATCGTCCCCAAGCGGAGAAGCCATCTGCGAGCGGGGCCGATAGGCCGGCTCCTGCGCCCCCGTCGGCTCCTCCTCATCGGGCGAGGAGCCGATGAAGGCGCTCGTCTTTTCCACAAGCGCGGGAATATCGATGCCCAAGTTGCGCAGGATGGCGACCGCAATGCACTTGTCCTCGGTAAACATTGCCATGAGGACGTGTTCCGTCCCCACGATGGGGCTCACGTCGTCCGACTGGAGGGAGAGCTCCTGTGCAAGATCGAAAATGCGCTTGGTGCGCGGCGTGAATCCCTCCGCACGCGATTCGTGCTGCAGCGTGCGCTTGAAGATCGTGCGGTATTTTTCCAGCCGCACGCCCGCATCCGTCAGAAGGCGGCACGCCGTGCTGTCCGTCACGCAGAGCATGGCGAGCAAAATATGCTCGCTACCGACATACCCCGTTTTATAGTGCTGTGCCGCCTCCCCGGCAAGTTTTACGGCCTGCCGGAGATGGTCGGAATAGTGCGTCATATCCATATCAGCCCTCCGTTATTCCGCCTGCAGGTGCATGGCGCTGATCGCCGTGCGCGCATACTCGGCGCGGTAGGCGTCCTGTCTCTGCTTATCGAGGGGGGCGCCGTTGAGACGATTGATGTTGGCAGGGCGCAGCACGGAGGCAAGTTCATCCAATACCCCCATCCATGCATCGTCCTCGCTCCCGTCCGAAAAATATCCGAGTGCAAGCCCCAGCTTGATGTCAGACAAAAGGCGCAGAAATTCATGCTCCTCCAGAAGGCGGCAGTTGGTAAGCACGCCGTAGGCGCGGCAGATCCTGTCGCGCAGTTCCATGCCTCCCTCTGCCTTCATGCGCGAACGCTCCAGAAGTTCCGATTCGACGGTGGCGTTCACAGCATCGCCGACAATGGAGAGGATCTCCTCTTCGGAGACGCCGAGCGTCACCTCGTTGCTGACCTGAAAGAGATCCCCCTCGGCGCCGCTCCCCTCGCCGTATGCGCCGCGCGCCGTCAGCCCAAGGCGCAGAAGCTCCGGCACAATCTCACGCGCCATTGCGCCCCGCCTGGAGAGCGCCGGAAGAAAGAGCATGACCGAGGCGCGCAGCCCCGTGCCGAGATTGGTGGGACAGGCGGTGAGGTAGCCGAACTGTTCATCGAACGCGAAGGGAACGATCTCCGAGATCGCATCGTCCAGCCCCGTGATGCGCTCCCATGCGCGCGAAAGATCGAAGCCGTGCATGAAATACTGTTCCCGGACATGATCCTCCTCATTGAGCATGACGGAGATGATCTCGTCCGAGGAGATGAGCGCCGCCGAGATGCGGCGGTTGCGCACCAGATCGCGCGAGATAAGATTGCGCTCCAGAAGATATGCCATGCGCTCATCGGAGACGTTTTTCATCTCATAGAGCGTAAACTGATCGACCTTGGCGAGGGAGCTTGCAATGAGCCGGACGATCTCCTGCGCCTGTTCCTCGGCATGGGAGTCCTTTAACAGACGGCCCGGGAAAGGATAGTCCGCAAAATTGCGCGCCAGCCGCATCCGTGTGGAAACGGCAACGCTCTCAAACGTCTCACGGATGCCGCTCATCTGACCTCCTCCCCGCGCGAGGAGAGCCGCCGCAGCTCCTGCTGCAGTCTGCGCGCCGTGACAAAATCGTGGCGGCGCATCGCCTCCTCCGCCTGTTCGCGCAGAAGCTCGCGCTGTGAGACGTAGGCGCGCATCCGGTCATAGTCCTCCTCGGTATGCGCCTCGGGACGTTTGCCCGTGTGCCGCAGCTTGCCCTGGATGCCGCGCACGGCGGAGGTGAGTTCCTCGCGGAAGGCGTCATAACACCCCGCGCATCCCAGAAGCCCGGTGCGGCGGAACTCGCCGAACGTCGTCCCGCAGACGGGGCAGGCGGCATCCTCGCGGGCGGGCGTCCCCATGAGGGAGGTGAACGTCGTACCCGGCTTTTTTGCATAAAGTGTACGGAAACAGACGGGACAGAGTTCGACGACGACCTCCTTCCCGTCCACATTCCGGATAAATTTTTGTGCGGGACGCTTCCCGCAGTTTTCACAGAGCATCGCCCTGTCCCTCCGCGCAGACGGCGCCCGGGAAATCCGGACGCCTCATCTTATTCCCGAACCAGCCCGGGACGGAACTCTTTAAGATAGTCGAGCGCCCCGACGACTTCGGGAATGTGGTAACTGCCGTAATCGCACTCGGCGGCAATATAGTTCTTTCCCTCGATCGTTTCAACGGACACGCCGATCAGTTCCTCCCACTTTAAAAAGAAACGATCACTCTCGGCACGGCCGCTCTCCCGCCAATAGATCCCCTCGTCATAGAAGGCAAGCATCCCCCTCGCCCTTGCAAACCCGATGAGGGAACGGATGGCGAAAAAGACGCCGAATACGCTGAGCAGGATCCCGATGAACATGAAGTCACGCCAGAAGATCGCGACGAGGGCGCCCGCGACCGTCACGGCGATGCCGACGCACGCCGAAATAAGGCTGCGGCGGCGCCGCCTTTCATCGGGGAGCAGAAACCTGGTGCGCGCACGGAAGCGGACGTTGCGGCGCTTCTCTCCGCCGCGCGGCGGTTTTTCCCCGCGCAGCGTCAATCCGCGGCGTTCCAGCGTGCGATAGAGCCGCTCCTTGCCGTCCGTCTCCACCAGGGCGCGCGGAGAGTCCCCCTTCTTCATGACATAGTGCGCGGGCATCTCGATGACGACACTCCACGTCCCCCTCTCCTGCGGCCGGCTGCGCGTGCAGACGGAGTGAAATTTGATCTCCGCATACGGGATGCGGATGGTTTTTTTGAAATCTTTTTCCGGACGGATGACGAGCGCGCCGTCCTCGAACGAGGCGATCGTCCCCTCGCCGACAAAGAAACATTCCTCGCCGCAGCAGCGCTCGAGGAAATCGAGATGCGTCTTGGCGGCCTCCTGCGCTGCCCGGCCGAACAGCAGGGAAGCGAGTGCGAACAGCACGGCGCCGCCCGCAAAACAGCCCGTGAGCAGATAGAGCAGCGACCTGCGCTCCGGCGCGGGATCGCCCGTCTCCAGCATAATGACGGCAATGAGCAGACCGATGAGGCAGGCGATGGCGGCAATGGCAAACCCCAGAAGGCAGCCGTTATATCCGCGGGAGAGCGCCTTGAGCGCACGCGCCTTTTTTTCGCGCGCCGTCTGCTCCGCGGGCAGGGGTACGATTTTCATATTACCTCCGTATATCATAAAACAGCGCACGCGTACCCGCCGGATACGGGTACGCGTTCTTTACTGATCTTCTCCGGGCCGGTTGTGCCGCGCCGAGAGATGCACCCGTTTCCAGGGCGAAAAAAAGAGTACGGCAAGCACCTGCAGCGGTACGCCGATGAGATAGACGTATGCGACGGGGATCGCACTCGTATCGACGCCGCACGCAAGCGCGGTGAGGTGGATGCAGGCAAGCACCGTCCAGATGAGCACGGTGATGGACACGATGCGCACCCAGCGATACTTCCAGACGCACGCAAAGACGAGCGTGACGATGGCGGATGCGGGGACGGCATAGACGAACGCCAGCCAGATATCCTCCACCGCGGGCGCACCGATGCCGATGAACACAAAGCAGACGACGGCGACAAGCCAACAAAGCCCCACGGACAGCACCATCGTCACGATGCGCCGCAAAAGCCGCGTCTTCTTGGGCATGACGGCCGTCTGGGTATGCTCGCGCACCAGATCGTCCACCGTGACGTTGAACAGATCGGCAAGCTGCACCAGGATCCGGACATCGGGGATGCCGTTCCCCTGTTCCCACTTGGAGACCGACTTGTCCGAATAGTTGATCTTTTCGGCAAGTTCGAGCTGCGTCATATTCGCCATGCGCCTCAGGCGCATGATGTTTTTTCCGATGGTGACGGCAAGGACATCCTCTTCCATATCTCCATTATACCCGTTTTACCGCCCATTGTCAACGGGTTTGCACGCCTCTACCGTGAGTAGAGTGTGAAAAACAAACTCTACTTGCACGAATCTTGCGGATAGAGCGCGATTTTGAAAGAGTAGGTTGCATTTTTCCGGGCGAAAACATATAATAAGAGTGCGAACGGGGGAAACCGTTCCGGGCGGCAGGGTGCCGCCATCGGGGGAGCGAAGGACGGGAACGTCCTTCCTGCCATTCGCCGGAAAGCGGACGCGGCCCCAGCCGCAAACGCTTTTTACTCTCCAATATTTTTTACAGAGCCCCGCGGCATTTGCCGCGGGGCTCTGTACCGCACAAAAAAGCCATGTCCCGACGGCCATTTTTGAAACATCCGCCCCGCGCCGAACGGCGCGGGGCGGGGAATGCTTTTCAGTTCTGTCTTTTGAGAACCAGCACCGAATAGGGCGCAAGTTCTGTCCGGCCGGCGTATTTCTCCCCGCTGATGAGATCGACATAATCCCCTTCCAGCATGAGCTCGCCCGCCCGGCGCTCCGTCTCAACGGCGATGATGCCGTTCTCTTTGCCGCTGCGCCCGATAAGCGCGACGTTCTCGCTCGCCTGCGCCACGGGAGGCAGTCCCACCAGGCGCAGCAGCGCCTGCGCCGTGGGAGCACCGCCCAGCACAATGACCCTGCCCTTTCCGACCCTGTTTTCCGTGACGGCGGGAAGGCCCGCAAATTCGCCGTTCTCATACACGGCGAGCGCCCTTGCGCCCCGCAGTTCGTACGCCGCAAAACAGGTATCGAGGGCATCGACGTCGCCGTCCGTCCAGCGCACGCGGTACTCTCCGTTGCCCACGGGCAAATCGTACGTCTCATACACGCCCGCCAGCTCCTCCAGGAAGCTGTGCGGCTTGTCCGTATATTTGCTCGCATAGTCCGTCATGATGTCAGACATCGGCCCCACGATCCATGTACCGCCCTCCTGTACCCACTGCGCGATGCGCGCGGGCAGGCCGTTCTCCTCCGCCGTGAACAGGAAGGGCGAGATGAGCACTTCATAGCCGTCAAGGGAATGTGCCGTGTCGATGACATCCACATTGTGGCGGCGCAGCGGCCTGTGGAAGCGCTCGATGAGCAGTTCACGGTAGTTGAAGTCCTGCACCATGGGCGCATACTCCGCCGCCTTGACCACCGCGGAAGAGTAGTGCAGCGCGATCCTGCTCTGCACGCGGCTCTTCAGAAGGAAGGAGGCGCATTTTTCAAATTCCTTTGCGGCGCGGGCGACCTCCTGCGTGACGCGGTACGCCCTGCCCGCCGTGTTGTACAGCGCGCCGTGCGCCAGTTCATGCCCGTTGGGGTGGGCGCGGAACAGCCAGTATTCCACCATCTCCGCCCCCTTTGCGACGGGCAGCCAGGTATTGACGTAGCAGCTGCCCTCGGGACGGAAGCCGCAGTTTGCAAAGGTGCTGCCGTTCCAGCCCACCTGCGTCTCCGTGACCCAGAAAGGCGCATCCTTGATCGGACGCAGGAAGTCGTAGGAGAACGCTGTGCGGGGCAGATCGCGGGCGGGCTCGTAATGGTTGAACTGTATGACGTCCAGCTTTTCGTTGAGATCATAGTAGCCGAGCAAGTTGGTCGCCATCATGTCCGTTCCCACGGGCGCATCGGTATATCGATGCAGGATCTGTGCCTGCTCGTTGACATAGGATACGATGTTCTCGCAGTGGAAGCGGATCCACTCCGTCTGCAGCGAGGGGTGTTCCCACCTGCCGCGCACGGGCGGGATGACGTCGTCAAACGACTTGTATTCCAGCGACCAGCGCGCCGTCTTCCACTTTTCGTTGAGGTTTTCAGGCGTGCCGTACCTGTCTTTCAGGTACATTCTGAACTTCTTCTGACAGTTCTCGCAATAGCACCCCTCGTTGTAGGGGAAGATCTCATTGTCGATCTGCCAGCCGATGACCCCCTTCTTTTTTCCGAACGCCTCGGCAAGTTTCTGCGTGATGATGCGGTTCTTTTCCCGCATGACGGAGGACGTCTTACAGGGATGACAGCGCGAGAACACCTGCGTGCGCGTTCCGTCCGCATAGACGATGCGCGTCTCGGGATACTTGTCGAGCAGCCATCTGGGCGGCGTACAGGTGGGCGTACACATGATGACGCCGATGCCCGCCGCGGTGAGTTTGTCGACGGCGCACTCCAGCCAGCCGAGGTCGAACACACCCTCCTCCGGCTCCATTTTTCCCCAGGCGAACTCCGCCACGCGGACAACGTTGACGCCCGCCGCCTTCATGCGCGCGATATCCTGTTCCACTTCGCTCTCCGGCCAGACTTCGGGATAGTACGCTGCGCCTATATAGATCTTGCGTTCCATATTTTTTCTCCTTGTCAATCTCGTCCGGCGCTGCCCGCCAGACCCTTTCCAGTATAACATACCGCCCGCACCCTGTCAAGACGTGATGCAAAATTCCGGACGGCAAAAAGGGGGACGGGCAGCGCCCGTCCCCCTCTTCTTTTCCGATCTTACTTGCCGAAATATCTCTTGAGAAGACCCTTGAATCCTGCGCCGTGGCGCGCTTCGTCCTTTGCCATCTCATGCACGGTGTCGTGAACGGCATCGTAGCCCAGCTCCTTGGCGCGCTTTGCAAGCATAAGCTTGCCCTCGCAGGCGCCCGCCTCGGCAGCGGCGCGCATCTCCAGGTTCTTCTGCGTGGAGGACGTCACGACCTCGCCCAGAAGCTCCGCGAACTTGGATGCGTGCTCCGCTTCCTCATACGCATAGCGCTTGTATGCCTCCGCGATCTCGGGATAGCCCTCGCGCTCGGCAACGCGTGCCATCGCAAGATACATGCCGACCTCGGTGCATTCGCCCGTGAAGTTGGCGCGCAGCCCCTCCATGACCTCCTTGTCCTCCACAACGCCGTCGCCGACGTGGTGCTCGCACGCAAACGCCTTCTCCTCCACGGGAACAAAGGTCTTTGCATGGCAGACAGGGCATTCCATCACATCATCCGCGACGATCTCGCCGCAAACCGTACATCTCTTCATAAATCTTATCTCCTTTCAAATTTTTCCTGTATCTGTATTATAGCATAAATGAGACTGAATATCAATAGTTTTCAGGAAAGTTTTTCAAGAATTTTTTGGAGGGACGGGAAATCTTCGGCAAAGAGGGAGGCGCCCGCCGCCGCAAGCTGTTCGCGGGTGCGGTAGCCCCACAGCACGCTGATGCCCTGCATCCCCGCGTTGCGGGCGACAAGCGCATCCGGTTCGCCGTCCCCCACGAAGGCGCACTCGGCGGGCGGGAGGCGCAGCTTCAGTGCGGCATAGCGCGCGAGCGAGGGATCGGGCTTGCAGGGGAACATCCCCGTATCGCCGCCGACAAAGCCGAACGTCCCCGCGGGGAAGAACTTTTTCAGCACCGCCCCGGCGGCGTCCTGCGGCTTGTTGGTGATGACGGCGAGCTTCAGCCCCCGCTCCCGGAGCGCGGAGAGCACCGCAAGTTCGTCCGGATAGAGGCGGGTGCGCTCGGACGGGTCGGCGGCAAAGCGCGTGCGGAAGTCCTCATACACCCTGTCCGTGTCGGGACAGTCTGCGGGGAGCGCCCGCTCAACGAGCGACCTGGCGCCGTCACCGACGTACGCCTTTGTATGCGCCTCGTCGATGGCGGGGTAGCCGAATTTTTCCAGCGAGGCGTTCACGCACGCCTGAATATCGGGGATCGTATTGAGCAGCGTCCCGTCCAGATCAAAAAATACTGCTTTGAGCATGGTCATTCCTCTTGCGTATCCGCAATCTTTTCTCCGTCCGAAAAAAGCGTGAACACAGCGTAAAATCTTGTACAAAAAGAGCCGCGTCTTGCGCCGACGCGTTTTGGAGCTGTCCCGTCCTGCCCTCCCCTTCCAATGGAGAGGCGTGGATCGGAAGCCACAAGGAGAGACGCCCTTGCTATCATAAAGCGGCAAGGAAAACCGGCAGTCAGCCGTTTGCGGCGTACCCGCGGGTTGTCTCTCAATCTCACGACTTTTTCTTTCATCAGTTTGAAAGAAAAAGTGTGAACCCTTTTCACATCTTCTCCGGCACGCCGATGCCGAGGAGGGTCAGCCCGTTTTTGAGAGCGGTGAGCGCCGCACGGGTGAGCGCCAGACGGAAGGCGCGCACGTCCCCCTCCGCCTGCATGATCTTGCACTCCAAATAGAACTTGTTGAACTGTTTTGCGATGTCCAGAAGGCAGCGGGAGACGAGGGATGGCTCGTACTTTTCCGCCGCCTGCACAACGGCGTCCGGGAAGGCGGCGAGCTGCTTGACGAGCTCCGCCTCCGCTTCGCAGGGCTGCACGTCGGGAGCCTCCCCCGCGGCGATCCCCTCCGCCTTTGCCTTTGCCAGCACGGAGGCGGCGCGGGCGCAGGTGTACTGCAGATAGACGCTCGTCTCGCCGTCAAAGTTGAGGGCGCGGTCGTAGGAGAAGGTAATGTCCTTGATCTTGTTGTTGCACAGCGCGCCGAAGGCGACGGCGCCCACGCCCACCAGTTCCGCGACCTCGTCCTTGTTCTCCAGATCGGGGCTCTTTTCCTCGAGCACGGCGCGCGCCTTCTCGACGCAGCGGGAGAGGACGTCCTCCAGCCACACCACCTTGCCCTTGCGCGTGGACATGGCGCCGTCCTCCAGCGATACCATGCCGTAGGCGACGTGTACCATGTCCTTCGCCCACTCCCTGCCCATGAGCTCGAGCACCTTGAAGAGCTGCTTGAAGTGCAGGTTCTGCTGATAGGCGACGACGTAGAGGCACTTATAGAAGTGATAGGTGTCGTGGCGGTAGATGGCGGCGGCGAGGTCGCGCGTGAGATAGAGGGAGGCGCCGTCCGAGCGCAGAATGAGCGCGGGCGGCATCCCGTACGGCTCCAGGTCGACGATCTGCGCCCCCTCGCTCTCCTTCAGCAAGCCCTTCTGCCGGAGTTCCTCGACGACGGGCGCCATCTTGTCTGTATAGAAGCGCTCGCCCGCATAGCTGTCAAAGGTGATGTGCAGGCGGTCGTAGATGGTCTGCACATAGGCGAGCGTGAGCGATTTGAACCAGTCGAACAGCTCGTTCGCCTCCTTGTCGCCGCTCTCGATGAGGCGGAAGTATTCGCGCGCCTCATGCTCCATCTGCTCGTCCGCCTCATTGTTGAAGCGCACGTACAGGTCGTTGATGGCATGGATGCCCCCCTTCTCCACCTCCTCGCGGCTGCCCCACTTCTTGTAGGCGGCGATGAGCTTGCCGAACTGCGTGCCGTAGTCGCCCAGGTGGTTGATGCCCACCGCCCTGTAACCCAGGAAGTTGAAGATGCGGTAGAGCGCCCCGCCGATGACGGTGGTGGAGAGATGCCCGATATGAAAGGGCTTGGCGATGTTGACGGAGGAATAGTCGATGCAGACGACCCTGCCCCCGCCCACGTCCGAGGTGCCGTAGCGCTCCCCCTCGCAAAGGATGCGGGAAAGGACGTCCTTCGCCAGCCCCGCCCTGTTCAGCCTGAAGTTGAGATAGCCGTTGAGCGCCGTGACCTGCGCAATGACCTCGTCCGCGGGAATGGCGGCGGCAAGCTCCTGCGCGATGAGCGCGGGGCTCTTTCTGAGCGCCTTGGCAAACCTGAAACAGGGGAGCGCGTAGTCCCCCATGGCGGGATCGGGCGGCACATTCAGAAGGGAGGCGACCTCGTCCGCACTCACCCCGTCCACGTTGATCTTTTCTGCAATATAGCGTCTGTAATCCATAGCAAACCTGCTCTCGTTTTTGCGACAATTTTACCACAAAATTTTGCAAATGGCAAACGAATGATTTGCGCGAACACAAGAAATGCGGTATAATAATACGGAAAACAAACTACGGAGCGATTGCAATATGAAACTCGGCGTCGTCGGACTGCCAAATGTCGGAAAATCCACCCTCTTCAACGCCATCACCCATGCGGGTGCGGATGCCGCGAATTACCCCTTCTGCACCATCGAACCCAATGTCGGCGTGGTCGCCGTTCCGGACGAGCGGCTGGACAAGCTCGCCAGACTCTACAACAGCAAAAAGGTCACCCCCGCCGTCATCGAATTTGTGGACATCGCGGGCCTCGTCAAGGGCGCCAGCCACGGCGAAGGGCTGGGCAACAAGTTCCTCTCGCACATCCGCGAGGTGGACGCCATCGTACACGTTGTCCGCTGCTTTGAGGACGAGAACGTCACCCATGTGGAAAACTCCGTCGACCCCGTCCGCGATATCGAGACCATCAATCTGGAGCTCATCCTCGCCGACATCGAGGCGGTGCAGAAGCGCATCGACCGCATCAAAAATGCCGCACGCGGCGGCGCGGACAAGGCTGCTGCGGAGGAATTTGCCTTCCTGCAGAAGCTGATGGCGCACCTCGAGGCGGAACGGCCCGCCAATTCCCTCGAGGTGACGGACGAGGAGAAGGAGATGCTGGACAATCTGTTCCTGCTCTCGGCAAAGCCCGTCATCTACTGCGCGAACATCTCGGAAAAGGACATGGGCGCGGGCGAGGAGGACATCCCCCTCGTCAAACAGGTCAAAGAATATGCCGCAAAGCACGGCGCGGAGACCATCGTCGTGTGCGCCAAGACGGAGGAGGAACTCTCGCAGATGTCCCCCGAGGATCAGGCCGTGTTCCTGGAGGACTTCGGGCTGAAGGAGAGCGGCCTTTCCAAACTTATCAAGGCATCCTACTCGCTGCTGGGGCTCATCTCCTACCTGACCGCGGGCGAAAAGGAGACGCGCGCATGGACGATCGTCAAGGGAACCAGGGCGCCGCAGGCGGCGGGCAAGATCCACACCGACTTTGAAAAGGGCTTCATCCGCGCCGAGGTGGTGGACTGGCAGACCCTGCTGGAGTGCGGCGGCCTTGCGGGCGCACGCGAGAAGGGAAAGGTGCGCTCGGAGGGAAAGGACTACGTCATGAAGGACGGCGACGTGGTACTCTTCCGCTTCAACGTATAAAGACAACATAAACGCGGGCGGCGGCTTCACGATGGAAGCCGCCGCCCCTTTTCATAGACCGGACTGCGCCCCCTCTCCCGGACGCGGGGGAGGAGCGTCTGTTCCGTGCTCCCGCCGCAGGGCAGAGAGCTGCGCCGCACAAAACAGCGCGGAGGAGAGGAGAAAGACTGCCGCAAATGCGAAGAACGCCGCAAGCAGCGGACTGATGCCTCCCTCCGAAACGGAGACGGTATTCTGCCGGTAGCGGATCTGCGCGCCCGTGACAGACCGATCCGCAAAGGCGCGGCACAGCCACGCCGCCCGCCCGCCAAGCCGAAGCACGGACGGGGTTCTGCTCACGGCGTGTTCGACCACGGCGCGCAGAAATCCCGTCGCCTGCGCACGGTCGGAAAAGTATCTGCCCTTCACAGTCACGGTATAGGACGGAAGCTCGCCCTCACCTCCCGTCCGCGTGATGCGGATGTCCTCGTTTGCCGCCATGCGCTCGGTATCGACGGCGGCAAACGCCCCGTCGGATGCCTTTGCCGCCTCCAGATTGTCCGCATAGACGAGCGTTTCGTAGCGGAATGCCGTCTCCTGCGGAAGTTCCACGACAAAGGTGAGAAAATATTCCTCCCGCGCGCGGTTGTAGACAAAGGCCGTAAACAGCCCCGCCGCAAGGGCGGCGGCAGCGGAAAGGGCGAGGATCCATACGATCCGCCGCCTGATGAGGCGGGCGATCTCGCCCGCGGTGATGTCCCTCTCTTCCATATGTAACGGCGGGCATCCCCGCCTGGGGAGCGTCAGCTGCTCCCCGTGGAGACGACGTCCGTCTCCTCATCGGCATCCGGCCGGATCATGCAATAGGCCGGATTGTGTGCATACGCCTGCGCCTTCCGGGCGCTCTTGTCCTTCTTTTTCTTGTCCATACCCCTCTCCTGCCGGCAGTATGTGCATCGGGGCGGACGTTATTCCTGCGGACGGCGCTTCTCCTCTTTTTCCGGTTTCTCCGCACGCTCCCCGGAAAATTCGCCCGTTATCTCCCGAATCGCTTCCTTCTCGCGCGCGATGCGCTCCTTCTCCCGCCGGAGTGCATCGCGGTCAACGCGTTCCGCTCCCTTCTTCATACCCGATTTTCCCCCTTTTATTTGGATAAAATGAGTATATCACGCATTCCGCCCTCTGTCAATCCCGTTCAGGAAAGCTGTTTGCGGATCTTGGAAAACTTTTGCACCGCGTCCCCGATCTCCTCCTGCTGTGCGGGCTGCGCCTGCGCGTATCCGCGCAGCAGCATCTGTTCGAGAACGGCAAACTGCGTATCGGCGTGCTCGCCGCAGAGTTTGTACAGCTGCCGGCGCAGCGGGCGGCAGCTGCCCTCGGCAATCGCCGAAGCGTACTCGCTCATGAGCAGCCTCTCGGCGTCCAGCATATCCTGCAGCGCATCCCGTTCGCAGAGCGTCGTCTCCATTTTGGATGGCTTCATTCCTGCCCTCCCAGCAGCGTGCAGAGCGCCGCAAAGCGCGCGGAATGGGCGCGCGCGACATTTTCCATCTCCTGCGCGAGCGCCATATCCGTCAGCGTGTTTGCATACAGCCGCGCCTTCTTGCACGCGAGCTCCTCGCCCGTCAAAAGGCGGGTGAGCGCCCAGACATCCTTTGTCGTCAGATTGGTCATAAAAAATCCTCCTCCACTCCAGTTTGAGCGAAGGAGGACTTTTCATTCGGTCACGATTTTGCCGGGGGCGTTCCCGCCGTACCATTCACACAGCGGCGCAACGGCGCAGTGCGCACAGTCCGGCCGCTGCGAATGGCACACCCGCCGCCCGTGAAAGATGAGCAGATGATGCGCGCGCGACCAGCGGTTTTTGGGGATGACGGCGCAGAGTCCCGCCTCCACCTGCTCGGGCGTCTTTCCGTGCGCAAGTCCCAGGCGGTTGGCGACGCGGAAGACGTGCGTATCCACCGCGATGGCGTCGCCGTGAAAGGCGACCGCATAGACGACGTTCGCCGTCTTTCTGCCCACGCCCGCAAGCGTGCGCAGCTCCTCCAGCGTGGAGGGGACTTCCCCGCCGAATTTTTCCAGAATATCGCGCGAGGCGGAGAGGATATGCGCCGCCTTGTTGTGATAAAAACCACAGGAATAGATGTGCTTTTCCAGCTGCTCCTGCGAGAGCGAGAGCATCGCCGCGGGCGTATTGTGCTCGCGGAACAGCTCCGCCGTCACCTTGTTGACGCGCTCATCCGTGCATTGCGCGGACAAAATGACTGCAACGAGCAGCTCATAGGGCGAGCGGAATTGCAGGGCGGGCGCCGCATCTGGATACAGCCCCTCCAGAATATCGAGAATCTCTTCACACTTGGACATATGTGCATTATAGCACACATTGTCCGGAAAATCAACCTATACGCGCATATACCGTCCGTCCGCGGCGCGGAAAAACCCCGCAAAGGAATCGTATGCCCGTCCGCGCACGAGTACCGAGACGACCGGATAGAAGCGTGCGTCGAAGCGGACGGACAGTCCGCAGCCGCAGCCCGCCTCCGCGGGCGTGGAGACGCTCTGCGCCGCGATCCCTCTGCCGGCGATACGGCCGAGCGCGTCGAGTGCCTGCGTACGCGAGCGGAATACCGCAAGCATTGTCATGTTCGCTTTTCCCCCTTCGTATAATTAGAGATATGATCTATCTCGATAATGCCGCAACGGGCGGCGAAAAACCCGTCTGCGTCCAGAATGCCGTGCTCGCCGCCATGAAGGCCTGCGCCAACCCCGGCAGAGGCGGCCACGCGCGCGCCGTCGCCTGCGCGGGCAGAGTGTTCGCCTGCCGCACGCTGCTCGCACAGCTCTTCGACGCCCCGGACACCGGGCGCGTCGTCTTTACCAAAAACTGCACCGAAGCGCTCAATATCGCGCTTTTCGGGATCCTGCGCTCGGGCGACCATGTAGTGACCACCTGCCTCGAACACAACAGCGTGCTGCGCCCGCTGGCGCACCTGAAACGGACGCGGGGGATCGCCTTCGACGTCGCGCCCCTCAAAGACGGGCGGCTGCTGCCCGAGGCGATCGCCGCCCTCGTGCAGCCGGAGACCAGGATGTGCTGCGTGACCACGGCATCCAACGTGACGGGCGAAGCGCCCGATTTGTATGCGCTGCGCCGCCTGCTCCCCGCGCGCGTGCTGCTCGTCGCAGACGGGGCGCAGGGCGCGGGGCATCTGCCCATCTCCATGCGGCGGGCGGGCATCGACGCGCTCGCCTTGGCGGGTCACAAGGGACTGTTCGGCATACAAGGGGCGGGGGCGCTGCTCCTGTCCGGGCGGTGCGACCCCGACCCCCTCATGTTCGGCGGAACGGGCAGCGAGAGCCACAGCCTTGACATGCCCGCCTTTTATCCCGACCGCCTGGAGAGCGGCACGCTCTCCTACCCCGCGATCTGCTCTCTCGCCGAAGGCGCGCTGCTCGTCAGGGAGCGCCGCGCCGCCATAGCGCAGAGACTGCTCTTCCTCACCGCCCGCCTGACGGACGGTCTGCGCAGGATGGGGCATTACCGCATCTTTTCCGCCCCGAACGCGTGCGGCATTGCGGCGTTCTCCCACGAATCTCTCCCCTCCGAAGCGGTGGCGCAGCGGCTCTCGGACGAATTTTCCATCGCCGTGCGCGGCGGGCTGCATTGCGCGCCCCTGGCGCACAGGGCGCTCGGCACCTTCCCGGACGGATTGGTGCGCGCCTCCTTCTCCCCCTTTCAGACGGAGGAGGATGCAGACGCCCTGCTCGACGCGCTCGGGCGCATCGCCGGGGACGGCGCTACAGCTTCTTGAGCTCCGACGCAAGTTTTGTGAGCCTTTTGCGCTGTCCCGCGTCCAGTACGGGAGCAAGCTGTGCGCAGAAGGCGTCGATCTCGCCGTCCGTGAGCGTTCCCGCCTTGCGCGCCTGCGCGGCGCGCGCATAGATGGTGCGGACAAGTTCCCCCTCGTTCTTCCCGTCAAACTGCGCGGCAAGGCGCTGCGCTTCCTGCACCCAGTCCCCGGACGCCCCTTTGCCGCCGGAATAACTTGCAAAATCTTCCATAGTCACCTCCACCCCCATTGTATGTGCGGAACGCGGCGGATGTCCCCCCGCATAGGATGAGCCATGGAACTTTTCCTTCTGTTCGCACTCTTCTGGATGCAAAAGGGCGGAGCGCCGGAAGCCGCCCTGAAGGACTTTCTCTCCTTTTACCGGGAAAACCGCGACCTCATCCGCCTGTTTTCCGGCACTGCCGCCTCCCCGGACGCGCCCGCAGGAAACGATGGCCGCTCCGAAAAAGAAAGCGGCGCCCCCGAAAAGAGCGGGGACGCCGCCGGGCAGGAGCCCGATCTCAACATTCTGGAAGAATATCTGAAACGCAGCGCGGCGCCGTAGGCCGCCGCGCCGGTCGTGCCTGCGAAATATCCAGAATACGCAGCTATGCCTGCGTTCCGCCGCAGATCGCCGCGACCGCCTGCGCAAGGAAGGTGTCCTCCTCCCCCTGCAGGAAGGGCGCCGTGATCGGGACGGCGCCGTCCGCATCCGTCACGCCAACGCCGTGGATGCACTTGCCCTCCGGCCAATAGATGCGCGCCACTGTGAGCTGGAAGGCGCCGCCGCTCGGCGAACGGAAGGTCTGCTGCATCACGCCCTTGCCGTAGGTGGAAGCGCTCTCCTCCCCCTCCGTCCTGTGCAGATAGACGTCCGAATAGGAAATAGTGCCGTAGTCGATGAGCGCGCCGATGAGGCACTCGGATGCCGAGGCGGAATACTCGTCCGCCAGCACGCTGATGCGCGACGTCTGTGTAAAATATTCCGAAAAATCGTTGCCCGCCGCATTGTAGTCGCGCCGCGACCCGTCGCGAAACTGCGCATAGGCGATGAGCGGGTTCGACCCCTGCGCATCGCGCAGGAGGTGGGAGGCGATGGACTGCAGATCGGAGAGATACCCGCCCCCGTTGCCGCGCAGATCGAGGATCAGGTTGGTTCTGCCGCGCGCCTTCATGACGGCGAGGCAGGCGGTGAACTCCACGGCGCAGTTGCCGTCGAATCCGTCCAGGCGCAGGTATGCCGTCGAATCATCCAATCCGGCCAGCGGCTCCCCCGTCTCCACCAGCTGATGGCTGTTTCCGCGGAAGGCGTAGGACAGCTCGCTGTCCCGGTAGACGACATACGCCGCCGCATAGGAAGCGGAAGAGAGCGTGTGCGCGGTGGAAGCATCCGCCGCCGCATCGGGATCGAAGCCCGCATACAGGACGAACTCCCCCTCCTGCGCGCGAATGAACGCGGTGACCTCGGAGGCAGTGCCCGTCAGCACCTCGCCGCCCGCCGTACCGTAGCCGAGGAGGTACATCCCTTTTTTCAGGCCCGCCTCCTGCGCGGGCGAATTCTCCACGACCGACCAGATGCGCAGCACGCCGTTGTCGACGGCGAGGGAAATGCCCACGCCCTCGTTGTTCCCCTCGCTCTCGGCGAGGATGCGCGCGTACTCCTCCGGTGTGTAATAGGTGGAGAAATTGTCGGGCATGGCGGTGTCGTAGAGTTCCTCATACACGGCATCCATGTCCACATACTCATAGTGCTCGTCCTCCAGCACGCCGAGCAGCCACTCCAGCTCGCGCAGGCGCGGATCGATGGATGCGCGGCTGCCCAGCCACCCGCCCGCAAATCCCGCCGCGGCGATGACAAGCGCCAGAAGGACGGCAAGAACAGCGTACAGCGTCCTCTTTCTGCGCGGTTTTGCGCCCGTCCGTGCAGGCGCACCGTCCTCCGCGGGCGCCTCCTCCGGAACGGAAAGCTCCGTCTCCTTTTCTTCTGCCGGCGCCCCGTCTTCGGGGCGCGTCGTTTTTTCTTCCTTCATGGATCCCTCCTCTCCTGTCTGAGCAGGTGATGTAAGACGCTCAGGATGCGGAAGGTGACCGCATCCGAAAACTTGCGGATGTTCAGCCCGGTGATGCGCTCGATCTTGTCGAGGCGGTACATGAGCGTGTTGCGATGCATGAAGAGTTTGCGGCTCGCCTCCGACACGTTGAGGCTGCTCTCGAGGAAGGTCTCCGCCGTCTCGGCGATCTCCTCATCCGCAAACACGTCGTCCATATTGCCGACGCGGAACTGCATGACATACTCCTCCAGCCGGCTGCGGGGGACGTCCTCGAGCATCCGGACGAGCAGGTACTCCCGATAGGAATGCACTTCGCCCGCGTCGCGGAACATTTCGCTCATGCGCACCGCCGTGACCGCCTGGGAATAGGACTGCGCGATCTCGGTAAAGGAAGGGGCGTCGCACCCGATGCCGATGCTCGCGCGGATGCCAAGTTCCTCATAGAGAGACTGCCAGAGAAACTGCCCGAACTCATAGGCGCTCTGCTCGCCGTCCGAAAAATGTACGACGGCGAGACGCGTGCGATCCATCTTCACAAAGAGGTCGTTCTCGGCAAGACAGCCGCGGACAAGTTCGCACGTCTGCGCAAGGAGCCTGTCCGGAACCACGTCGAGCGCAAAGCAGGCGCCGTCCTGCAGGGCGTACTTGGTGGCAAAGCGAAAGGCATACCACTCCCCGCCCTCGCCCAGAAGCACCGCCTTGAGGTGCTCCTCGCGGTCAGGGAGCAGGGCATGAGCGTCCGCGTTTTCCACGAGATACTCGAGCAACCTGGCGGTACGCTCCGCCGCCGCGCCCGTCCCGTCGATATAGCCGTCGAGCGCCGCCGCGCCCGTGCCGAGCAGGACGTGCGTCTCCTCCCCCCCGGCCGGCGTCAGGCGGACATGGATGCCCGTCTTTTCGCGGATGTCCCTGAGAATCCGCCTGATCTGCGTCTGTGTGTTTGCCATCTTTCGCCCCTTTTTTTGCATCTTTCGCGTATCAGTATACCATTTTTCGGGCAGAATATCAAGAGATTTTTTCAAAGCACGCCGCCCATGTCCGATTTTTCGGAAAAATTTCACAACGGAAACGCAAAAAGGAGGCCACCATGTCCGCGTTACGCGTCGGCAAACGCAGAATTTTGCGTTTTTTTCGGCAAGGGCATTGACACCCGCCCCCGCGCGTGTTATAATGGGCATGATCGTGGGGGCATGTTTGCCCCCGAATTTACAACGGAGTGTTATACAGCATGAGCCAATTTCCGCAACTGATCATCGATGAACCGGTCAATGCGGGCATGGGTACCCCCGACGCAGCGGCCAAAAAACCTGCCGCCGGCGGATACCGCCTGCTTGCCGTCATCGCTTTCATCTGCGCCGTGGGCGGATTGTTCCTCGGATTGCTGAGTGCCGTCACGGGCATCTTCCAGCCCAATTTCAACGGCAACCTGTCCACCTTTGAAGCGGAGAACGTCCCACTTGCCGATTCGCTGTTCGGCTATGTGTACGCCTATTTTGCGACCATCGTCTCGCGGGGCGCCGGCACCTTCTTCTCCGATATGTTCCGCCAGGGATATACCGCCAACGTCCTTGAATTCGGGCTTCTCGTCCTGCTGTGCGTGACGGTCGTCCTGTCCGTCGTGCTGATGATCGTCGCCCTCTGCTCGAGAAAGGCGGCAAAGAACTGCGCAATGACCTCGGCGATCCTTGTGTTTCTCACCTATGCGGGATACTTCCTGCTCTCCTACTACCTGCTCGCCGTGGAACGCGGAGATTTCAGCGGCGCCATGGTCGACCTCTCGACAGGCGCCGTTGCGGGCGTCATGCTCATCGCCCTCATCGTTACGGCGCTGGTGCGCCGCAAGGGGAAGGGCGTACTCAATCTCGTCTCCTTCCTGCTCCTTGCCGCAACCGTATTCGGGCTCACCTATCCCGGTTCGGCAACGGTGGCGGCGGACATCCGGTATACCCATATCGGCGAAAACCTGTTCGTCAACCTGACGGCGTTCATCACGATGGCCGTCATCATCCTCAACCTCATTTTGTCCACCGTACGCCTGAGCGCACGCAGGGCATATGTCTTTGATGCGGTGCGCCTGGGTGTGCTCTTTGCGGCAGTCCTGCTTGCCGTGATCGCGCAGATCACGGACAAATCGGCAGACGTCATGTTCAACAGCGACAATCTGCTGCCCGTCATCCTCGCCCTGGCCGCCTCGCTTGCGGCGTTCCTGCTTGCGCTCATCGCGGCGATCTCGCAGACATCCGGCGCCCGGGCGCGCAGCGATGAGGCGGCGAGCGCCGAGGCAGGCGAGCATTACGCGCTCGCCCAGCCCGGAGACGCCGCACCGTCCGCACAGCCCGCTGCCGCTGCACAGCCCGTTGCCGCCGCGCAGCCGGCAACCGCTGCCCAGACGCAGCAGACGATCCCCGGAACCGGAACGACGGTCATCGTCCAACAGCCCGCCGCACAGCAGCCGGCAACCCCGATCTATGCCGTTCCCTTCTTTGCGGCGCCCATGACGCCGTCCGCCGTCCCGGCCGCGCCCGCCTCCGCGGCGCCTGCACCTGCGCCCGAGCCGACCTCTGCCGCCGAGGACAAGAAGCCTTCCGCCAAAGCGGCGGCCGCAGACGATTCGCCCATGAGCGAATTTGAGAGGAGCATGGCAGCACTTGCCCGCGGCATCGCGCCCGAGGAGACCCCGCAGCAGGCGGCCGGAGCGCCCTATGCCTATCACTATGCACCCGCGGCTGCCCAGCCGGTACAGTCCGCGCCGCCCGCGCCCGCATACGTCGCCCCTCCGGCGGCGGCATATGCTCCCGCCTATGCGCAGCAGGCCGCGCCGAGAGCGGTCTACGACCCCACCCCCTACACCTATGACCCGTTCATCAATACGCTGACGCCGCAGGAGAAGAACGAATTCGGCGACCTGTTCATCGCCAACCGCTTCGGCGACCTCGCCTACCTGCCCGCCTACGTCATCGGCGGGGACAACCGCGAATTTTTCCGCCGCGTGTTCATCTACCTCGGAAAATTCCGCAGCCACATCTCCCCCGAACTGCTCGGCAAACTCTATCAATATGTCAGCAAACTCTGATGCTTCCCCTTCGCGGCGCCCTCTGCGGCGCCGCTTTTTTTACAGAATGTGCGCGGGCGCGCGTTGTAATGCTTGACATTACAATATAATAAGAATATAATATCCCTGTCATCATTCATTCTGATCGACCGGAGAATTTTATGCAGATCCCTTCCCGTTTTACGGTGGCAGTACACACCCTGCTCGTCCTGTGCTATTTTGCCGATACACAGAAGACGACGTCCGAATTCATCGCCGCGAGCGTCAACGTCAACCCCGTCATCATCCGCAAAACGCTCTCCTGCCTGAAGGCAGCCGGACTTGTGAGCGTGAAGGCGGGCAGCGGCGGGGCGCGTCTTGTCCGCGACCCCTCTGAAGTCACCCTCTTCGACGTCTACCGCGCCGTGGACAGCGTGGAGGGCGCGCTCTTTCACTTCCACGAACACCCCAACCCGGCGTGTCCCGTCGGGAAAAACGTCCACGCCGTCCTGGACGGCCGCCTGGAGGCAGCACAGGCCGCGCTCGAGCGCGAGCTGCAGGGCGTCACGCTCGCCGACCTCATGCGCGATCTTAATCAGCGTCTCTGACCCGTCCTTCCGTCCCCTCCCGGGGGCGGAAGTATTTTTATTTTTTTCGGAAAAATTGCGTTGTAACGCTTGACATTACAACAATGGCGTGGTATATTATAGATGTAATCAAGATGATTACAACAAATTTTTTCGGAGGTAAATATGATGAAGAAAGTGGCAATCGTATGTGCGGCGGGCAAAGAAGGCGTCTGCCTTGTGAATGAGGCGGTTTCGCGCGGATATGACGTAACGGGATTCGTGCGCGGAGACAGAGCGGTCGCAAATCCGCAGGCAAAGACGGTCAGAAAGGATCTGTTTGACCTGACGCAGGAAGATCTCATCGGCTTTGACGCCGTGATCGACGCATTCGGCGCGTGGACACCCGAAACGCTCCCCCTGCACAAGAGTTCCCTCATGCACCTGTGCGACATTCTGAGCGGGACGAAGGTGCGCCTGTTCGTCGTGGGCGGTGCGGGGAGCCTGTATCTTGACGGTACCCACACGATGCAGGTCAAAGATCTGGAGAGCTTCCCCGATGCGTTCAAGCCGCTTGCCAACAACATGGGAGAAGCGCTTGCACAGCTGCGCGGGCGCAGCGACGTCCTCTGGACGTATCTCTCTCCCGCGGCGGACTTCGCGGCAGACGGGGCGCGCACGGGAAAGTACATCTTGGGCGGTGAAGAGTATTTCGTCAACGACAAGGGCGTCAGCCGCATCAGCTATGCGGACTATGCGATCGCCATGATCGATGAACTGGAGCGCGACGACCACATCGGCAAGCGGGTCTCCGTCATCGGCGCATAACAGCCCCTTCCGGGGGAGAGGACGGAGGCAGGCGATGGATGAACATTTTGAAACGCGCATCCGGCGTGCAAAGGAACTGCTCGCAGGTGCGGAATGCATCCTGATCGGCGGCGGCGCGGGGCTTTCCTCGGCGGCGGGGCTCGCTTACGGCGGCGTGCGATTCCGGGAGCATTTTCCCGACTTCATGCAAAAATACGGCATGACGGATATGTATTCGGCAGGATTCTATCCCTTTGACACGCAGGAAGAGAAGTGGGCGTACTGGTCACGCCACATCCTGCTCAACCGCTGGGATCCGCCCGCCATGGCCCTCTACCGAAAGCTGTACGAACTTGTCCGCGGGAAAAACTACTTCGTCATCACGACCAACGTGGACGCACAGTTTGAAAAGGCGGGGTTCGATCCGGAGAGGCTGTTCGCCGTGCAGGGCGACTACGGGCTGCTGCAGTGCGCAAAGGGCTGCCACGAGACGCTCTATCCGAACGAGGAACTCATGCGCGAAATGGCCGCCGGACAGGCGGACTGCCGCATCCCCTCTGCCCTTGTACCGAAGTGTCCCGTATGCGGCGGGGATATGGAAGTACATATCCGCAAGGACGCCTTCTTTACAGAGGACGATGCCTGGGAGAGCGCGGCGCAGCGGTATGACGCATTCGTCGAAGAGGCGCGCACGAAAAAGACGCTGCTTTTAGAGCTGGGCGTCGGGTTCAATACGCCCGGCATCATCCGCTTCCCGTTCGAGCGGCTCGCCCTGCGCAGGGAAAGGACGCGCCTTATCCGCATCAACCTGGATGATCCCGGCGTCCCGCCCGTTCTTATGAAGAAATCGCTTGTATTTTCCGAAGATCTCGCGGACGTCCTTACCAAACTGTGACCGTCCATCCCAAAAACGCGCCCCGCGGCAGACTGCCGCGGGGCGCATTTTATATGCGTTCTGTCTGTTTTCCTGTATGATTGTACGATCTAACGGATGATGCGGACGATCACGCAGACGCCGTCCTCCTCGCTGAACGTGCGCGACTGTGCCAGCGCGTCCACGAGAAAGAGTCCCCTCCCGCGCTCCTCCTCGACAGAGGAACAATCGACATGTTCGGGCGGGCGGAGATTGTTGGCGCTGCGCACGCGGATGACGACTTCGCCGTCCTGCTTTTCCGCGCAGAAGCGGGCGGAACCGCCGCCGTAGCGGAGCGCATTGCTCAGCAGCTCGCACGCCACCAGCTTGCAGTCAAACACGGCGTTCTCCGGCACGCGATCCGCTTTGAGCGCCGCGCACATTGTTTCGAGCGCCGCCTTGAGCGCCCGAAAATCATCCACTTCGCAGTTCATCCTTCCACCATCGATCTCTTCATCGTCTCCCGCAGTTTCTGCAGAACTCTGCGTTCCATGCGTGAGACGTTCATCTGCGAGACCCCCATCCGCTTTGCCGTCTCCATCTGGGAAAGTTCGCGCACAAAGCGGTAGCGGATCAGGTCGCGCTCCTGCGGCGTGAGGGTGCGCAGGGCAGACTCCAGCGCGTCGCGATCCTCCACCTTCTCAAATATGTCATTCTCGGCGGGCAGCACCTCATGCAGGCTCATGCCCTCCTCGCCCTCGTGTTCGACGGGCGTATCGAGAGAGACCACGCCGCCCGCATCCGAACAGCGCAGGATCTCCTCCTCGCTCACCCCCAGCGCCTGCGCAAGCTCCTTCGCCGTTGGCTTTCTGCCGTTTTTGGCAAAGAACTCCTCCGAAGCGCGCTTGATGCCCACGCGCAGTTCGCTGACCTTGCGCGGAAGATGCACAAGGCGGGAGCGGTCACGGAAGTAATTTTTGATCTCGCCCGTGATGGTCGGCGTGATGAAGGTGGAGAACCTGAGCCCCTTGCGCTCGTCAAAGCGGTCAACGCCCTTGATGAGCGCGAGCGAAGCGACCTGATACAAATCGTCGTAGTCCACCCCGCGACCGACAAATTTTTTGGCGAGCACGGCGGCGATATACAGGTACTTTTCGACGATCTCATTGCGCAGGGCAACGTCATGCGTCTCCCGGTATCTGCGGAAGAGCTCCTCTTCCCGCTCCTCTGCGCCCTCGTCCGCCTGCTGATTGCGAAGTTCCGCGCTCATGCCTGTTGACCGAATGCAAAGGCGATCGCCTTCAGCGCGCCCCCGTCCCTGTCCATCGTGACGTCCTCGGCGAGCGCATTGAGCAGCGCGAGCGCGATCTCGTCCTCGTCCGATGCGGCCTGCCCGCAGCTTCCCTCGCTGCCCGTGACGCACACGCGTACGCCGCCGCCCTCCTCGGGCGCGGAAAAACAGACGCTTGCGGCAGAATAGCCGCGGCGCATGAGCAGGAGCAGGCTCTCCGTCACGCAGACCTTACAGTCCTCGCCGCCGTCGTAGCTCATGGCGGCAGCCGAACACACCCCGCCCGTCGCAAGGCGGACGGTCGTCATCATCTCGCGCCGCAGCGGCACGCGCAGACAAAGATATTCCTTCATCCCTCTATCTCCATGATGGTATCGAGCGCACAGATGACGAACAGCTTTTTCAGCCTCGGCTGCAAGTGAATGAGCCGGAAGTTGTGTCCGTCCTCGCGCACGCGCTTGAGGAGTTTCACGAACGTTCCGAGCGTCGTCGAATCGATAAACGTGAGCGCCGTGCAGTCGAACGTGATGTCCGCCGGATGCGCCTCATACACCATTCTGATCTCCGCATAAAATTCGTCCGCATTCTCCGCCGCGATCTCACCCGAGAGCGCGACGACGATGGCGGGGGCGGTTTCGAGCACCTTGACTTCCTGCATGATGTCCTCCGCCGCACGCTTGCGTGCGGTCTTTTCTCATTCTTTATGTACCACCTTTCGGGGTACTTTCAAACATATTTTTTCAGAGTGCGGCAACGCTTTCGAGCACGAGATCGGGCGTGTCCGGATACTTTGCCATATTCTCCCGCGTCGTCTCGCCCGAGAGCACGAGCAGTGTGCGCATCCCGTTGGCGTTGCCGAAGCGGATGTCCGTGTGCAGCCTGTCCCCCACCATGCAGGTGGCGGCGGCAGGCACGCCGAACGTGCGCGCGACGCACTCCCCCATGACAGCGTAGGGCTTGCCGCAGATGACGTCCGGCCGCCTGCCGCACGAGCGCTCGAAGAGGGCGAGGAAGGAGCCGACGTCCGGCATGGGGACGCCCGCCGTCGGGCAGACGTCGTCCGGGTGGGTGGCGATGAACGGCTTTCCCACGGCGAGCAACTCATTGAAGCGGCGCATCTTTTCAAAGGTGAGCGTCGTGTCATAGGCGAGCACGCACACGTCGGGCGCATCCTCATCGAGCGTCACGCCCGCCGCGCAAAACTGCGCCGCGACCGCCTGCGTGGCGAGCAGACATGCCCGCCTGCCGGGAAAGTGCGCATTCAGATACTCCGCCGTCGCATCCGCGGAGGTGTACACCCTGTCATCGTCCCCCCACAGTCCGAGCCGGCGCAGTTTTTTTTCATACTCCGCCGGCGTCCTGGAGGAATTATTCGTGAGAAACACCACGCGTTTTCCCGCCCGGCGCAGCCGCGCGAGCGCCTCCGCCGCACCGGCAATGGGTGCGTCGCCGAGATATACGGTGCCGTCCAAATCGAAGAGAAAGAGATCGCAGGCGGCGAGCAGTTCCTGTCTTGTCATATGTTCTCCAAAAGTCCGAAGTCGCGCAGCACGGCACACAGGCCGCCCGGCGCCCGTTCGGGCAGAATTTTCAAACAGTTCAGATCGGGCGTAAAGGGCGGGAGGCGAACCATGCCGCGGATCTGCCGGAGCTGCGCGGGATGCCGCCGCCGCAGCGCGGCGATCTGAGTAAGCAGTTCCCCGCGCACGCGCTCGAGCGCGAGCGCCCGCGCGGCATATTCGGAGGGACGCGGGATGGCCTGATCGGCATACCGCGTGCCAGCCGCCGCGGCGCGCGCACGGTAGTCGGGAACGAAATACCGCCGCGGCACACCCTTGCGGAAAAAGGCATCGTAGAGCGCCGAGAGCGCCCGGTGGGCATACAGCGAGGGAAGGGGCGCATCGGCATACAGCGTGCGCAGGACGGCGCCCTCGCCCGTCGGCGCGCCCTGCCCCTCCAACACGCGGATGCGTGCATTGCGACAAACAATCTCCTGCGCCGAAAGCTCCTCCGCGCCGTCCGTGAGCGAAAACACCTCCTCGTACGCCTCCCCGCCGAAGGGGCGGCGGCATATGAGCCCTACCGCCCTTGCCTCGAACAGCGCGAGGCGGGACAGCAGAATGCGCGCATACCCCTCCGCAAGCGTATCCCGCATGAGCGTAAGATCCAATGCGACCTCCGCCTGCGCGAGCTGCACCTCCCTCTCCTGCCCGGCGAGACGCACCCGCGCCGACCCTTCAAAGGCACCGTCGCAGGCAGCGTGCGTTGGAAAGATCATACATGGCAGCCGCCGCACGGCGGCAAAAAAGCGGGCGGCGCGCAGCACCTCCGCCCCGCCCGAGGCAAGCACGCAGCCGCCCTCGGAGAGGGCAAAGGGCGCGAGCGCATCGCCGTCATAGATGAGCGTGACAGCACGCGCAAGGCGCGCCGCGGGGAGCAGCGCCGGAAAGGATACGCTGTCAGAGAGGAGAAGAACCTTCCCCGCCGTACGCAAGAGAAATCGCTCCGTCTCCTCTCTGACGGAGCCGGCCTCGCCCTCTCCTACCGCGCCTGCTCCGGCGTTCATCTTCGGTACGGAAAGGTCGAGCCGCATAAGCTCCCCTCCTATGATAGAATTTGTTTGAGTTGTGCGATGAGCGCATCGTTTTCCGCGGCCGTCCCCACCGTGATGCGCACAAAATCCTTCAGAACGGGCTTGTCCCAGAAGCGGACAAGGATGCCCGCCTCCTTCAGACGGGTATAGATCTCCCGTCCGCCCGCCCTCGCCCTGCCTGCAAACAGGAAGTTGGAAGCGCTCTCCGGGACGGTGAACCCCAGCTCCCGCAGCGCTCCCTGCAGGCGCGTCCGCTCGGAGATGACAGCCTGCGTGACACCGGCATAGTACGCCTTATCCTGCACGGCAGCCGTGCAGACTGCCTGCGCCACCGCGTCCACGGGATAGGAATTAAAGCAATCCTTCATGCGGCAGAGCGCCGCAATGAGCCGCGCATTCCCCACCGCATATCCGCAGCGGATGCCCGCGAGCGAATAGCTCTTGGAGAACGTCTTGACGACGAGCACGTTTTCATATTTTTGCGTGAGCGGAACGCAGCTCTCGCCGAAAAAGTCCATGTACGCCTCGTCCAGAATGACGAGTTTTTCGGGAACGTCTGCGACAAAGCGCTCCATCTCCGCCCTGCCGATACCCACCCCCGTGGGCGCGTTGGGGTTGGCGATATAATATCCCCGGCAGACGGTGCGGGCGAGTGCATCGAGGTCAAAGGTAAAATCGCCGCGCAGCGGCACGATCGTGACGGGGATCCCGAAGAAGGACGCAAACACCTCATAGAACGAATAGGTGAGGTCGGCAAAGCACGCGCCCGCGCCGTCCGTGTCGAAGAAGGCAGGAAAGGAGAGCGCGAGCACCTCGTCCGAACCGTTGCCGCAGAACACGTTCTCGGGGCTGACCCCCTCCTGCCCGGCGATCGCCGCGCGCAGAAGGTCGGCATCGGGGCGCGGATAGCGGCGCAGCTCCTCCGCCGGGAACGCCGCAAGCGCCTCCTGCACGCGCAGCGAGGGCGGATAGGGATTTTCATTGGTGTTGAGCTTGATATATGTCCTGTCGCGCAGCTGTTCGCCCGCCGTATAGGGCGCGATGGCGCGCGCTTTTTTGCTGATGAATTGCATGGTTTTCCTCCGTTTCCGATTATATCACACGGCGCGCCGCCTGTCAAACCTCACAAAGAGATGGGCGGAAGCGCGAGCGAAAGAGCATTGACTGCATAGCCGACGGCAATGCCGAGCGCGATGAGAAAGGCGCAGACGGCGAGCGTGCGCTTCCATGCCGGGACGTCCCTGAAGAGGACGAGATACCCGAGCCCCGCGTTGACGACAAGTCCCGCAAGGCAGCTGCCGAAGGAGATCCCCCCCATCGCATATACCTCTGCGAGAATGACGGAGGAGGCGCAGTTGGGGACAAAACCGAGCAGGGAACAGATGAGCGGCTGGTACCAGTATCCGCTCCCCTGCAGGAACTCCATGACGGTGTCCTCGCCGATGAAATAGAACAAAAAACCGAACGCGAGGTTGACGAGGAGCACGAATGCCGCCACCTGCAGCGTATGCAGCAGGGGCGAGACGAAGTAGACGGAGAGATTCCCCCGCCTGCCGTGCTTGTGTTCGCACGCCGTAAATTCGTCCTGCTCGTGTTCCTCCTCTTCGCAGGCGTGATCGTGGCCGTGATCATGCTCATGGTCATGGTCGTGGCCGTGCTCTTCCTCCTCGTAGTCGATCACGGGCATGGGCGTCACGGGGGCGCGGCGGACGAGGAGATCGGCGGCATACCCCACAGCAGCACCCAGGGCGAGCTTGATGCCGCACATGGAGAGGATGGACACAAGCTTATTGAGCCAGCTCATGTCGGAGACGAGCATGACAAGAAACGCCTCGTCGCTGGTGGCGATGAATACGGCGAGCAGCGTGCCGAGCGTGACGTATCTCTTTTCGTACAGTTTTGCTGCCATGACGGAGAATCCGCACATGGGGATCAGCCCGGTGGCGCTGCCCAGAAGGGGCGCCCATCCGCCGGCGAGCGCGCGGTTTGCCCTGCCCACGCGCGTATTGTGCTCCATGAGCTCAATGAGAATATATAAAAGCAGCAGAAAGGGCAACAGCTTCAGGGTATCCAGCAGCGCATCCGCAATGACGTCCCACATCCGGCGAACCTCCTCTTATGATTTTCCTATCTTACACGTTTTCGGAAAATTTGTCAATGATTTCCGGGCATAACGCACAAGGACGCCCGTCATGCGACGGGCGTCCTTCCTTTGCATCTTTGTTACTCTTTGGGCTCTTCGTTGTTCTCGTCCTGAGGAACTTCTTCGGCGGCCTTTTCTGCCTCCGCCTTCTCCTCTGCCGCATGGCGGCGCGCCTCCATCTTGGCGTCGCGCTTCGCCTGCTTCTTCATCTCCTTGGTGACGACGCGGGCTGCATCGATCTGCGCCTGCATCTCCTGCGGTGTGGGAGGCACGAACGCCGCACCCTCCGCATTCTCGGGGATGACCTCGTAGTGCTCATCGCGCTCGAGCATGGTGGACTCGGTATAGCCGTCGAAGAGGTGGATGTGCTTTGCGTCGAAAGCAAGCTCGACGATCTCGCCCAGCTCGACCACTGCACGCGAGGAGATCTTTGCGATCATCTGTGCCGCGTTGTCGACGATGATGTTCTTGTCGTTCTCATAGTCGACGTCGCAGTAGATCTGCGTCTCGGCGCCCAGCTTTTCAATGACGTCGACGCGCGCCTTGACGACGGTGTCGGGCGAGGTGGAGATGAACGCCTGATCCTCGTGAATGTCCTCGGGGCGCACGCCCAGCGTGACGGGCTTGCCGGTATTCTTGTAGTCATCGAGGTTCTTGATCTTGACGACCATCGACTTGGGCAGCAGGATCTTGTTGCCGCCGATGAAGTTGACGTAGATCTTGCCGTTCTCCTCGGTGATGGTGGAATTCTTGAAGAAGTTCATCTGCGGCGTGCCGATGAAGCCGGCAACGAACAGATTGATGGGATAGTCATAGAGGTTCTGAGGGGTATCGACCTGCTGCATGAAGCCGTCCTTCATGACGACGATACGCGTACCCATCGTCATTGCCTCGATCTGGTCGTGCGTGACGTAGATGAACGTCGTGGCAAGACGGACGTGCAGCTTGGAGATCTCCGTTCTCATCTGAGCGCGGAGCTTTGCATCGAGGTTGGACAGAGGCTCGTCCAGAAGGAAGACCTTGGGCTCACGCACGATGGTTCTGCCGAGCGCGACGCGCTGACGCTGACCGCCGGAGAGCGCCTTGGGCTTACGGGACAGGTAATCGGTGATGCCGAGGATCTCGGCCGCCGCCTTGACCTTTTCGTCGATGACGTCCTTGGGCACCTTTCTGAGTTTCAGACCGAATGCCATGTTGTCATAGACGGACATGTGCGGATAGAGTGCGTAGTTCTGGAAGACCATCGCGATATCTCTGTCCTTGGGGACAACGTCGTTGACCAGCTTGCCGTCGATGTACAGCTCGCCCGAGGAGATCTCCTCAAGGCCCGCGATCATGCGCAGCGTTGTGGACTTTCCGCAGCCCGAGGGGCCGACGAAAACGATGAATTCCTTGTCACGGATATCAAGGGTGAAGTTGAACACCGCCTGGTTTCCGCCTGGATAGATCTTGTTGATGCCTTTGAGCAACAGACCGGACATAAGTTCCTCCCTACCGTTTCATTTTGGATTTCCTCTATTATACAGAATTCTGCGGAAAAATGCAATGGTCAAATGCTACAAATCTCCCCCTTCATCTTGTAAACTTTGCCCAAATTTTTCCGCACAATTCTTGACCGCATCCCTCTGTCCGTGATAGAATAGGAAAAAGGAGTTCGGATATGGAAAATTTCCGCACACGGCTTACAAAAAACGGGCGGCGGCTTGCCGCCGCCGGCGAGGGATGCGCCCTCGCCGGCGCCATCTGCGCGTGTATCTTTGTCTTTCTGATCGGCTTCACCGACCGCCGCGGCAACGCCTTTCTTCTCCTCGGCGCCCTCCGGGCAGAGGGCGCCGGGCGGGCGTATCTCCTCTGCGCCGCCATCCTGAGCATCGCCGCCGTCTGCGTCCTCTTTGCCCTCACCGCCGTGCGCCTTGTGCGCTTTCTGACGGGAAAGACGCAGAAGGATTCCCTCTATTTCAGCTATGCCGTCTGCGGCGCGTATCACATGGGCATCCTGCTCTTTTCCGCCTGCATGGCGGAAGGCACGCGCCGTTTAAACGGCGCCACCGTCGCAGGGCTCGTCCTGACCGGGACGGGCGTGCTCGCCTCCGTCGTCCCCTCCCTGTTCGCCAAGAGGGGGCTGCACGGCGGAAAGGAAGCCGTCCTGCGCTCTGCTGCCGCCGTGATCGGCCTCGTCATCCTGTACGTTCTCTCCGCGCTCTTCTCGACGGGCGCCGTGACGGAGGGCGACAGAATGGGCCTGTCCCTCCTCTTTACCGACCCGGAAGCGCCCGGCAGCCGCACGGCGGCAGCGTTTCTCTTCCTCTTCCTGATCGGCTATGCCGTATGCGGCGTCCTGCTCATGGAGCGGCTGCTCGGTAACATTGCCCGGCAGCGCAAACCCACTCTGCTGCGCGCGTGCCTCACGGCGGCGTGCGCCATTGCGTCGGCCGTCTGCATGATACAGCTCGCCCCCATGTCCGAAGAGATGCAGCTGCTCTTTTTCCGGGGCGTACCTGCATTCTGCATCCTGCTCGCCGCGCTGCTCGTCCTGTGCGTCCTTGCGGACACGCTCATCTCCGCGCGGCTGCAAACCGATGCCCGTTAGTTTTTTTTCCGTCCGCATCCTGCATTTTTTTTCAAACGCTATTGACATTTGCGAGCATATCCTGTAAAATAGTTGACAGAACTGTTCTGGAGGGAAATATGGTCTGTCCGAACTGCGGGGCGGAAAACCCCGGCGATTCCCGCTTCTGCAATCAGTGCGGAAGCCTGCTGAACAGGACGTGCGCCGCTTGCGGAAAGCCGCTGGCGGAAAACGCCCGCTTCTGCAACTACTGCGGCGCGCCCGTCCGCGCATCCGCCGCAGCGCAAGTCAATGTGCGCAGCACCGCGCCTGCCTCGGGACGGAAGGGGGCCGCCGGCGTTCTCGGCATCGTCGGCAGCGGCTGCGCCATGCTGGGAGCACTGCTCGCCCTGATCTTCGTCTTTCTCATCGGAACGGCGGTCACGGGCAGCGCGGAGGAGCTGAGCGGTATCCCCGTCAGCATTGCCGCAAACAGCCTGTACGACTATTTCGGCGACGCCTACCGCACGATCGAAGCGCTCCTGGAGCAGGCGAGCGTCTATCCGGGTTACTACCCCACCGCGCTGTATGTGTCCGTTGTGTTCGGAACGATCGCCGCCGCTGCCGCGCTGGCATCGACCGTCGTCCTGTTCCTGCTCGCCCTCATCCGCTTTGTGCGCAATCTCTGCAAAAAAACGGATAAGCGCGCGGACGGGCTTGCGCTCGCGGCCTTTCTCTCCTATCTTGCCTGCACGATGCTCTTCCTGTCCGCAGAGCGCATCTTCCTCTCGGTGGACACGCAGATCAGCAGCGGACAGATCGGCGGGATCGCAGACGTGAGCGTGAATGCACAGACAGCGCTCAACTCAACTACCGTTGCCGGCATCTGTACGGGCGCGGTCTGTCTGTTCGCCTGGCTGGTCTGCACCGTCACGGCGGGCATCCTGAAGAACGGTCTGCGCACCGCATTGGTGCGCCGCATCCTCTCGATTGCGGCCGCGGCGTTCTGCATCGCCGTATTGTGCATTCTGACGGCGGGAACGGTGCAGTTCGGCATGAACGAGAGCGAATCCGTCTACCTCACCTACAGCCTTCTGATCACGGCGGGCTTTGCCCCCGCCCTGCAGATGACGGGCAGCATTGTGGGCGGACTGGGGCTGGCGAGCGTTCCCGACGAGCTTGTCCCCGTGACCGGGCGCATCATGGGGCTGACGATCGCGGGATTTGCGGCACAGCTCATATTCACCGGTGCCTTCATATGGCTGTTGTGCCGCCTGTTCTGCACGGCGGCGGACGGCAGAAAGCGCGGCCTTCTCCTGCCCGGCATCCTGACCGCGGCGGCAGCCATGCTTGCGGGCATCCTCGGCGCCGTCACGGCAAATGCAATGACCGAGCTGCTGGAGCTGGCTTCCTCGGGTTACGGAGATGCGTTGGAAAGCAACGTAACGAATGCCGTCCTCGCTTGTGTATTTGCCGGAGCCGCGCTGATCGTTCTCATCGTGCAGAAGGCACTCGGAATGCGTCCTGCCGCAGATGTACCCGCCGCTGAAACGCCCTTCCCCGCACCCGGAAGCGTGCGCGAACAGAAAGAAGCAGGCAATTCGGAACAGGAAAGCGCCCCCGAGACAAAGCAGAACGATCCGCAGTCATGACCGGTCTGTTAAATAAAACAACGCCCCGCGGCACACTTGCCGCGGGGCTCATTTTCTGCATACGTTATGCGGATTTCTTGAACACGAGGCGGGGTTTCTCTCCCTTCGTCACGCAGTCGCGCGTGATGATGACCTCCTCCACGTCCTTCTCGGAGGGAATGTCATACATGACATCCGTCATCAGTCCCTCAATGATGGTGCGCAGTCCCCGCGCACCCGTCTTTAAGCGGATGGCGGTATTGGCGATCTCGCGCACGGCGCCCTCCTCCACTGTCAGCTTGACGCCGTCCAGCCCGACGAGCTTCTGATACTGCTTGATGATGGCGTTCTTGGGCTTGGTGAGGATGTTGACGAGCGCGTCCTCGTCGAGCGGCTGCAGCGCCACCACGATGGGAAGGCGCCCCACGAACTCGGGGATGAGCCCGAACTTGGTCAGATCCTGCGGCTTGACGTCGTCGAGCAGGGAGTAATCCACCTCGTTCTCGCCCAGCTTGACCTTGCCGCCGAAGCCCAGGCCCGAATCGTCCTTTCTCGCGCCGACGATCTTGTCAAGCCCGACAAAGGCGCCGCCGCAGATGAAGAGGATATTCGTCGTATCGATGCGCATACAGTCCTGCTGCGGGTGCTTTCTGCCCCCCTGCGGCGGCACGTTGGCGACCGTCGACTCGATGATCTTGAGGAGCGCCTGCTGCACGCCCTCGCCCGAGACGTCGCGCGTGATGGACACGTTCTCGCCCTTTCTGGCGATCTTGTCGATCTCGTCGATATAGATGATGCCGCGCTGGGCGCGTTCGATGTCATAATCGGCGTTCTGGATGAGCTTGAGAAGGATGTTCTCCACATCCTCGCCCACATACCCCGCCTCGGTGAGCGTGGTCGCATCGCTCGTGGCGAAGGGAACGTTCAGAATGCGCGCAAGTGTCCTGGCAAGCAGCGTCTTGCCGCTGCCCGTGGGGCCGAGCAGGAGAATGTTGCTCTTCTCGATCTCCACGCCGTCGTCCTGCTTCTCGCCGGAGAGCATGGCGTTGATGCGCTTGTAATGGTTGTAGACGGCGACGGAGAGTACGCGCTTTGCCTTATCCTGCCCGATGATATACTGGTCGAGCTCCGCCTTGATCTCGGCGGGCTTTTTGAGTTCCACCTTCTCCTGTTCGGTATTTGCAGGCATCTTCGCCATCATATCGCGGCAGAGATCGACGCATTCATCGCAAATGAACACGCCGTCCGGGCCGGCGATGAGTTTTTTTACTTTGGATTTTTCCTTCCCGCAGAAGGAACATCTCTGTTCATATTTCGGCATAATACCTCCTGTATCCGCCTCTCCCCCGCCGGGGTACAATGACGCAAAAGGGAAGCCGCGGCCGCGCCGCGCTCCCCTTTCCCCCCGCGGTCGGATCAGCGCTTCTCGTATACCTTGTCGATGAGGCCGTAGGAAAGCGCCTCGTCCGCCGTGAGATAGTTGTCGCGGTCGGTGTCGCGTTCGATGACGTCCACGGGCTTGCCCGTATTCTCCGCAAGGATCCTCGTCATCTTGGTCTTGATGCGCAGGATGTGCTCCGCCTGGATCTTGATGTCGCTCGCCTGACCCTGCGCGCCGCCCAGGGGCTGGTGGATCATGATCTCGCTGTTCTTGAGGGCGTAGCGCTTGCCCTTCGCGCCCGCCGCCAGGAGAAACGCCCCCATCGACGCGGCGAGGCCGATGCAGATGGTGGAGACGTCGCACTTGATATAGTTCATCGTATCATAGATCGCCATGCCCGCCGACACGGAGCCGCCCGGGCTGTTGATGTAGAGGCTGATGTCCTTGGTCGGATCCTTGCCCTCGAGATAGATGAGCTGCGCCACGACGGTGTTCGCCACGGCGTCGTCGATCTCCCCGCTCAGGAAAATGATGCGATCCTCCAGCAGACGGGAGTAGAGGTCATAGCTGCGCTCCCCGCTCGAGGTGCGCTCCACAACGTAGGGAATGAGCACGTTCTTTTCCATCATTACTTGTTCTCCTCCGCCTTCTTGTCCGCCTCTTCGGCGATCTCGTCCGCCTTGACCATCTCGTTGTTTGCCTCGAGGTAGTCAAAGAGCTTGGTCACCTTGATGTCTCCCTCGATGTACTCGAGCTGTCTGGGATCCATCGTCTTGCGGTATTCCTCCGGCTCCTTGCCGACGCTCGCCGCCTGCTCGGCGACCTTCTCCGCGATCTCCTCCTCGCTCGCCGTGATGGAAAGCTCTTTGATGAGCTTCTCGACGATGAGCTGATGGAGCACGGTGCGGCGCGCCTCCTCCTCGAAGTTCTTTTTGTACTCCTCGCGCGTCTGTCCGACGTACTTGAGATAGTCGTCGAGGCGGATGCCCTGATACATGAGGCTGTACTCCATGCGCTGCATGGAATAGTCCTCCTGCTTCTCCACCATCGCATCGGGGATCTCGGCGGAAGCGGTCTTGGCGATCTCGGTGATGACAGCGTTCTCCGTCTCATTGCGCGAACGGGACGCAGCGCTCTTTTCCAGGCGCTCGCGCACCTTTGCGCGGTAGGCGTCCATGGTGTCCGAACCCACCTTCTTGGCGAACTCGTCGTTGAGCTCGGGCAGCACCTTTTCGGTGATCTTGTTGACGACCACGTTGAACACGGCGGGCTTGCCCTTGAGGGTCTCCGCCTGATAGTCCTCGGGGAAGGTGACGTTGACGTCCTTGGTCTCGCCGATGTTCATGCCGACGACCTGCTCTTCAAAGCCCGCGATGAACTGTCCGGAGCCGAGCGTGAGGTCATACCCCTTTGCGCTGCCGCCCTCGAACTCCTTGCCGTCCGTCTTGCCCACGAAGTCGATGTTGACGATATCCTTGTCCTGTGCGGGGCGGTCGGTGACTTCGCGGCTCTCCGCGAGGCGCTCGCGCGTGCCTTCGATGTCCTTCTCCACGTCGGCGTCCGTAACAGTATACTCATACCTGGCGATTTTTATACCCGTGTACTTGCCGATGGCAACGTCGGGCTTGACGGGCGTTTTTGCCGTGAGCACGACCTTCTCCTCGGAGATCTCCTCGACGGCGAGCGAGGGGTCACCCACGGGCGTGAACGCGTCCTTCTCCTTTTCGAGGATGGCGGGATAGTGCTCGACGAACAGGTCGTTGAGCGCATCTTCATAGAAGAGCCCCTTGCCGTAATACAGCTCGAGGACGTGCTTGGGAACCTTTCCCTTGCGGAAGCCGTTGACCGCGAACTTCTTGCGGTTCTCCTGGTACGCCTTGTCGTTCGCCGCGGCCCACTCTTCGGGCGTGAAGGTGATCGCGATCTTGACGGTACTCTTCTCATCCGGTGTGACAGTATACTTCATTTCGATACTCCGTTCATCATGTAAGATTTTTCAGCAAAGTCCATTTTACCATATCGGCGCGAGAAAGGAAAGCATTTTTATTTACAAATTTGGATTTTTCGGGTATAATTGCTGCGAGAACTACCCGGAGGAAGCTATGCCGCAGGACGCCTTTACCCTTCGCCTCAACGCGCTGGAACTGGACAGGACGCTCGCCGGCGGACGCATCAACCGCATCAATCAGCCCGCCCGCGAAGAAATCTCCGTTGTTATATACACCGGAAAATGCACGATTAAACTCTCTCTGAACGCAAATGCGTCCGATTGCGGCGTTTATTTTACGGAAGAGGAGCAGGAAAATCCCCTTGTCGCGCCCAATTTCTGCATGCTCCTGCGCAAACACCTGCAGGGCGCGCAGATCACGGATGTGACGACCCTCGGCTTTGAACGCATTCTCGCCATCCGCCTGCACTGTATTTCCGATTTTTCCGAATGCGAGCGCATTTTATACGCCGAGATCATGGGAAAATACTCCAATCTCCTGCTCGTGGAGAACGGGATCATCCTCGGCGCGCTCAAGACGACGGCCGCCGACGAGAACTGCAAACGGCTCATCCTGCCCGGCGCGAAGTACGTCCCGCCGACGCCCCAGGACAAGGTGAATCCCTCCGACCGCACGGCGCTTTCGCGCCTGTGCGCCGCGCCCGAGGGCGATCTCGCGCACTTCCTCTTCACGCGCGTGGCGGGGCTTGCCCCCTGCACGGCCGAGGAGATCGCCGCCGCCTACCCGGGAGGCGACCTCGCCGCCTTTGTGCACGATTACATCTTCTCCGACGAAATTTCCCCCTGTGTGGCGGAAAATCACGGGAACGTCACCGACTTTTTCGCGCGCCGTCATGCGGGGTGCCTCCCCTTTGACACGCTCTCCGCCGCGCAGGCGTACTTCTATCGGAAAAAGCGCGCCAAGGCCGCGCTCGAGGGGACGCGCCGCAGGCTGCTTGCCGCCGTGCGGCAGGCGATCAAAAAGCAGGAGAAGCGGCTCGCGCAGATCGCGGAGAAACAGCGCGCCGCCGCCGACGCCGAGACGGTGCGCCTCAAGGGCGAACTGCTGACGGCGAATCTGTACGCCCTCTCGCGCGGCATGACGAGCTGCGAACTCGTCAACTATTACGACGAGACGGGCGCAACGATCAGGATCGCGCTGGACGCGCAGCTCACCCCCTCGCAGAACGCGCAGGCGTACTTCAGGCGCTATCAGAAGCAAAAGCGCACGCTGGACGCCCTTGCCCCGCAGGAGGAGGAGAGCAGAAAGGAGCTTGTCTACCTGGAGAGTCTTGTCCCCTTTCTTTCCTCGGCGGAGAACACGGACGATCTGAAGGCGGCGGAAGAGGAGCTGACAGACGCGGGACTCCTGAAAGCGCAGCCTGAGCGCAGGGGCAGAAAGAAGCCGGAGATCCCCTTCCGCACCTGGTCGCGGGACGGGTTTACGATCTACGCGGGGCGCAGCAACGTGCAGAACGACCGGCTCCTGCGCGCGAGCGCGCCCGACGATATCTGGCTGCACGCGCGCGGGCTGCACTCTGCGCACGTCGTCATCCGCACGCAGGGCAGGCGCGTGCCGGAAGGGGTGCTCGCCTTTGCGGCGGGCGTATGCGCGAAATATTCCGCAGGCTACCCCGAAAAGGTGCCGGTGGACTGCTGCCCGGTGAAGAACGTGAAAAAACCGAAGGGAAGCAAGGCGGGCTTTGTCACCTATACCGGATTCGAGACGCTGCTCGGCGACCCCGCCCTTGCCGAACATATGTGAAACGATGCACACGAGATCCCGAGCCGATAAAATGCGCGCCGCGGCAACTGCCGCGGCGCGCAGATCTTTTCCGGCGCCCGGAGGGCGTCCTATTTTTTGCAGCAGCCTCCGCCCTGCGGATAGAGGGGAAGCTCGAAGAATCCCGAACAGACCTCCTGCGAATATTCCTGCGCAGGCGGGATGGCGCAATAGCCGTAGGAAGGAACGAGCAGCTCCACCTGCATGGCGACCTTGAGGATGCACGTCACACATGCGCTCACCGTGAACGTGTTGTTCTGGGTGTTGAACGTCCCCTCCGGCACGACGCAGCTTGCGACCGCCGTCACCGTGGAAGGCATGACGGACATGGGCGGAACATACAAAAGGACGTCTTCATTGAGCGTGACCGTGGCGGTCGCCTTGCCCTCCGTATTGTTCGCGTCCGTATAGACGACCTCCACGGGAATGGTGATCGTCGCCTGTACGCGGGCGCAGTTGGAATCGGGCTGACGGTCGATGGTCACCCCGGATACCGTTCCCGTGCCGGTGAGCGACCTTGCGCTCACAAAGGTGAGAGGATATGTAGGATCTGCCGGCGTGAGATCGGTGAGCGTGAGCGTATAATTTTCAAGGCGGGTCTGGATGATGCCCGCATCAAAGATCTTTTCCGCCTGAATGCACACCTTTTCGCACAGCCCCGTCATGGGGTTGCCCGAAACGGGACCGGGACAGTGGTCGGAAGAAAAGTTGGAAAAAAACGACATGAGTTACCTCCGTAAAAAGAACATATGCGTTCTATTGCATCCTATGCGCCCCGACCGGAATATGACACACGTGCCGCGCTACAGGACGATCGTCTGCCCCGGGTAGAAGCACTCTGTCGCGTTGCGCTCGCAAAAGCGCTCGGGCGAGCCGCACAGGAGGCGTTTGCTCTCCCCGCCGCCCACGCTGTAACAGTTCTGTGCGGGCGGAAGGAGGAGAAGTTCTCCCTCCCCGGGCGGGCCGGACAGGTGATTATACGCGGCGATCAGGCGGGGCGTTGTGGAAAAAACGGCAGCGATCCCGGCAAGCGTCTGCCCGCGTTTGACGCGGTAGCGCTCCGGGCGCTCGAGCAAAAGTTCCATACCCCAATCTATGCCGCCGCTCATAATTGTGTGCGCCGCACGAATAAGATAGGACATGAATCTGTACCGCACCGCCGCCGTCGTCACCCTCTTTTCTGCGGCGGAACACTGCCTCGGCTTTCTCTACCGCATCCTCCTCTCGCGCACCATCGGATCGGAGGGGCTGGGCGTCTATCAGGCGGCGTACACCGTGTTCGCCGTCTTTCTCACAATTTCGGCGAGCGGACTGCCCGTCACCCTCTCGCGCGTCATCTCCCGCCACCGGGCGCGCGGGAACGTCCTGCGCGAACAGTCTGCCGTCACGGGCGCCGTACTCATTTCGCTCGCGATCAGCGCTCCCGTCACGCTCCTGCTCTTTGTGCTGCGCACCCCATTTTCCTCCGTCTTTGCCGATCCCCGCTGTGCCGACCTCTTTTACCTTCTCCTCGCGGGGCTCGCCCCCACGAGCGTCTACTCCGTCATTCGCGGAAGTTTCTGGGGCAGAAAGCGGTTCTTTGCCTACTCCTTCATCGAGCTTTTAGAGGAGATGATCCGCATCGGTGTGGGCGTCTGCCTCCTCCTCTTTGTGACGGCAAACATCTACGGCGCCAACCTTGCGGCGGCCGCCGTGCTCGTCTCCTACTTCTGCTCCTTTGCCATCGCCCTTGTCTGGTTCTTCTGCACGGGCGGCAAGTTCCGCTCGCCCAGGGGGGAACTGCGCCCCCTGCTCGCCTCCGCCCTGCCCGTCACCGCCATGCGCACCTCCTCTTCGCTGCTCTCCTCCCTCATCTCGGTGCTCTTCCCCCTGCGGATGCAGGCGGCGGGCTATACCGCCGCGCGCGCCATGAGCGAGTACGGCGTGGTATACGGCATGGTCATGCCCGTCATGGCCATCCCCTGCGCCTTCATCGGATCCATCGCGCTCGTGCTGGTGCCGGAACTGTCCGAAGCATTTTACCGCGGCAGGCGCGAACAGGTATCGCAGCTCACCGCGCGCGCCCTCAACGCCACGCTGCTCATCTCCTGCGCGCTCATCCCCTTCTACCTCGTCTGCGGCGGGGACGTGGGCATCATGCTCTACTCCAACGCGCAGAGCGGGCAGATGCTCTCCGCCTGCGCCCTTCTGCTCCTGCCCATGAGTCTGACGATGATCTCCTCCAGCCTGCTCAATTCCCTCGGCTGCGAAAGGCACACGCTGGGCATCTTTCTGGCGGGCTCCGCCGCCATGCTCGCCTGCACGCTCTTTTTGCCGCGCTACCTCGGCGGCGGCGCGCTGCTCGCGGGGATGGCGTGCGACGCGTGCATCACGACGCTGCTCTCCCTCCTGCTGCTGCGCAAAAAGACGGGCGTCCTGCGCGCAGGCGGAACGCTTTTGCGCCTGTTCGCAGCGCTCCTGCCCGTGACGGTGCTCGGCGCGCTCCTGCACGGCGCACTTCTGCGCTGCCTTGCCTTTCTCCCCGCGCTCGCCCTCACCATGCTCGCCATGCTCGCGGGGGAGGCGGCAATGCTCTCCGCTTTCCGCCTGCTCGATCTCAAGGCGCTTTTCCGTCGCTTTTTCGGGAAAAAACGCAAAAAAATCGCCGCATAGTCTTGAAATCGCCCCACGAGTGTGATACAATAAAGGCAAATTTGATTTGGCGGAGGATTTATCGATGAAACTGACCGAAGATCTGCGCAAAGCGCTGCGCATCCGTGTGGATTACACCAATATGACGGACAAGTATATTCCGGACGGCATCTCCCAGAAGACGCTCGACGCGCACAAAAAACTTGCCAAGACAGCACACACCTATGTGGCGGAAAACCGCGGCAAGGACGAGCTGTTCATGGGCTGGACGGAACTGCCCTATAACCAGGACGAGATCGTCGCCGACATCCTTGCGACGGCCAAGCTGGTGCGCAGAAAGTTTGAGAACTTTGTCGTGCTCGGCATCGGCGGCTCCGCGCTCGGCCCCATCATGGCGTTCAACGCGCTCTGCCACCTGCACTACAACGACCTGCCCAAGAGCAAGCGCAAGGGGCCCCGCTTCTTTGTGGAGGACAACGTCGACCCTGTCCGCATGAAGGAGCTCCTCGACGTCATCGACGTCACCAAGACCTGCTTCAACGTCATCTCCAAGTCGGGCGCGACGAGCGAGACGATGGCGCAGTACCTCATCATCTCCGACCTTCTGAAGAAGGCGGGCGTGAGCGTGAAAGATCACGTTATCTTCACCACGGACGCAAAGAAGGGCAACCTCGTCAAGATCTCCAAATCCCTGGGCGGCGTAAAGAGCTACGTCCTGCCCGACGGCGTGGGCGGCAGGTTCTCCGAGCTCTCCCCCGTAGGGCTTCTGCCCGCGGCAGTGCTGGGCATCGACATCAAGGCGATGCTCAAGGGCGCGGCATATATGGATAAGCTGTGCAAGACGGCCGACCTCAAAAAGAACCCCGCGCTGCTGTGCGCGACGCTGCAGTACATTGCAATGAACGACGGCAAGAACATCGGCGTACTCATGCCCTATTCGGACAACCTGAAATTCGTCTCCGACTGGTATGCGCAGCTCTGGGCGGAGTCGCTCGGCAAGAATGTGACGCTGGACGGCACCCCCTGCAATGTGGGTCAGACCCCCGTCAAGGCGCTGGGCGTCACCGACCAGCACTCGCAGGTGCAGCTGTACACCGAAGGCCCCTATGACAAGGTGGTCACCTTCCTCTCTGTGGACAGCTACAAGGAAAAGGCCCCCATCCCCCACGGCTGCAAGGACATCCCCGATGTCTCCTTCCTGGGCGGACACACGATGGAGGAACTCATCCAGGCGGAGAACAAGGCAACGGCGCACGCGCTGACGATGGCGGGACGGCTGAACTACACCATCCACGTCCCCGAGATCAATGCCTTCACGCTGGGCGAGCTGCTCTTCCTGTTTGAGCTGCAGACGGCGTATGCGGGCGCAATGTTCAACATCAACACCTTCAACCAGCCCGGCGTGGAGGCGGGCAAGAAGGCGACCTTTGCCCTTCTCGGCAAGCCCGGCTATGCCGAAAAGAAGGCGGAGCTGGACGCCGCCGCACCCGACGAGAACTATATCGTCTGACGCCGCCGCCCCTCGGCGCGGCATGATAAAAGATACGGCGGAGGCGCGCCGCCCGAACGGGCGGCGCGCCTCTCATATCCTGCAAAAACAAAAAAGGGGAACACGTCGATGGGATTTTTGAAAAAGCTGTTCGGAAAAAAGGGCGGCGACGGCGAGGACAAGTGGAACTTGATGTGGCAGATGTGGGAGAACGGCGAGATCGACTCCCCCTACAACGAACTGCTCACCTACGACAGCGAGATGCAGGAAGGGGGACATCTGCAGTTCTTTCTCAACCGCGCCCTGCGCAGGGAAAACATCTTCTCCGTGATGGCGGCGCTGCGGGAGACACTGCCCGCCGGCCATGCCGACAACCTTTCGCAGGCATACCGCCAATACTGCCTTCTGGACATCGACCCCGACGACGACGGCGCCGTGATGCAGGCGCTGGGCGACGATCCCCTCTCCCCCTTCGACTGCTACTACGCCGAGCATGAGGAGGAGCTTCTGGACGTGCTGGAAGCATTCGCCGCCACTCTGTGACCGGGATGCAGGCGCTCACAAGCGCTGCACCCGCAGACAACACCTGCATAAAACAAATGTGCGCGGCGGTGCAAATGCACCGCCGCGCAGATATATTTGATAGGGCTTTTATGGCTGATTTTTCTCAATCTGTGCGCCGTAATAACCGCCGAACACAGCTCTTGCTGCAAAGCCTTTCATCTGAAAGGCAACTTCCCAAGGCAATGACAATCAGGGTACGCTGACAGAGAGCACTTCCAACGTTGATGCATCCAGCCAAACATAGACGCCGTCGGCAGAAAAGCAAACTGTCTTATGCCCCGACGGAAGATCTGCCCCCGTAAAGATATCCTGTGCAGAGCTCACAACCTGTCTGCAATACGCCGCAACATCGGAATCCTTCCCCATTTTGAGTTTTCTGCGCGCCCTTTTGGCAATCTTTTCTGGCACAGTGAGGCGAGCAGTGTCTTCCGGCAAATATGCGCTGCGCAAGCGCTCCAACCGCTCCCTTTGTATCTGTTCCAGAACCTCCACGGCGTCATCAAAGCGCTCCCACGGAACATACAGACGGTAATTCTCCAGCGGAAGTGCAAACATGGAGTTGACGCCGCTTCCGACGGGCAATGTGACAACAGGAATGGAAAGCGCCTGAAAACGGTGTTTTTCGAGCTCGTACCATTGCTGCGGACATTCCGTCAGCTCACACATATCCTGCGGCGCAATAGGACGCAGGTTCTTTCTTTTGCAATGCGGACAGCGCTCCCTTTCCGTTGGCAGATGGCAATTCTCGCAAAAGTACATATTCTCCCCCATCAAGGCTCCCCTCTTTTGTTCATACGATGCATTTTATTCCGGTATATGCCACTCCCATACCATTTTTTCAAAAAAGACACGCCCATTTTCAGGGCGTGTCTTTTTATTCCTGCGATTGTGCCGAGCGTTCCTTGATCTCGACGTTGTACTTCTTGGAATCCTTGGGCGTGGCGGCGCGCACCAGCGTGCGCAGCGCCTTGGCGATCTTGCCCTGCTTGCCGATGACCTTGCCCATGTCCGAATCGGAGAGCAGCACCGTCACGTTGATGGTGTCCTCCGTCTCCTCCACTTCGTAGGAGACGTTCTCCTTGTCCTCGGCAAACTGCCCGACGATGTACTTGATGAGTTCCAGCATACGTTATCCTCCTGTGATTACGGTGAGTTTGAAAAGAGGTTGCGTGCAGATGAGCAGCGGAACGCTTACTTCTTTTTCTTCGTCTTGGTCTTGGAGGGCGAGAGCTTTGCAGGCTTCTCCATCGCGCCCGAACGGATGAGGAGGCTCCTGACCGTCTCCGTGGGCTGAACGCCCTTGGCAAGCCATTCCTTTGCCTTCTCCACGTCCACCGTGAGCGTTGCGGGCTCGGACTTGGGATCGTAGAAGCCGATCTTCTCAATATACTCACCCGTCGCCGCCTTGCGCGCGTCCACGACCACGATACGGTACACGGGGGACTTCTTGTCGCCCATGCGCACCAATCTCATTTTGACCATAATACCTGACCTCCGAAATTTGTTTTTCTTGATTTATCCGTCTGCCGCGCTCCGGCGCGGAAAAACGCCTCTTTAAAAGGGCAGCCTCATTCTGCCTTTCCCGCTCTTCATCTGCTTCATCAGGAGTTTTGTCTGCTCGAACTGCTTTAAAAGCTGATTGATCTCCTGCACCGTTGTCCCCGAACCGAGCGCGATGCGCCGCTTGCGGGAGGAGTTGATGATCTGCGGATTGTCGCGCTCCCTAGGCGTCATGGAGAGGATGATCGCACGCGTGCGCTCCATCTTCTTCTCGTCCAGATCGCCCTCTTTGAGTTTTAACTTGCTGCCGGGGAGCATCCCCATCAGCGCCGACGCGCCGCCCATCTTCTTGAGCGCCTCGAACTGCGAAAGGTAGTCCGTGAGCGTGAAGGAGTTCTCGCGCATCTTGCGCTCCATCTCCTTCGCCTGCTGCTCGGTGACTGCCTCCTGCGCCTTTTCGATGAGAGAGAGCACGTCCCCCATGCCCAGAATGCGGGACGCCATGCGGTCGGGATAGAAGGGTTCCAGGTCGGTGAGCTTCTCGCCCACGCCGATGAACTTGATGGGCTTGCCCGTGACTGCCTTGATGGAGAGGCAGGCGCCGCCTCGCGTATCGCCGTCCAGCTTGGTGAGGATGACGCCCGTCACGCCCAGGCGGGCGTTGAACGTCTCGGCGACGGTGACGGCGTCCTGTCCCGTCATGGCATCCACCGTGAGCAGGATCTCGGTGACGGTGACGGCCTTTTCGATGTCCTCCAGCTCCTTCATCAGGGCATCGTCGATGTGCAGCCGCCCCGCGGTATCGATGATGACGGTGTCATACCCCATCTTGAGGGCATACTCGACCGCCTGCCTGCTCGTCCTGGCGGGGGCTTGCGTCCCCTTTTCAAAGACCTCGGTATCCGCCTTGCCTCCCACCACTTTGAGCTGTTCGATGGCGGCGGGGCGGTAGATGTCGCAGGCAACAAGCAGAGGTTTCTTGCCCTGTTTTTTCAGCAGCAGGGCGAGCTTTCCGCACAGCGTCGTCTTGCCGGCGCCCTGCAGGCCGCACATCATGATGACGGTGGGCGGCTTGGGGGAGACCTCCAGTTTGGCGTTGCCCGGCCCCATGAGGGCGATGAGCTCTTCGTTGACGATCTTGACGACCTGCTGGGCGGGGTTGAGCGACTGCAGCACCTCCTGCCCCACCGCCTTTTCGGAGACGTCCGCGATGAACTGCTTGGCGACCTTGATGTTGACGTCCGCCTCCAGAAGGGCGATGCGCACCTCACGCATCGCCGTGCGGATCTCCAGCTCGGTGAGCTTGCCGCGCTTGGTCAGTTTGCTGAAAATATGATTGAGCCGCTCGGAGAGCGATGCAAACAGCGCCATGACTCCCTCCTATGAAAGTGTTTCGCGGTTTTTTTCCAGGAGCGCCCTTGCCTCTTCGGAATAGTCGCGCCCGATCAGCGCCTGAATGTGCGCGCTCTGCTCCGCGGAAAGATGTTCCTGCGCCCATCTGCCGATGTCCGTCATCATGAGGGACTGCGCCAGGGACGCCTCCGCCGTGAGGCGGACGAAGTGCAGCTTCTCCTCGCATTCCTCCAGCTGGCGGCGCGCCTTGGCGAGCGTATCGGAGACGCTCTGCCGCGAACAGCCCCGCTGTTCGGCGATCTCCGCAAGGGACAGGTCGCAGTTGAAGTAGAGGTCGGTGACCTCGCGCTGATTGTCGGTGAGGAGCGGATTGTACACGTCCCACAGCCGCAGAAAATGCAGATCCATCGCGCCCCTCCCCGCTTTTTTCCCATGATAGCAGAAATAAAACCGCCTGTCAAGCATTTTTACTTGACAGGCGGTCATTTTTTCGTCTGTACAGCGCGAAGATCACACGAATCCTTCCACAAACTGTTCGGCATCGAACAGCTCGAGGTCGTCGATCTTCTCGCCCACGCCCACGAACACGACGGGGATCTTCAGCTCGCCGCACAGCGAAAACACAAAGCCGCCCTTGGCGGTGCCGTCCAGCTTGGTGAGCACGATGCCGTCCAGATCCACCGCCTCGTTGAAGATCTTCGCCTGATTGGTGGCGTTCTGCCCCGTGGTGGCGTCCAGGACGAGGAATTTCAAAAACTGCGCCTCGGGATACTCGCGCGTGACCACGCGATCCATCTTCTGCAGCTCCTTCATGAGGTTTTCCTTGACGTGCAGACGGCCCGCGGTGTCGATGAGCACGACGTCCGTGCCGCGCGCCTTGGCGGAGGAGACGGCGTCGAAGATGACGGCGGAGGGATCGCTCCCGTCCTCGTGTTTGACGATGCGCACCTTTGCCCGGTTTGCCCAGATCTCCAGCTGGTCAATGGCGGCGGCACGGAAGGTGTCCGCCGCCGCGATGGTCACGCTTTTCCCCTGACGTACGAACCAATTTGCGACCTTGCCGATCGTCGTCGTCTTGCCCACGCCGTTGACGCCCACGAACATGATGACGCAGGGATAGTGCAGCTCCGGCACGGGCGCCTCGTTGAGCGTGTCCTCCAGGATGTCCTTCAAAAGGTCTGTGACGAACTGCTGATCTTTGACCTTCTGCCCGATTGCCTCCTCGCGCACCTGGTCGATGACGTCCTCGGCGGTGCGCACGGAAATATCGGAGGAGATGAGGATCTCCTCCAGCTCGTCATAGAACGCCTCGCCGATCTTGTCCTTCAGGAACAGCTGGCGCATCTTGAGCGCGACGGAATCCTTCGTCTTTTTGAGCGCATCGCGTATCTTGCCGAAAAGTCCCATACAAACTCCTTACAACTATGCGATGACCGTATCTCCGCCCAGCTTCTCCTCCACCTCGGAGAGCTTGACGGATACCACCTTGGAGACGCCCTTTTCCTCCATCGTCACGCCGAAGAGGATGTCCGCCTGGTTCATGGTGGGCTTTCTGTGCGTGATGACGATGAACTGCGTGTCCTTGGAGAACTTTTTCAGATACCTTGCGAAGCGATCGACGTTCGCCTCATCGAGCGCCGCCTCGATCTCGTCCAGAATACAGAAGGGCATGGGGCGGGACTTGAGGATCGCGAACAGGATGGCGATCGCCGTGAAGGCGCGCTCGCCGCCCGAGAGCAGAGAGATCTTGGAGAGCTTCTTCCCGGGGGGCGAGACGACGATCTCGATGCCCGCATTGAGCGGATCGTCGCAGTCGGTATAGTCGAGCTGCATCTCCGCCTTGCCGCCGCCGAAGAGTTCGCGGAAGATCTGCGAGAAGTTCGCGTTGATCTCGTTGAACCCGTCGTCAAATTTCTTCTGCATCTCCCCCTTGAGCTGCTCGAGCACGCCGGCGAGATCGGCAATGCCCTTGTCCAGATCCTCCTTCTGCGTCTGCATCTCGCTGTAGCGCGCAAGCAGGTTGTCGTAGTCCTCCTCCGCGTTCTGGTTGATGGCGCCGAGCGAGGTGATCTGCCGCTTCAGGGTGCTGATGCGCGTGGACGACTGCGCAATGTCGAAGTCGGGATCGCGCAGCTCCTGCGCGCTCTCATAGGTGAGCCCGTATGCCTCGTCGATGCGCTGTTTCATGTTCTCGAGACTCGCCTCGGCGCGGGAGATCTCCAGCTCGCAGGAATGCTTCTCCTCGGAGAGCGACATCTGCTGCGAGAGCAGACCGCGCTTTTCCCCGGCCAGTTTGGTCTGATCCTCCGAGACGGTGCGCTTGTGCGCTTCAACGTCCGCAAGCTGCCCGCGCAGGCCGTTGACCGTTGCCTGTTCCTCCTGCGTGAGCGCGGTGCGCTCCGCCTCCGCCTTCAGTTCCCGGATGCGCGTGCACGCCTCGGAGACGGCAGCCTGCGCGTCCTTTGCCCTCTGAAGAAGGGATGAGCGCTCCTCGCGCAGGCGGCGCATCGCCTCCTCGTCCGCCTCCCGGGCGGAGGCGACGGATGCGCCCTCAATGCGCAGCGCGTTCAGCTGTTCCTGCAGCCCGTCGCGTTCCTTTTTGAGCTTGTCCCCCTCCGCCTGCCGCGCGGAGACGTCTGCCGCCGCCTCGGAACGGATCTTTTTGAGCAGTTCCTCGTTCTCCTCCGCGGAGAGCGCCTCGCTCTTCAAGTCGTCCGCCGTGCGGTTGAGTTTCTCCAGCAGCGCCTCATACTCCGAGATGTCGTGCTGCGCATCCGAGAGCAGCCCCTCGAGCGCCGCCGCGCGCTGGGAGAGCGCCGCAAAGTTCGCCGCTTCCTCCTGCACTTTCTGGCGGAATGCCTCATACGCGGCGAGCTGCGCACTGTGCTGCGCATTCACCTCCTCGAGCTGCGCCCGGAGCTCTTTGAGTGCCTCCTGTTTGCGGGCGATGCCCTCCTCGCACTCCTTGATGCGGCGCTCGCCCGCGAGCAGGTTGCCGCTCTCGCGGCGGCGGGAGCCGCCCGTCATGGCGCCGGACGAAGCGATGGTATCGCCGTCCAGCGTGACGAGTTTGAAAGAACGCGGGAACTTGCGCGCGATGCGCGTGGCGTTCCCGATGGTGTCGCAGATGAGCGTGTTGTCCAGCAGGTAGCGCACGATGTTGGAATAATAGGGATCGTACTGCACGAGCTCGTCCGCAAGGCCGAGCGCGCCCTCCTCCTTGAGCGCCGCCTGCACTTCGCGCGAATTGCCGTGCGGGCGCATGGCATCCACGGGCAGGAAGGTGACGATGCCGCCGTTCGTGCGCTTTAAGTATTCGATGAGCCAGCGCGCATCCTCCTGCGTGGCGGTGACGAGGTTCTGCATCGCCCCGCCGATCGCCGTCTCGACGGCGACCTCATACTGTTTGTCCGTGCGCACGATGTCCGCAATGGCGCCGCGGATGCGCCTGCCGATCTCGGGATCCTTCTGCGCGCTCAGCTGCAGTTTTCTCACCGAATCGCGGTAGCCGTCAAAACGGTTTTTGAGGCTGACATACATCTCCAGATTGTTCTGCAGATTGAGTATGGAGGTATTGCAGTCGGCAATCTCCTGCGAAAGTTTCTTGCCCGCGCCCTCGAGCGCGGCGATCTTGCCGCGGAGCGCCGTCTCGCGCTCCGGTTTTTCGTCGAGAAATTTTTCGCACGTCGCGCGTTCGGAACGGCACGCCGCAAGCTGACGGGAATACTCCTCCTGTCGCGCGCGCGCCTTCCCGAGCGCCGTGTTCACTTCGCCGATGCGCTCGCCCACGGCGTCCTGCCGGGCGGAGAGGCTGCCCGCGTTGGCGCGCACGTCCGCGAGATTTTCCACCGACGTCAACTCACTGGCGCGCTTCTCGTCGGAGACGCGCTCAAACGCCGCCACGCGGGCGGTGAGATCTGCGAGCCGGCGTTCCAGTTCGGCGCAGTCCCGCCCGATCTGCTCGGCGCGGGCGCGGTTCTCCTCCGCGCGCTGTTTGCCCGCTTCCTCCTGCTTATCGATCTCGGCGGCGCGGTGCATGGACATCTCCGCCTCCTCGGTCGCGGTGCGCAGCTGCCTGTCGTACGACTGGATGCGCTCGCCGAGTACCTTCGCCTCGCCCGTCTTGTGCTCCATGCCGACCTCAAAGAGGCGCAGCTGTTCGTTGAGGGAGCGCAGATCGTCGTCCGCCCGGGCGATCTCGTCGCGGGCGGATGCCTCCTGCGCGTCGAGGGTGGCGAGCCGCTCTTCGATGGAGGCAAGCTGCGCGGCCGCCCGGTCGATCTTTGCGCGCTGTTTACCCGTCTCATAGGCGAAATTGTCATAGCGCATGAGGTAGGCGTTGACCTCCTCATGTTTGAGCTGATCGGAATAGGCGCGGTATTTCTTTGCCGTCTCCGCCTGTTTTTCAAGGGGACGGAGCTGATTTTCCGCCTCGTCCATGCGCTGGACGAATACGCTCAGATTGTCCCTGGCGTTCTCGAGCTTGCGCTCGATCTCCCCCTTCTGCGCCTTGAACTTCATGACGCCCGTCGCCTCTTCAAAGATGGCGCGCCGATCCTCGGGCTTGGCGTTCATGATCTGCTCCACCTTGCCCTGTCCGATGATGGAGTACCCCTCCTTGCCGATGCCCACGCCGTGCAGGAGGGCGACGATGTCCTTGAGGCGGCAGCTCTGGCCGTTGAGAAGGTACTCGCTCTCACCCGAACGGTAGAGCCGGCGGGTCATGGCGACCTCGTCATAGGCGATGTCGAACATTCGGTTGGTGTTGTCAAAGACGAGCGTCACCTCGCAGAAGGAGAGCTGCCGGCGCGTCTGCGTGCCGCCGAAGATGACGTCCTGCATGGAGGAGCCGCGCAGAGTCTTGGCGGACTGTTCGCCCAGCACCCATCGGACGGCATCGGCGACGTTGCTCTTGCCGCACCCGTTGGGGCCGACGATGCACGTCACGCCGTCCTCGAATTTGATGGTCGTCTTGTCCGCAAAGGACTTGAAGCCGACAAGTTGTATCTCTTTGAAATTCATTGCTCTGTCAGGTTCCCGAATAGAAGTTTGGCAGCTGCCTGTTCGGCGAGCTTTTTGGTCGCCCCGCGCCCGCGCGCGCTCTGTCCCATCGCGCTGACGTCGCTGACGAACCCTGTCTCATCCTCCCGCGTATCGTACACGGGCATCCTCTGAATGCGGAGCTGCACATACTCCTGCAATGCACTCTTGTAATTTTCCTCATCGTGCGACACGAGCGTGCGCGCGAGAAATTGTGCCGCCGCGCCATAGCCGCCGTCCAGATAGATGGCGCCCACCGCCGCTTCGTAGAGATTGGACGCCGTCTTGCCGCGCAGGGCGGACACGCCCCCGGTATAGCGCAGGAAGGCGAGCAGCCCCAGCCGCTCCTCCGAGGCGGAGAGCGCCTCGCGCGAGACGTAGCGCTTGCGCAGTTCGGTGAGTTCCCCCTCCGTCCCGTCGCTTGCGCGGTAGAGCCGCTCCGTCACATATAGTTCAAGCACCGCGTCGCCGAGAAATTCCAGCCGCTCGTTGTTGCACGTCTGCGAACAGGAGGCGTGCGTGAAGCACTGCTCCAAAAGCGATCTGTCCCGGAAGGTGTAGCCGAGCGCCGCCTCCGCCGCCGAGAGATCAGGCATCGCCCTCTCCCTGCGCGGACTCCGCCGCGCCGAGCATCTCCTCCATCATGCCGATGAGCCCGCCGCGGCAGGCATCCAGTGCCTGATAGACGGAGGGCTTGATGCTCTTTGCCTTGGAGGAGCCGTGCGACTTGACGACCACCTTCTTCAGCCCCAGAAAGACGGAGCCGCCGAAGCGGGAGTAGTCGAGCGCATTCGAGAGCGCACGGATGGGCTTTTTGGCAAACAGATAGCTGATCTTGGTGCCGAGCGAGGCGGTGAACTCCTTCTTGAGCATCTCGCCCACCGTCTTGCCGCAGCCCTCGATCGCCTTGAGGGCAATGTTGCCCGAAAAACCGTCCGACACGGCGACGTCCACATCGCCGTACATGATATCCCGCCCCTCGATGTTGCCGACAAAGCGGATGCCGGGGGTCTTTTTGAGCAGTTCGTGCGCCTCCTGATGCAGCGGATCGCCCTTGTGCTCCTCGGTGCCGTTGGTCAGAAGCCCCACCTTTGGATCCTTGATCCCGAAGGCGGCGCGCGCATAGGCGGAAGCCATCACGCCGAACTGGGCAAGATAGGCGGGCTTGCACTCGGCATTGGCGCCGCAGTCGCACAGCAGCGTCTGTGAGCCGCGCACGTTGGGGATGCCGGGGCAGAGCGCGGGGCGCATGACGCCTTTGATGCGCCCGATGAACATGATCCCGCCCGTGAGCACCGCGCCCGTCGAGCCGGCGGAGACAAAGCCGCCCGCAGAGATGTCATTCTTGAGAAGGTTGAGCCCGACGACGAGCGAACTGTCGCGCTTGGAGCGCACGGCGGATGTGGGGACGTCGTCGTTGGTGATGACCTGCGAGCAGGGAACGATCTCCACGCGCGAGGCATCATAGGAATACTGATCGAGCTCGTGTTTGACGAGCGCTTCGTCGCCCGTAAAAATGATCTTGAAGTCGCCCCGGTCTTCCAGCGCCGAGAGCGCGCCCTTGACGATCTCCCCGGGGGCGTGATCCCCGCCCATGGCGTCCACGATGATTTTCAGCATACTTCCCTCCTGGCAAAAGCAAACAACACTTTTCGGTTATTATATCATTTTTTCGGAAAATTGACAAGAATATCATGTACGTTTTTTCCAAAAAAAGCAACCGCGCGTTCCCACCCTTTATAGGGTGGGAACGCGCGGCATAATAACACCGCAGGCAGGTTCTGCGCGGCGCAAAACGGCGGGGACGTCACTCCCGTTCCACCGTCACGACGGGTTCGTAGTCCCCCAACAGGCGCACGGCACGACAGACGTCGTCCAGCACCTGTTCGTCCCGCACGGGGCAGTCAAAGGGGATGCCCACCTCAAACACGGCCTTCTTGGTGGTGCCGCGCACGAGGCGGAAGTCATGGATGTTCATGCCCTCCACCGTCCCCTCGACGGCGGCGCGCAGACGCCCCTCCAGCTCTTTTGCCTCCTCATCGCCGACGACGACGGGGTCGAGGTGCAGCGTCATCACGACGCCCGTCTCCTCCTGCACCCGCTTCTCCAGTCCGTCGAGGACGGCGTGGGAGGTCAGCGCGGGGAGACGGGCATCCATCTCCGCATGGGCGGTGGCGAACATCACTCCCTTGCCGTACCCGTAGACGCGCAGGTCGTGTATGCCGAGGATGCCCTCCCCCGCGAGCAGGATGGCGCGCAGGCGCTCGACGAGCGCCGCGTCGGGCGCCTGCCCCAGCAGTTTGGAGCCCGCCTCCAGCAGCAGTTTCACCCCCTGCCAGCCGATGAAGAGGGCGACGAGGATGCCTGCCCAGCCGTCGGCGGAGGCGTGCGCGAACTGCGTGACGAGCGCACCCGCGAGCACCGCGAGGGTGGCGATGCAGTCGCAGGCGGAGTCGGTCGCTGCGGCACGCAGCGGATCGCAGTCCGTCCGCTTCGCGACGATGCGGTAGCCGAAGAACATCCCCGCCTTGACGAGGACGGACACGCCGAGCAGGATATACACCCACCAGACCGCCGCATCCTGCGTGCCGGCGAGCAGCTTTTCCAGAGACTCGCGCGCGAGTTCCACGGCGAGCACCAGCACAAGAAAGGCGATGCACATGGAGGCAATGTATTCGGCGCGGCGATGCCCGTAGGGGTGTTCCTTGTCCGCGGGCTTGTTCGCCACGCGCAGGGAGATGAGCGCAACGGCGCTTGAACCGCAGTCGCTCAGGTTGTTGACGCCGTCCGCCAGCACGGACAGGAGCCCCGTCACCGCCCCCGCGAAGATCTTGGCTGCCGCCAGCAAAAAATTGCAGACCATGCCGACGGCGCTTGCGAGCGCCTCGGCAGAGATATGTTTGTTGTTATGTCTCTCCATATTGCTATTATAAACAATCGGCGCGCGCTTTGTCAACTGCAGCTGCGCGTATAAAAGCGTGCGGAAGAGGCAATCATCTGTGTGCGGCGCACGGATCCGGGCTCCCGGTACATACAATGATAGCGGAACCCCCTGCACCGAAGAGGAAACTATGGTCGTCAAACGCGGAGAACTCTATTATGCCGATCTCTCCCCCGTCGTGGGGAGCGAACAGGGCGGCGTGCGCCCCGTGCTCATCGTGCAGAACGACACGGGCAACAAATATTCGCCCACCATCATCGCGGCGGCGGTGACGAGCAGGATCGAGAAGGCCCGCCTGCCCACCCACATCGAACTGCCGCACGCCTTCGGACTTGCCAAGGACTCCGTCATCCTGCTCGAACAGATCCGGACGCTGGATAAACGGCGGCTGCTCTCGCGCATCGGCGCGCTGCCGCCCGCCACCATGTCGCGCGTCGATCGGGCCATCCTCATCAGCCTCGGCTTTGAAAAACCGCCCGCCGCGCACACGGAATCCCGCCGCGGATAAGACCAGGCCGTCCCGCCGCAGAACCTGCGGCGGGACGGCCGTTTCCTTTTCTCTTTACGTCCGCTCGTGCAGGGGGACGTAGTCCCTGCGTTCGGAGACGCTCTGATAGGCGGGGCGGATGATCTTGCCCGCGTTGACCAGCTCCTCCATGCGGTGCGCGCTCCAGCCCGCCATGCGTGCGACGGCGAAGATGGGCGTGTAGAGTTCGACGGGGATGTTGAGCATCCGGTAGGCAAACCCGCTGTAGAAGTCCACGTTCGCCGAGACGCCCTTGTAGATCTTCCGCTTTTTGGCGATGATCTCGGGCGCAAGCTGCTCCACGCGCCGGTAGAGTTCGTACTCCTCGTGCAGACCCTTCTCGTAGGAGAGTTTTTCGACAAACTCCTTGAAGATCTTCGCGCGGGGGTCGGAAATGGAGTACACGGCGTGTCCGATGCCGTAGATGAGCCCCTTTCCGTCAAACGCCCTGCCGTCCACAAGGTCGGTCAGGTACGCCGCGAGCTGCCCGTCGTCGCGCGTATCGATGCTCTTTTTCATGTCGTCGAACATCTGCATGACGCGGATATTCGCGCCGCCGTGTCGGGGGCCTTTGAGGGAGGCGAGCGCCGCGGTGATGGCGGAGTATGTATCCGTCCCCGACGAAGTGACGACGTGCGTCGTAAAGGAGGAGTTGTTCCCCCCGCCGTGCTCGGCGTGCAGCACGAGCGCCATGTCCAGAACACGCGCCTCCAGTTCGGAATACTGGCAGTCCTGCCGCAGCATATAGAGGATATTTTCCGCCATGGACAGGTCGGTGCGCGGGCGGTGGATGACGAGCGAATCGTTGTTGTTGTAAAAGTTCGCCGCCGCGTAGGAATACACCGAAAAGATGGGCATCTCGGCGATGAGCTGCAGGCACTGGCGCATGACGTTTTCGGGCGAGGTGTTGTTGGGATCGGGGTCATAGGGAAAGAGGGACAGGACGCACCGCATGAGCGTGTTCATCATGTCTGCCGAGGGCGACTTCATGATGATGTCGCGCACGAAGTTCTTGGGCAGCGTGTAAAATTCCCCCAGCAGCGCGCAGAAGGACTTGAGCTCCCGCTCGTTGGGCAGTTTTCCCGTGAGGAGCAGATATGCCGTCTCCTCGAAGCCGAAGCGCTTGTCGCGCAGGGCGCCGCTCACGAGGGCGTTGACGTCGTAGCCGCGGTAATAGAGTTCCCCTTCGATGGGGATGCGCTTGCCGTCCTCCTCCTTCATGGAGCGGATCTCGGAGATCTCCGTCAGCCCCGCCACGACGCCGCGCCCGTCCAGGTCGCGCAGCCCCTTCTTGACGTCGTACTGCGCATAGTATTTGGGATCGATGCGGCAGGCGTCCGCACACTGGCGGGTGAGATCGCCGATCTTCATCCATTCATCCTTGGTGAGAAAGCCGTCCTCGCGTTCATTGACAGCCATATCCATTGCCTCCTCTGCCATGCCGATCGGGCGCATGACTGTTTTCACCTTACCATATTTTGACGGATTTGTCAAATCGCCCGCGCCCGAAACGCCGCTTTGCACGCCTTTTTCATCTGTTTTTCTGAAAAGATATGCTGTTTTTATGCAAAATATGCATAAAATCCTCTGCAAGCCCGCCCCCTTCCGCCCCGGACATAAAAAACGGGCGCCCGCCGCAGCGAACGCCCGCCCTTTTTGTTGTCGGATTTATTACGACGCAAAGAACTCTGCATACCGCGCAATGAGCTGCTCCAGCCCCTCCCCGGTGATCAGTCCCTTGCCGAGGGCGACCTTCAGGTACTGCCCGCCGCACGCTTCGAACATTTCCTCCGGAACGGGATAGAGCTGCGCGAACTCCTCATAGGTGAACAGTCCGTACTGCGCAATGTCCGCCTGCATCTGCGCTTCGTCATACTGCATTGTCTCGGCGTCCACTTCAAAGATGTTAAACATCCCTTCGATTCCGCCCGGCATGGAGAGCATCCCGTTGACGAAGTAACAGAAATGGCCGTATGTAACGGGGCTGTATGCCGCGGTGTACTCCTGCGTGATCGTGACCTGCGTCAGCTGCACGCGCGCGGTGACGAGTTCGCCGTCCTCATCCATTGTCTGTTTGAGGAACCAATGCCCGAGATACTGCGCGGCGTCCCCGTCCAGATAGACGTACTCGTTCAGGGTACAGTCCCAGAAGCCGTGTTCATAGATGACTTTGACCTCCGTTCCGTCCGAGAAGGACAGGCGGACGACCTCATACGTTCCCGCAGGGTCGCTGTCGATGAACAGAATGGGCGCGGCGTCAAATTCACCCGTGAACAGATTCCACACAAGCAGCATTTCCTCTCCCGTGAGATCTTCCACCGCTTTTTGCGTTCCGTCTGCAAGCGTGATGAGCGTCCCCTCCGCGACGCACTCTCCACCGCGATGAATACTAGTACCCGTTGTATCAACACTTCCGGTGCTTTGTGTTGTGGAAATAACAGGGCCAATTTGATCTCCTTCTGAATAATTCTCTTTGGTGATTGACATACTACATTGCCCTCCATTAAAGCGGTTTATTTCACCATAGCCCGCCATACCACCAACCGCACCATTATAACAAATTAAAACGCCTCCTGTCGCAGAGCACTGATTAACCGATGTTGAAGAAATTGATCCGGCGATTGACCCCATGACCGTCCGAGCCGCATTAACGTCAATGAGACAATCATATACTATCACCGAATTAAGTTCCAGCGCTCCGGAAATCGATCCTGCTAAAAGCCCTACTCCAATATACTCATTATTAGGAGCTGCCAGTTCTTCAAATGTATTAGAATTTTGAATAATACATTGTTCAAACCTCAAATTTTTAACTACTGCGCCTTCACCAATACTACTAAATAATCCAAAATTATTCTGCTTGTTTACATCATCCTGGTTTAAATAGAGATCATAGGAAATCATGTGTCCATTGCCGTCAAACTCGCCTGTAAATCTATAAGAAAACGGCATCCATTCACCCGATACAACAATATCATTTGTCAAAATGAAATTGTAATTGATTTGTTCTTCCGATCCTTGCCGCGGAACATAAACGGGACGATGAGCAAATTCAATATTTCGAAGTTGCGTTTCATTGGAGATTTCGAAAGGTTCATCCTCCCCATTGCCGTCTGCAAACAAGCTATTGATTCCGGTAATTGAATCCATAGCATTTGCAGCATTTAATTTTTTAACAACTTGCGTACCATTCGGCACACTAATTGTAATAGAATCTGCCGTGTCCAAAATAATTTCTTTTAATTCTACAGCCGTTAAAGATGGTTCTTGGGCTAGCAGTAACGCTGCCAATCCGGATACAAACGGCGCTGCCATGGATGTCCCGGACTTATAAGCATATTGATTATTCGGAACAGTGCTTATAATATATCCTCCAGGAGCATATACTTCAACAGAATTGGTTCCATAATTTGAATCTGATAGACGATCACCCGTGGATTCTATTGCTCCAACGGAAATAATATTTGGCAAAAGATAGGTTTCGAAATTTTCAGCTGTATCAAGATTTGAACCATCATTTCCTGCTGCCCAAACAAACAGTCCCGGATAGGAAATGACCGAATTTTTTACAGCTGCATTTGTAGTAAAGCCGCCAACGCTGTAATTCAATATATCAATTTGCTCACTCGTCCCCCATCGGTCTTTTGCCCACTCAATGGCCTCTATCACATCTGAACTTTCGAATAAATTGTTTTCATTAGACGCTTGCAAAGGTACCAATGAAACATCCCAATTAACTCCTGTAACGCCTTTTCCATTGTTGCCAACTGCACCAATAATTCCGGCAACGTGCGTGCCATGAGAATGTGTATCATCGTTGGTCACTCCATTGTTATTATGTGTATCCCAACCTGAAACCAAATTCCCGTTTAAATCCTCGTGGTTCGCTATCCCTGTATCAATTACACCAACTCGTATTTCTGCGCTACCAGTGGTTGTTATCCATGCTTCGGGAGCATGGATGCCGTTCAATCCATTTAATCCCCACATATCATAGTTTGTAAAATACGGATCATTTGGAGCCTGACTTATTTCTGTAACATAATTGGGTTCTGCAATTTTTACACCTGGAATTTTATTTGCTATTTCGATTGATTGTAATACTTCTTCCTTCCCTCCATTTTTCAAATATATTTGATGAATCTGCTCAAAATTGCAGTTTGTAACGTTGATATTGTTTTCTTTTCTTGTTAAATCAACAATATAATCCACATCTATTCCTTGAAAAAAACTTATAGGATGCTCTTTATTTACTTCACTTATCTCCTTATCTAACACAACAATAAAATTATCTTCCCCAAACGTTTCACAATTTAAATTTTGCTCGTTTGTCTCATCTTCGGCTAAAGCCGGGGTTTTCATTTGTCCATTAAAATACAAGGCAAAAAACAACGCACAGCCCATGATTATTGTCAATACAAAAATCTTTTTTAAATTATTTAGTTTCAAATTTTTCATATATTTCTCCTTATCCGTTTTGTCTCCAGACACTTATTTCAAGAAAGTTTGCGTAATGAAACCATACGCCGCCGACTTCCTCCCAGACGTCATTCACGACGGCAGGATAAGAAATAAATGTTTCCGTCAGCATGACAACGTAGCACTCACGGTACGCGCCATAATATCTTACGATAGCAAAATCATCGGCATTGACGTGCTGTACCGAACTGCTCCCGTCATTGCGCCATTCCCGCGCCGCAGTCCGCAGGATCGCCTGCGAGATCTCCTCGCTCATTTCCTGCTGCGGTTCAGGCGTGTAGTCCTCTGCCATCAATTCCTCATTGCGCTCCCTGTCTCCGTTCTGATAATAGGCAATGCTCAGAAGATCCGCCTGCGTCAGAAGTCCTTCCCCGTATGCCTCGTCCAGCGTATAAAATGTCCCGATCGGGGAACACCCTGTAAGCCCTATGCACAATGATACAGACAGGATGCACGCAAATAAAATGGAAATCGCTTTTTTCATACTTTCTACCCCCTTTCAAGTTCAAAATAAGTCCGCAATCTATCAGCTTATTTCTGCATCGCTCATCACTCCTTTCCTTCTTATTTTCAAAAATTCTTCGCTCTTCTCAAAATTTATACGCAAAGTCATAATTTATATTTTTTATATATGTTTTCTACCCAACATATAACATGACCATATGCATTTGTCAATACATTTATAAAAATTTCTTCCAATAAATATCCACCGGCATAGCCGGTGGTTTTTCAGTTTCGGGCTGTTAGCCCTCATATTACCGGCAGCGCGCAAGCCGCGCCTATGACGACCTGGCAGTCATGCAATTGTTACTCGCCACCCTTAAAAGGGTCGTCCAGGTCGTCTATGCTCATTTGGCTTGCTTCTCTATCTATCTTTAATTGTTTTGCGATATATTCTTTTATCGCTTTTGTGTTTTTCCCTACCGTTGTGGCATAAATTTATGGACACTATCGGCAAAAGGGCGGGAACAGGCATGAGTAAAGCGTATGAGTTGTTGTACCCATACGCTTGTTGTTATTTATTGAGTTTATGCCGTAAGACGGAAGCTATATCCACTTTGTACACAATATCTATTTCGCGCTCTTTGCCAGTATGTTTCGGATGCCCGCCGACTACCACACGGTCTAACAGCTCATAGCACATCTCGCGAGTAAGCTCCAGCGCTTCGAGATATTTCTTTATGTTCCGTATAAACTCATCCGCGCTCTGTATCGTGTTCGTCGTTTCGGTAAGTTTTTCTTCCAACTCCGCGATTTCCGCTTCGACTTTCTTCTGCTCGTCGGAATACTTCTGTATAAAGCCGATGCAGATATCTTCCGGCATTTTGCCTTTCAGCCTGTCCTCGTAGGCAAGCTGCATAAGGCGGGATAATTCTTCTGCTCGTTTGCGTTTAGCCTGCAATTCCTTCTTTGCCGTTTTAATGGCTCTATCGGCAAGCTCGGCATTATGACGTATAAAGTCTTCGCGGATAGCCTTTTCATCCAAAACAATTCTTTGCGCCATTGTCCGTATATCGTCAAGGACAATTGCCTCAATGTCTTTCGCTTGAATAAAATGCGAGAAACAATACGCTTTTCCGATCCTCATATGGTTGCCGCAGTTGAAATTGAAATCTATCTTTCCGTTTCGGTTGATATAATTCAGCTTCATTTTTCCGCCGCAATCGGCGCAAAATAAGAAACCCGACAGCGGATGCGTATAGCCGCGCTTGGTTTTCCTGCCCTGCGCTACGGATTTTTCTACTTCCCGCACCTTATCCCAAAGCTCCTGCGTTATGATCGCCTCGTGCGTGTTGCGAACTATAACCCATTCGCTTTCATCACGTTTATAGCGTTTATGGTTCTTATACGAAATCGAACTCCAACGTTGTTGAGCCATATGTCCCAAATATGTAGGATTTTTAAGAATACTGTTCACGGCACAGAAAGACCATAAACCGAAATGATTACGTTTCCCGACGATTCCATACTTATCCATGCTATACTTACTCGGATTAGGGATGTTTTCCTCGTTCAAGATATCCGCTATCTTATGCGGGCTTAAACCGCTCGCGCGCATTTCAAATATGCACTTTACGACCGCGGTAGCTTCCTCGTCAATAATGGGCGTTTTCTTTTCGGTATCGCTTTTGACATATCCGTAAGGGGCTTTCCTCGCATGATACTTTCCGTCCCGTGCATTTGATTTTAATACCGCTCTGATTTTCTTGCTGGTATTAGCCGCGTGCCACTCGTTAAAAACATTCATGATCGGCATCATTTCCATCGCGCCGCTGTCACGGTTTTCCGTATCTACGTTATCTTGTATCGCTATGAACCGTATCCCGAAAGCCGGGAATACATAATCGACGTACTGCCCGACTTCGATATAGTTCCTACCAAAGCGGGAAAGGTCTTTTACAATGATGGTATTGATGACACCCGTTTTCGCGTCGTCCAAAAGCCGCTGCACGTCCGGTCTGTCGAACGTCGTACCTGAAACGCCGTCGTCTATGTATTCGTCGTGGATCTCGAAGCCGCGTTCCTCGGCATACTTGCGTAAGATAGTGCGCTGGTTGTCGATAGATACCGATTCGCCTTGACGTTCGTCCTCTTGGGACAGCCTATAATACAGTCCCGCTATGTAGTGTTTCTGCTTCATTCTTTCACCTCGCGTTTTTTGTTGTACGCTGCACGGCAATGGACTTCATTGTTTTCTCAAAGTCTTTGCCGCCGTGGAAATATCTGCGGACATAATAGGTCTGCCTGCCCACGGATTCTCTCCTGCTGATTGACGGAGCGAAGATATAACAGTTCTCGTAATCTTCGCCGCTGTAAAATGCTTTTTGTACTGCGTTCATTTTTTTACCTCCATGTGATTTGAAATTTTTTATTTTGGTTTACCTTTCGGCGGAGCGAAAATAAACGATTGCGACCGTTCAATGTCGTATAAATTTCCTCGTCTGCTACACTCTGTCAAGGAACAAGAAAATATTTTGCGTTGTTATCTCGTTCATCGCTGTTCTTCGCAAAATATTTTCCCTTGACAGGGCGGACGCAATCGTTTACGCTCCACAGACGAAAGGTAAATTTAATTTGCCTTCGGCATTTTCTCAATGACTTTTTTGCTGACCGTTCCCATAACTTCACCGTCAGATATACAGGTGAAGTTATCAGCAAGAATAGCCTTTCGATCGTCTATTCCGTAAGGACAGATAACATCTTCGTCCACAACGTCGGAAACAAAGTACGAAGGCAGGTTGCCGCCGTAAATCAGACGTTCGCCCGACTTCTCTATGTACTTCATAAGATATGAAAGAGAATGCTGCACTTCCATCGGTGAGCCGAGTGCTTGGAAATCGTTACGCCCGTACCGTTCGAGAAAGTAAGTGTTTTGGTGCGCCGTTTGCATTCGGTGGTCTTTTGTGCTGTAATCTCGCGTTTCGGTCAGTTCTCCGACCATTCCTCCCGGCGGAATGTAGAATATTCCGTGGAAATGCAGTCTGCCTGTTTCTCCGCCACGTTCCCATACGCCGATATGTTTCCAGCCTTTGCGGGCGACAAGGTGTTTGAACGTGTTGCGCAAGGATTTTCTGAAACTCTCTTCTGTATGCAGCTTATCCGAGTAGGTGAACGTGCAGAAAAAACTCCATTCCTGCAAATAGGCTTTCCTTGCAAGGCGCACCTTTCGGCGGATCTTGTTTGTCGTTTTGCGTTCGTTGTTCCGCTCGACGTATTCTTTCCGCTGCTCCTTGTCGGGGATAGTTTCCTCCATAGCCTTCCGCATATAGGCTTTGCGCTCTTTGCGGGGAAGCTTCTGGCTCTCCTTGTAGGCGGCTTCAAATCGCTCCTTTTGTTCGACCTCTTTAGGTGTTGGCGGAATGACTGCTCGTCGTCGCTTGTGCCCCTGCGGAAAATTTTCCTTCGGGGTAGCGATATAATGGCTCCCGTCAAATGAGATCTTGGCTGCTCTGTACGGCATTGTTCTGTTCCTCCTTCGATTTTTTTCGTATAGCTTAAACCTTAAACTCGCAGGTTTTTTGCACCTTATAAAATTTTCTTTGAGAAAAATTCTATAAGTCAAACCGGAAAGTTCTTTTCAGGTTTGAAAAAGTTTTAGCACCTAAATGCGACAGTTTTTGACGTGTTATAAAAATTTTTTCCACAGAATACAAAAAATTCGTGCCAAAACCTGTCTCTAATTTCCGGGGATTTTTACTCTATCACGGAAATTTTCTGATTGGAAGGAACAAAAACGGGCTGTATTCGGAGCAATTTCGGGCATTTCCGTAGAGTTACGGGGTAAAAATTGTTTAGTATCAGGTACTTTCCGGCGTTCATGCGGACAGAGTAACAAAACCGCAGACAGGATGTTAGCAAGCCAACCTATAACGTTTCCAAAGCGGCATATAACAAATACAAAAAAGGGTGTAGTTTCTACAAACTCTGTACATAGAAAAAGGCAGCCGCTTCATATAAAGCAACTGCCTTTCACGGGGCATGAAGTTAATCAGCATATCCGTAAATCGAATAATATCTTTGACGAATACTTGCCTTGCGGTGATTTATAGTTCCTCTGCCGATGCCGAGTTCGGCGCAGACTTCGCCTTGCTTCATACCATTCATGTAGCAGTTCAGAATGGCAAGCTCGAGCGCGGATAACTGCAATGCTCCCACGAGTTCATCGTATTTGCTGTAATCGGTCTGTTCGTGTTCAAAGCAATTTACGGGATCCATTGGCAATGCTTTGTAATCCGTAAAATCTATGGATTCGACGACTGTTCCTCGCCTGTCCGGTCTGTTACGAAGAAGATTGATGAAATGGTCTACTTCACGATAGCAGGCAAGTTTAATAGATATTTCTTTTCCTTTGCGATCTTTACCGTAAATTTCAGATGCCTTTCTGCCTATAAATTGATAGAGAAAGCAGATAGCTGTCTGCGCTACGTCATAGCCGTCCGACACGATATAGTCTATCTCACGCATATGGTGTAAGTCTTTGATTAAGCCGATATACAGCCTGTCCGCGATTTTCATATCGAACTTCTTTACGGTACGCAGCGCTTGCAATGCAATCATTTCGCCCATGAGTTTGACGTTATCGGCAGAGATAGGCTCGTCAAAGAGTTCGCCTTCGTTACGATATTTGCCGTTTGAGAACTTGGTTACCAACATTTCCATTTTAACACCTCTGAATTTGTATTTGCCTTTTTCGGGCAACAGGCGGAGGTGCATAGGACGGTATAAGTCGGAACTCTTGATAGCAAGCCTGCGGAAGTCAACGGGATAAAGCCAAAATCGTTGCGTGCAAGTCCGGAAATGCCTTATAGACAGCAAAAGAACCGAGCAAGGAAAACTTCCTTACTCGGTTCTCAATTCGTTTATATGGGTGTTTTAAGCGACGATTTTACGGCCGTTGACGTCCGCGAGGAACTATGCTACCATAGCCGACCGAAAAAGCGCAAATTCAAGAGGTGTATAGCGCGGACATAAAACCAATAAAAGAAAGCTGTGCGCGGCGGCAAAAGCGGCAGCCGATCCCCAAGCGGTTCAGCGGGGACGGCTCCGCGCCGCCGCGCTTTCGATTTGGTTTTCCGTGTTGTTCTTGTTGTCTTTTTCGTGGCGTGTGCTTGGCTGCGGCGAGCGAAGCGAGCCGCACTTGTCTATGCCAAGCACACGCCACGGTGCCAAAGTAGCAATTAAGGAAGCTTTACATTATTTGGATTGCCTCCCGCTGTAAACACATCAGCCCGACTTTTTTATCCCAAAATATAATGCAATATATCGACGGGAGAATTTGCAATATAATTGGCCCCCGCTTCAAGCAATTCTTCCTTGCTTCCATATCCGTACAGAACGCCTATGGAACTCAGACCGTTTGTTTTTGCTCCGATAATATCATGTTTACGATCACCTACCATAACGGCACGCTTCTTGTCCTTTATCTCACATTTTTTTAAGGCATAAGCAATCACATCTGCCTTTTGTGTCCTGCTCTGATCCATGGTAGCGCCGCAGATTTCTTTGAAATATTGTTCTAATCCGAAATGCTGTACAATAGCTTTTGCAAATTGTTCGGGCTTGGATGTTGCCACTATGGCCGTATAACCGCGCTCCTTCAATCCGGACAGGAGTTCACACACGCCCTCATACGGCTTATTTTCAAAAATCCCCGCGACACTGAAATATTCGCGATAATAATCCACTGCACGTAAAGCATCGGAATGGTTTAACCCGCAATATTCCGAAAAAGATTCCGTAAGAGGCGGCCCGATAAATTTTTTGAGCAGCGGCTTGTCGGGAGCAGCGATACCAAATTTTTTCAACGCATAGATGATGGAATTTGATATGCCCTCAAACGGGTCTGTCAATGTGCCGTCTAAATCGAACAGTACGGTATCAAACAAACTTACTTCCTCCTTGCAAACATATTTAACGTATTATAAAAAATTCTTACGGCAATGTCAACCGACCGGTAAGAAATGCTTGACAAACAATTTTCAGGGTAGTATAATTGCCAACGAAAATCGTTGTGGATTTTTCCTGATAAGTCATCTTTTCGCCACACAGCTTTTAGCTGTGCGGCGTTTTTTTATG
>CALVZS010000008.1 GCA_944372575.1 uncultured Clostridia bacterium | reverse complement strand
GGGTTCGACTCCCGTTTCCTGCTCCAGAAAAAACGGGCTTTTTGCCCGTTTTTTGCTTATTTTTCTGCAAAAACAAGCACTTTTTCGGGGGGCTGAAAATTTTGCCCCCAATTTTTTCCGAATAAAGGCGTGCGGCGGGCGCAAACAATGCGCCCGCCGCACGCCTTTATATCGGCCGTTTCAGTTCACTTCGGTAAAGTCCGCCGTATCGGAAAAGGTATAGGAGAATGTCTGCGCCTCTCCGCGGCGGGAGACGGTCAGCTCCAGGGTATCCCCCAGCCGCACCGCGTACAAGAGCTCCCCGAGCACGTCCAGCCGCGTGACTGCGAGCGAATACACCCGCTCTCCGCCGCGGATGAGCGCCGCCGAGACAAGCGTATCCCCCACATCCATACCCATCTGCACCGCCGCGCCGGATGCCGAGATCCCGCGCACGGCGACCTTCTCCTCCAGATAGGTCTTGCCCGTCTGTCCGTCAAAGAGTGCGCGGGAACTGACCGTATAGAGCGTCAGACCGCCCAGGGAGGCGCACAGCGCACCGTCCGCATTCTCCGCATTGTCAAGGATATTCTGCGCAATGAGCAGTGCGCGGTTGGCGGGGATGGCGTAGCCGAACCCCACGACCCCCTCCGCGTCCGAGCGAGCATTGACGATGCCGACCAGCTCGCCCATCTCGTTGTACAATCCGCCGCCCGAATTGCCGTGATTGACTGCCGCGTCCGTGCGAATGCCGTACAGCGTGAGCGTGCTCTTCTCATCCGGCGCCGTGACGTGGATGTACTCCCCCAAAACGGAGACGACGCCGAAGGAGACGGAGAGCCCCGCGCCGCCCGCATTGCCGATCGCAAGGACGTCCTCCCCCACCGTGAGCGAACGGTCGTCCGCGGCGATCGCCTCCCGGGCGGAACTTCCGGCAAGCACCGCGCTGTCTGCTATGTGCAGCACGGCGATGTCCTCCTGCATGGAGCCGCCGACATAGCTTGCCGGAATGGGAAAGCGCTCCTGCGTGTCGCCGAACAGGTAGACCGAGATCGACGTACTGATACCCGCCTCTGCGGACTGCGCATAGACGACGTGATAGTTGGTGACAATATAGGCGCTGCCGGACTCTTTCTCCAGATCATAGATGACGCCGGAGCCCTCCCCCTCGTCCCCGACGACAGTGACGGCGCTCGCCGCAGCCTGCGCCGCGGCAGCCTCCCGGTCGAGCAGAACGCGCTGCTGCGCGGCTGCGTTCTCCTCGGCCTTGGAAAACACGGGGCAGGAGAGCTGCGCCAGCACGTCGTTGGCGTCCTGCACGGGAATGGCATAGCCGAAGCCGTCCACGCTCGTGCCGTTCGCCGTCTGCTCCCGCCGCGCCGAGACGATGCCCAGAAGCTCCCCGCGCTCGTTGAAGAGCCCGCCGCCCGAATTGCCCTGGTTGATCGCCGCATCCGTGCGCACGGCGTCAAAGCTCACATACTGTACTTCATTCGCCGCCATCACGGTGACGCGCTCGGAGAGTTTGGAGACGACGCCCCGCGTGACGGACAGCCCCTCTCCCTCCGCATTGCCGATGGCGTACGCTTCCTCGCCGAGGACGGGGGAAGCGTACACCGCCGCGGCGGCGCTGCTCTCCTGCAGGACGGGCGAGGTGATGCGCAGGACGGCGAGGTCGGTGTTGTCGTTGCTGCCGCGCACATAGCGCACGGCATTTTCCCCGCGCTGCGCCGAGATGGTCTGCCCGCCGTAGAGTGTGACGGTGATGAGATCCCAGTCGGTGGTCGTGCCGCCCGCAAAGATGCCCCCTCCCGTCGCCTGCGCCACGACGTGATAGTTGGTGACGACGTATGCCTCCCCCGCCTGCGCATCGAGCGAGCAGATGACGCCCGAGCCGTCCGAAAGGATCGTCCCGCCCGACGTGGTATAGCTCACTTCGATGGCGACGACGCTGCACAGCGCACGGTTGACGGCGGCGGTGTCGTCCTCGGAGGAGAGGCCGAGCGCGGCGAGAAATTCGTAGTACGTCCCCTGGAAACTGCCGCTTGCCACCGCCTCCTCGTACAGGCGGCGCTCATAGGTGGAGGGCGTCTCCTGCGCGGCGAGCCAGCTCTGCGCCGAGCCGTAGTCCCCCGCGTCCGACGCCACGTCCGAGGGATAGTTTTCATCGGTGCGCGCGCTGTCAAACAGGCTGCACGCCGTCAGGGAAAGGGCGGTCACGCAGGCAAGGATGAGGCTTGCCGCTCCCGCTGCCGTCTTTTTCATAGAGTTCTCCTCCGCGGTCTGTTTCATTCTTTGCTATTATATGCCGCACCGCCGGGCGGGCAATGTCTGCGCCGTGAAAAACGCGTGAATTTTCCCGTTTCCGCGCCCGGATGCGTGGTCTTATGAAAATTATACCATATTTTCCGGCAATTTACAACGCCGCAGCGCGAAAAAAAGGGCGGGAATTCCCCGCCCCGCACCCTCAGAGGTCATCCGCGTCCTGTACGGGCGGCTCATACGGATCCTGATCGTTCACCCCCGTATAGCTGCCCAGCGCGTCCTCTTCCGAGCGCATCCTTGCCCCCTTCTTCAGGGCGCCTCGCTTTGCGTCAGTCACAGTTCTCGGGCGAGGACTTTCCGCAGTTCTTGTTCTGCCCGTTCTGATTGTTCTGAACGTTGTTCGCGTTCTTTGCGTTCCTGACGCCGTTTTGTGCCTTGTTGCTCGCCTTCTTCATAACTTCTCCTTTGCATAGGGAAGATGCAGCTGGACTTCACCCTGCGGCGCACCGCACAGCGGGCAGACGCTCCACGCCTCCTTGGAGGTGTGCATATAACCGCACTCGCTGCAGATCCAGAGCATCGGCCGGTCGGCGGCATAGAGGCTGCCGTCCCTGAGCGCGCCGGCGAGGTAGTCGAAGATGACGCGGTGATGGCTCTCCACCTTTGCGACCTGTTCAAATTTGAGCGCGATCTGCGCAAAGCCCTCCTCCCGCGCGATCTTTGCAAACGTGGGATAGAGTTCCTCTGCCTCCGACGCCTCATCCTCCATTGCAAAGCGCAGGTTCTCCTCCAGCGTCCCCGCATGGAAGGGATAATGCGCATCGATATGCACATCGTCCCGGCTCCCCGCATTCTGCAGAAGCGCCTCGAAGAATACCTTTGCATGATTGGTCTCGTTCTTTGCGATGGTGCGGACGGTGTCCGCAAGTACCTCATATCCCTGCCTGAGCGCAGCTTTTGCCGTGAGTTGATACCGCATTCCCGCCTGACACTCTCCCGCAAAACTCCTTGCGAGATTGTGAAAGGTCTGTGTCTTGATAAAGTCCATGCTCTCACCTCCCTTGCACCGCTATTATGAGCAGAGAGCGCACGGAATATACAAAAAAACGGGGAAGCAACCCCGTTTTTTTGTATTTCAGGACTCTGCGGGCGGGCCGAGGATCTCGGCGAGCTGTTCGGGAGCGTCGCTGCCATCGGCAAGTTCCCCCTCCGCGACGACCGTATCCCCCGCGAGCAGCCGGGCGTTGCCGTCCGGGATAAAGCGCCGCCCCCCGCGTTCCACTGAGGTGATGCGCACGTCGGCGGGAAGAAGGAGATCGCGCAGCGTCCTCTCCGCCGCGGGACTGCCCGCCGCCACCGTGTACCGCTTCGCATACGGGTGCGTTCTGCCCACGCCGCCCTCCGCGAGCATTTCATCCAGCAGCCGCTCATAGACAGGCCGCACGCGGAACACGTCGCCGATGAGGTACCCCGCCGCCACGCCGATGAGCGCGGGCAGAAGGAACATGAAATTCCAGGTGAGCTCGACCGTCATGAGAACGCCCGTGACGGGCGCGCGCACGACGGTGGTGAAGAACACCGCCATGCAGATGACAATGAGGGCATCCGAGGAGGAGACGGGCATCCCCATGGTTTGGGTGAGCAGGCTCATGAGTGCGCCCAGCCCCGCGCCCACGGCGAGCATGGGGATGAACGCGCCGCACGGCACGCCCGCGCCCATATTGACAACGGTGACGAGAAATTTGAGCACAAAGACGATGAGCAGCGTCGCCCAGAGCGGGGAGGAGAAGATGCGCTCCATGCCCGGGGACAGGCTCCCGAGCGAGGCGATGAAGGCGTGTCCGCCGCCCATCACATCGGCAGTCAGAAGCCCCGCCCCGCCCGCAAGCAGGAAGGGGATGAAAAACTTGCCGATCCCCTTGAAAAAGCGCACTTTCGCAAAGAGCTTCCTCGCCGCAAAGAGCGCAAAATAGAACGCGACGCCCGCCAGCGCGACGAGGACGGCGGCAAAGAGCACCCAGACGTAGAACATGGGCGCGAGCAGGTCGGCCTGCGCGAAGGAGAACGTGGCAAAATATGCTCCGACGGGGAGCCGGAAGAGCGCATACAGGGCATTGCGCACGAGGACGGCGACGGCGACCGCGACGAACGAGGAGACGAACACCTCGGGCGTGAATCGCTTCTGTCCCTCCTCGAAGGCAAACGCCACGCCCGTGAGCGGCGCATTGAAGGCGACGGCAAGCCCGGCACACGCCCCGCCCGTCACCTGATAGCGGCGGATGAGCGCACTGCGGCGCAGCGCATCGCTCACCCCCGCGCCCGTGCTGCCGCCGATGAGGATGGACGGCCCTTCCGCCCCCGCCGACATCCCCAGAAAGATACAGAGCAGGCTGGAGGCGAACATGCCCGTGAGCGAACGGTACCATGAAAAGCGCATCAGCCCGCGCATCGCCCCCTCCGTCTGCGGGATGCCGCTGCCGCGGATGTAAGGAAGGACGCGCACCACGCCGCCCACGATGACCGCGCCCAGCGCGAGCGTAAGGAACAGAAGCGGGATGAAGGCGGGGTTTTCGCGGAAAAAGCCGTAATAGCCGCGCGAAAATTCCTCCGCCATGGAGGCAAGCACGGTATAGAGGGTGACAAGCATCCCCGCAAAGGCGCCCGTGAGTGCGCCGACCAGAACGAGCTGCGCGCCGTCGCCCAGACGGCGGCGGAAATGCCTGCGTCCCCTGTTTTTTCTCGATTCTCTCATGCCCTGCATTGTAGCACAGTTCCCAAAAAATGTAAAGCGCGTAAGCGCAGAAAGAACCGCGCGGCGCGCCCTTCCGGGTGCGCCGCGCAATTTCCTTTTGCAGCTTTATTCTTCCGCAACCTGCGGCAGCGTCACGTTCGTCGTGCCATAGTCGGAGAAAGTCATATACCAGTGCATATCTGTCAGATGATCAGTTTCATATGCATCGGTTTGGATTTGCATTCTAACTTCAAATTTGGTGATTTTTCCGTTTTCAAATTGATATATGAACTCTCCCTCAATTTCTTGTTCCCCATCTTCATCAGTAAGCACAAGCCTGTTCGCCTCATATTGCGCCGTCTCCGAGTTATAAGTAAATTGTTCGAAATATTTTTCAAAGATGACAAATGACTCCCCCATTTGCCAATATCCCCACGATACCCTATCTGTCTTTAGCGTCCATTGATCATTTGCCATCGTATATACATTTGCAAGGTAAATTTTATTCTCGGCATATTCGGTTTCGGGGTAGCGCGGAACATCCGGGAGCCCGGGATACATATAATCCATATTTCCCGAAAGCGTTTCCAGAATTTGATAATATTCTTCGCGCGAAGCGACCTCGTTTTCTTCTTGTCGATAATACCAATTATCCTCATCTATTTTTCCTATAGCATAATAATGCTGTGATATACCGTTATCATTTAACTCCACGTCTATTGTCACCGTCACATTGCGGACGCCTTCCATGCGGAGCGCGGAGTGCCATTCCTCCTCGGTGACCGTCGTGCGCACTTCGGGCGCACCGCCCTGGGACTCGCCGCCCTGCTGGCCGTTTTCCGTGCTGCCCTCCCCGGGGTTCGTCTCTCCGCCCTGCTCCGTCTCATTGCCCGGCGTGCCGGCCGAGGTCGGGGTCTCGCCGCACGCGCCCAGCCCGATCACGCTCGCCCCCAGCATGAACGCCGCAAAAATAGCCGATAACATCCTCTTTTTCATGATACTCCTTCCTTGCGTATCTGCACTATGATTATAGTTTTATCTAACTGTAATGTCAAGTAAATTATGCTATAAAGATTGTTTGAATTTGTAGTAAACTGATTGTGGGAGGCGGAACATGACGGATATCATTGCAAAACTCAACGAACTGCGCCTGGAGCGCAACCTGAGCGTCTATCGCCTTGCGGAGCTGTCCGGGATCAATCAGAGCACGCTCGCCAACACCTTTTCCCGGGGCGTTGTTCCCTCCGTTGCCAATCTTGAGGCGATCTGCCATGCCATGGGCATCACGCTCGCGCAGTTTTTCAGCGAGGACGAGCGTACGGAGCCGCTGACCGAGCGGGAGCGCGCGTTTTTGGAGACGTACCGCAGACTTCCCCCTAAAATAAAACAGGCATTGACCGAAATGGTGAATGCCTGTGCGGAAAATATCCAGTTATGATGAGGCGGATCGCTGCGATCCGCCCCTTCTTTTTTCAGAACTGCGCGTTGTAGAGCTGCGCATAGAAGCCGTTTTTTGCAAGCAGCTCCTCATGCGTCCCCTGTTCCACGATATGCCCCGCGTTCATCACCAGAATGAGGTCGGCATTTTTGATGGTGGAGAGGCGGTGCGCCACGATGAAGCACGTCCTGCCCTCCATCAGGCGGGCGAAGGCGTCCTGCACGAGGTGCTCGGTGCGCGTGTCGATATTGCTCGTCGCCTCGTCCAGAATGAGCATGGGCGGGCGGCTGATCATCACGCGCGCCACGCACAGCAGCTGTTTCTGCCCCTCGGAGAGGGAGCCCTCGCCGCCGATGACGGTATCGTACCCCTTGGGCAGGCGGCGGATGAAACCGTGCGCGTGTACCGCCTTTGCCGCGGCGATCATCTCCTCCTGCGTGCAGTCGGGGCGGCCCATGCACAGATTTTCGCGCACGGTGGCGCGCTTGAGCCACGTCTCCTGCAGCACCATGCCGTAATTTTTGCGCAGGGAGGCGCGCGTCATGTCGCGCACGTCCACGCCGTCCACCGCAACGCTGCCCGCGTCCACATCGTAAAAGCGCATGAGAAGATTGATGACGGTGGTCTTGCCGCACCCCGTGGGGCCGACGATGGCGACTCGCCTGCCCGCCCCCACCCGCACGTTGAAGTGCTCGATGAGATTCTGTTCGGGGCGGTAGGAGAAGGAGACGTCCGTGAGCGTCACCTCCCCCCTTGCTCTGCCCAGTTCCGCCTTTCCCGCATCGGAGGGCTGCTCCTCCTCGTTCTGCAGCGCAAAGAGGCGGCCCGCGCAGGCGAGCGAGTTCTGGAACTCGGCAAGCACCTCCGTGATCTCATTGAAGGGCTTGGTGTACTGATTGCAGTAGGAGAGACAGGTGGTGAGCGCGCCCACCGTAAACGCCGCCGCGCTGCCCGCCGTGGAGATGGCAAGGATAGCGCCCGTGAGTGCCACGCCCGCATAGACGAGCGAGTTGACAAAGCGCGTGACGGGGTTGGGCGTGGAGGCATAGAACACCGCGCGCAGGGCGCACTTGCGGTATTCCTCGTTCTGCTCCGCAAAGAACGCCGCGTTCTCATCCTCATGCGTGTACGCCTTGACGACCTTCAGATTTCCGATCGCCTCATCGATGAACGCCGTCTGCTCGGCGCGCACCTGCGCCTGCCGTTTGAAGGTCTTGTAGGTATGCGAGGAGATGAACTTTGCCGCAAACAGCGAGAGCGGCGTGACGAGCACGACGACGAGCGCGATCTCCCAGCGCAGCACAAAGAGGATGACGAGCACGCCCAGAATGGTGACGACGCCCGTGAAGAGTTGGGTGAAGAAGAGCAGCAGCCCGTCCGCGAACTGTTCTGCGTCCGTCAAAACGATGCCGGCGATCTCGCCGTAGGGGTGCGCGTCGAGGAACTTCAGCGGCAGGCGCTGGAACTTGGAGAAGGTGTCCGTGCGCAGCCGGGAGAGAACGTGATAGACGACGCGGTTGTTGAGGAGGCTCATCGCATACTGCGCGGCAAACGCCGCCGCAATGCACCCGCCGATGGCGTAGAAGATACGAAAGATCGCCGCAAAATCCACATTCCCCGCGCCGACGATGCAGTCCACCGCCCGCCCGACGAGGTAGGGAACGGCGAGCTGCGCCGCAACGGAGACGAGCGCGCACACGATCGTGAGCGCCAGAAGGGGCGCGTACGGCCTTAAATAGCGCAGGATGCCGCGGAACGTTTCGCTTTTTCCGACAGTCTTGTTCACAGCGATCCCTCCTTTTCCTGCGAAGCGGAGATCTCGCGGTACACCTCGCACGTTGCAAGCAGCTGTTCATGCGTGCCGATGCCCGCCATGCCGCCGTCGTCGAGGACGACGATCCTGTCCGCGTGCCGCACGGAGGCGATGCGCTGGGAGACGACGATGACGGTGGTATCGAGTGCGGAGAGCGCCTTTCTGAGGCGGGCGTCCGTGGCATAGTCGAGCGCTGAGGAGCTGTCGTCCAGAATGAGCACCTCGGGGCAGCGCACCAGGGCGCGGGCGATGGTCAGGCGCTGGCGCTGCCCGCCCGAAAGGTTCTTCCCCTCCTGCGCGATTTCGCTGTCCAGCCCGCCCTTGGCGGCGATGACGTCCTCCGCCTGCGCGATGCGGGCGGCGCGCATGAGCTCTTCATCCGTTGCATCCCCCCTGCCCCACAGCAGATTGGAGCGGATGGTTCCCTTGAAGAGCACCGCCTTCTGCGGCACGACGCCCACGCGTTCGCGCAATTCCTGCGCGGGGATGGCGTTCACGTCCCTGCCCGCAAGGCACACCCTGCCGCGGCTGGCGGGATAGAAGCGGGGCAGGAGGCTGATGAGCGTCGTCTTGCCCGAGCCCGTGCCGCCCAGAATGCCCACCGTCTCCCCGCGCCGCGCCGAGAAGGTGATGCCGTGCAGCGCGGGAGCGCCGCCGCCGTGATAGGCAAAGGTGACGTCCTCAAAGGAGAACGCGGGCGCATCCTCCCCTTCCCCCTCCGCTGCAGGGACAAGCACGGAAGGTTCCCCCTCCATGCCGAGCACCGCCTCGATGCGCCGTTCGCAGCCGATCGCCTTGGAGGCGGTGAAGATGAGGTTGGCAAACTTGACGAGCTCCACCAGAATGATGGAGAGATAACTGTAGAGCGCAACCACGTCCCCCTGCAGGATGTGATCCGCCTCCACGCGGACGCCGCCCACCCACACGAGGGCGATGGCGGCGATGCTGATGAGCGCGTACGTCAGCGGATTGGTGAGCGCGGAGATGCCCCCCGCGAGCTTCTGCTCGCGGCACAGGGCGGCGTTGCGCCGGACAAATTCACGCTCCTCGTCCGCCTCCTTGCAGAAGGCGCGGATGACGCGCACGCCCGCGAGATTTTCGTGCGTGGCGAGGTAGACGCCGTCCATCCTGCCCTGCACCTTCCGGTAGAGGGGGACGGTGGCGCACATGATGCCCACGACGGCCGCCGCGAGAAGGGGCGTGACGGCGACAAAGACGAGCGCCGCTGTCCAGTCGACGACGAACGCCATGACGGTGGCGCCGAGCACGACGATGGGCGAGCGCAAAAGAAGGCGCAGCGTCATGTTGACGCCCGCCTGTACCTGATTGACGTCGCTCGTCATGCGGGTGATCATGGTCGCCGTACCCATGTCGTCGATCTGCGTATAGGAGAGGGACTGCAGCTTGTCAAAGAGGCGCTGCCGCAGCTGCGCGGACGCCCCCACCGCTGCCTTGGCGGCAAAGAACTGCGCCGTGAGGGCAAACGCCAGCCCCGCCACGCCGAACGCCGCCAGGATGAGGCAGCGCGTGACGATATAGCGCACGTCCCCCGCCGCAATCCCCACGTCCACGATCATGGCGACGACGAGCGGAACCAGAAGCTCCATGCACGCCTCGCACAGCTTGAATAGGGGCGCCAGGATCGCTTCCGTCCGGTACGCCTTCATGCAGGAAAATAATTGTTTCACAGTGTCTCCCGAGAGCCTCCGCGTTCCGCTTCAAGGGCGCTGCGCGGCTGTAAGATAGTTGCCGGAATCATGCCGGAAGGAACAGATAGACGTAATAGGCCGCGTACCCCAACAGGAACACGATCCCCGCCGCCCGGTGCAGGCGATGCCCGTTGAACAGGGAAAAGAGGCAGAGCAGCAGCGCCGCCGCAAGCGCGACGAGGGCGTCGATCAGGTTGTCCTCCAACCGGAACTCCAGGGGGGCGATGAGCGCCGAAACCCCCATGATGAACAGGAGGTTGAAGATGTTGCTGCCGATGATGTTGCCCACGGCAATGTCCGTCTGTTTCTTTGCCGCCGCCACCACCGAGGTAACAAGCTCGGGCAGCGAAGTGCCGACCGCGACGATGGTCAGGCCGATGACGCGCTCGGACATGCCCGCTGCGCGAGCCACGTATTCCGCTCCCTCCACAAGCAGCGTGCCTCCCCCCACGACCATGCCGAGCCCGACAAGGGTGAGTACGGCGAGAAACCATGTGTGCCGCCTGCGCTCGGCGTACCATGTCCCGATGCGGGACTTTGGCGGCCGTTCCTCCTCGGGCGGCGGCATCTCCCCCTTGCGCGCGCCGCGCAACAGAAAGACCATATACACGGCAAACACGGCGAGAAAAATGAGCCCGTCCCACCATTCGAGGGCGTTCCCCCACAGGCCCAGGCCGATGAGCAGCACCGTTGCCAGGAGCAGGACGGGGAGATCCATGACGAGGGAGGAGCGCCGCACGGGCAGGGCGCATATGAGCGCCGAGATGCCGAGGATGAGCAGGATGTTGGCAATGTTGCTCCCGACAACGTTGCCGATGGAGAGATCCGCCGCACCCGTGGCGGCGGAGGTCGCAGATACGGCAAGCTCCGGCATGGAGGTGCCGAACGCGACGACCGTCAGCCCGATGACAAGGGGCGAGACGCGGCACTTGCCCGCGATCCCCGCCGCGCCATCCACAAAGAAATCCGCCCCCTTGACGAGCAGGGCAAGACCGACGATGATGAGCACGATCCAGACCCAGAGCATTTCCCACCTCCCGCGTTTGCGCGATTTCTCCACCAATGTACCATGTTCCGACAGGAAAGTCAAGCAAAACGGGAAAAGTGCGCCCGTCCGCCGGCGGCGGACGGGCGCTCCGTCACGATGATTTCGATTTTCTGCCGCGCTCCTTCACCATCTCCTTTGCAAGCAGATAGATCTCCTCCGTTGCAAGCGAGATCTTGGTGAGCCGGTCGCGCAGCCCGACGGGATGCAGCCAGTAGCTTTCATCGTGCGTCGAGATGTCGATGCAGTCGCCGAAGATATTCTTTTTATACTTGTCCTTGCGGTAGGGATAATCGTATTCGATATGTACGCTCTCCAGCTCCGTTCCCGCCCAGAACAGATCTCGCTTCTCGCCGTACGCGGTACACAGGATGCGCGTCCCCTCACACGTCTGGATGAACCTGCCCATGCCCTGATCGTAAAAACGCCTGGCGTTGGGCAGCGTATGCACGGTGACGTCCGCCTCAAACCGGTATGTCCCGCCGCGCACCTCGGCGCGGACGTTTTCGCGCTCCCACGCCATCCAGTCCGGGATATAGGGGAATTCCGTCTCCCCGCTCTCGGCACGGAGCACGCCGAACGTATCCATCTGCCACGCCTTGCCGCAGGCGCCGCACCAAAGGCGCGTGCCTGCCGAATCCATCTGAAATTCCGTTTTGCAGTGCGGGCACTGGTAGAGAATGTTGTGCAGCCCGTCCGCACGGCGCGCATAGTTGTTTTCGATGCGCTCTGCGCGCTGATAGGCGTAGTCGTCCCGCTGCATGGCGGCGTGGACGCGGCGGTTGAGTTCCTCGGCAGGGAGCGAGCGCACCTCCTCGCGCGTGGCGACGCACTCCAGCTCGCAGCGGATGGGCAGATGCTGCTCCTCCTTATTCCACTGCGGCGCCGAAATGAAGGTGCCGTACAGGCGCAGAACGACGGCGGGAACGTTCATGAGCTTGCACATTTTGCCCAGCGAATCGGGCAGAAAGCCCGTCGTGCCGTCCAGCGTGTAGCGCGCCTCCGGATAGAGGCACACGATGGTGCCGTACTTCTCCGCGCAGTAGCGCATATTGCGGATGAGGTGCAGATCCTTGACGAACTTGCGCTTGCAGATACAGCCCAGGCGGCGCATGAAGAAGTCCCCCACATCGCGCACGGCGTCGATGGCGACGACGTTGTTGGCGTCATAGGGCGCGACCGCGGTGTACATGGCGGGGAAATCCAGCATACTTGCATGCGTGACAAAGAGCAGATAGGGCGGTTTGATGCCGTCCATCCCCTTTTTTATGACCGTGATCGGGCGCCCCTTGAGCCGGGGCCTGATCGCAAAATTGCGCGCCAGCCACATCCAGAACGCGCTCGGTTTTCTCGGCCGCCTGGTAAAATCATAGTGCCTGATTGCCTTCGCCATAACTTTCCTCCCGTGGCGAACGCGGCTTTCCGCCGCCCGTACCGCTATTATAGCATCTTCCGGGGGCAATGTCAATATCGTCAACGATTTTTACAACAGCCCCTCAACAAGGAGCCTGACGCCGATGGCGATGAGAACGGCGCCGCCGAAGATGCCAGCCGTCCCGGCAGAGGCGCCGCCCGCTTTTCTGCCCACCTGCACGCCCGCAAAGGAGAGAAAAAAGGTGACGATGCCGATGAGCGCCGCACACAGCGCCACGGGCAGGGGAAGCCCCTCCGCCATGTCGGCGGCGAGCAGCGTCACGCCGACGGCGAGCGCATCGAGACTGGTGGCGACCCCCTGCGCGATCAGCCTGCCGAAGAAGGCCGTGCGCGCGGGATGCGTCCGGGACAGGAGCATGGGGCGCAGAAGTGCCGCCGCGCGCGCCTCTCGCATCTCTTTTATGCAGTCTGCAATCATCTTTGCGCCGAGGAACAGGAGCAGCGCAAAGGAGAGATAGGGCGCGATGCGCCCGATCACGGCGGAAAAGGCGTAGCCGCAGTAGTACCCGACGAGGGGCATTGCGAACTGAAAGAGCGCAAACGTTACTGCGATGAGCAGCACTTTCCCCTCCCCCATGTGCGGCTCTTCCATGCCGCTCGCCATGCCGACGGCGACGGCGTCCATGGCGAGCGCCGCCCCGATGAGCAGAATTTCCAGAATGGACACAACAACCTCCGCGCCCTGCCTCTTCTTACAGGGCGTCCTCTCCGAAGGGGATAAAAAAAGACCTATGCGCCCGGCATCCCTGCGATGCCGGTGCGCATAAGTCTCGTCATTTCAGAACGCACCCGCGGCTCTGCGCCGCAATGTGTGGATACGATCGCTCCCAAGAGCCGACTACTCCCCTATGTCTCTATGATTGTATCCGATTTCCGCGCCCGTGTCAACCGTTTTCGGGGGGAGAAGGCAAAACACGCAGAATTGCCCGGGCGCGTCCCACGGGAACGGGCGCCGTCTGCGGCGTAACGCTTTCGCAGCGCACGACGACCCCCTCCGCCCTGCCGCTCCTGCCGACGGGGACGACGACGCGCTCCCCCGCCGCCAGCATATGCGGTGCAATATACCATGCGGGCGTCCCCGCGACGTCCACCTTCGCAAAAAAACAGATCCCGCCGTCCGAGAGGACGCCGCCCGAGAGGGAATGGATCATATCCTCACCTCCGAAAAACCTTTCTCCCGACGGGAGGGCCTCCTAAAAGAGGGGCGCAAAAAGTTTGGCGATCTCGCACACCCACCGCCAGACGACGCTCTTCTTGGCGTCCGCCTTTGTCTGCAGACGGGAGAGGGCAAACGTCTTTTCAAAGTCCTCCTTCATGGCGGGCAGAGCATGCGTTTTGTACATGAGCACCGCATCCTCATAGTGATGCATGAAGGAGCGGTAGTCAAGATTGACCGTGCCGACGACGCCCACCTTGTCATCCGCCAGAAATCCCTTGGCGTGGACGAAGCCGGGCGTGTACTCAAAGATCTTCACGCCCCCCCGCATGAGTGCGAGATAGTTGGAACGGGTGAGCGCAAACGCGACCTTTTTATCGGGGATATGCGGCACGATGAGGCGCACGTCCACGCCCCGCTCCGCCGCGAGCACGAGCGCCTCGCGCATCCGATAATCGATGATGAGGTAGGGCGTCATGATCCAGAGGTAGTCGCGCGCCATGTTGATGATGTTGATATAGACGTCCTCGCACACGCTGCGCGGATAGACGGGCCGCGGGCCGCCGCCGTAGGGCTGCACGAAGCCCTCCCCCTCAAAGCGCTCATACGAGGCGGGGATGTAGGGTGCAAAGTCCTCCGGCTCCCCCCTCTGCGCGAGGTTGTACAGCTTGAGGAACATGAGCAGCAGACCCTTGACGCCCTCTCCCTCGAGCCGGACGGCGGTGTCCTTCCAGTGTCCGAAGGGCGAGTTGACGTTGATGTATTCGTCGGCGAGGTTGATGCCGCCCGTATAGCCCACCTTGCCGTCGATGACGGTAATCTTGCGGTGGTCGCGGTTGTTGTGGACGTTGGTGACGACGGGAACGAAGGGATTGAACTTAACGCACTTGATGCCCATCTTTTGGATCTTGCGGTGATAGGCGAGATGCACCCTGCCCATGCAGCCGATGTCATCGTACATGAAGCGCACCTCCACACCCTCCTTCACCTTGCGCGCAAGCACGTCGAGGACGGCATCCCAGAACTCCCCCCGCTTGAGGATGAAGTATTCCATGAAGATGTACTTCTGCGCCCCCTCCAGATCGGCGAGCAGGCGGTCACGGAACGCCTCCCCCACGGGAAAGTACTCCGTCTTTGTACCGTCATAGATGCGCGCGGCGGGATTGACGGAGAGCAGCGCCTCTCCCACATCCGCAAACCGGTGTACCTCTTCGGTAAAATCCGCGGGGACGGGGCAGAGCTGTTCAAAGACCGCCGCCCGCCCGCCCAGCACGATCGCCTTTTGCTGCATCCGCTTGTTGGGGCGGTGGGAGGAAAACACGGCGTAGATGGCGACGCCGAACACATTGAAAAAGACGATGCACAGGATCCACGGGATCTTTGTCTCCGGCACCATGTCGCGGTTGGCGGCGTGCAGCGCGGTGAGAAAGACGATGATCCAGCTCAAAGCCGTCATGACGAGCGAAATCCACGGCCCCGCCGCCGGAAACACTGTGGCGAGCCACTCGGAGAGCAGCCAGACAAGTCCGATGATGACGAGCACATCGAACGTAAAGACAAGGATGATGGTCAACGCGACAAACGCAAACCGGCTGAACAGTTTTTTAAGCATACGCGGCCACCTCCCCGCAACGACCCCTCTTATACCCGTTTTTATACCCGCTCCGCACGGCCTTTAAGCAATACGCTCATACCGCGTACAGCCGCAGGCGAGCGTCTCCCGGGAAAATTCCCCCGTCAGAACGAGGTCGGCGCGCGGGCAGTGCAGCTCGCGCAGTCCCTCCATTCCCGAAAACGCCGTGCGGGCGATGTCCTCCGCCGCCACCGTGCAGCAGTCCACCTCCTCCACGCCGGGACAGGCATAGAAGGCAAAGGCACACAGCTCTCCGCCGCGCACCGTCACCCGCCGCAGCGAGGACGGCACAAAAAATTCTTCCCCGTCCGAAAAGAGACGGGCGAACATTCCGTCAAAACCGCTCCCGGACGGACGGCGCGCGCTCCCCGCAAACGGGATACTCACCTCGCGCAGCCGCGAACAGGCGAGCAACGCGCCCGTGTCCGCATAGTCTGCATCGGGAAGGACAAGTTCCTCGCGCACGGGCAGGGCGCATACGATGCGCCTTCCGCCCGCCGTGTCGAGCAGGACAGCGCCGTCCCTGACAAGATAGGGCGCGGGCATCTCCAGTTCAGCGATGCGCGTCCCGATCAGATCTGCCGCCGAGAGCGGATATTCCCCGCGCACGATGAGCCGCTCCGTCCCGATCCGGGCGAGCGTCTGCGCGGAGGGCATCCCGGAAAAGACGGTGAGTGTATGCACTTCCTGCTCCGGCTGCGGTGCGCGGGCAATGCCCTCCCCCGTCCAGGAAAACCACTCGTCCGCATACCAGCGCCGCGCGGAATACGTCCGCCAGAGGGCGGCGCGCTCGATGCGCGTCAAGCCCTGCGCCGAGGCGGAGAGCAGCTGCTCCAGTCCTCCCTCCTCCAGCGTTGTGCGCAGATGCAGATAGGCAGCGGTCGGCGGGATGACACCCTCCTCCCCCGCCCGCCGCAGCAGGACGCCGTTCTGTCCGGCGCCGGCGAGGTCGGCATAGGCGGAGGCATAGCTCTCCCGCGTCTCGCCGCTCTCCCACACGCAGACGTACGTCTCCTCCGCCCGGCCCGTCCATGCGGAAGGGGACAGAAGAAGCGCCGCTGCGCCAAAAAGAAGCAGGACGGCGGCAGCGGCCGCCGCAGCCGCCCGCCTCACTTCCAGTGCAGGCGGTGCAGCAGCCCCGCCCTGCCGAGCGCGCCGAATTCGTTCTGCCGCAGCCCCTCATAGACGGCGATCGCCACGCTGTTGGAAAGGTTGAGCGAGCGCGCCTCCTCCCGCATGGGGATGCGCACACAGGCATCCTCATGCTCCAGGAGGAACTCCTCCTCCAGTCCGCGCGTCTCCTTGCCGAACACCAGAAAGTCCCCCTCGCGATACACCGCTTCGGTATATGCCCGGGGCGCCTTGGTGGTAAAGAGATGCATCTGCGCGTCAGGGTATTCGGCAAGAAATGCAGCGAGGCTTTCATGCACGCGTACGTCCACGAGATGCCAGTAGTCCAGCCCCGCGCGCCTGAGATATTTATCGGAGATCTCAAACCCGAGCGGGCGCACGAGGTGCAGGATACACCCCGTGGCGGCACAGGTGCGCGCGATATTGCCCGCGTTCTGCGGGATCTCCGGTTCGACAAGGACGACGTGAAACATAGCTTGCTCCGTTTTTTCTATTTTACGACAAAATGTGCGGATTTGCAAGACGGTTTGCCGGCATTTTAAAAAGTTTTGGCAGATATCGGCGAGTTTGTGCAAAAAGGCTTGACATTTTCAAGGGCAGAACTTATAATAAGACTGTCCATGGGGGACATGAAGTCAGCCTATCCGAATCCATATTTTTTCTCATGAAAAAGTCAGGCGGAAACGCCTGGCTTTTTCATATGCCCTGTCAATACAATGTGCCGCGGCAGCCGCCGCGGCACCCTTCAGCACATTCGTTCAAAATTTCTATGCGAGGTAACTGCCCTGCGCGCTCTCATGGACGCGGAAGATGCGCACCTCTTCTCCCGTGTCGGCATCGAGGTAGAGCAGATACTCCTCCTCCCCGCACCGGCACAGAAATTCATACGTCAGCATCTCCCGTCCCCCCAGCGGGATGAGCGCGAGATGCGCTTCCTGCACGCAAAGCTGCGAAGAGAGGTTTGCGCGCGCCTCCTCCTGCGAAATGCCCGGCTGCAGATCGCGCGTTCCGTGGTGGTTGCCTGCGTATGCGTGGGCGTCCATGCCCACGACGCGCCCCCGCTCCTCGCACACCCTGACGCGGATCATGTCCGGATAGGCGCGCACGCCGCCTATATCGGCGACAAAGGTGACGGACGCCACGTTCCCCGCCTCCGAGAACCACACGGGCGTGAGGTCGTCATAGCCGAGCGAGGAAAGGAACTCCTGCGCGAGCGACGTGCAGTTCTCTAGCGAGAAATTGTGCTGCGAGCAGGGCGTGTCGCTGTCAAAGAACACGAGCTTTCCGCCGTTCTTGGTGACCTGCGCAAAGTACTCCGCCCCCGCCTCATCCGTCACGACGAAGTTGTACGCCCGTACGGAGCGCGCCAGTGTCTCCCCCGTCATGCGCACGTCCGCGACATGGTAGGGAGCAAAGGCACGGCGCACCGCCTCCTCCGCGCGGGCGGAGGACACCTCGGCAAGTCCGATGACGGCATTCTGCCCCACGTTCCCCTCGCCGGCAAAGGGCGCATCGCCGATCTCCTCCGGCCGTTTTGCGGCGCTCTGCCCGAGCTGGGAGAATCTCTCGCTCACGCTGCCCGCCCCGCCCTCAAAGAAGGCGGCAAGTTCCTTGTCCGGCGTATGCAGAGCGAGATCGTTGAGTTCGGCACACAGTCCGGCGTTGATCTCATACAGCTCCCCGATGCGCTCCAGCTCGCGCGCGCCGAGCGCTCCGTCTGCCGTGATCCGGCGCAGCATGGCGCGGGCGTTCATGCCCGTACGGTTGACGAATGCGGACATATCGGTGCTCGTCGCCGCGTCGATGGGGAAGCGGGCGATGGCGTCCTCCATGAGGGCGGCATCCACTAAGATGTCCGTGAGCAGCGCGCGCTGCTCCCCTGCGCCCGAGGAGATGCGCAGCTTGGCAAAGCTGTCGTCCATGTCCTCGGAGACGGATACAAGTTCATAGAGCGTTGCGCGATAGCCGTTTGCCGCCTGCATCGTGCGCTCCGCCATGCGGAAGGAGCCGACCGTAACGACGGCGGAGAGCGCAAGACATGCCGCGCCCAGGATGGAGACGGCTGCGATCCAGCCGCCGATGCCGGGTGCGCGCTTTTTGCCGCCCGACTTATCTTTGGAGGAGCGCTGCTCCTGCCTGCGCCTGCGCTGTGCCTGCTTCTCGGCGAGCCGGGCCTCCTTCTCCTGCGCCGCCTTGCGCTTTTGCGCAAGACGTTCCCGCTTTTCCCGCGCCATGCGCGTCTTTTTCTCGGCGGCGCTCTCCTGGCGGAGCATCTCCCGGCGCGCCGCCTTTGCCGCGCGCTTTTCCGCCTTTGCCGACTGCGCCTCGGCACGGCGCTCCAGGCGCTCCTCCTTCTTTTTCAGCTTCTCCTGCAGCGCGCTCTCTTTGCGCGAGGGCGTTTTGGCCGCCTCCTTCTTTGCCGCGCGCACCTTGGCGGCCTCATACCGCGCTTCCGCCGCGGCGTGTTCCGCCGCCTGCGCCTCGGCGCGCGCCTGCTGTGCGGGCGTTTGCTCCACGCGCTCCACCTTCTGCGCGCCGCTCGAAATATTCTTTCCGATCTTCTTGTCCATATCGTCCTCCTCTCAAATCGCAAATACGTGCTTGCCGATGACCGTCACCGTCTCCCGCGTAAAGATCCACGAGCTTGTGGCAACGGCGGGATTGTAATAGTAGAGACATCCGTAGGTGGGATCCCAGCCGTTCATGGCGTCGCGCGCGGCGCGGTATGCCGTCTCATTGGGTTCCAGATTGATCTGCCCGTCGTCCACCGCCGTGAACGCGCCCTTCTGATAGATGACCCCCGCGATGGTATTGGGGAACTGCGGGCTCTTGACGCGGTTCATGATGACCGCCCCGATGGCGACCTGCCCCGTGTAGCTCTCGCCCCTGCCCTCGGCGTAGATCGCCTTCGCCATCAGATACACATCGGACGAGGTATAGCCGTTCACGCCGCCGTTCGAGCCGGACGAATTGTTGTTCAGCGCGTTGTAGGAATCGTTCATGCCCAGCGCCCGATAGGTCGCCTTACCCACGATGCCGTCCGCCGTCAGGCCGTTCTTTTGCTGGAAATAGATCACCGCCTTTTTGGTGGCGGAGCCGAAGATGCCGTCCACCGCGCCCGAATAGTACCCCCACATCTTGAGGCGGCGCTGCACTTCCTTGACCTCGCCGCCCGAACTGCCCTGCCTGAGGACGGCCGCTCCGACCGCCTCCGGCGCGGTGAGCGACGTCGCCTCCGACGGATGCGGTGCAGTGAGCGCGACCGTCCCCGCCGCGATACCGCCCGCAAGCGCAAGCGCCATCGCGCCGATCATCAAACCTTTCTTCATACTGTCCTCCTGCGAATACCTTGTGCCGCTTTCCAAAAAATATGCAGACAGCAAAAAAGCTCCCCCCGAGGGAGAGCCCTTCATGCAAAAAAACGGCGCACGATCTCGGCGATCTTGCTTCTGTAGACGATATCCACCTGCCCGCCCGTAAAGCAGAGGGGCGGATAGACGACGCACCACCAGTTGTCCCCCTCGCCCGCGCCGAGTTCAAGGATGAGCGCATCGTACACCCCCGCCGGAAGCGTGACGCCGTCATACACGCGGGTGGGAAATTCCTCCCTGCGTATGTCTGCGCGGGCGCCGTAGAAAAAGCCGTTCTCTGCAAGGGTGCGCTCCGCAACGCGCTCGATGTCGTTCAGCTTTTCGGAGAGGGCGCTGATCGCCTCCTCCTTCCCTTCGCACGATGCGACGACGGGCGCAAGCGCCTCCACCACCGCATCGCGCACTTCATACTTGACGGCCTGATCGGCCGCTCCGTTGGAATTGGCGCGGATATGTACGCGCAGATAGGAGGAGGCCTCCCCCTGCGCATCCGCGCCGGTCTCTGCGCAGATACAGACGATGCCGACGATGGCCGCCAGCAAAAGGACAATGACTGCGATCCGTCTCATAACAAAACCTCCGCTTGTACGCGGAGGTTATTGCCATATGACGGTATTTTGATACATAAAACTTTTTGACGGCAACGGTGCGCCCATTGTGCGTCACGCCGTGCGGAACGCCGACGTGATGACCCCGCCGCCCAGGCACTGCATCTCATCGTACAGGACGGCATACTGCCCCTCTGTGACGGCGCGCTGCGGGGAATCGAAGTAGAGCGTGAGCGAAGTTTCGCCCGTGCGCACGGCGCGCACGCCCTGCTCGCTCTGGCGGTAGCGCAGCTTTGCGCGGCAGGAAAATTCCTTCTCCCGGGGCGGGAAAGGGATGAAGTTCATCCCCTCCACAGTGCAGCCGTCCGAATAGAGCGGGCTCTCGTCCCCGTGCGAGACGACGAGCACGTTGCGCGCGAGATCTTTCTTCACGACGAACCACCTGCCCTCCTCCCCCCTGCGGCCGCCGAGGTCGAGCCCCCTGCGCTGGCCGAGGGTGTAGTACATGAGGCCGATATGTTCGCCCACCGTCTCGCCGGAGAGCGTCTCGATCTTCCCCGGCTGCGCGGGCAGATACTGCTGCAGAAATTTGCGGAAATTGCGCTCGCCGATGAAGCAGATCCCCGTCGAATCCTTCTTTTTTGCCGTCGCCAAACCGTTCTCTTCCGCAATGGCGCGCACCTGCGCCTTGGTCAGGTTCCCGAGCGGGAAGAGCACGTCCGCCAGCTGCGGCTGCGTGACCTGGTTCAGAAAATACGTCTGATCCTTTTGCGCATCCCTCGCCTTGAGCAGGCGATGCGCCCCGCCCTCGTGGGAGATGGCGCAGTAGTGGCCCGTGGCAATGCAGTCGGCGCCCAATGCCCGCGCATAGTCCCGGAAAGGGCCGAACTTGATCTCGCGGTTGCAGAGCACGTCCGGATTGGGCGTCCGCCCCGCGCGGTACTCCGCGAGAAAGTGAGAAAAGACGCGCTCCATGTATTCGCGTGAGAAATCCGCGGTATAATAGGGAATGTCCAGCTTGCCGCACACGCGCCCGACGTCGGCAAAGTCCTCCTCGGCGGCGCAGGCGCCGTCCGCGTCCCGCTCCTCCCAGTTGCGCATGAAGAGGCCGACGACGTTCCATCCCTCCTCCTTGAGCAGAAGCGCGGCGACCGAGCTGTCCACACCCCCGCTCATGCCCACGACGACCGTCCTTTGTCCCATTCCGCGCCTCCTTGCATTTTTTTTCTGAAATTATAGCATATTCGGGCAAAAATATAAAGCATTTTCCGCCGGAATGTGCTATAATGAAAACACTTCGAAAAACGATCATGCACTCGTAGCGCAATTGGATAGCGTGTCAGCCTCCGACGCTGAAGGTTGCGGGTTCGATCCCCGCCGAGTGTACCAAAAAGCCCCCTTGTGCTTCAAGGGGGCTTTTCCAATATCCATAGGGCCGACACAAAATTAAGCAAAATTTTCGTCCGGATGATGCAGGATCCATTTTCCACAAGAGCCTATATACGGTTCTTCTTTCAAAAATACATACCACTGATCAAAGATCAATGCCGTCGTCCTTCCGTCCCAATAGTATGTTTCCATGGCTTCCGTCCATTTCATCCACTTTCCGAATGCATCGATGGCATCGGTAATGACATAACAATCCCCTTTCCTACCGATTTTACTTGCCAAAAAGTCGATCACGTCCTCCATACTCATTTTTGTGGCATCTAAAATGATATATTCTTTTTCTATCATCTCCGGCAATTTGTACAGGGACTTATGACGCTTCTTTTTACTTCCCAATTCATAAATAAGCCGCTCTCTGTAAAATTTTTGCACAAACCTCCTGACAAATTCCTGTTCAAGCTCCCGCTCCATGACTTCCCCTCCTGATCCTCTGTTTCCTCTTTTACTTAAGTATACCATATATCCGCAAAAAATCAAGTGTCCGATTTATGTGGAGATTGCTTACGATAAACGTTTTTAATCGTTTTGGCTTAAAGACAATGTTCATTCGCTAACAAAATAAGTCCGAACAGTCTATATAGCAGCAATGACGGCAATAAATATCCACCGGCATAGCCGGTGGTTTTTCATTTTCGGGCAGTTAGCCCTAATACTACCAGCGGCGCGCAAGCCGCGCTTATGACGACCTGGCAGTCATGCGATTGTTACTTGCCGCCCGTTAACGGGCCTTTCCTGTGCTTAACTTTCTTCTCCTATGCCTTTGCTCCTCTTTTTTGTTCCTTATTCTAATTTTCCCGTTTGCTTTCTATCATTGCTTTTTCTTCTCTTTTTGCCTTTTTGCTTATTCCCTTTTCTTTTGCTCGTTTTTTGTTCATCGGCATAGCCTCTCTTGAACCCGCGGACTATCCGCGGGTTTTCTTATACAAAAAAAGAAACCTGCGCAAGGCAGGTTTCTTTTTTATTCAAAAATTTACTTGCGAGGATTCTTGATATTCGCCTGTGCGGCCGCAAGTCTTGCGATCGGGACGCGGAAAGGCGAGCAGGACACATAGTTGAGCCCGATATCGTGGCAGAACTCGATGGACGAAGGATCGCCGCCGTGCTCGCCGCAGATACCGCAGTGCAGCTCGGGACGGGTCTGACGGCCCAGCTCGACCGCCATCTTCATCAGCTTACCCACACCGACGATGTCAAGGCGGGCAAACGGATCGGATTCGTAGATCTTGTTCGCATAGTATGCGGGCAGAAACTTGCCGGCGTCGTCGCGCGAGAAGCCGAACGTCATCTGCGTGAGGTCGTTGGTGCCGAAGCAGAAGAACTCCGCTTCCTTGGCGATCTCGTCCGCCGTGAGCGCCGCGCGGGGGATCTCGATCATCGTGCCGACCTCATACTTGAGCTCGACGTTCATCTCCTTGATGACCGCATCCGCCGTCTTAACGACGATATCCTTGACGAACTTCATCTCCTTCGCTTCGCCCGTGAGCGGGATCATGATCTCGGGGACGATGTTCCAGTCAGGATGCTTCTTCTTGACGCTGATGGCCGCCTTGATGACCGCCTTGGTCTGCATGACGGCGATCTCGGGATAGGTGACGGTAAGGCGGCAACCGCGGTGACCCATCATGGGGTTGAACTCGTGCAGGTCGGAGATGATCTGCTTGATCTGCGCGACCGTCTTGCCCTGCGCCTTGGCGAGCGCCTCGATGTCCGCCTCCTCGGTGGGAACGAACTCATGAAGCGGAGGATCGAGGAAGCGGATGGTGACGGGATAGCCGCCCAGCGCCTCAAAGAGACCCTCGAAGTCCGCCTGCTGCATGGGCTCGATCTTAGCGAGCGCAGCCTCGCGCTCCTCGACCGTGTCGGAGCAGATCATTTCGCGGAAGGCGCCGATCCTTGCGGGACCGAAGAACATGTGCTCGGTGCGGCAAAGGCCGATACCCTGCGCGCCGAACGCGGCAGCCTGCTTTGCATCTTTGGGCGTATCGGCATTCGTTCTGACGCCGAGCGCCTTGTACTTGTCTGCAAGTTCCATGATGCGGCCGAAATAACCGGAGTTGGGATCGGCGGGAACGGTGGGGATAATACAGTCATAGATGTTGCCCGTGGAGCCGTCCAGGGAGAGCGCATCGCCTTCCTTGAACACCTTGCCCGCGAGGGTGAACTGCTTGTTCTCCTCATCCATCTTGATGTCGCCGCAGCCGGAGACGCAGCAGGTACCCATGCCGCGCGCGACGACTGCCGCGTGCGAGGTCTGGCCGCCGCGCACCGTCAGGATGCCCTGCGCAAACTTCATGCCCTCGATGTCCTCGGGAGACGTCTCGAGACGGACGAGCACGACCTTCTTCCCCTTCTTGCCCTCTGTGACGGCATCCTCCGCCGTGAAAACGATGGTACCTGCCGCAGCGCCGGGAGAGGCAGCGATGCCCTTGCCGACGACGTTGTTCTTGTCCGCTTCCTTGAGCGCCTTGGGATCGAACTGCGGGTGCAGAAGCATATCCAGCGACTTCGCGTCGATCTGCATGAGCGCTTCCTGCTCGGTGATCATGCCCTCGTCAATGAGGTCGCAGGCGATCTTGATGGCGGCAGCCGCCGTGCGCTTGCCGTTGCGCGTCTGGAGCATATAGAGCTTCTCGTTCTCGACGGTGAACTCCATATCCTGCATATCGCGGTAGTGGTTTTCAAGAATCTTGCAGACTTCCTGGAACTGTTCGTACACCTTGGGGAACACCTCTGCCATCTTGGAGATGGGCATGGGGGTGCGCACGCCGGCGACGACGTCCTCGCCCTGTGCGTTGGTGAGGAACTCGCCCATGAGGCCCTTTTCGCCCGTGGCGGGGTTACGCGTGAACGCGACGCCCGTGCCGCAGTTGTCGCCCATGTTGCCGAACGCCATCATCTGCACGTTGACCGCGGTACCCCAGCTGTAAGGGATGTCGTGATCCATACGATAGACGTTTGCGCGGGGGTTGTCCCACGAACGGAAGACTGCCTTGATCGCCTCGAAGAGCTGCTCCTTGGGATCGGAGGGGAAGTCCTTGCCGAGCTGCTTTTTGTACTCGGCCTTGAACTGGTTGGCAAGCTCCTTGAGATCGTCCGCGGTCAGCTCGACGTCCTGCGTGACGCCCTTCTTTTCCTTCATCTCGTCGATGAGCTTTTCGAAATACTTCTTGCCGACTTCCATGACGACGTCGGAGAACATCTGAATGAATCTTCTGTAGCAGTCATATGCCCAACGGGGATTGCCGGACTTCTTGGCAAGCGTCTCCACCACTTCCTCGTTGAGGCCGAGGTTGAGGATCGTGTCCATCATGCCGGGCATGGAAGCGCGCGCGCCCGAACGGACGGAGACGAGCAGAGGGTTCTCCTTGTCGCCGAACTTCTTGCCGCAGATCTTTTCCATCTTGTCGATGTACTCCATGATCTCCGCCTGGATCTCGGGGTTGATCTGGCGGCCGTCCTCATAATACTGCGTGCAGGCTTCCGTCGTGATCGTGAAGCCCTGGGGGACGGGGAGTCCGATGTTCGTCATCTCCGCAAGGTTTGCACCCTTGCCGCCGAGAAGCTCGCGCATCTTTGCATTACCCTCGGTAAAAAGGTAACAATACTTTTTAGCCATGAATACCATTCCTCCTGATTGATTTCATCATTGCTGACACCCATTGTACAACATTTACGTTCAAATTTCAAGCCTTTCGGAAAAAATTTTGCCATAAATCGCAAAGTTTTTGCCGATTTCCCGCCATACGCCCCGCCGACGTTTATGCGTCGCGCGCGCGGGCAATACTTTCGCGCATGAAGACGCTGTTCACCGGCTGCCGGCTCCCCCTCTCGGGCGGCAGCGAATTCTGCGTCGGCGGCGAGGCGTTCTGCCCCGCGCGCCCGCCCTACGGGCGCGTGCGCGACCTGCACGGCGCCTGCGTGCTGCCCGCCTTTCCCGACGCACATTCGCACATCCTCGCCTGTGCGCTCTCCCTGCTGCAGGCGGACGGACAGTACTGCCGCACGGCGCAGGACTTTCTCGCCGCCGCCGAGGCTTTCGCGCGCCTGCACGATCTGGCGCAGGGCGAGCTCGTCGGCATCCGGAACGCCTGCGTTCTGCCCGGAGAGGAGGCATTCGAGCGCCATCCCCGGCCGCTGCATGTGCAGATGCGCTCCGGCCACGCGGGGACGTTCAACGCGGCCGCCCGTGCCCTGCTCGGCATCGCCGGACGCGGGCGGCTGGAGGAAGAAGAATATCTCGCCGCCGCGCAGCGCATCCCGCCCCCCGGCGACCGGGACGTGTTCGCCGCCTTTTTGCAGGCGCAGAGGGAATACCTCGCCCACGGCATGACGCTCGCGCAGGAGGGGTTTCTCACCCGGCAGATGTTCCCCCTCTACGAGATGCTGCTGCACGAAAACGCGCTGCTCGCCGACGTCGTCGCCTACCCCTCCCCCGCCAACTATGCCGAGGCACGCGCGCGCTTTGCGGGGGCGCGGCGCTTCCGGATCGGCGGCATGAAGATCTTCCTGGACGGCTCCCCGCAGCAGAAAACCGCCTTCCTGCGCGAGGCGTATCTCGGCGGCGGAAGGGGCGTCTGCCTCATGCGGGAGGAGGAAGTTTTCGCCGCCTGCCGCCATGCCGCCGGAGAGGGCGCGCAGCTGCTCGCCCACTGCAACGGGGACGGCGCGGCAGAAGTGTTCCTGAATGCCCTGTCCCGCCTCTCCGAACGCGAACGCCGCATCGTCCGCCCCGTGCTCATTCACGGACAGATCCTGGGAGAGGACGAACTGGACAAAGCGGCAGGGCTGGGCGTCATCCCCTCCTTCTTTCCCGCCCACGTCCTCCACTGGGGAGAGGAACACCTCAAAAACCTGGGCCGCGCGCGGGCGGAGCGCATCTCGCCCGCAAGATCGGCACTCACGCGCGGCATCCCCTTTACGCTGCATCAGGACGCGCCCGTCTGCCCGCCCGACCCGCTGGAAGCGGCGCGTTGTGCCGTCTTGCGCGAGACGTCCGCCGGAAACGTGTTCCGCGCCGAGGCGATCGGCGCACGAGACGCCCTTGTGGCCCTGACAGAAAACGCTGCCGGACAGTACGGCCTTGCGGACAGGGGACGCATTGCTCCCGGCTGCCGCGCCGACTTTGTCCTGCTGGACGGCGATCCTCTCTCCGACATCCGCACAGCCCGCGTGCGCGAGACGTGGATGCGCGGGGAATGCGTGTTCAGACGAGAAGCGTGACGAGAAAATCCGCCGCAAGCGCAACGGCGAGAACTGCATTGACAACGGGCAGCCACGCGCCGCGCGCGAGGGAAAGCCGCCCCTCAAGGGGCAGCCAGATCCCCCGCATGACGACAGGCAGCATCAGCCCCCAGCCGACGCTCACGGGCAGACAGACATAGCCGAGATATTCCCCCGGCATCCCCGCATACGACCACAGCCGCACCCCCGCTATGTGCTCGAAGATCAGTCCGACGGACAGTTCCGCCGCCGTACACAAAAACGCCGCCGCCGCGATATAGCCGATCAAGAGCAGCGCGTTCCACGGATAGCGCGCCGGCAGGCGCATTTCCCCGAACAGCAGGCGCGCCAGCACCAGCCCCGTGCCGTACACCGTGCAGAACGGGAGCGTCAGAAAGCCGCGGTCGGCATTGACGCCCGTCGTCAGAAAAACAAAGAGTTTCTCCATTGCCCAGCCGAGGAAGGAAAAGAGGAAGAATAAAAAGATGACCGCCGCCGTGCGGCGGGATGCAAGCGTTGTATGCATATCCCCATTGTGCGCCGATTTCCCTTGTTTTAAAAAAATCCCTCCGCAGGGGAGGGAATCGGTTTTATGATGCCCGTTTCTGTACGAGCGCCCGGCGGCGCGGATGCGTGCGGCGGGGTACATCGCCCGGATGCTCCGCCCGCTTTGCGCGGCGCATACACAGCGTATACGTCGTGACGAGGAAGGCGACCGCGGCGACCCAGGCAGCGGGGTTGGAGACGCAGATGCCCGTAAATCCCCACAGCCGCACGAAGAGGAGGGAGGCAACGATGCGCCCCGCCAGCTCCGTGACACCCGCGAAGGTGGTGACAAAGCTCCTGCCGATGCCCTGCAGCGTGTTGCGATAGACGTAGATGGCGCCGAGAAAGAGATAGAAGGAACACTGCCAGAGCAGGTACTGCCTGCCGTAGGCGATCACCTCTTCATAGTGCGCCGCGACGTTGGCGCTCAGATCTGTGTTGAGAAAGAGACGCATGAGCGGCTCGCACAGCCCCACGTCAAAGATAAAGGCAAATGCTACGCTGACAACGCTGTACAGCATCCCGACGAGGACGCCCTTGCGGATACGGCCGAAGTCGCCCGCGCCGTAGTTCTGCCCCGCATACGTCGCCATGGCGGTGCCGATCGCAACAAAGGTCTGCGTGGCGATGCCGTCGATCTTGGAGGCGGCGGTGTACGCCGTGACAACGCCGGGCAGGGTCGCATCCAGCCCGTTAAGCGCCGTCTGCTGCACGATGCAGCCGATCGCCGTGATGGAGAACTGCAGCGCCATGGGAAGACCCTGCGCCAGGTGCGCCCACGCGAGGCGGACATCCCAGGCAAAGTCCCGCTTGGCCGGCCGCAGGAGCGGATAGCGGCGGACGGCGACGGCAAGGCAGAGCGCGCCCGAAACGAGCTGGGAAAGCACCGTGGCGACCGCCGCGCCCGTATAGTGCATGTGGAACGCGAGGATGAATAGAAAGTCCAGCCCCACGTTGAGCACCGCCGAGAAGACGAGGAAGTACAGCGGCGTCTTGGAATCCCCCACCGCGCGCAGCATCCCCGCGACGATGTTGTAAAAGACGGTGGCGGGAATGCCGCAGAAGATAACGAGCAGATAATAATAGGCGTAGTCAAAATACGCCTGCGGCGTCTGCATCAGGCGCAGCAGCGCGCCCGTGAGCGGCGCGGCGACTGCCGTGACGGCGACGGCAATGAGGATGCTCAGAAGGTAGCTCATGCCGACCGCCCGGCGCACGCCCTCCTCATCGCCCGCGCCGTAGCGCTGGGCGACCTTGACGGAGAAGCCGGACGTCAGCCCGTTCATAAAACCGATGACGAGGAAGGTGATGGAGCCGGTGAGCCCCACGCCCGTGAAGGCCTCCGGCCCCACCGTGTTACCCACGATGATGGTATCCGCCATATTGTAGAGCTGCTGAAAGACGCAGCCCAGAAAGACGGGAAGCGCAAAGAAGAGGATGAGTTTGAACGGGTTGCCCTTGGTGAGGTCTTTCATGCCCTTTGCCGACTGATTCATTTTTTGGGTACCTGTATGGGAAATATCTTTTTTTCTGCAAATACAAGTATTATATACCGATTTGTAAAAAAGGCAAGCGTTTCGTCTGCCGTATTCTGATTTTTTTGCGGCAATTTTTTCAGCCGGCGGCGCGATCTGCCCAAAGGGGTTGACATTTGCCCGCAGGCATGGTAAAATAGGTGCAATCCATCCAATCAAGAGGTAAAGTACATGATCGAATATTCCATGAAAGCACTGACCGCGGAGGAGCTGTCCTTCAAGGTCAATCCCATCAAGGCGACGCCCGACACCAAATTTGAGATCAAGCCGCTCTTCTCGCGGCAGATCCGCCACGCAAACGAGAACCCGAAGATCAACATCGTCATTCTCGAGTGCAAGATCGAAAGCACGGAGGAATCCCCCAAGCCCTTCAACCTCATCGCCCGCTTTGTGGGCGTGTTCGAAGTCAATAACATGCAGACGGAGGAGGACAGGCGCTTCTTTGCCATCAACGCAACGGAGACCATGTTCCCCTACCTGCGCGCGGCCGTCGCCAACCTGACGGCGGACGCACTCATCAATCCCCTGACGCTGCCCGTCGTCCCCGGCTCCACCATCTTCCCCGACGACAGGGGCGGCTCACAGTACACGCTCAACATCGACCCCAAGGTCGTGAACTGATCAAAAACCAAATGCGCCCGCGGCAGATCTGCCGCGGGCGCACTTTTTTCGTCTCGTTACCTCTCCCCGACGACGGAGGAGAAAAATTCCAGCATCGCGTTCCACGTCTCCTCCCGCCGGGCGGCCTCGTTGAGGAACTCGTGGCGGGAATGCGCGAACAGGCGCAGCGTGACGCGCCGCATCTTTGCCCGGCGCGTGTAAAAGGCGTAGAGCTTCTTGACGCCCCTGCCCATGTTTCCCACGGCATCCTCCGCGCCCGAGGCGATGAGGACGGGCAGGTCGCACCGGAGCCCCGCAACGTATCTGCGCGTGTAGAGGCGGCGCAGTCCGCGGAAGAAGTCGCTGTAAAAGCGGAAGGAGCAGGTAAACCCGCAGAAGTGGTCGGCATGATATGCCCGGTTGCTGTTCTCGTCCGTGCTCAGCCATTCGCCGTCCGCAAACTTTTTGGCATATGCGCCGAAGGAGAGCTTTTCGATGAGTTTTGCGGGCTTTTTCTCTCCGCAGAAGGCGCACCCGAGCGCCGCCACCACGCTGCCGAGGTACACCTCAACGTCCTTTTTATAGCTGCTGCCCGCGATCACCGCGCCCGCGATCTTGCCGGAGAAGGCGCCAAGATAGCTCTGCGTGAGGAAGGAACCGTAGGAGAACCCGAACAGGATGACGGGGACGCGGTACTTCTCCTTCAGATAGTCGGTGAGCAGCGCCTCGTCCCGCACGGTGTCCGCGAACATATCCCCGGCGCACCAGCCGAGCGTATTCCTGTCCGTCTGGCCGTGTCCGCGGTGGTCGTCCGCCGCCACCGTAAAGCCGTGGCCGTTGAGAAAGGCCGCGAACGCCGCATAGCGCGCGGCGTGTTCCGCCATACCGTGGACGATCTGCACGACGGCGCGCGGCGACGCCGCCTCCCAGACATGGACGGCGATGGGTTTCTTGTCAAAACTTTCCAGCGTGATCATGCGCGGCCTCCTTGCTTTTCCCGATCATTCTACCACGCCGGAGCGCCGCTGTCAAGTCCCTGTTTTTTCCGGCGTTTCCAGCACTCTCCCTGTATGATTTTCTTGTCAACGGCCTTGACGATCTGTTACAATGCCCTCGCAAATCGGAAAAAAGGAGAGCAATGATGAAACACCATCGTATGACGGCGCTTCTGCTTGCCGTCCTGCTGTTTGTAACCCCCGTCGCCGCCGCCTGCAGCCCGCAGGAGGAGAACGCCGCCGAGACGCCCGCACTGCCCGAGCCGCTTCCCGGCGGGGAAACGGAGCTGCCGGAGGAGAACCTGCCGGAGGAGGGCGGCGGCGACACGCCGGAGGAAGAGAGCCCCGCCCCCGAGCCGGAGGAGGAAGCCCCCGAGGAGGAGCCGGAGGATGCGCCCGTGATCAGCGTACAGGCGCAGTACGTCCTCTCGCGCGCAAACGGACTCAACGTCCGCGCGGGGATGGGGACGGGATACGCCTCGCTCGGGCAGATCAACAAGGGTGATATGGTGCATTTCGTGCGGCGCGAGGGCGGATGGTACGAGACGAGATACCGCGGACAGACCGCCTATATCAGCGCCGATTCGGCACATACGTCCGTCGCCTTTTTAGACAGGGCGGAGGACGGCATCGAGCGCATCATCGACGAGGGACTGGAACTTCTGGGCGTCCCCTACGTCTACGGCGCCACCCGCCTGCACGACGGGCGCGGCAATTTCCTCAAGGGCTTCACCACGAACGCCTTTGACTGCTCCTCCCTCATGCAGTATATCTTCTACACGGGCGCGGGCATCCTGCTCGACGTCACGACGCGCACGCAGGTCACACAGGGCATCCCCGTCGCGTGGCAGGACATCGAACGCGGGGATCTGCTGTTCTACACCAACGCGCAGCGCTACAACAAGACGGGCGTGGAGCGCATCGGCCACGTCGCGCTCTACCTGGGGAACAACTATATCCTGCACACGGCGAGCGATTACGCCGTCATCGAACAGATGTCGGCGACGCGCCAGCGCTATTTTGTCACGGCGCGCCGCTTCCTCTGACGCAGCGCCCTGTCCGCCGCCCTCCGGCGGCTTGACAATGTAGCCGAAACGTGCTATCATGCGGGTATGCTGACCGACGTTCATACCCACAGCACCTTTTCCGCCGACGGCGAGACCCCCCTGTCCGGGATGCTCGCCCGCGCGCGGGAACTGGGCGTACAATACTACGGCATTGCCGAGCACTTCGATTACGACTACCTTGCGGACGGCGTGCTCGCCGAGGGGAAGTCCGTCCCCATGATCGACGCGCAGGCGTACTTTGCCGAAGCGCGCCGCCTGCAGGCTGCATATGCGCCCGGAATGCGCGTGCTTGCGGGCGGAGAGTTCGGCTATACTTCCAATCCCGCCGCGCACGCAAAATACGCCGACGTCATCGCACGCTACCGGCCGGACTTTATCGTGAACAGCGTGCATACGGTGTGCGGCAGAGATGCCTGGTATGCGGAGTACTTTGCCGGAAAGACGAAGGAGGAGGCGTACCGCGCCTATCTTAGCAAAGTGCGCGAGAGCCTAGACGCGCCCTACCCCTACGACATCGTGGCGCACATCGGCTACGCTGCGCGCAACGCACCCTATGCCGACAATGCGCTGCGCTACGCCGACTTTGCCGCCCTGCTCGACGACATCCTGTCCGGGATCATCGAAAGGAACAAGATCCTCGAGGTCAATTCCTCCGCGCGCGGCGCGGGCGACTTCCTGCCCGGGCGGGACATCCTGGAGCGCTATTTCGCGCTGGGAGGCAGAAAGATCTCCTTCGCCTCGGATGCACACCGCGCCGACCGCATCCTGGCGGGACGGGAAAAGGCGGTGCGCGCCCTGCGGGAGATCGGCTTCTCCTGCTTCACCGTTCCCGACTGCGGGCGGCACATCCGGGCGCCCTTTGACTGACCGCCCCGCCCCCAAAATGCAATGCCGCCCCGCGTCTTCTGACGCGGGGCGGCTTTTTCATACAGTTATTCTTTGTCCGGAGGCGTCTCGCCGCCCTCCTCTTCCTGCTCCGCATCGGAAGCATCGTCCGCGCCCTCGGCAAGTTCCTCCGCCGAGAGGTCGGCGGCCGTCTCCTCCGGGGCTTCCACCTCCGCCTCGTCGTCCTTTTCGGTGACGGCGACGGTCGCGACCACGCCGTCGCGCACATTCATCAGGCGCACGCCGCGCGTGTTCCTGCCGATGTGCGAGATGGAATCCGCGTGCATCCGGATGACCACGCCGGAGGAGGTGACAAGCATGATGTCATCCCCGTCCGTGACCAGCTTCATGCCCACGAGCAGACCCGTCTTTGCGTTGAACACGCCCGCTTTGATGCCCTTGCCGCCGCGCGACTGCAGGCGGTAGTCGGCGGGATCGGTGCGCTTGCCGTAGCCGTTTTCGGAGACAGTCAGAAGGTCGCACCCCTCGCGCAGCACGAGCATATCGACAACGGCATCGCCCGCGGCGAGCGTCATTGCCCTGACCCCCATCGTATCGCGCCCCATCGGGCGCACGTCCGTCTCCGGGAAGCGGATGCACTTACCCGAATGCGACGCCACGACGATCTCGTCATTCCCGGCGGCGAACTGCACGGAGATGAGTTCGTCCCCCTCCATGATGCGGATGGCGATCTTGCCGCTGCGCAGAATATGCTCGAACTCGCTCGTCGCCGTCTTTTTGATGAGCCCGTTCTTGGTCGCCATCACCAGATAGCCCGTGCCGTTTGCAAGGACGGGCAGGATGGCGGCGATCTTTTCGCCCGCGGCGAGCTGGACGATGTTGACGATCGCCCTGCCGCGCGCCGTGCGAGCAGCCTCGGGAATGTGATAGCCCTTGATGGAGTACACCTTGCCGAAGTTGGAGAACAGCAGGATATTGTTGTGCGTGGAACACACGAACATCTGCTCCACGAAGTCGTCGTCCTTGGGGCGGTGTGCCGTGACCCCCACGCCGCCGCGGTTCTGCGCGCGGTATTCGGTGACGGGGATGCGCTTGACGTAGCCGCCGTGCGTCATGGAGATGACCACGTCCTCCTCGTCGATGAGATCCTCGTCCTCGATCTCGCCGAAGTCGACGGAGATCTCCGTCCTGCGCGGGGAGGGATATTTCGCCTTGATGGCGAGAAGGTCGGCCTTGATGATGTCGAGCACGCGCTGTTCATTGGCGAGGATGTCTCTCAGATCGGCGATGGTCGCCTCGAGCTGCGCAAGTTCCTCCTTGAGCTTTTCCACCTCGAGGGAGGTCAGGCGCTGCAGGCGCATCTCGAGGATGGCGTTCGCCTGTTTGTCGGTCAGCTCGAACGCGCCCATGAGCTTGGCGGCGGCATCGTTCTTGTCTGCCGATTCCTTGATGATGCGGATGACCTCGTCAATGTTGGCGAGCGCCAGCACCAACCCCTCCAAAATGTGGGCGCGCTCCTCCGCGCGCGCAAGATCGAAGCGGGTGCGGCGGGTGATGACCTCCTTCTGGTGCGCGAGATAGCAGACGAGGATCTCCCGCAGATCGAGCAGCTTGGGTTCGGTGCCGTTCTCCACGAGCGCCAGCAGGATGATGCCGTCGGACACCTGCAGGTTGGTGTGTTTGTAGAGCGAATTGAGCACCACCTGTGCGTTGGCGTCCTTCTTGCATTCGATGACGATGCGCATCCCGTCCCTGCCCGACTCGTCGCGGATGTCCGAGATGCCCTCGATGCGCTTGTCCTTGACCATGTCCGCAATGGTCTTGACGAGCATCGCCTTGTTGACCTGATAGGGGATCTCCGTGACGACGATGCGGTTGCGCAGGTTCCCGCCCGTGCCGAATTCCTCGATCTCGCACTTGGAGCGGATGATGATATTCCCCTGTCCCGTGCGGTACGCCTTGCGGATGCCGCTCCTGCCCATGATGATGCCCCCCGTGGGGAAGTCGGGCGCGGGGATATAGTCCATGAGTTCATCCACGGTGATGTCGGGGTTGTCGATGAGGGCGATGGTGCCGTCGATGACTTCGGCGAGGTTGTGGGGCGGAATGTTGGTCGCCATGCCCACGGCGATGCCGTCCGACCCGTTGACGAGGAGGTTGGGGAAGCGCGCCGTCAGAACGGCGGGCTCCATCTCGTTGCCGTCGAAGTTGGGGAAGAAGTCCACCGTCTCCTTATCCAGATCGCGCAGCATCTCGGCGGCGAGCTTGGAGAGCCGCGCCTCGGTGTATCGCATGGCTGCGGGCGGGTCGCCGTCCACCGAACCGAAGTTGCCGTGTCCGTCCACGAGGGGGAAGTTGATGGAGAAGTCCTGCGCGAGGCGCACGAGGGCGTCGTACACGGAGGAGTCGCCGTGCGGGTGGAATTTACCGAGCACGTCGCCGACGATGCGCGCGCACTTGCGGTAGTCCTTGTCGTTGTACAGCCCCATCTCGTGCATGGAGTAGAGGATGCGGCGGTGAACAGGCTTTAAGCCGTCGCGCACGTCGGGAATGGCGCGCGACTTGTTGACCGCCATCGCGTACGCGATGAAGGAGCGCTTGAGTTCGTCATCCACCTCGACGTCGAGGATCCTTGTCATTTCGAGCGTCTTTTTAAATTCTTCGGTCAGCTCGGGACTCGTCTGTTTTTTAGCCAAAGTATTACCCCTTTTTGGTGCTTGTTTTTTATCCTGCACGGCGGCGCCGCATCATGCCTCTTGCGCCCCGGTTTGCCTCTCCGCGGCCTTTGCGGAAAGGCGTGCCGTCCTTGCTATGAAATCTTGTGCGCAAGGAGGATTGCCCTTGCTACAATCACGCTGCGCAAGGAAGGTTGCCTTCCGCAGCGCGCCTCAATTTGCCGCTCACGCGGCTCTTGCGGAAAGGTGAGCCGCCCTTACTATGATACTGTGCGCAGTACTGTGCGCAAGCAAAATCGCATTTTGCGCCAGCGCCCCACATTTGCGCATACCTGCGCTTTCGCGGAAAGAGTGAAGGCGGCGAGGCTATGATCGTTGCGATTTTCGCCGCCGAGAGAAAACCGGCGGTCAGCCGCCCTTGCGGCGTGCTCGTGGGTTGTCTCTCAAAATCGGAAGATTTTATTCCGTCAGTTCGGAAGAAAATCTCCGAGGTCAGATATCCAGATCCTTTACCAGCGTGGCGTTCTCCGCGATGAACTGGCGGCGCAGCGCGGGGCTCTCCCCCATCAGGATGGAGAACATCTTGTCCGCCTCCACGGCGTCCTTGATGCTCACCTTGACGAGCGTGCGCGTAGCGGGGTTCATGGTGGTGTCCCACAGCTGTTCGGTGCTCATCTCCCCCAGTCCCTTGTAGCGCTGGTAGGAGACCTTGTTGTTGTTTGCCGCGTCGTAGGCGGTCTTTTCCTCCTCCGAATAGAGGTAGACGTCCTCCTTGCCCTTGACGCTCGCCTTGTAGAGGGGCGGCATGGCGGAATAGACGTGGCCGTGCTCGATGAGCGGGCGCATATAGCGGAAGAGGAAGGTGAGCAATAGAATGCGGATATGCGCGCCGTCCACGTCGGCATCCGTCATGGAGATGATTCGGTCGTATCTGAGTTTGCTCTCGTCAAAGTCGTCCAGGATGCCGCAGCCGAATGCGGTGATCATCGCCTTGATCTCGGCGTTCTCCAGAACGCGGTTGAGGCGCACTTTCTCCACGTTGAGGATCTTGCCGCGCAGGGGCAGAATGGCCTGAAATCTTCTGTCGCGCCCCGATTTGGCGGTGCCGCCTGCCGAGTCGCCCTCGACGATGTAGATCTCGCACAGCTCGGGGCGGCGGTCGGAGCAGTCGGCGAGCTTGCCGGGCAGGGCGCTCGATTCCAGAAGCCCCTTGCGGCGGGTCAGCTCGCGGGCGGAGCGTGCCGCGTCGCGCGCCTTCTGCGCCGTGATGCAGCGCAGCACCAGCTCACGCGCCTCGGCGGGGTGTTCCTCGATATAGGTGCCGAAGCGCTCGGATACACACTTGGAGACAAAGGTACGGATGAAGGAATTATTGAGTTTGTCCTTGGTCTGCGATTCAAACTGCGCGTTCTCGAGCTTGACGGACACGACGGCGGTGATGCCCTCCCGGACGTCCTCGCCCGTCAGGCGGTCGTTCTCCTTCAAAATGCCCAGCTTTTTGCCCGCGTCGTTGATGACCTTGGTGAGGGCGAGCTTGAGCCCCTCGACATGCGTGCCGCCGTCGATGGTGTTGACGTTGTTGGCGTAGGAATAGATGATCTCGTTGTAGCTGTCGTTGTACTGCAGCGCGATCTCGCACACCGTCGTCCCCTCCTGCTCCTCGAAGTAGAGGGGCTCGGGAAAGAGCGTCTCGTTGCCGCTGTTGATCTCCTCGACCAGCTCGCGGATGCCGCCCACGTAGCAGAATTTATCCGTGCGTTCCTTTTCCCCCCGCTTGTCGGTGAGCGTGATGGCGAGCCCCTTGTTGAGGAAGGCCAGCTCCTTCAGGCGGGCGCGCAGCGTATCGTATTTGAACGTGATCGTCTCAAAGATCTCGGCGTCGGGGAAGAAGGTCACCTTGGTGCCCGTCTTATCGGTATCGCCGATAATGTGCAGGGGGCGCTGGGGAACGCCGCGGTTGTACACCTGCTTGTAGACGTGGCCGTTCTGCGACACCTCCACCTCCAGCCACTCGGAGAGCGCGTTGACCGCCTTGACGCCCACGCCGTGCAGGCCCGAGGAAACTTTATAGCCCGAATCGCCGCCGAACTTGCCGCCCGCGTTGACCTTGGTAAAGACGACCTCGACGGTGGAGACGCCCTCCTTGGGGTGGATCTCGGTGGGGATGCCGCGGCCGTTGTCCTCCACGGTGCAGGAGCCGTCCGCGTTGATGGTGACCTCCACATGGGTACAATAGCCCGCGAGCGCTTCATCGATGGAGTTGTCCACGACCTCGCTGACCAGGTGGTGCAGCCCCTTTTCATCCGTCGAGCTGATGTACATACCGGGGCGTTTGCGGATGTGTTCAAGCCCGTCGAGCACCTGGATCTGTTCCGCGCCGTATGCGCCCTCTACTTTATCCGACATGAATCCCTCCATATATTTGCGTATTTGCGCAGAGAGCTTCGCCCCTGCAAAATTCTCCGCCGTGCGTCCCATGGCGATCCGCCGCGGAGCAGGAAACATATCACTATTATAACACGCGCGCGCGTAAAAGTACAGCAAAACAGCGGCGGTTTGCGTAAATATTTTTCGCGGGACAGCAAAAAAGGCGTGAAATCAGCCCTTCACGCCTTTTTATGCCGTTTTGCATGGAGGATATAGGGAGAAAAGGCCGCTGCCCTCTGGCGGGCAAATGCGCGCCCACAGGCACCGCCGCCCCTCAATGCTCGCGCAATCCCCTGGGATAGTGGTTTTTGAGTGTTCCGCCCGCCGCCTTGAACAGCCCGAGCGGATAGCCGTTCCGGGTGACGACGCCCCAGCCGCTCCCCCCGCCCGCAAGCGTCTCGCCGCGCAGCCAGCGGGTGCACTCCTCCTCCGAGAGGGCGCGCGTGAAGCGCACGTTCTCCGCCCCCGCCCACATGGCGAGCGCGTGCGCGGGGGCAAAGCGTTTGCCGTCGAAGGCGCCCAGTTCCACACCCGCGCGCAGGAGGCGCCCGCACGGCGCGGGCAGACGTTCGGGCAAAAGATACATCCTGCCGTCGGGAAGCGCGGTCACCTCGCCCGCGGGCGGACGGACGAAAAAGTCCGCCGCAAACGCGGCATAGGCGCGCTCCGCCTGCGCATTGCGCACCCGCGAAAGGGCGGGCGCGTCCCGCCGCTGCCCCTCCCTTTTTTGCAGCACGGCGGCGAAATGCCCCTCGCCGCGCACCGCGTGCGGCAGCAGCAGATGCTGCTCCACGCACACAAAATCGGGGTGACGCTGCAGGAATTGTGCGACCTGCACCTCGTTTTCACCCTCCTCGAAAGTGCAGGTGGAATACACCAGCGTGCCGCCTCCCGCGAGCATGGCGGCGGCATCGTCAAGGATGGCGCGCTGGCGGGCAATGCAGCGCTCCACGTTCTGCACGCTCCACTCCCCCGCCGCCTGCGCGTCCTTGCGGAACATCCCCTCGCCCGAACAGGGCGCATCCACCAGGATCTTGTCAAAATACTGCGGGAAGCGGGCGGCGAGCGAGGCGGTGTCCGCGCTCACCACGGCGCAGTTGCCCACCCCCAGCCGCTCGACGTTCTGCGAGAGGATGCGGGCGCGCTCATACACATATTCGTTGGCGATGAGGATCCCCTGCCCGCGCATGGCGGCGGCGAGCTGGGTGGTCTTGCCCCCGGGCGCGGCGCACAGATCGAGCACACGCTCCCCGGGCTGCGCGTTCAGAAGGGGCGCGGCGCACATGGCGGAAGGCTCCTGGACATAGCACAGCCCCGCATGGTGCAGGGGGGAATGCCCGAGCTTTTCCGCATCCGTGTAGAAGCCCCCCTCCGCCCAGGGGACGGGATCGTGCGCAAAGGGCGCGAGCGCGGCAAACGCCTGCGCCGTGAGCTTCAAAAGGTTGGCACGCACCCCGCGCACGGGTGCTTCCTCATAACAACGCAAAAAGGCGGGGTACGCCTCGCCCAGCCTTTTTTGCATCCGGTTCAGATATTCCTGCGGAAGGTTCATGATTCAATGAGCGCGCTCTCGAGGTTTTCGAGCGGGACGAACGCCGCCCCCGCGGAGATGGCGTTCTGATAGCGCACACCGCCCTGTCCGCGCGCAATGTAGACGTTGCATTCGGCGGGGTGCGAGGTATATTTTCCGCCCGAGGCAAAGATGGCGGCGACGAGGCGGACGGAGAGCGGAACCTCCTCCTCCACCTCCTTGGAGAAGCAAAACACCTTGCCCTCCAGCGAGCCGCTCCTGCTGCGGCGGTGCATATACTTGTTGACGTAGCGGTAAAATTCGTCGTGCGCCTTTGCGCGCTTTTCGCGCTCCTCGTCGCGCGCGGCGAGATAGCTCCTGAGCCCCTGCGAGGCGAGCGGCCTGATCTTGTAGTCGGCGATCTGCCCCGCGCGGATCTGATAGCGCTCCACAAAGGCGGGGACGCTCTCGGCGCCCTCCCGGCGGATGAGCGCCTCGCACACGCGCATGGTGGCGTACGCGTCGTCCACCGCGCGGTGGGGCGTGAACTCCACGCCCAGCTCCTGCGCCATCGCCCCCAGGCCGAGCTGGCGGGAGAAATCCTTTTTGACGTTCATGTAGAAGAACTGCGTGTCGTAGTAGCGGAACCTGAGCGAGGGGAGCTTGTAGCGGCGCGTCTCGAGGTTGAGATAGTTGACGTCGTTGATCGTCGCATGGCCCAGGACGATGTGCTCCTTGTTCTCCAGCAGCGACCTGATGCGGGCATATGCGGCGGGAAAGAGCGGATACTTCTTGAAATCCTCATAGACGTAGGGCAGCACCAGCCCCTCCCCGCCCCTGCGGTCGGTCAGGTGGAACTTGCCCTTGGGATTGAGGAGAATGTCCTCCCGCTCCAAAACGCGGAAATTTTCGTCGGTGAGGACGTATCCGAAGGCGCAGATCTTGGCGACGCTCTTGTAGACGCAGGCGCACTCGATGTCGAAAAAGACGTACTTCATGAACGGGGGGTGAGCTTTTTCGTGCCGCCCATGTACGGCTGCAGGACTTCCGGGATGTCCACGCTGCCGTCCGCGTTGAGGTGATTTTCCAGGAAGGCGATGAGCATTCTGGGCGGCGCGACCACCGTGTTGTTGAGCGTGTGCGCATACGCCGAGCCCTTTTCCGTCTTATAGCGGATGCCCAGCCTGCGCGCCTGCGCGTCGGTGAGGTTGGAGCAGGAACCAACTTCAAAGTACTTCTTTTGGCGGGGCGACCACGCCTCCACGTCCACGCTGCGGTACTTGAGGTCGGCAAGGTCGCCCGAGCAGCACTCCAGCGTGCGCACGGGGATGCCCATGGAGACGAACAGCTCGACGGTGTAGTGCCACATCCTGTCGTACCACATCTCGCTCTCCTCCGGCCGGCAGACGACGATCATCTCCTGCTTTTCAAACTGATGGATGCGGTAGATGCCGCGCTCCTCGATGCCGTGCGCGCCCTTCTCCTTGCGGAAGCAGGGGGAATAGCTGGTGAGCGTGAGGGGCAGCTTTTCGGCGGGGAGGGTGGTGTTCATGAACCTGCCGATCATGGAGTGTTCGCTGGTGCCGATCAGGTAGAGATCCTCCCCCTCGATCTTGTACATCATGCCGTCCATCTCCTCAAAGCTCATCACGCCCGAAACGACGTCCGAACGGATCATGAAGGGCGGGATGACGTAGGTGAAGCCCTTGCCGATCATGAAATCCCTCGCATAGGCGAGCACGGCGGAGTGCAGCCTGGCGACGTCGCCCAGAAGGTAGTAAAAGCCCTGCCCGCTGGTGCGGCGCGCGCTGTCCAGGTCGATCCCCTCCAGCCGCTCGAGGATGTCCACATGATAGGGAACTTCAAAATCGGGAACTTTCGGCTCCAAAAAGCGCTCCCGCTCCACGTTTTCGGTATCGTTTCTGCCGATGGGCGTCTCGTCGGAGATGAAGTTGGGCAGGCGCATCATGATGGCTTTGAGCCGCTCGGATACCTCCGCCGTCTCCGTCTCGATGGCGGCGAGGCGGGCGGCGTCCGCGTTCACCTGCGCCTTGACCTGCTCCGCCTCCTGCGCCTTCTTCTCGCGCATGAGCTGTCCGATCTGCTTAGAGAGCGCATTCCTTGCGGCGCGCAGGCCGTCCCCCTCCGTCTGCAGCGCACGGCGCTTTTCATCGAGCGCGAGCGCCTCGTCCACGAGGGGAAGTTTGTTGTCCTGAAATTTTTTCCTGAGATTCTCGCGCACGCGGTCGGGGTCGGCGCGGAGAACGGCTATATCGATCATATCTGCCTCTTTTCTGCGTTTTTTCTCAATTATACACTCTTTTGGCGCGAATTGCAACCTTCCCCGCGCGCAAGGGGGAAAAAAAACGAAACTCTTTGCGTAATTTTTGACTTTTGCGGACATAGGGTGTATAATGGACTTGCGCGCATCGCGCGCAAATACCCGACAAGGGGGGCAATGCCTTGGATCAGCAGGAGAACCGGACACTCTCCGGGGAAGAACCCGAAGAGGCAACGGCGGAGCAGGCGGGAACGGAAAAGCGCTTTTCCGACCGCGTGCTTGCGGGCAGCGGAGCGCCGAAGGAGGGGCTCGACCGCAAGAAACTCATGAAACAGTTCCGCCGCGCGAAGGACATTCCGTCCGCCGATGAGGTGGAGCGCTTTTCGCCGCCGCCGGAGGAAGGGCTGAGCGAGGAACAGGTGGAGCTGCGCTTTTCCCAGTTCCTCTTCAACGACGTCAACAAGAAGTATTCCAAATCCTATACGAGCATCTTTGTGGAGAACATCTGCACGTTCTTCAACCTGCTCTGCCTGATCGTGGCGATCGCCCTCATCTATGCGGGCGCGCCCCTCTCGCAGTTCCTCTTCGTCGCCATCTTTGCGGCGAACCTGTTCATCGGCATCCTGCAGGAGATCCTGGCGAAGAAGCAGATCGACAAGCTCTCCGTGCTCATTTCGGAGACGGTGCGCGCCGTGCGCGGCGGCACCGTGACGGAGATCGGCGTGAAGGATATCGTGCTTGACGACATCCTGCTCCTGGAAACGGGCCAGCAGGTTCCCGCCGACTGCATCCTCCTGGACGGCAACGTGGAGATCAACGAATCGCTCCTGACGGGCGAATCGGTTCCCGTCAAAAAGGCGCCCGGCGAGACGCTCTACGCCGGCTCCTTTGTGGCGAGCGGGAGCTGCCGCGTGCGCGCCGACCGGGTGGGAAAGGCGACCTACCTCAACTCCCTCACCTCGCGCGCGAAGAAATACAAAAAGCCCAAGTCGGAGATCATGAACTCCATCCGCCTCTTCATCCGCGTCATCGGCGTTCTCATCCCCTTTGTAGCGGCGGCGATGTTCTTCATCAACTGGAGGGCGACGGGTTCGGACATGAGCCTCACCATCCAGTTCACGGGCGCCGTCATCATCGGCATGATCCCCTCCGGCCTTCTGCTGCTCACCACCTTTGCGATGGCGATCGGCGTCATGCGCCTCGCCAAAAAGCAGACGCTCGTGCAGGATCTCTATTCCCTGGAGATGCTCGCACGCGTCAATGTGCTGTGCCTGGACAAGACGGGTACCATCACGGACGGACGGATGACCGTCAACGACGTGATGATCCTCAACAACTTTGTGGAGAACCCCCTGGAGGAGGTCATGGGGAGCATTTTAGGGGCGCTCGATGACAACAACCAGACCTCCATCGCCCTCTACAACCGCTTCGGCCACTCCACCGCCCTGCAGGCAACGGCGACCGTCCCCTTCTCCAGCAAGCGCAAGCTCTCCGCCGTCACCTTCGGCGAGGCGGGTACCTTTGCGATGGGCGCGCCCGAATTTGTGCTGCGCCCCATGCCGCCCAAGATCGACAAGATCGTCAAACAGTATGCGGCGGCGGGGCTGCGGGTACTCCTGCTTGCGTACTCGCCCAGCCCCATCACGGGCGGAAAGCTGCCCAGTCTCTTCCGTCCCGCGGCGATCATCACCCTTGCCGACAACATCCGCCCGGACGCCGCGGACACCATCAAGTGGTTCCGCGAGAACGACGTGGACATCCGCATCATCTCGGGCGACAACCCCGTGACCGTGGCGGAAGTGGCGCGCCGCGTGGGCGTAAAGGGCGCCGACAAGTACATCTCCCTCGACGGGCTGACCGAGCCGGAGGTGGAGAACGTGGCGGGGCAGTACACCGTGTTCGGGCGGGTCACGCCCGAACAGAAGGCCGTCCTCGTGCGCACCCTCAAAAAACAGGGCAACACCGTCGCCATGACGGGGGACGGCGTCAATGACATCCTCGCGCTGAAGGAGGCGGACTGCGCCGTATCCGTCGCCTCGGGCAGTGAGGCGGCGCGCAACGTCTCCCACCTCGTGCTGATGGACAACAACTTTTTAAATCTCCCGAGCGTCGTCTACGAGGGCAGGCGGGTCATCAACAACATCAAGTCCTCCGCCTCCCTCTATATCATGAAGACGCTCTTCACGGTGCTTCTGGCGGCGTTCTGCTTCATCCTCGGCACGCAGTATTTCTTCACGACCAACAATATGCTGCTCTTTGAGATGCTCGTCACCGCCCTGCCCTCCATGGTGCTCGCCCTGCAGCCCAACGGAGAACGCGTCAAGGGAAAATTCATCCCCTTCGTCCTGTCGCGCTCCATCCCGGGCGCCGTCACCCTCATCCTGTGCGTGCTCGCCGTGTATGTGGGCGTCACGGTGCTGCCCGGGGAATTCGGCGATATGCAGGTCACCCTCACCGTCAAGGGCGAGCAGATGCAGCACATCAATCCGCTCTTTGTCCTCGCCGTAACATTCGGGGGGCTGGTGATGCTCTTCCGCATCCTCTCCCCCTTCAACCTGCTGCGCGCCGCCGTATATGCCGTATCCGTGGGCGTGAGCATTCTGGCGCTCACCGTCCCCTTCCTCGGCGAACTCGTCTACACGGGCTGGTCGACCGTTCACCTCACCTTCACCCAGGTACTCTATATCGTGTGCATCGTGCTGGCGGCGTTCCCCGTGTCCAAACTGCTCGTGCAGCTGTGCGATCTGATGAATCCTTCCTGACGCAAAACGCAAAAAAGCGCCCGCCCCGATTTCCGATCGGGGCGGGCGCTTGCATTTTTACATGCGGACGAGCTGTTCTGCCGTGCGCAGAAGCACGTCCTTCCCCTCCAGCGGATCGAGGAAGCGGGCGGGAATGCCGCTCAGCCCCACCAGCGCGCCGACGAGGTTGCCCGTGAGCGCGCCCGTAGAATCGCTGTCCCCGTCGTGATTGACGGCGGCAACGACGGCGGCCTCAAAATCGTCCCTGTGGCGCAGGGCGCAGTACACGGCGATGGCGACCGTCTCCTCGGCGACCCAGCCCCCGCCCAGCTCGCGCACCGCGTCCAGATCGTCAAAGACGGCCCGATCGCGCGCAAGCTCCTGCGCACGGCGCACGAGCGAGAAGAAGCGGCTCCTGTCCGCACTCCCGCAGAAGAGGATGCGCACCGCAAAGAGCGCGTCCTCCACGGCGCGCTCGGGCGGGGCGCCGCGCAGGATCTCGCCCAGGACGTGCGTGAAGAAGGCGGCGGGAAGATAACCGAGCAGGTGGCCGTGCGTGATGGCGGCGACGCGCGCACCCACCATGTCCGCCCGTGCGCGGGAACAGTCTGCCCGCTGCGCCAGCAGGAGGGCGACGGGCGCGACGCGCATGACGCCGCCGCAGCCCTTGCTGTTGTTGAGCCGGCGCTCAAAGGTGCCGCATCTGCCCGAGAGCAGCGCCGTGATGCAGGTATTGCCGGGGGCGCGGCGCTCGCGCAGGGCGGGGATGTCCGGAAGGGAGGACGCGGGAACGCCGGGCGCAAGCGGCTCCCCCGTCTGAAAACTCACCCAGTTCAGATAGCTCTCGTAGACGCTCTGCACGTACTCATCCGGCGTGGGATCGCCGAAGGCCGCCTCGGCGCGCAGCAGCCCGTCCGCCGTAAAGAGCGTCATCTGCGTGTCGTCCGAGATGCACGCTTTGCCCTCCGTGAGCAGATAGTCCGTGATGCCCCTCTCGCCGAAATCGCGGAAGATGCTCTCCGCGGACAGAAACTCGACGGGAAACCCGAGGGCATCGCCCGCCGCCCCGCCGATCAGACAGCCCGCGATGCGCTCCTCCATGCTCAACTGTGCCATACCGCCTCCTGTTGCAGCCAGATTGCTTTTTCTGCGCCTATCATATCACATTCCCCGCCAAAATGCAATCCTCTGCCGCACAAATCTGCGCCGCAGACAAACGCCGCCCCGGAACCGGGGCGGCGTTTTGCACAAATTCTTGTTATCCCTTGACGGCGCCGACGGAGACGCCGTTGATGAGCACCTTCTGGAAAAAGAAGAACAGCACCGCGCACGGGATGAGCATGATGGTCGCCGCCGCCATCTGTACGTTGGCGGGGGGAATGCTGCCGGCGTTGTTGACGTAGCGGTAGTACAGCCCCAGCGAGAGGTTGTACATGGCGGGCTCGTTGATGTAGAGCAGGGGTGTCATGAAGTCGTTCCAGCAGCCGAGGAATGCCGTAAGCATGACATAGCCGACGATGGGCAGACACATGGGCATGACGATGACCGCATAGACGACGAACTTGTTGGCGCCGTCGATCTTTGCCGCCTCGCAGATGGCGTCCGGAATGCCGCGCATATACTGGCGCATCAGAAAGATGTTGAGCGCGCCGCCGCCGAAAAATCCGGGGACGATGAGCGGCAGCCAGGAGTTCGTCCAGCCCATGCCGTAGTACATCTTATAGAGCGGGATCTGCATACAGATCGCGGGGAGCATGAGCGTGGCGAGCACGACGGAAAAGCACAGCTCCCTGCCCTTGAAGTGCAGCTTGGAGAAGCCGTAGGCGCACAGGCTGGAGGAGAGCGTGATGCCCACCATGTTGATGACGCCGATGATGAGCGTGTTCTTCAGCCACCAGAAGTATTCCGCATCCAGCGCATCGATGTAGGGCTGGATGGTGAACGAGGCGGGAAACAGTTCGCCGAAGCGGATGTCGAGATCGGTCATGAAGGACTTTAAGATCATCTCGATCACGGGAAACAGGAAGATGACCGCCAGAAGCACGAGTACGACATATTTGACGACGTCGCGTATGATCTTTCTTGTACGGATGGATTTTGTCATACGTCCTCCCCGTAGTAGACCCACTTGTTGAACTTGAAGGTGACGCCCGAGAGGATCGCGATGATGAGGAAGAGGATCCAGCTCAGGGCGCACGCCATCGACAGGTCTGTACTGTTGTAGAAGTCATAGATCTGCACGACGATGAAGTCGAGCGCCTCCTTCCCGCTCGGCTCGATGTTCAGCGTGATGACGTTGGAGAACACCTGCAGCGAGTTGATGATGCCCATGATGAGATCGTAGAAGATGATGGGCGTACACATGGGGATGGTGATCTTGAAGAGTTTGACAAAGGCGTTGGCGCCCTCCAGATCCGCCACCTCATAGAGCGAGACGGGGATGGACTTGATCTGCGCGATCCAGAGGATCATGCTGCTGCCGATCGTAAAGAGCCCCATGACGATGAAGGTGAACATGGCGGTATCGCCCGAATCGTAGAAGGGAAAGGACGGGATGCCGCAGGCGTTGAGGATGACGTTGAACGCGCTCATGTCCGACCCGTTCGCCAGCATCGACCACAGAATGCCGCTGACCACCGTGGGGATCATGACGGGGAGATAGTAGATGACGCGGAACGCCTTGATCCCTTTGATGTCCTTGGTGAGCAGCAGCGCTAAGGCAAAGGAGAGGATGAGCGTGAGCGGAAGCGAGATGATTGTAAAGAGGAAGGTGATCCCGAGCGAGCGGCCGATCTCCGGCCAGAACTCGTTGAAGATCATGGAGTAGTTCTCGAATCCGACCCATCCCCCCACGCCCTGCACCGTGGTATAGGTGCGCGTGAAGCTGTAGACGAGCGAGGAGATCATCGGGTACAGCGTGAACATCAGAATACCGATGACGACGGGCAGAATGAACGCAAAGGAACTCAGCCACGATGCGAACGCCCTCGTCTTTTTACTTGTTTGTGCTCTCATAAGTCCTCCCGTCGCGCTGCGGGGCGTCGCCCCGCAGCCGACAACGATCGCCTGTTTTCAGTTTGCCGCCTCGATGCGCGCCATCATCACGTTCTTGTATTCATCCACTCTGGCATAGATCGCCGCATAGTTGGTTCGATTGAGCACGAGCGTCAGATCGTCCGGCCAGAATTCATCCTTGACGACGTATGTCATGATGGAGATGCAGTTGTCGCTCACCGTCTTCTGTGCCGTTGCGGGGAAGGAATAGATGTCGTTGACCGCCATTGCCGTCTGACCCTCGACCTCCTCGACGAACGCCTCGTGATTGAGGTCGGCGCTGCCGTACTCCATCCACGTTCCGCTGTCCTTCATGGACATGAGGGAGGGAACCCCCATGCCCGTCTCACCGATGGCATTCTGCCCCTCTTCGCTGACGATGTACTTGAGGAAGAGCCATGCGTAGTCGGCATTGGTCATCTTCTCATCGGTGCCTTCCTTCGTCTGCGCATTCTCCGAGACGCGCGTGGCTGCGAGCGACGCGATCGCATACCCCGTGCAGCCGACGCCGACGTAGTCGTACGGGAAGGGCAGGAAGTCCACTTCAAAGGTGGCGTTGTAGGAGTTGACCTCCCCCCACGAGGGGCGTGTGGTGAACCACATTGCCGACTGCGAGTTGGGGAACGCCGCGGCGCCGCTGGAAGCGAGGGACTGCCTGACGTAGCCCGGCCGTGCGAGCGTTTCATACATGGAGCGGTAGGCAAGCATCGTTTCATCCGCATCGACGCTGAGCATGGCTTCGTAGTCGGGCGTTTCGCCGTCGCCCGCCTTGTCCAGGCTGATCGTGCTGCCGCCGAAGTGGCGCAGGATGGGCTCATAGGCGGGATACCAGTTGTAACGCGCATCCAGGGCAACCGTACCGCGGATGAGACCTGCAAGCCGCTCCTCCTGCGGGATGTTGGCGGAATTGGCGGCGTTCTCCGCGACCTTATTCGTGACCGCCTCGCAGACTTCATAGAACGTCTCGAGATCCCACGCTTCCCTGAGGGCTTCAAAGGAGCCGTAGCCCGCATACATCTGCCCGTTCTCGCCGGGAACGTAGGAGAGCATGGTCTTGTTGACGAAGGTGACCACCTTGTTGTAGTCGCGCGGCATGAACCAGATGCCCTCGTCCTCGCTGTCATAGTGCGTCGTCTCGATGAGCTCGGGATAGATGTCGTCGAAGGAGAAGGTGTCGTCCTCCTCATCGAAGGTGCGCAGATCGAGGAAATGGCCGTTCGAGGAGTACGCCGCATGCTGATCGCCGGGGGCGAACACGACGTCGGGGAAGGAGGAGTTCTGGACGTAGTTGTTCATGCCCGTCGCGTAGTCGCCGGGAATGGCGTCCATCTGCACGATGACGTTGGGATACTTCTCCTGGAAACCGTTCTTGTACTTGCGGAAGATCTCCTGTTCCGTCGTGCTGCCCAGCACGCCGACCTCGATGACGACCTTCCCCGTCTCATCCTCGTGCTCTTCCTCAAAGGGATTGGAGCAGGCAGCCAGCCCAAAGCACATGCCGGCTGCAAGCAGAATACTGATTAGCTTTTTCATATAACCTCCGTGGTGTTATCTGACTTGCACCTTGCAAGCCCGGAAGGGAACGGTCACCGTGACCGTATTGCCCTCCTGCACATAGTCCGTAGCGGCAACGCCGTCGACGTACACGCGCTCCCCCTCTTCGTAGGGAAGGGTGACGGCGATGGAAAGTCCGGTCGGGAAGCCCTTGACGTAGGAGATCTGCACGAAATCGCTGCCGACGGTCAGGTCATAGTTGACGTCGTGGAAGCGCAGGTTCTCCATCTTCCACCAGTCGAGGGAGGAGGGAAGGGAGGGCGCGACGGAGAGGACGTTGTAGCTGTCGGAGCCGATGCCGAAGAACCCGTAAGGGATGGCAGCCAGCAGGAGCGCCGATTCCAGGAACTCCTCGTCCAGGCCGATGCCGCCCGCCGTACCCGCGCCCTGCATGACGATGCCGAGCTGCGAATAGTACTCGCGGTAGAAGTTGGTGGGCGTCGTCCCGTCGATATTCGCCGCGTCGGCGACCGCCTTGACCTTTTCATACCATGTCTGGATGCCCTTGAGCCGCTCGAACGCGTTGTCCGCGCCGTAGGTGGAGATACGGCTCATCAGGTCGTAATAACTCAGATACATGATGGCGCCGCCGTCCTGTACCTGGCCGCCGAAGGCATTGTTGCCCGCCCAGTTCCAGACATACTGGTTGGTGTTCTTGACCGTCGTGGAGCGGGGCGCGAACTCAAAGTCGTAGATGCCCAGCGTCCCCTCATCCGCGAAGGAGCCGTCCTCGTTCAGGCGCGTACCCTGATAGCCGGTGGCGTAGTTGCCCTCCTTTGCCTCGGGCGTTGCGCCGGGGGCGCTTGCGGCGTCCTCTTCCACGATGCGCTCACCGCTCACCCAGTCCATGATCTCCTTGGCCTGCTCCTGCGTGCAGATGCCCGCCGCGATCACTTCCAGATTGAACATGATGAAGCCGTAGTCGATGACCTCGCCGTTGGCGTCGAACCCCTCGATGAATCTGCCCTTGTCCGCATCCCAGAAGCCCGTCTTGTTGACGGTGTCCACGGGCGCCTGAATGGCCGCTTTGATGGTGCCGAGCAGCTCCTCAAGCGACTGCGCCGTCTGCGTGTAGGCGGACATCGCCTCCTCGCCCGAGGAATAATCCCCGGTCGCAACGGAGGGCATCTCCGCCTCGATGCCGGCTGCCGCCGCCATCTCCTCGAGATAGAGCATGGACTCGATCGCCTTGTAATAGTAGATATTGGTGTACAGACCGTCGGGGTCGCAGGAGATGATGTCCCAGTACCCGTTGCCGATGCTGTTGGCGTATGCCGATTCCGTATTCTTGCCGCCCTCATGCCCGACAAAGAAATCGCGCATGGAGATGAGGCCGCTCTCGCCGCCGCACACGCCGATGAGGAACTGCGCCGCGCTTCTGAAGCGGGTGAGGTTTTCGGCGAGGTATTCGTTGTCGCCCGTGTACTCATAGTACATCTTGGCGGCGCGCAGCAGCAGCGCGTTGTTGTTGGTCTGGCGGGTATCGTACTGCCCGCGCACATAGTTCATGCTGACGCCGCCGTTCACGCGCACGCCGTCCTTGGAGCGGACGGTGATGCGCAGCTGCGTGATGGCATCCGCCGAGTCGTTGGACGTCCCCCAGTTGGGATTGAGGTACATGGGGAGATAGAACTTCTTGCTGAACGTCGCGCCGATATTGCTGACGTAGGTGGCATAGTCTTTGTAGGTGACCTGATACCATTCGTCGCTCTTCGCGTTCTTCCACTCGATGATAATGTCGTCAAATCCGCTCGTCGCGCCGATATTGTCGTAGTCGTTGAGGCGGATGTCGACCTCCAGGAAGGGCGCGTGTTTGGGGATAATGAAAGTGCCGGTGGCGGAGGAGGTGAACTCCACCGTCTCAATGCGCGAACTCTCCACCGACATGAGCCCGGACACGACGGCGGGCGTGGTGAGGTTGCCGTTCAGGCGCACCTCCCAGCCCTCTGCCGCGTCGTTGACGTCCCACTCCCAGCCCTGGCTGTTGCCGTAGCTTAAGGAGTAGTCGGGGAAGGGCCAGCCCTGCCCGAAATAGGTGGCTGCCGAGAAGTAGTTGGGCTGCAGCTCCTCCTTGTTCGACCAGACATAGCCGTACTTATCCACGGGGACGTTGCTCGTCCAGTCCTCGATCATCGCATAGCGGTCATCGGGGACGGAGGTCTCCGAGTCGAAGTACATGAGGCTCATCGCCTCCCACTCCTTGTTGAACATGACCGAAGAGCCGAGAGAGAGGCTGCCGATGCGCAGATCGTCATAGCGCAGGTGGCGGTGCAGGTAGTCGTTGAGGAAGTTGTCCAGCCCCTCGTCCGTCGAGGAGAACTTGAGCATTGTGGAAGCCCCCTGCTCGCGCTCATAGACATAGTCGTCGCTGTTGAAGGACGTTCCGCCGCCCCCGCCCGTCTGGGTGCAGCCGGCTGCCGTCAGCAGCATACCGGCCGCACAGCAGACGGAGAAAATCTTTTTTGCTGTGTTCTTCATATCGATTGCAAAAACCTCCGTAGCAATGGATTATTTGTCCGTGTTCTTCTTCTTTGCGATGAGCAGCACTGCCGCCGCCGCAGCCACAAGGACTGCCGCACCCATGCCGATCCCGGCACCGAGGCTGCTGCCGCAGCCGCCGGCACAGCCGCCTGCCTCCTGCGGATCTTCGGGGGTCTGCTCTGCCGCCGCCGTCACGTTGACCGTGAAGGTAAAGGAGACGGTGTTGCCGCTGCCGTCATTCGTCTGCGCAACGAGGGTGACGGTGTTTTCGCCCTCTTTGAGCGAGTTGCCTTCGATCGTCCATTCCGGCGTGACGCCGTCCTTGAACGCAACCGAGAAGAGGTTCTTGTCCAGCTCGGTGACGCCCGTCAGGTTGAGCGTGCCGCCCTCTTCGATGATGGTGCCGTCGTAAGCGACTGCCTCGAAGGTGATGTCGGAGATGACTTCCTCTTCGATGACTTCCACGAAACGGCCCTCGTTCTTGTCATACGAGAAGGTGTAGTCGCGGTCGAGCTTGCAGAGCGTGGGAACGGTGAAGCCTTCACGGAAGGTGATCGTCCAATCAGGATCGGGATCGCCGACGTTGATCGCATAGGGAGCGGGCTCGCCGGTCTCGATGTCGTTCGCGCGGAACACGATCTGGATCTCGTTCTTGTCGTAGTGGACCATGACGACGTTGATGGGACGGAGCTTGGCATTCTCTTCCGTATCCATGAGCTCCTCGATGGTCTTGCCGTTGAAGAGGATCTTGGTCAGGCAGTCGCGGATGAAGCCGTAGCTTGCAAGGCGCTCGATGGTCGCGGATGTATAGCCGATATTTGCGGTGGAAAGCCACTCCGCGCCTGCATTGATGTGGATATACTGCGTATCGGTGATGTTCTTATCGAAGTAGACCTTGAAGGCGATGTTGCCGTCCGAGTCGACGGAGACAGGATTGTTGACGGTGGTCACCGCAAGCGAATCATATTCAACCGTCGAGAGGTCGACGTCTCTGCACCAGAATTTGTATTCGTACTTATAGGCAATGCCCTGCGTGATGACGCCGTTGTCGCGGGGAACGGTGAAGCCGTCCGCAACCGCAAAGCGCACAGTCTCCAGCTCGTTGCCGTTCGCGTCCAGCACGCCGCCCTGCTCTTCGGAGAGCTTGGCGCTCACATAGATGGTGATATAGTTGTTGTTGGAGAAGACGACCTGCACCGCGTTGGGGATGACGTTGCCCTCTGCATCGGTGGAGGCGAGCAACTCCTCAATGCTCTTGCCGTTGACGGTGATGTAATCTTTGATCCAGCCCTCGTTGGTGATGTCCGCAAACAGGTTGTAGGCATCCCCTCTGATATTCTTGGAGAAATGCAGCTGGAAGCCGTACGCATCGCGGTCGGCGTCATAGGCGAACTGCTGTACGCCCGCGAATGCGAGGTCGATGTCCTCGTCTGCTTCGTAGCTGTCCGTCACCGTGACGGTGAGGAGAACTTTGCCGTCCGTGGACGTGCAGTCAAGGATATAGAAGTGTGCAAGTTCTGCAACCTGCTGTGCGTTGGGCGAAGAAGGAATGTCATTGTAGAGCGGCATCCCCTTCATGAGGACAATGCGGTCACCGACCGTCCAGCTGCCCTGGTTGAGCTCGATCTGAAGCGTGTTTGCCGAATTGAACTGGAACACGCTCACGCCGCCTGCCATCTGGGACAGAAGCTGTCCGTTGATCATGATGTGCTCTTTGACGTCAGCCGAATCCTGGATGGGGAAGCTTGCGATTCCGGTGAGCGAGGAGAGCGGCGCGGTGATGTTGACGAATGCCTTTCCGGGATCGCCCTGAATGCCTGCCTCGATCTCCTGACCGTCCGTAAGCGTCAGCTCGAACTGCTCCAGGACAACGGTGGGCTGCCAGGAAGGATTGACCCACTCATAAGACTGCTCCTCCGTGGTGATATAGCCGGAGGGGAACTCGATACCGGGAAGGACGGTGACCACGGTGCCGTCGCCGAGGGCGTTGTTCCCCGCTTCCACGACGCCTGCCCTTGCATCCACCCAGATGGTGATATAGTTCGTGCCTTCAAATATTGCCTCCGTCGTGGCATAGATGGGCGAATCCGCCGTGCCGATATTGATCTGCGCGATCTCGGCAAGCGTTTTGCCGTTCACCTGCACAAGGGTGTTGAACCACGCCTCGCCCGCAATGTCGGCATTCGCCTCAATGTCGCCGCGCACATCCTCGCTGAAGTGGATCTGCATCCCGTAGAGGTTTCTGCCCGCATCATAATGTCCGAGCTGCATTCCCGAAACGCTGACAGGACGCGCCTGCCCCGCCTCCGTTCTGGTCATGGTGAATGTACCGCCGCTATAGGTCAACGTGTAGTTCGCATCCAGCGCATAGGTATAGCCTGCGCTGTCCTTGAACATGAAGCCGTAGGGAAGGAAAATGACGTCTCCCTCTTTCCACGTCCAGTTCCCTTCATTCTTGAGGATCTGAACGGTGTTGGAAAGGGCCACGTTGAAGTATCCGAGCTCGGTCAGAGGCGTGCCGTTGACCGTAATCATCGACACGTTGTGCTCCGAAACGGCACCTTCACTCAGGTTGTACGTCGTGTTCATGTTGACGAAGTCCCCGGCTGTCCCAATATTGGAGCTGGAGAGGCCGATCTGCGCCGCGAACGTGCAGGAGCCGTCTTCCGCGACGGAGGGAACGTAGAACCCGAAGTCACGCTTGAGATCCCAGAGCGCCTTGCCCGTTGCGTCATAGATCGTGAAGCCCTCCAGGAAGGTGATGGTATCGCCGGCCTTCCAGGAGAAGGTATTGCCCTGCGTGGGCAGAAGCCCGATCGCCTGAATGGTCGTCCCGTTGAAGGGAAGCTCGACCACGTTGAGCGTCGCGTTGACGGACGAGATGGGCTGGCCGTTGACGAGCACGTTGTTCACGCCCTTGTCTGCCGTGATCTGATAGCCGCCCTCCGGAATTCCCGTAATGGTCTTGCCGTTGAGCATGAATCCGGCATACGCCGATCCGCCAAGTCCCGTGGGAAGCAGTTCTGCGCCCTCCAGCATGACGGGATCCTCATTGGGTCCCATTGCATACGTTGTACGAAGATTCATCCCCTGCATTGCAAGATATGCTTTTCCATCTGCAAAACTATCACGGGTTATCGTCATAGTTTCGCCGTTTTCGCCAGTTACCTGCGCTCCGTCAACTGTGATATAAGAAGTATCGCCCTCTACACCAGTTCCAATATAGAACTCAACAGTTGTATACTGCGTAAGATCTTTGGGAGCCGATCCAGCGGCCGTTCCTATCAGTTTAGACGAAAATCCACTGCTTACAAGCATAGAGGATTTATCTAACAACGCTGCAACTTTGACAAAATCTGCATTACCAGGCGTCCAAATGTCGTTGCCTGATTTTGACAATACATCCGAATAATCATCCACGAGATACAAACACAACCAGCCAGTATCTGCTGCCTCTGAGCGTAAAACCAATTTGTTCGGTTTTGTAATATCAAGCGCAGTTGTGTTGTACGTTGTCACGCTTCCTGCCGTCGTTGTGATGACGGATGCGCCCTCTTCGTTGACGGTGATCGCATCCATGTTGTCATTCTGCACCCAACCGTTTTCATCGGCAGCGCCGTGTTCGAGCGCGTTTGCCGACATCGTCGTAAGACCGATCGACGTCCCCAATGAGGCTGCCATGAGAGCGGTCAGTACGAACATACAAGTCTTTTTCATTGTTTCCTCCCTGTTTTTCGTCCTGCGGCGCTGCCGCGAACGTTCTTTCCTTCCTTAATAATGGTCTTTCTTCCTGCCGCAAGGCAGGAAGAAGGGGGATCCCCCTTCCGATTTTATCTTTTGCAGCACAGCTTCCCGTTACACGCTGCTGCGCTCCACAAGTTTTGTATTTACTCTGACCACGTCGCGATCGCTCACTTCGTCGTCGAGAATGAGGTCGACATAGGCATATGCCTCCGCCTTTTTGTCCACCGCGATCGTGGTGAGCGCCGGCTGGAAAAAGCCCGTAAAGTCCAGATCGTCGCACCCGATGACGGAGACGTCCTGCGGGATCTTGTACCCGTAGTCGAAGAGCGCTTTGAGCGAACCGAGCGCCATCATGTCCGTCATGCACAGCAGCGAATCGAACGGCTTTTTGGAACGGATGAGCTTTTCGCACAGCTCGTACCCGACGTGCGGCGCTTTGACGATGGGATAGTTCCCGCACAGCACCAGATCGGGATCGCACTGCAAACCGAACCGCGCGGCGTTTTCAAAGAAGTACTTCACGCGCAGGTCGCCGGGCGCCAGCCAGGACTCGATCCCCGCCACGAACGCCGGACGCGTTCTGCCCGCACGTTTGAGGCACGCAAGCGCCTGCTCCATGCCCTCCGTGTAGTCCACCACGACTTTCGGCCCCGTCGACGTACAGTTGATGAGGCGGATCCCCTCTTCCAGGAAGATGTCGTACCACGAGAAATCACAGGTGAACATGGCCAGGTTGACTACCCCGCACACGCGGTTGGAGAGAAGATCGTCCAGCACCTGCCGCACGTCGCGGTCTTTGACCGCAAACAGCGAGACAATGCAGTTCTTCTCCTTCGCCCGCTCGACCATCGCCTCCGCAAGGTGCATATAGTAAGGATTGAGCAGGTCTTCCACCAAAACAGCAATCACGTTGCTCTTGCGCTTCCGGAGATTGGCGGCAAGGTTGTTGCGGCGGTAGTTGAGCGCCTTGACGGCCTCCTCCACCTTCGCGCGCGCCTCCGAAGAGACGTACCCCTTTCCGCTGAGTACGCGCCCGACGGTCGCCGTCGATACCCCCGCACGCTCCGCTACGTCTTGCTTGGTTACCATGCTTTCCTCCGATATGTCCTCGTGGACACATTCCCGAAAAAGAAAAGAGCAACCAAAAGCTCATGCTGTCCATGTAAATAATTAACAAAAATGTCTTTTTCGGCACATGTATAGTATCACAATCGGTCACGCTTGTCAATGCTTCGCAGAAAAAAATTTATGAAAATTTTTTGCGCCGCCCGGAAGAGGGGCAGGAGGGAAATAGAAGAAAAGAAAGTGTTTTGGGGAGTTCCCCCTCCCCCGAACGGCACAACGTGAGGATGAACAAATTCAGCCGCGGATACACTCCACGCCGCGCAGTCCGAAGGGAACGAGCCTGCGCTCTTGCACATAGTGTGCGTTTTCGCCCTCCGGCGTCCAGTCGCCGCGCAGGGTGAAGAAGTAGGGCGAGACGCCCCCCTCCTCCTCATACGCGCAGTGGAAGGGACCGAAGCGGTTGCGCATGGTGGAGAAACACGCGATCTCGCAGGTGTGTTCCCCCGCGGGGAGGTCGAACTCCGCCTCCTCGCCGAGGAGGGCGCTCTGCTCGCAGCCGCACACGCGGAACACGCACATCGCCCAGTCCCCCACGGGGCGCAGGCGCACGCGCCCGCCGCCCTTCACGCGCACCCGGTAGCGCACGCTGCCGCAGAAGTTTTCATACCCCATGCGGGTGAGGTCGCCCGCGCTCTTTTTGCCGGGCGCCGCGATGGAAAAGCCGCGGCTGTCGAACGCGCCCGTCAGATAGATCGGTTCCAGACAGGTGTGATAGCTGGTGCAGTTGATCAGACTCTCGGACACGTCGCCCGCAAGGCTTTCGCGCAGGAACTGCACGTTCTCCAGCCGCGCCGTATAGGTAAAGGTATTGCGCCCGCGCCGCACCGCGACGGGGGCGGTGAGGAAGTTGCTCTCGAGCGCATCGCGCGTGAAGGCGGGCGTCTCGCCGTTGAAGCGCATATCCTCCACGGGCTGGCGCTCCGCCGTGAGACGGGCGCTCCGGGCGGAGTCGCTCTCGAAGGAGAACTCCGCCCTGAACGTCCCCGTATAGCCGCGCCGCACGAGGCGCTCGAAAATGCCGTAGACGTACCCCTCGAGGCGCTCCCCGCTCTCCAGCGTGACCGCCGCCTCCTCGATCGTCAGACAGTTGTCGTCCGAGCCGACGTATTCGGGGAGAAGCGTCTCGCGCGAGCGCTCGCAAAAGGGCGCCTTCGTCCCGCCGCCCTCCTCCAGAAGGAGGGAAGAATGCGCAGGCAGCGTGTAGGAGGGCTGCGGCACATATGCAGCGCCGCGCACCAGGTCGACCTCCCCGAAGCTGCCGCTCACGGCGAGCGTGCGGGGCGCGTCCGAATCGTTGACAGCAAAGATGAAGCGCTTGCCGCCCGCAAGCGTGCGCACCGTGTAGGGCGTATCCGCCCGCACAATGCACGCGGGGCGGGGAAGGGCGCACTCGCGCACGAGGTCGGAAAGATCCGCCCTCTCCCCCTCCATGTAGGCGGGGGGCGTCCCCATCGTCCGGAGCGCGCCGCCCTGCGCAAGGTATTCGCGCAGCAGACGCACAGTGCTCCCCTTGAGCTCGCGGCAGTTCGCCAGCACGACGGCGGAATAGGCGCGCTCCCCCACCCTGAGCGCCGCGTTTTCCGTGCTCCCGAGGCGGGCGAGCACTTTCTCGTCGACGAGGTGGTAGGCAATGCCCGCACGGCGCAGTTCCTCGATGACGGCGGAGCAGCCGCCGTCCACCTCGGTCATGGTCTGCTGCTCGTCGGAACGGATGTAGTCGAGATAGACGCTCTCCATCGGCGTGATGACGGCGACGGGAGCCTCCTCGCGCGAGGCGCCGAGCAGCCAGCCGAGGCGGGCAAAGTAGTTGTTGAATGCGGGATAGCCCGCGATCCAGGGCAGCGTCCTGCCGAAGGAGATCGGATGGTCGGTCTTTCCCTGTCCGGCAAGCGAATAGTTATACAGGTGCTGACACATGGAGTTGACGCCGTAGACGTACTGCCGTTCGGCGATCGCGCGCAGCGCGCGCGGCGTGATGCCGTAGCCCGTGCAGCCGAACGTCTCCGTCAGAATGTGCGCCCTGCCCGTCTGCGCCGCCACGGAGGCGACATTCTTTGCCGCAAGGAAGGGGTCGGAGCGGCGCGCCAGGTTGTCGATCGCCGGCACCCCCTCGTAGAGGTAGGTCACGGCGCAATCCGCGCTGCCCCACATTTGGGCGAAGAAGGCGTTCTCCTCGATGCTGTGTCCCGTGAGCAGGCAGCCGTGCGAGGCGCACCAGTCGTTGAGTTTGCGATAGAAGTTCTCGCAGTAGAGCGTGCTGAGCAGGTTATAGTATCTTACACGGAAGGGATAGCCGCGCGCATCCTTGAGGAAGAGCCACAACAGCCCCTCCTTTATATCCCCGCCGAAGCGGGCGCGGTATTCCTCCGGCGCGACGCGCGTGAAGGGCGTCGCATAGCGGTAAAACTGCGGCTCGTCCGTGAAGAAGCCCGCCAGTTCCCTGCCGAAGCTCTCCCGGAAACGCGCATAGTATTGTTCGTGCGTGAGGGTGAGGAACCGCTCCGTGACGCGCGGGTTGAGGACGTCCGCATAGGCGTCCGACGTGCGCACATAGAGCGTGTGATACTGCGCGGCGCGCTCGCCCGCGCGCAGAAGGCGCGGAACGCCCCCCTCCAGCGCATAGACGGCATACGCCGCGGGATCGCAGTCCTCCCGCACGGTATATTCGAGATAGCAGGCGCGGTTTTCCTCCTCCCGGAGCAGCCTGCCGCCCGCAAACCCGCTCGGCCAGCCGTATTCATCGTACATCCAGACGCGCAGACCCTGCCGGCGCGCCTCGTCCAGGCACGCGCCCGCGAGGCGGAACCACTCCTCGGAGAGATACTCCGTCTCCAGTCCTGCGCGCGCGTGGTAGACGAACCCGCCCAGGCCGAACGCCTTCATTTCGCCGATCTGGCGGCGGAGCTCTTCCTCCTCCAGCGCGGAATTGATGCTCCAGAACACCACGGGACAGTACTCGTCCACGGGTGCGGAGGAGAGAATGTGCAAAAGACTGTCCGTACGCTCTTCCATGGCGCGCCTCCTGCCCTTTCAGCCGACGACCTGCACGCCCTCGGGCGCGGTGACCGTGGTGTGGACGTTCCCGTCCTCCCCGGCTCGGCAGGAGACGTGCAGAATGCCCTGCGGCGTGGGGATGTCTGCCTGTGCAAAGATCAGCCCGCCCAGCCGCGGCGCGATCTTCACCTTCCGATATCCCGCCTCCAGCGGCGTGACGCCGAGGATGCGCCCGATCAGGAAGGGAATGACCCCCGCCGACCAGCCGTGACACAGGCTGTGACGGTATCCCGTATAGCAGAATCTGCCGTAGTCGCCGTGGACGTCCGTCTGGCCCGGCTGCGGGATGCGGTCGATGGGACACGCGTCCCCTTTGAGCCAATCGAGATCGAAGTCCTCCCAGAAGGTAGTTGCGCCCAGGCGGAGCATTCCGCCGTAGTACTGCTTCAGCGAGGAGAGCGCGGCCTCTTCGCCCGCAAGCTCGCCCTGCGCCGAGAGCAGGAAATAGCTCATGAATGTGGAAAACCCCGCCGCGCCGCCGCCGAGAAGGAGCGCCTTCTCCGCCTCGGAGAGGGGCGTCCCGGAGAGGTATTTGAGCGCGACGATCTGCTTTTTTTCGGTGACGGGGGCATCCTTTTTAGACAGCTTCTCCAGAATGCGATCGGAGAGGCTCCCGTCCGTGCCGTAGAGCGCCTCGAGCGCGCGGGCGCTCTTTGCGCACAGCTTGGCAAGGCAGCGCACGCCCTCCGCTTCATCCGCGTGGCCGTGCGTCGGCCAGTCGACGAAGTTGCCGCCGAAGTCGAAATCGCCGTCCTGTGCGATGCAGCCGTCGATCTGACGGAGCAGGCCGTAGAAGTAGTCCCTCTGCGCCGTCACCCAGGCGAGATTGCCCGTGCGGCGGTAATACTCCTCCACGATCATGATCCACCACATACTGTACATGGGGTAGTTGTTCATCCAGCCGGGGAGGGGGGTCTCCGCCCTGACGAAGTCGAGGCTGTCCGGCACGCAGCCGTCGTCATTGCAGACGGAGAGCAGCGCGCACACCTCGGGATAGAGGTCGCCCACCCACACGAGGCGGTCGCGCTTGATGCCGTCCCAGATGTAGCGCTGCGCGCACAGCTGCACGGTGTAGGCGGCCGTATCGTAGATGCGGTTGACCGTCTCGTCCGAGCAGGAAAAGGAACCGACCTGCGGGCGGGACGAATGGATATAGACGGCGTTGACCGCCTTCAGGCGCAGCTCCGCCCCCTCGTCGAGCAGTTCAACGTTGGCAAAACGGAAGCCGCTGGCAAGATATTCTCCGTCGGAGAGCATGGGAAGGGGCAGAGTGACGTCGCGCAGGGCGTGATCGTTGGTGCTGCCCTTTTCGCCGATCTCGGAGAGGCACTCCCCCACCGACTCGCCGAGCCGGATGCGAACGCGCGCGCCGTTGGTGCCGTAGCCCGTGACGATGCGCAGGCTCCCCTGCAGTTCCCTGCCGAAATCGAGCAGGATGCCGCTTCTGCCCTGCATATGGATAAATTCTCTCTCGTTGAGTCCGATCTGTTCCGCCCGGTGCGCCGTGAGATACGCAGCGTTTTCCACCCTGCCCGCAATGCGGACAACGGCCCTGGGTATGATAAGTTCCCGCACCAGAGGTGCGGCCTGTGCAGATGTATGCATGATCCCTCCCGCCCGGACGGCGCTTTCGGTATAATGCGCAAACAACGCACCCGACGCCTGCGTGCGCAGTCCCGCATTTGTAAAAATTTCACAAAATTACGGATGTGTCCTCGTAGACATATTTATATTATCACAGGGATTCCCCTTTGTCAACGGAAAATAAAAATTATTTCTGCAATTTTTTTGCGCATCCTCCCTTTTCCCTTCCGCGGCGGACGCGCGCGGGAAAAAATTTCCCCCGAAAGCGGTTTTGCCCCCTGCAGCCGGTTGCCTTTTTTTCCGCACGGTGCTATAATGCCGTGCGGGAAAATGGTGAAATCCTCTTTACAAAGGTCTTTTCATGGTTCAGATCATCGTCAAAGTCCTGCTCATCATGCTCGTTCTTTTCGCCTTCGCCGTGCCGGGGTTCCTGCTCAAAAAGACCGGCCTCGTCCGGGCGGACAGCCTGTACTCCGTCTCCAACATCCTGCTGTGCTTTGCGCAGCCCATGCTCATCATCCAGGCGTTCGCCGTCGACCCCGTCGCCCCCTCGGGCGGGACGCTGCTCAACTTCCTCTGGGTGTTCCTCTTCTCCGTCGCGGCGATCTTTCTCACATTCTTCGCCTCCAGGCTCTTCTTTTTGTTCATGAAGGGGGAGGAGCAGCGCAGGAAGCGGGACGTGCTCGTCTTTATCGGCACCTTCTCCAACTGCGCCTTTGTGGGCATCCCCTTCGTGGAGATGTTCACGGGCGGGGACAAGGAGGCGATGATGTACGTCACCGTGTTCACCGTGGCGTTCAACCTGCTCCTGTGGACGCTGGGCTCCTACCTCATCACGCAGGATAAAAAGCAGATCTCCCTGAAGAAGGCACTCCTCAACCCCTGCACGATCGCCTCCATCGTCGGCTTTCTCCTCTTCCTCGTCCCGCAGATCAATATCTTCGACATGGAGGAGGCGGAGGAGCTGCAGCAGATCGTCACATACGGCGGCGGCATGACGGCGCCCCTCTCCATGATGGTGGTGGGCGTGCGCATTGCCGAGCTCTCGCCGCGGCAGCTCTTCGGCGATAAAAACATCTACCTTGCGGCGTTCGTGCGGCTCGTTCTCTCGGCGGCGCTCACCTACCTGCTCATCCTGCCCTTCAAACTGACGGGCGTGTTCGCGGATACGCCGTATGTGCTGCTCGCCCCCGTCATCGCGATGGCGATGCCGCCCGCGGCGAGCGTGGTGGCGTTCGCCGAAAAACTGGACGGCGAAAAGGAATTTTCCGCCGCCGCTTTCTCGGCGGGAACCATTCTCTCCGTCGTGACCCTGCCCGTCGCCATGCTGCTCATCTCGCTCTGACGGCAGAAAAAAATGCGCGCGGCGCGGACGAATTTCGTCCGCGCCGCGCGCGTCTTTTTCGCTTTCCCCTTTGCCTGCCCGCCTTACAAAAGGCCGTACAAACGTTTGAAGGCTTCGGCAACCGCGGAAAACCCCCGCCCCATTGAGGGAGGACTCGTTGATATTTACCCGCAAATGTAGCATATGGACAAATCCTGCTCCCATTCCTGGGAAAACCGAATGCCCCCCGCCGCGCGATATGCGTCGTCCGAGAGACTTTTGATTTCATAGCGCAACGACTGTATTTCCCTATACCTCTTTTGCATAATTGGTATAAAGACGATCATTGACCTTTAATGAGATACGGTTTGTCATCGTGATTGTTGCGCTCAACACGGCTCCGTCGTCCAACGTGCAGGAGAGAGGAATCGCGGTGAACGAAAACAAGGTGTTGTGTTCATCCATTTTGATTCCGTCCACTTTGAGATAATGGTGGTAGTATCCCGCATAAACAAGAATCATTTTCCCGTCATACTCATATACCTTGCATGACAGCAATAGCGCACAAACAAAAAAGGCAAAGGCAAAAACATCAAATATATAAATTATAAAATACCATGTAAAATTATCATAATAATTGCTGTTTACGCTCACTTCATAGCTTACAATTTCGTAGCTGTCTACTTGTCCATCGATAAAAAACGAAGCAGACAATTCATTGCCATGTCCGGTAAAATATCCGTCCTCTCTTGCAAGAAAATTTCCGTTTTCGTCATAAAATTCTACAACAATGTCTGCAGAAGATACCTCCCGGTCGAACGTCACCTCTATCTCACAATCCGTCATATCGGTAAACTCGTAATATTCCGTCACATACCCTTCGTCATTGATGAGAGTTGCCTCTTCCACAGGTTGAAGAGCAAGGGTAATAGGGATAATAATGCCGACCACCAACAAAATCCCCCAAACGATCCGACGAACTAAAATCTTTTTCTTTTCGTACACATATTCTCCTCCAAACAAGAAAAGCGTGTCTCGCGAGAGACACGCCGTAAAAACGTACCTCTCAATGCTGCGACACATTTCCCTAACATTAAGGTGAGAGTGTACATCTTTACCGATACACTCCTCAATGTCAGGGTATTCCAATGTGTCGCAGAAACATCATATCAAAATATTTTAGGCAAGCAGAATTATATTTTTCTTTTCCCGCTATCCATCGTTGTAAATTTTCACATGAAAGGGGCGATGCTCATTTGGCATCGCCCCTTTCATCCTGCTTCCATAAAACTATAACCCATACTCCTTAGCCAGCGCCTCAAAGGCGGGGGCGGCGCGCTCGATGACGGCGCGCTCCACGCAGTAGGAGATACGCACATACCCCTTCACGCCGAAGCCGTCCGAGGGAACGAGCAGCAGTTCATACTTTTTTGCCCGCTCGCAGAACGCCGCGGCGTCCGGTTCGGGCGAGCGCACAAACAGATAGAAAGCGCCCTCTGGCGGGATACAGACAAAGCCGCACCGCTGCAGCGTATGCAGGAGCAGGTCGCGGTTGGCGCGGTACTCCTCCACGTCGCCCGATTTTCCGAGACAGGTCGCCACGACGCGCTGAAAGAGCGCGGGCGCGCACACAAAGCCGAGCGCCCTGCCCGCCCCGCAAACGGCGGAAAAGACATCCGCCGCCGCGGCGCACTGCGGCGACGCGGCGATGTAGCCGATGCGCTCGCCCGCCAGCGAGAGGGACTTGGAGAAGGAATAACAGACGACGGTGTTTTCATAGAACGCCATCGGATAGGGAACCTCAGCGCCGTAGGTGAGTTCGCGGTAGGGCTCGTCCGCGATGAGAAAGACGGGCGCGCCCCGCTGCGCACTCTTTCTGCGCAGCAGGCCGGCGATAGCGGCAAGCTCCTGCACCGAATACACCGCGCCCGTGGGGTTGTTGGGCGAGTTGAGGATGACCCCCTTGGTGTGCGCGCCGACGGCGGCGTCCAGCGCCGCCAGATCCGGATGAAAGTCCTCGCCCGTCGCCGCCGTCACGACTTTGCCGCCCGCGCTCTCGATGAACACGCCGTACTCGGGGAAGCAGGGCGTGATGACGACGAACTCGTCCCCTTCCTCACACAGGGCGTTGAGCGTGATGGTGAGGGAGGCCGCCGCGCCGCACGTCATGTACACGCCCTCCGCCGACATGGGTACCCCGAACGCGGTGCGGATGTAGCGCGCCACCGCCTCGCGCACCTCGGGCGCGCCCGCCGCCGACGTGTAGCCGTGCAGGGCGAGCGAGGGCATGGTGTTTACAAGGCGCACGATCTCCTCGTTCACCTCTCCGGGCGCGGGAACGCCCGGATTGCCGATGGAAAAATCGAACACCTTGTCCGCTCCGATCTCCCTCTTGCGCGCGTTGCCGTACTCGAAGATCTCGCGGATGACCGAGCGCGCTTCGCCCAATTTTTTGTTCCTTGCATTGACCATAAATTTTCTCCCGTCAGTTTTTCCCGGCAAGGTTGCAGCGCCCGACCGGCGTCATGCGTCCGCCCGCGCGGGCAGCATCTTCTTGAGAAACTGCCCCGTATAGCTCTTTTCGCAGGCGGCGACCTGCTCGGGCGAGCCCGTGCAGAGGACGGTGCCGCCGCCGTCGCCCCCCTCGGGGCCGAGGTCGACGATCCAGTCCGCCACCTTGATGACGTCCAGATTGTGCTCGATAACCAGCACCGTGTTGCCGCCGTCGCGCAGGCGCAGCAGAATTTTGATGAGCTTGTCCACGTCATAGCTGTGCAGGCCGGTGGTCGGCTCGTCCAAAATGTAGAAGGTGCGCCCCGTGGAGCGCTTGGAGAGCTCCGTGGCGAGCTTGACGCGCTGCGCCTCGCCGCCCGAGAGGGTGGTGGCAGACTGCCCCAGCTTGATATAGCCCAGCCCCACCTCGTTGAGGGTGGAGAGCTTGTTATAGATGGAGGGCAGGCTCTTGAAGAAGTCGCACGCCTCCTCCACCGTCATGTCCAGCACGTCCGCAATGGACTTCCCCTTGTATTTGACCTCGAGCGTCTCGCGGTTGTAGCGCTTGCCGCCGCACACCTCGCAGGGGACGTACACGTCGGGCAGGAAGTGCATTTCGATCTTCATGATGCCGTCGCCCTGGCAGTTTTCGCACCGCCCGCCCGCGACGTTGAAGGAGAACCTGCCCGACTTGAAGCCCATCGCCTTGGCGTCCGGCGTTGCCGCGAACAGGTCGCGAATGGCGGTGAATACCCCCGTGTAGGTGGCGGGATTGGAGCGCGGCGTCCTGCCGATGGGCGACTGGTCGATGGCGATGACCTTGTCGAAAAGGTCGATGCCGCGGCACGCTCCGCTCCTGCCCGCAGGCAGGCGGGAGCCGTTCAGCGCATTGGCAAGGAGGGGCAGGACGATCTCGTTGACGAGGGAACTCTTGCCCGACCCGGACACCCCCGTGACGGCGGTCATCAGCCCCGCGGGGATCGCCACATTGATGCCCTTTAAGTTGTTCTGGCGGCAGTCGTCCACCTCCAGCCATCTGCCGTCCGGCTGCTTGCGCACGGCGGGGATCTCGATCTTCCGCCTGCCCGCAAGGTAGTCGCCCGTGATGGAGCGCGGCTCGTTCATGATGTCCTGCACACTGCCGCAGGCAACGATCTCCCCCCCATGCACGCCCGCCTTGGGGCCGACGTCCACAATGTAGTCCGCCGCGCGCATGGTGTCCTCGTCATGTTCGACGACGATGAGCGTGTTGCCGAGGTCGCGCAGCCCCTTGAGGGAGGCGAGCAGTTTTTCATTGTCGCGCTGGTGCAGCCCGATGGAGGGCTCGTCCAGAATGTAGAGCACGCCCGTCAGCGCGCTGCCGATCTGCGTGGCGAGGCGGATGCGCTGGCTCTCCCCGCCCGAGAGGGTGGCGGCGCTGCGCGAGAGGGTGAGATAATCCAGCCCCACTCCCGTGAGAAAGTTGAGGCGGTTTTTGATCTCCTTTAAGATAACGTCGGCAATGGCGTGCTGCGTGGGCGTGAGCGTGAGCCCGTCCAGAAAGGCGGCAATGCCGCGCACGGGAAGATCGCACACCTCGGCAATGTTCTTCCCCCCCACCGTGACGGCAAGCGCCTCGCGCTTCAGGCGCTTGCCGTGGCAGTCGGGGCAGTCGGAGGTGCGCATATAGCGCTCGATGTCCCACTTGACGCCCACCGAACTCGTCTGCTGATAGCGCCGCTCCAGGTTGTTGACGAACCCCTCCCACTTCATCTTGTAGCTGCCCGAGAAGGAGCGGGTCTTGTAGTCGAGGTCGATCTCCTCGTCCGTGCCGTACATGATGACGTCGTACGCCTCCTTGGGCAGATCTTTGACGGGCACGTCGATGGAGAAATGAAAGTGCTTGGCGAGAGCGGTGACGTACATGAGGTTGGTGGCGTTGCTGTCCAGCATCCAGCCGCCCGCATGGATGGCGCCCTCGCGGATGGTCTTGGTCTTGTCGGGGCAGATGAGGTCGGGATCGACCATCTGCCGGAAGCCCAGTCCCGAACAGGTGGGGCAGGCGCCCCACGGCGTGTTGAAGGAGAAGAGGCGGGGTTCGATCTCCTCGATGGAGATGTTGCAGTCGGGGCAGGCGTAGCGGGTGGAATAGAGCGTCTCCTCGCCGCCGCAGTCGATGACCACCAGCCCGTCCGCAAGGGAGAGCGCCGTCTCCAGGCTCTCGGTCAGCCGCTTCAAGATGCCCTCCTTGACCACGAGGCGGTCGACGACGACGGAGATATTGTGCTTGATATTCTTATCGAGCCGGATCTCCTCCTGCAGATCGTACACGGAGCCGTCGATCTTGACGCGCACGAAGCCGCTCTTGCGGTAGGAGGCGAGTTCCTTGACGTATTCCCCCTTTCTGCCGCGCACCACGGGCGCCTCCACCATGAGCTTGCTGCCCTCCGGCAGGAGCATCACCCTGTCGGCGATCTCATCCACCGTCTGCCGCCTGATCTCCCTGCCGCATTTCGGGCAGTGCGGGATGCCCACGCGCGCAAAGAGCAGGCGGAGGTAGTCATAGATCTCCGTCACCGTACCCACCGTGGAGCGGGGGTTGTGCGAGGTGGTCTTCTGGTCGATGGAGATGGCGGGGGAGAGCCCGTCGATGGACTCCACGTCCGGCTTTTCCATCATGCCCAGGAACTGCCGCGCGTAGGAGGAGAGGCTCTCCATGTACCGCCTCTGCCCCTCGGCGAAGATGGTATCGAATGCGAGCGTGGACTTGCCGCTGCCCGAGAGACCCGTGAATACGGTGAGCGTGCCGCGCGGGATGTGGACATCCACGTTCTTTAAGTTATTTTCCTTTGCACCTTTTACAAATATCTCGTCTTTCATATACTGTCCGGTCTGATCGCGGAGCCTGCGCTCCCATCGCGATTTTTTCTGACAAAAAGTTCCCCTGCTTTCCGGCGGAAAACAGGAGATATGCGCGGGCGCACCGCGCGCTGAATTGTCCGCACGCGCTATGCCCTGCCTGCGCGCAGCATCAGTCCAGCGATGTGCGCCACCGCCCCGTCGATCTGCTGCCAGTTCGCCCCGCCGTAGCGCACCTCCCCGGCGCGCGGAAGCGTTGCACGGGAGACGGCGAGCACGGCATAGACGCCCTTCTCCTGCGCCGAGAGGCACTGCTGCAAGCTGTCATCGACGAGCACGTCGATGTTGTTCTGCGCACAGTATTCGCCCTTGTCCGCAACGGCGGCGACGAGGGAATCATAGGGAATGCGCCGCTTTTCCAGCCAGTCGCGGGATACTTTTTCGGGATTGGAAAACCACGAAGCGGGGCGGGATGTGACGATGATGACCTCGATGCCCGCCTCGCGCCACCTTGTGAGCACCTCCCTGGCGCCCTTGCGGGCGGGCGCGTCCGTGAACGCTGTAATGCCGCCCTCGCGGACAAACGTGAGGACGTCCTCCTCCGTCCAGTCATAGACGGCGGCGAAGGCGTGCGCGTGTTCATCGGCAATCTGATAGGGAAGCCCCTTTCTGCGGATATATTCGCCCGCATAGCGGACACGGTCGATCACATTCAGGGTATCATCGATATCGACGGCGATCTTCATGGCTTCCTCCTTTGTACTCTGTCCTTATGATACCACATTATACCACGAATTTCAAAATTTTTCAATCACTTCCGATGCGGACGTGCGGCGATCTGCCCCTCACTTGCGCATCCGCTTTCTGAGTTCGTTGATGGTCTCGCGGATCTCGATGGCGCGCTCGAAGTCGAGCTGCGCGGACGCCACCTTCATGAGCGCCTTGAGCTTTTCGATCTCCTCGGGAATGTCCTTCGCCTTTACCTCGGCGGCGCGCTTCGCTCTGGACGTGGTGATGCCGATGGTGTCCGACACCTCCTTGACGATGGTCTTGGGGACAATGCCGTGCTCCTCGTTGTACTTCTGCTGCACGGCGCGGCGGCGGTTGGTCTCGGAGATGGCGCGCTGCATACTGCCCGTCATCTCATCCGCGTACATGATGACGCGCCCCTCGGCGTTGCGCGCCGCGCGGCCGATGGTCTGCACCAGCGAGGTCTCGCTGCGCAGAAAGCCTTCCTTGTCCGCATCGAGGATGGCGACCAGCTCCACCTCGGGCAGATCCAGTCCCTCGCGCAGCAGGTTGATGCCGCACAGCACGTCGAACTCACCCGAGCGCAGCCCCGTGATAATGTCGATGCGCTCCAGGGCATCGATGTCCGAGTGCATGTAGCGCACCTTCACGCCGTTCTCTTTCAGATAGTCGGTCAGGTTTTCCGCCATGCGTTTGGTCAGAGTGGTGACCAGCACCCGCCCGCCCTTTTTCACCACGCGGTTGACTTCGGACAGAAGATCGTCGATCTGCCCCTTGGTGGGCCTGACGGTGACGGGCGGATCCAGAAGCCCCGTAGGACGGATGAGCTGTTCCACCACCTGTCCCGCTTGTTCGAGTTCATAGGGCGCGGGCGTCGCCGAGACACAGATCATCTGCGGCACGCGCGCGTCGAACTCCTCAAAGGTGAGCGGGCGGTTGTCGAACGCCGACTTCATGCGGAAGCCGTACTCCACCAGGTTGGTCTTGCGCGCGAGGTCGCCGTTGTACATGGCGCGGATCTGCGGGATGGTCATGTGGCTCTCATCGATAAAGACGAGGAAATTTTCCGGAAAATAGTCGAGCAGCGTGAAGGAGGGCTGCCCCGGCTGCCGCCCGTCGAAGTAGCGGGAGTAGTTCTCCACGCCCGAACAGTAGCCGATCTCGCGCAGCATCTCCAGATCGTGCTCGGTGCGCTGGGAGAGGCGCTGCGCCTCCAAAAGTTTCCCCGCGTCCTCGAACGCTTTGACCTCCCCCTTCAGGTCTTCCTCGATCATGGAGAGGGCGCACATGAGCTTTTCAGAGCCCACCGCATAGTGGCTGGCGGGATAGATGACGGCGTGCTTTAAGGCGGAGATCACCTTGCCCGTCGTCACGTCCACCTCGCCCAGCGAGTCGATCTCGTCGCCGAAGAACTCCACGCGCACGGCGACCTCCGAATTGGAGGCGGGGAAGATCTCCACCACGTCCCCGCGCACGCGGAAGGTGGAGCGCTTAAAGTCCATGTCGTTGCGCGAATACTGGATGCCGACAAGGCGGGTGAGCAATTCGTCGCGCGTCATCGTCTGCCCCGGCCGCAGCGAGATGCCCAGGCGGAAGAATTCCTCCGGCGCGCCCAGGCCGTAGATGCAGGACACGGAGGAGACGACGATGACGTCGTCCCGCTCGCCCAGCGAGCAGGTGGCAGCGTTGCGCAGCTTGTCGATCTCATCGTTGGTCGCCGAGTCCTTTTCGATATATGTATCCGTCGAGGGAATGTAGCTCTCCGGCTGATAGTAGTCGTAATAGGACACGAAGTATTCCACACGGTTTTCGGGGAAAAAGGCGCGGAACTCGTTGCACAGCTGGGCGGCGAGCGTCTTGTTGTGCGCGATGACGAGCGCGGGACGCCCCACGTTTTTGATGACGTTTGCCATGGTGAACGTCTTGCCGCTGCCCGTCACGCCGACGAGCACCTGCGTGCGGATGCCGTCCAGCACGCCATCCGTGAGCTTTTCGATGGCCTGCGGCTGATCGCCCGTGGGCTGAAAGGGCGCATGAAGTTTGAATTCGTGATGCTCCATGAACAGACCTCTGTGCGCAGCCCCTGCTGCGGACGCTCCGGGCAGGGGTGCAAAATTTTTTCAAGAAAGTCGAACTTTTGTTCGCAACTATTATATCCTATCTGCGGCAGACTGTCAACTCTTTCGGGGCGGGTCGGCAGCGGCAAACGCCGCTTTTGCCGCGGGAGCGCTATGAGATGATGAGTTTGAGCAGAATGCCGATGAGCGCGGAGGCAAGCCCGCACGCCGCAGCCACAATGAGACGCAGGACGAAGCGGCGGCGGTCGTTGTGCGCGCTGCGCTCAAACGCCGCGCCCTTGGGCCGCAGTTCCACGACGTACGTCTTTTCCCCCTTGCGGTCGGTGGCAATGAAGTCGAAATAGCCGTCCTGCGCAAGGGAGAGGAGGGTGCGCTCCAGCGCCGCCTCGTCGCACCTGCCCTTCACGAGGGAGAGCATCTCGGCGGGAGAAGCAAGAAAGCGCGCCTTCCCCGCCGAGAGCGTGAGAAGGGCGCGCATCACTTCATTTTCCGTTCTGTCCAGCGCCGCGTTCCACATAGTCACCTCAGGACGAGGACGAGAAGAACCGCGGCCATGGCGGCAAGAAACCCGCCCGCAGCCGCCCCGAGAAAGGCAAAGAGCACCGTTCGGCGCAGGTGCAGCCGCATCCGGAAGTCGTGCTCACGCGCCTGCTGCACATATGCCCTGCCCGCAGGCAGGACGCGCAGGCAGTACGTCCCCTCCTCCGCGTAGCGCACCTCGATGCGGCGGCTGTCCGCAAGGCAGGCGATCCCCTCCGCCGCCTCCTGCGCGGAGAGCGGAAGATCGGCCGCCTCCACGATATGATAGCCGCCGTCCGGGCAGAGCGTTTCCAGCGTTCCGAGCAGGGAGAGCGTCCTTTCGTCCAACGTCGTCACGCGCACAGTATGCGCGCGGCGGCGGCAGACTATTCCGCCCTCACTTGTTGAAATTGTCCTTTAAGGAGACGATCTCCGAAAGGCAGAGCCTGTCCGCGTCGCGGCACACCTTGTAGTAGCCCGTGCGCATGAGCTGGAATGCCGTCCCCTCCTCCGCCTCGGCAAGGTAGGGCTCCGCCTTGGCGGAGAAGATGTATTCGCTGTCCAGATTCATGCGCTCGGAGAAGTCCTGCCCCGCATAGTCGGCATCGCGCAGCAGGTGGTCGTACTGCCTGAGCTCCGCATCTACACAGGTGTCGGCATTCACCCAGTGCAGAACGCCCTTCGCCTTGACGCCGCTCGTATCGTGTCCGCTGCGGCTCTCGGGCAGGTAGGTACACAAAATCTCGGTAACGTTGCCGTCCGCATCCTTCACGACGTCATCGCAGCGCACGATGTAGGCGTTCTTCAGCCGCGCCACGCCGCCGAGCTTCAGGCGGTGATACTTGGGGGGCGGGTCGAGGGAGAAATCGCCGCGCTCGATATAGAGGTTCCTGCCGAAGGTCACCTTTCGGGTGCCTGCCGCGGGATCGAGCTGGTTGACTTCGAAGTCCACCTCCTCGCTGCCCTCGTAGTTGGTGACGGTGAGCCGGATGGGATCGACGACCGCCATCGCGCGGGGCGCGCGGGCGTTGAGGTACTCGCGCACGACCGCCTCGAAATAGGAGATGTCGCTCTCCGACTGCGCCTTGGTGACGCCCGCCCGCGCGCAGAAGTCTCGCACGGCGGCTGCGGGGATGCCACGGTTTCTGAGCCCGGCGAGCGTGGGCATCCGGGGATCGTCCCAGCCGTGTACCGAGCCGTCCTCGACCAGCTTTTTGAGATAGCGCTTGCTCATGACCAGGTTGGTCATATTCAGGCGCGCGAACTCGATCTGGCGGGGCTTGGGGTCAAAGCCCAGGGAAATGCCCACCCAGTCATACAGGGGGCGGTGATCCTCAAATTCCAGCGTACACAGGGAATGTGTGACGCCCTGCAGGTAGTCGCAGATGGGATGGGCGTAGTCGTACATGGGGTAGATGCACCACTTGTCCCCCGTCCTGTGGTGGGTGGCGCGCAGGATGCGGTAGATGACGGGGTCGCGCAGGTTGACGTTGGGGGATGCCATGTCGATCTTGGCGCGCAGGCTCTTTTCGCCGTCCGCATACTTTCCCGCGCGCATCTCGCGGAAGAGACGCAGGTTCTCCTCGGGCGTACGGTTCCTGTACGGGCTGTCCTTCCCCGGCTCCGTCAGGGTGCCGCGCGTCGCCTTGATCTCCTCGGCGGAGAGGTCGCACACGAACGCCTTGCCCTCAAGGATGAGCCGCTCGGCATATTCATAGATGGTGTTAAAAAAGTCGGAGGCGTACACCTCCTTCGCCCAGTGATAGCCCAGCCAGGCGATGTCGCGCTTGATGGCGTCCACGAACTCCGTCTTTTCCTTGCTGGGGTTGGTATCGTCGTAAAAGAGGTTGCACTTGCCGCCGTACTTTTCAGCGATGCCGAAATTGACGTACATGCTCTTGGCGTGGCCGATGTGCAGATACCCGTTGGGTTCGGGCGGGAAACGCGTCTGCACCGCCTTGATCCTACCTGAGGCAAGATCTTCCTCAATGATCTGTTCAATGAAATTGGAGGCTTCTGCCATACTTCTCTCCTGTGCGTCCGGCTGTTCCGGATCATATTGACTGTATTATAGCACATCGGCCGTAAAAATGATACCGTTTCCGCCCCACTTCCCGAAATTTATGGCGGAGCGCCGTACCCGCGGCAGACGAGGGCGCGCCCCGTCCGTGCTGCGGGAAAAATGGTCGGCCATTTTGCTTGCCATGGAGGGGAGAATAGAGTATAATATCTGCGAACATTTTTGAAAAAGGAACACGGCTATGGAAAAGAGAGCGGTCACGATGGACAAACTGGTCGCGCTGTGCAAGGCGCGCGGCATCATCTTCCCCGGGAGCGAGATCTACGGCGGCATGGGCAATACCTGGGACTACGGCCCCGTGGGCGTGGAAATCAAGAACAACTTGAAGCGCGCCTGGTGGAAGCGCTTTGTGCAGGAGAGCGACAACTCCTTCGGCGTGGACGCCGCCATTTTGATGAACGCGCGCGTCTGGGAGGCGAGCGGACACACCACCTCCTTCTCCGACCCCAAGATGGACTGCAAAAACTGCAAGTCCCGCCATCGCGCCGACAACCTGATCGAGGCGCACTCCAAGGGAAAGGTCAACCCCGACCTGATGAGCAATGCGGAGATGGAGGCATACATCAACGAGCATCACGTCTGCTGCCCCGTGTGCGGCAAGTGCGACTGGACGCCCATCCGCACCTTCAATCTGATGTTCGAGACCAGCCGCGGCGTGACGGACGAGAGCCAGAACAAGATCTACCTGCGCCCCGAGACGGCACAGGGCGAATTTGTCAACTTCCTCAACGTGCAGCGCACCACCCGCGCCAAGATCCCCTTCGGCATCGCGCAGGTCGGCAAGGCGTTCCGCAACGAGATCACGCCCGGGAACTTTATCTTCCGCACCATCGAATTTGAGCAGATGGAACACCAGTGGTTCTGCAAGAAGGGAACGGACAGCGAATACTACGCGCAGTTCAAGGATAAGGCTTGGCAGTTCCTGCTCGACCTGGGCTTTGATGCCGCGCATCTGCGCTTTCACGACCACGACAAGCTCGCCCATTATGCAAAGGAGGCGTGCGACATCCAGTACGAATTCCCCATGGGCTGGAACGAGCTCAACGGCATCCACAACCGCACCGACTACGACCTCTCCCGCCACCAGGAATATTCGGGCAAGTCGCTCTCCTATATCGACCCCGTCACGGGCGAGAAGTACATCCCCTACGTCATCGAATACTCCATCGGCGCAGACCGCCTGATGCTCGCCGTGCTCTCCGAGGCGTACGACGAGGAGACGCTGGAGAACGGCGAAGTGCGCACCGTGCTGCACTTCCACCCCGCCGTTGCGGCATACAAGGCGGCGGTGCTCCCCCTGCAGAAGAACCTCGCCGAACCCGCAAGGGAGATCTTAAACAAGCTGAAGAAGTTTTTCTCCGTCACCTACGACGAGGCAGGCTCCATCGGCAAGCGCTACCGCAGGCAGGATGAGATCGGTACCCCCTACTGCCTGACCGTGGACTTTACGACGCTGGAGGACGGAACCGTGACCGTGCGCGATAGGGACAGCATGGAACAGGTGCGCATGACGCCCGATGAGGCGATCGCTTTCCTCACCCAAAAGTGCGCCTTCTGAATAATTTTTTTACGCCTGCCGCACTATGCGGCAGGCACTTTTTTCCCGGCGTTCTGTTGACTTTTTGAACAATGTCATAAAATTTTATGACAAAGCCCACGGTTTTTCCGGACAAACGATTGCATTTTGTCATCAAGTGAGATATAATAAAGTTGTCTACATTCTGTTACCACGGAGAAGCCTTTCACGAATATGATCGACGCCTTTCTCATTGCATATATCGTCATTGCCGCCATTGCCTTTGCGGCATATATTCCCCGCCTGACGGGATTCTTCTACGCCTTCAATAAACCGCCTTACCGTACGGCAAAAGAAAAACACAGGATCTGCATCATCGTCCCCGCACGCAACGAGAGCACCGTCATCGGAGATCTTTTCGATTCCATCCGCCGGCAGGACTATGACGGGGAATTTGCCGTGAACGTCATCGTCAAGGACGCCGACGACCCCACGATCGCCCTTGCCGAAGAGATCGGCGCAAAGGTGTACGTTGTCCCCGATCAGACCTGCAAGGGGGACGCTCTGGACGGATTTTTCAAGGCGCTCTCCGAAGAGGAGCTTGCAAGTTTCGACGCCTTTGTCATTGTGGACGCAGACGGTGTGCTCTCCCCCTCCTATGTACGCGAGCTGAACAACGCGCTCGAGTGGGACTACGACATCTATCTCACCCGCAAATATATGAAAAACGGTCTGGGGGACAGGAAGAAGCGCACCGTATTTTCCAACAACTCCGCCCTGACCTGGGCGATGCTGGACGATCTGGGCAACCGCTACCGCACCGCAAAGGACATTCCGCTCACCATGTGCGGACAGGGCATGATGCTGCGCCGCTCCCTCATCGAAACTTTGGGCGGCTGGCCCTACCGCACCCTCACCGAGGACTATGAGCTGCGGCTGGACAGCGTACTCAAGGGCTTCAAATCCATGTACTGGCCGTATGCCGTGCTCTACACCGAGGAGGCGCCCGGCCACAAGGACAACTACAACCGCCGGATGCGCTGGGTGATGGGCTATATGCAGGGCGATGAAAAGTACAAGGAGCAGATCAAAGCGCAGGCAAAGAAGCGGGGAAAGATGAGCAAGGCGGAGTACGACTGCCTGTACGGGATCTATCCGCTCGCCCTCTTTGCGGCGATCTCCATTGTCACCATCATCGCCGGCATCGTCCTCGCCGTCTGGTACGCATTCGGCGGGAACGCGCACCTCATGCTCCGCAGCATCTTTCTGCTTATCGTCATGCCCTTCGGCATTTTGTACGTCCTGCTCCTTCTGTACAATATTCTGGCGATGACGGCGAGCCACGAGGCGTTCACCGTTCTCTCCCCCGGGGAAAAGACGGCAACGTTGCTCATTTCCCCCTTCTACCTGCTGGAATACATCCCCATCTATATCGTGGGGTTCTACCGCCTCAAGCACAAGGCGCGCCTGACGTGGGAGGCGAGCGAGCGGCAGCGCTACGACAACGCCGCCGAACACGCAGGCGAAATCACCCGCGATGAGGATGCACCGTCAGACAAATAAAGAGAAGCGCCGC
>CALVZS010000007.1 GCA_944372575.1 uncultured Clostridia bacterium | reverse complement strand
CCGCCTGCTCCTCCGGTACGCATGACGCCAGCCCCATCGCCGTCGTCACTGCCATTAGTACCGTCAGCACCGCTAACACCCACTTCCTTCTTGTCATTGCACACCTCCCATATGAGTTTCGTTTCTGTCCGCAGACAACCGCGCATCCATGTTGCCGTCTGCTGCGCCCGGATCCGTACAATTTCATGCACTGAACCCATTCTTCACACGATTTTCACTCCATTATAGAATACCATGCGGCATTCCCATTTGTCAACGGAACACAAAGCATAAATCTATTGAAATTTCCGAATACAATCATTATAAAAATTTATGAATCATAAATAGGGGCGCCGCACGGAAGAAAATACAAAAAACCTGCGCAAGCTCACAGAGCCTGCGCAGGCAGGATAAGACAGGCGCTTACAAGTTTTCCCCCGTTCGCGCGTCGGAGCCGGCGCCGCCGTGGCCGCCTTGCAGCCGCCGCTCCGCATCTTTGTCCGCTGAATGCAGGACGGATCTCTTCCGTCCGACAACGCCATCATACCACAGCTTTGTAAAAAAATCCGCACAAAAATGTAATAAAACTGTAAATTTTTACAAAGATACAAAAAAACCCGCAGATCATCTCTGCGGGGGGTTGGGAGAGATGCGCCGTTTGCGGATGGGTCTGCGGCGCACGGTGTAAGCCCGGGAAAGACGCCGGGGGGCGGCGTATTTCCGATTGACACCCCGATTATAGCAGACAGTTGTAAAAAAATCCGCACAAAAATGTAACGAAATTGTAAATTTTTGTGGTTTTGCAAAAAAAACGCCTTCCCGAAGGAAGGCGCCCGAAAATTCTGCTTATGCGACGGCGGGAAGCGTGATGCTCTGTCCGCCGTATGTATAGACGATGCCCACCTCGGCAGAGCCGCTTACAGCGGCACCGTTTGAGGTGCTGTCGTAACCCGTTTCCCCATAGATCGCCGCAAGCCTGTTATCGCGGAATTTGTAGACGAGATTGCTTGACGCCGACCCGGACACGCTGCCGATGCTGCCCGAAGAGGAGGCATCGATGGCGGTATAGCCCTTGAGGTCGCTGTTGTATTCATACTGCGCAAAGGCGCCCGCGAGCGCGCTCTGATCCATCAGGTTCATGGTCATCTGCACGATATACTGCACAGCCTCGCCGATAAGCGTGCTCGTTCCATAGGACGCCTGCCAGTTGCCGTCGGCATCCTGCGCATAGATCGTATAACCGCCCTCAGCCGCAGGAGCGAGATACATCTCCACTTCGCCGCTGCCGCTGGGCGACTCGCTCATCCCCATCAGTTCGAGCAGATTCTCCGAGCCGTCCAGTTTGAAGTCGTAAGAAAGCGTGACGTGCAGTGCATTGTCTGCCACAACGACGGTAGCGCTCGCCTTCTGGCTGACGCTCGCATTCATCGCCTCGATGGAGACGATGCTGCCTTCGACCGCCTCCGTTTCAAAGGAGACGTTGTAGTCCATTTCAAATTCCACTTTATAGTTGGGGGCGGCGCTCTCATCCGCGACCGTCTGCGCCGCAGCGGCATTTGCCGCGTCACTCATCTGGTACCTTGTCCCCGTCATTGCGCTGTTCCACACGTCCTCCGTGACCTCTTCTCCGCGCATATTCTTCGCTTCCGATACGGCGCCGCCGCACGCTGCAAGGCATACGAGGAGACAACCAGAAATTGCCACGGTTGCCAAAGTGATCAGTTTCTTTTTCATAACACCCTCCGTTGCAATGGTATTTGTATCCCTATCATACACGACAAACGGAGAATTGTCAAGGCTTAAAGAAAAAAATCCCCAAAAAAACAGACGCTCAGAGGAGCAGCAGGAGGATGCTGACGAATTGCAGCGCCGTACCTGCGATGTCGAAGAGGTGCCAGACGGGGTGGAACCAGCGCAGTTTTTTCCCGAGGGCGAAAAACACGATGCCGACGGTATAGGCGATCCCGCCCGCGAGCAGCAGCCAGAGCGACGCGGCGGGGACGGCGGCGAAGAGCTGCGGGAAGACGGCAAGCGCCATCCAGCCCGTGACGACATAGAGCACCATGGAGACGGCCTTGACGATCTTGTTGTTCATGGCGACGGCGTTCATCGTGATGCCGACGGCGGCGCACCCCCATTGCAGGCCGAAGACGATCCAGCCCGCCGTCGTGCCGCCGAGGGCGATGAGGCAGAAGGGAGAATACGTCCCCGCGATGAGCAGGAAGATGGTGCAGTGGTCAAAGATGCGGAACACGCCCTTCGCTTTTCCGTCGGGCAGGAAGTGATAGAGCGCGCTCATCGTATAGAGCGTGACGGCGCCGAACCCGAAGAGCGACACACCGGCAAGCGCCGCCGCGTCCGGATAGGCGAACAGTGCAAGCACGATCCAGAACGCTAGGCCGAACGCCCCGCCCGCGATGTGCGAGACGGCGTTGAAGATCTCCTCCCCTTTGGTATAAAAGGAGTAAAATCTCCCGTCCTTTGTCGTCGTTCCCTTTGCGGGAAGCATCGCCGCAGCCTGCATACCATCCTCCTTCGGGCGGCGCGGTGACCCCGCGCGATGCCCGGCGGCAGGGCATTCAAGTCCCGAAGCGCTGTCCCCGGTGCACCCCGCCGCTGTTCTGCTCCCAGTATATGACGGGCGGCAAAAAAAGGCAACCTACTCGTCATGCGGCGCGCTCTCCTCCTTTTTTTGCCCTTTCTATCGCAAAAAATCCCCGTTCTACTCAAAAAACGGGCCGCTCTACCGTGAGTAGAGCGGCCCGTATCCGTTATCTGTACAAAAAATATGCCTCAGCGCAGCACGAGGATGAGCACGACGATGACGATGGCGATCGCAAAGCCGGCGATATAGCAGACATTGCGCACCTTGCGCTTCTTCTCCTCGTCCATGGGCGCATACCCCTTCGGCACGAGCGCGCCGCCGCAGTAGGGGCAGCGCGTCATGTGATCGAGCACGCTCTTTTGGCAGTGCGGGCAGGGAACAGCGTGCTTTTCCAGCTGCGCGCGCCGCTTTGCCGCCCGCGCTTCCTCGCGGGCGCGTGCCTCCTCTTCCGTGAGCTTTGCCATGTCACATGCTCTCGTGGATGGTGCGGGCGATGACGTCATCCTGCTGCTCTTTGGTCAGCTTGTTGAAGTTCACCGCATAGCCGCTCACGCGGATGGTGAGCTGGGGATATTTTTCGGGGTGCTTCTGCGCATCCAGCAAGGTATCGCGGTTGAACACGTTGACGTTCAAATGATACCCGCCGTCCGCCACATAGGCATCCAACATATTGACCAGATTTTCCGCTCTCTCGTTTGCCATGGTAGTTTCCTCCTGTTTTTACGATATGAAATGTTTTGCCGCACACGCGGCTTTTGCGGAAAGGTGAATGCGCGGGCGCTACAACTGTTGCCACTGCCCGCGCAGAGGAAAACCGAACGCAGAGCCTTTGGCGAACGTTGGGCTTTCCTTTCAATCACGACTTTTTTCCGCGTCAGTTCGCGGAAAAAAGTGTGAACCCCTTTACTCTTTCCCCAGCGACTGCGGCGTAACCGAGAAGGTGTTGGAGATGCCGTCCCGCGCGTAGTCATAGGGCAGCTTTGCCACCGACTCCAGCGAGGCGAGCGCACCGCTGTGATCCCTGCCGTGCATGGGGTTGGCGCCCGGCGCGAGCGGCTGCCCCGCCCTTCTGCCGTCCGGTGTGTTGCCCGTCTTCTTGCCGTACACCACGTTGGAGGTGATGGTGAGGATGGACATGGTCGGAACCGATTCGCGGTAGGTGGTGTATGACTTGATGAAGTTCATGAACGTCTTGACCAGCCATACGGCGATCTCGTCCACGCGGTCGTCGTTGTTCCCGTACTTGGGATAGTCGCCCTCAATCTTAAAATCGGTGACGATGCCGTCCTCGTTGCGGACGGGATACACCTTGGCGTACCTGATCGCGGAGAGGGAATCCGCCGCGCAGGAGAGCCCCGCGATGCCCGTGGCAAAGAAGCGACGCACCTGCGAATCGTGCAGCGCCATCTCGAGCGCCTCATAGCAGTACTTGTCATGCATATAGTGGATGACGTTGAGCGTGTTCACATACAGCCCCGCCAGCCAGCGCATCATCTGCGTGTACTTTTCCCTGACCTCCTCGAAGTCGAGCGGCCCGTCGCCGAGGATGGGCGCAAAGGCGGGCGACACCTGCAGGGGCTTGCCCGTCTTGTCCTTTTCCAACTCGTCCTTGCCGCCGTTGATGGCATAGAGCAGACACTTGGCAAGGTTGGCGCGCGCGCCGAAAAACTGCATATCCTTGCCCACGCGCATACTCGACACGCAGCAGGCGATGCAGTAGTCGTCCCCCATCTCCGGCCGCATCAGATCGTCGCTCTCGTACTGGATGGCGGACGTGGCGATGGAGATCTCCGCGCAGAACGTCTTGAAGTTCTTGGGCAGGCGCTTTGACCAGAGCACCGTGAGGTTGGGCTCGGGCGCGGGACCGAGGTTGACAAGGGTGTGCAGGATGCGGAAACTGTTCTTGGTGACCAGCGTCCTGCCGTCCACGCCCATGCCGCCGATGGATTCGGTGACCCACGTCGGATCGCCGCTGAAGAGTTCATTGTATTCCTTGATGCGCATGAACTTGACCACACGCAGCTTCATGACGAAGTGATCGATGAGCTCCTGCGCCTCCCGCTCGGTGAGCTTGCCCTCATCCAGGTCACGCTGGATGTAGATGTCGAGGAAGGTGGAGTTGCGGCCGATGGACATCGCCGCGCCGTTCTGATCCTTGATGGCGCCAAGATAGCCGAAGTACAGCCACTGCACCGCCTCCTGCGCCGTCTCGGCGGGGCGGGAGATGTCGAAGCCGTACGCCGCCGCCATCTCCTTGAGCCTGCCGAGCGCCTTCACCTGCTCGGAGATCTCCTCCCTGTCGCGGATCTTGTCGGGCGTCATTTCGCCGTCCAGAAGGCGCTTGTCCTCCTGCTTCTTTTTGATGAGGTAGTCCACGCCGTAGAGGGCGACGCGGCGGTAGTCCCCCACGATGCGCCCGCGGCCGTAGGTGTCGGGCAGTCCGGTGAGGATGTGCGCGTGGCGCGCCAGGCGCATTTCGGGCGTGTAGGCGTCGAACACGCCGTCGTTGTGCGTCTTGCGGTACTTGGTGAAGATCTCCTTTACGCGCGGCGAGATCTCATACCCGTACATCTTGAGCGCTTCCTCCGCCATGCGGATGCCGCCGAAGGGCTGCAGGGAGCGCTTAAAGGGTGCATCCGTCTGCAATCCCACGATCTTTTCCAGATCCTTGTTGAAATAGCCCGCCCCATGCGAATTGACGCGCGAGACGATCTCGGTATCGGCGTCGTACACGCCGCCCCGCGCGCGCTCCTCACGCGTGAGCTCCATCACCTGCGCCCAGAGCTTTTTGGTCGCCTCGGTGGCGGGAGCGAGGAAGGAGGAATCCCCCTCATAGGGGGTATAATTGCGCTGAATGAAGTCGCGTACGTCGACCTCGTTGTTGCTCCATTTGCCGCGTTCAAAGCCGCGCCATGCATGTTCAAAATTCATACTCTTTCTCCGTACTGTATCATCCTGTATTTTGTCAAAAAAAGACTGCCGTTATTCCTGTATCTTCGCATCCAGCCAGAGTTCCAGGATCTCCTCCGGCTGATAGCCCGTGCATCGGGCGACCTCCGCGCCGTCCTTTAAGACGATGAGCGTGGGAACGCGGTCAATGCCGAGGGCGCGCACCCGCCCGGCGGTCGCCTCGCTCACCTCCAGATGCTCCACCTCCAGCCCGCGCACCGCCGCGAGGCGGTTCACCACGGGCAGAAGCGTCAGGCAGTTGGCGCACGATTCGCCGCTCACTTCCAGAAGAGAAAATCTGCTCATAGCCGCTCCTGTCTGTCCGATAATATACGTCCGGCATTCTCCACCCGCTCGCGGGCAGGGGGCTGCACCCCCTCCAGGGGATAGGGAATGCCCAGCTTTCTGTACTTCTGCACCCCCATCGTGTGATAGGGCAGCACCTCCACCCTGTCCACATTGGTGAGGGTGTCGAGGAAGGCGCGCAGCTCCCTGAGCGCCCCGTCGTCGTCCGTGATGCCGGGGACGAGCACGTGTCTGATCCACATTTTCACGCCGCGTTCGTCCAGAAACCGCGCAAACGCCAACGGGTTTTTGTTGCTCTGCCCCGTCAGCGCACGATGCGCCGCATCGTCGATGTGCTTGATGTCCAAGAGCACGAGATCGGTCAGGGCGGCAAGGCGCTCGTAGCGTGCATCCTCTTCCGAAAAGCAGATGCCGGAGGTATCCAGGCAGGTGCGGATGCCCTTTTTTTTGAGAATGGAAAAGAGTTCCAGCACGAAGTCGAGCTGCAAAAGGGGCTCGCCGCCCGAGAGGGTGACGCCGCCGCGGTCGGCGAAGTAGTTCCTGTATTTGAGCACTTCGCGGGCGACTTCCTCCGCCGTGACCTCCCGCCCCCCGCGCGCGTCCCAGGTGTCGGGGTTATGACAGTATCTGCAGCGCATGGGACAGCCCTGCAGAAAGACCACGAAGCGGATGCCGGGGCCGTCCACCGTGCCGAACGATTCGTAGGAATGCACTCTTCCGACCATGTCCCGCCCTCCGAAAAAGGTTCAAAAAGGGCAATCTTTATCCACCGATAAAAATTGCCCAGACGAACGGCTCTTTCCCCTCCTGCGGCTTCACGCGGTGCTCCGCCTTGCTTCGTCAGTCACCGCAGGGGTTCCAACTGCCCATATCATACCATACGCGCATATGCTTTGTCAAGAAAATGCGGAAAAAAACTCGTAAAAAATTTTTTACAATACACTAAATATTGTGTTCACAAAATTTACGTTACACAAAATATGGAGTTTTTATGAATAGTGCGCCGCCGGGGCAAACTGCCCCGGCGGCGCACACACATTACCTGCGCAGCAGGTCGTCGTAACGGGCGATATTGGAAAAGGCGATGGGCGCGCCCTCCTCCAGCCCGTGTACGATCCCGACCGTCCTCTCATTGAAGGGCGTCGGCACGCCGTACTTTTTGCCGAAGGCGCACACGACGCCGTTGATGGCGTCGATCTCGCACTTCTTGCCCGCGCGGATGTCCTGCAGCATACTGGCGATGAGCGCGGAATGCTTTTTCATCGCCACGGGAATGAGCGCAAAGGAGATTGCCTTTTTGAGCGGGCCGCGGTAGTCGAACAGCTTGTCGATCTTGTGTCCCTGTACGGGCTCGACGGCGATGCCCGCCGCCCTGGCGACGTCGATGCACTCCTTGATGATGCGCTGGGCAACGCGGCGGGAGGCTTTGTTCTTTGCGACCTCCCCGAAGGTGGCGCCCGTCACCGTGGAGAGACCGGAGAACGCGCTGTTGATGAGCAGCTTCGACCACCTTGCGCCGATGAAGTTCTTTTCGACGACCACGACGCCCATGCACTCGAAGAGCGCCTTGACGTCCTCCAGATGATTCCCCTTCCCGAACGCGCCCAGCGAAAAGGTGAGCGCCGAGGGATCGGAGGTGAGTTCGCTCACCCCCTCCCCCTTGAACGTCGCGCCCCATGCGATGGCGCAGCCCAGCGTCCTGTCCGCGCCGATCGCCTCGGCAATGGCAGGCTCGGGCAGACCGTTCTGGCAGGTACACAGCGCGCCGTCCTCCTTCAGGAAGGGCTTGAGAAATGCAACCACCTCGGCATTGTGCTGCTGCTTTGTCATCAGAATGATAATATCATACTGCCCCGTGAGCTCCTCGGGCAGGAGGGCGGACACGGGCTGGGTAAAATCCGCCTTCCCCACAATATGCGCGCCACGCTCCCTGAGCGCCGCGACGTGCGCGCGGTTGCGGTTGACCAGATCAACCTGCCGCCCCGCCCTTGCAATGTAGGCGCCGAGCACCGTTCCCAGCGCCCCCGCCCCGTAGATCATTGTTCTCATACATTCACCTCACCGAAGCTGCGCACCCAGCTCTTTTTCAAGCATTTCGACGATGCGCTTGAAATATTTTTCCGAAAGTTCGGGCGTGACGGCCTTGTCCCCCTCTGCAGCGAAGGTGATGTGGAACGCCATGCTCTTTTTCCCCGCGCCCAGCGCCGCGCCATGGAACACGTCGAACAGTTCCGCCCGCTTTGCCGCGCGGCAGCTCCTGAGAATGACGTTCTCCACCTGCGCGCAGGTGACCTCCTCTCCGACGACCACCGCCAGATCGCGCACGACGTCGGGATATTTGGGCAGCGCACGGAAGGTGATGTCCTTCGCAAATTTTCCGGAGAGCTGCGCATAGTCCAGCTCGCCGAGATAGGCGCGCTTTTCCAGGGCAAGTTCCTCGGCGACGGCGGGGTGCAGTTCGCCCAGCCAGCCGACCTCCCGCTCGCCCAGCCTGACGCAGGCCGCCACGCCGGAGTGCAGGAAGGGCTTTTCGCAGCGCTCGAAGGTGAGGCGGAGATCGAATGCCTCCGCGATCGCCTCCACGGCGCCCTTGAGATCAAAGAAGTCGCCCTCTCCCCACAGGCCGAGGGAGATATGCGCCCGCTCCTCCGGCTGCCGCACAAGGGGCAGTTCCCCGGCGAGGTAGACGTTAGCAAGCTCGAACAGCCTGCCCGCATCGTTGCCGCGGCGCACGTTGCGCACGATATCGGCGATCATGCTGGGCGCAAGGATGGTGCGCATGACGGACAGATCCTCGCCGATGGGATTGAGGATGCGGATGGCGCGGCGTTCGGGCGCGTCGGCGGCAAGGCGGAGAAGGTCGAAGTCCTTGGGCGAATAGAAGGAGTAGCTGCACGTCTCCATGAAGCCCTCGTGCTGCAGGGTGCGCTTGCACTTCTCCTGCATCTTCTGCGCCTCGTCCAGGCCGCCGCGCGTGACGGCCGCGCGCGCCAGGAAGGTGGGCGTGAGATGTTCGTAGCCGTAGGAGCGGATGATCTCCTCCGCGAGGTCGGGATAGCCGTCCACATCCTCCCGCCAGAGCGGCACGGTCACGATCATGCCCCCCTCGCGCGTCTCCACGCCGAAGCCGAGGCGCTCCAGAATGGCAGCCATCTCCGCGTGCGGCACCCGGATGCCGAGCAACGCGTCGATCTTTTCGTACCCCGCCTCAATGACCTTGGGCGTGAGCGGGTCGGCGTTGACGTCGGCGCGACAGGCGGTGGGAACGCCGCAGCCCAGCTGCTGCACAAGGTGCAGCGCGCGATCCATGGCAAAGCCGCACGTCCAGGCGTCCATGCCCTTTTCAAAGCGGGCGGAGGAATCGCTGCGCTGGCCGAGCGCGCGGGAAGTCTTGCGCACGCTGTCGCGCGCAAACTTCGCAGACTCGAAGAACACCTCTCGCGTGTCCGCCTTGATCTCGGAATTGAGCCCGCCCATGATGCCCGCGAGCGCCACGCCCTTTTTCCTGTCGCAGATGAGCAGGTTGTCCGGCGTGAGGGTGAACTCCTTTTCATCGAGCGTGACGATCTTCTCGCCCGCCTGCGCGCGGCGCACCACGATGGCGTCCCCCTCGAGGTAGTTCCTGTCAAAGGCGTGCATGGGCTGTCCCAGCTCCAGCAGCACGAAGTTGGTGATGTCCACAATGTCCGACACCGACCTGAGGCCGCACAGCGCAAGGCGGCGGCGTAGCCAGCGGGGCGAGGTGCCGATCTTCACGTCTGCCACATAGTTGCCCACATAGCGGGGGCAGAGCGCAGGCTCTTTGACCTCCACCGCGATCTTCACGTCCGTCTCATGCGCCGTATAATCGGTTGCGGGAACTCGGAGCGGCTTTTTGAGGATGGCAGCCACCTCGCGCGCCATGCCGAACACGCACTGACAGTCGGGGCGGTTGGCGGTGACGGCGATATCGAAGATCCAGTCGTCGATGCCGACGACGGGGCGGATGTCCTGCCCGAGCGGCGTATCGCCGTCGAGGATGAGGATGCCGTTGACCTCGGCACCCACATAGAAATCGTCCGTGATGCCCAGTTCCTCGCCCGAGCAGAACATTCCCTCCGACGGCACGCCGCGCAGTTTGCCCGTCCTGATCTTCTGTACCCCGCCCTCGTGCAGGACGGTGGAATTATCGAGCGCGACGGGGACGACGGCGCCCGTAAACACGTTGGTCGCCGCCGTGACGATCTGCCGCACGCCCTTCTCGCCGCAGTCCACCTGACAGACGGTGAGCCTGTCCGCATCGGGGTGCTTCTCCGTCCTGGTGATGCGCCCCGTGACGACGTTGACGACGTCCCTGCCAAGATAGGTCATCTCCTCCACCTCGAACCCGCAGGAGAAGAGTTTGTCCCTGAGTTCCTCGGAGGTGACGTCCACGTCCACATAATCTTTCAGCCAGCTGAGCGGTAATAACATCTCCGTTTCCCCCCTTTAATCCTTGAACTGCTCCAGAAAACGCACGTCGTTCTCGGTGAGCAGCTTGATATTGTTGATGCCGTACTTGAGCATGGCGATGCGCTCGATGCCCATGCCGAAGGCGAAGCCGGAGTACACGTCGGGATCGATGCCGCAGTTTTCCAGCACGCGGCGGTTGACCATGCCCGCGCCGAGCACCTCGATCCAGCCCGTTCCCTTGCACAGCGAACACCCCTTCCCCCCGCAGGCGTGGCAGGAGACGTCCACCTCGACGGAGGGTTCCGTGAAGGGGAAGTAGGAGGGACGCAGGCGCGTCTTGCTCTCCTTTCCGAAGATGACGCGCGCAAACTCGTCGAGCATCCCCTGCAGGTCGCAGAGGGTGATGTCCTTATCCACCACGAGCCCCTCCATCTGGTGGAACATGGGCGAGTGGGTGGCATCGTCGTCCGAGCGGAACACCCTGCCGGGCGAGAGCATCTTGATGGGCGGCTTCTTTTGCTCCATCATCCGGATCTGCCCCGCACTGGTCTGCGTGCGCAGAAGCAGCCCGTCGGCGAGATAGAAGGTATCCTGCATATCGCGCGCGGGGTGATCGGCAGGCGTGTTGAGCGCCGTGAAGTTGTAGTAGTCCGTCTCGATCTCCGGCCCCTCGAACACCTCGAAGCCCATGCCCGCAAAGACATCGATGAGCATGTTCTTCACGCGCGTGACGGGGTGCAGCGTCCCCTGCCGGCGCCTGCGGCCGGGCATGGTGACGTCCACCCGTTCGCCCTCCAGGCGGGCGGAAAGCTCGCGCGCGTGCAGCATCCCCTCGATGACGGCGACGCGCTCCTCGATGGCGCGGCGCAGTTCGTTGATCTGCGCGCCGAAAGCGGGCCGCTCGCTCTCGGGCAGCTCTTTAAGCTTTTTGTAGAGGGCGCCCAGCCTGCCCATCTTGCCCAGGAACGCCATCTTTGCCTCATACAGCGCGTGGCTGTCCGCCGCTGCGGCGAACTTTTCCGCCGCCTCCTGCAAAATTTCCTGCAATGACTTGTCCATATCTGCTCCAAACAAAAAAATAGCCCCGTCCACCATCCGTGAACAGGGCGAAATGCCGCGGTACCACCTGTCTTTGCGCGCCGCAAAAAGGCCGCGCGCCTCATTGCCCCTTAACGCGGGGGAACGGCTCCGCTTGAAGTTCCGTTCGGCGGAGCGGCTGGCGGGGGAATACCGTGCGCGTCCATGCGGGGGTCTTTCAGCCTGCGGACGCCCCTCTCTTGCGCGCTTCGTACGCACGTCTCTTCCGCTTCGATGCCTGATACCTTGATTATAGCCGTCCCGCCCGCCTTTGTCAAACGTTTTTCGGCTCTTTTCCGGCGCGGCCCGCCTCATAGCGTAAATTCAAACGTGTATGCTTCCTCGCCGTAGTGTTCGTTGGCGACCCAGAGCACCGTCCGCTTGGTGAGGTTGTAGACGACGGAATGCACCGTGATGCCGTTGGAATCGTCGTTGTTCCAGCTGCGCCTGCCCACCGAGGCGAGGATGTCCATCGCCGCCTGCTCGTTTTCCACCACGCCCTGCGCCTCCGAGAGCTGATCGTAGATGTGGTCGTAGCGGTCGACGCCGGGCTTGGCGTCATCGCTTTCATAATAGCCGGGCTGCAGGATGAAGTTGGTGATCCACTGGTAGTCCGCCGCCCCCTCGCGCGAGCCGATGTGCGCATCGTCGTCGTTGTAGATGACATGGAGGGTGCGCGCCGAGCCGTCGTTGTCGGTGAGGTCGGTGCCTGCCGTCCACTCGAGGATGGCGCTCGCGCCCGTCGCGTCCGCGATCATATAGTGGAAGGACGTCTGCGCCGAATCGTGCATATCGTATCCCTCGACGAAGGCGACCGCCTTCTCAACCGTGGCGCAGTAGTCGAGCATGGCGCGCATCATGGTGGTGGAGGTGATGTCGGGCTTTTCCGTCTGCTGATCGGTGGCGACCGTCTCGTTCCCCTGATAGCTCATGAAGATGCCGCAGCTCAGGCCCTTCTCGTTGACGCCGTCCAGCGGCGCATAGGGCGCGGCAAGGCAGGTGATCTTGTTGATCAGCCCCTCCACGTCGCGGTTCTGATCCATGCCCAGAAACTGCAGATCGACGGTGGAGAAGGACTTGTACCTGCCGTTGCCCGGATCGGTGAACACGAGCGCCGTGTTGGTCTTGGCGAAGTCGTAGTTGCGCGCGAAGATCCTGTCGCCCTCGGGCGTGACCGCCGTAAAGGCGCTGCACGCGATCTCGCTCTGCTCGATGGTCATGTCGATGAGCCCGCGCGTGATGCTGTCCGTGATGAATTCGATGAGCTCCGCGTCGCTCGACGCCCCGCCCTGCGCGAGGAAGTCGTCGAAGTAGAAATCCCCCGCCACGTCCATGCGGTACACCGCGCCGTCCTCGTGCGCGTCGTTCCGCTCGGCGACCTTCACGAAGTTTGCCACCGTCGAGATCTCATTGCGCCAGACGATCGCCGCCGCACCCACGAGCGCCACGAGCACGATGAGAATGCACGCGAGCACGATCGCCGTGATCTTCACCCAGCGCGGCGCGCGCTTTCTTGCCGTTTCCTGTCCTTCCTGTTCCATCTGCATTGTCTCCTCTCTGTCTTTTCGTTCGATTTCGTTCACATTGTGACTGATTTCGCCGAACGGCGTGATTATAGCATGAGGGCAATGCATTTGTCAATAAAAATTATGACATTTTCCGCGATTTGAAAAAAATCCTCCCCGAAGGGAGGAATGCGCCGTCAGAGCGCAATGCGTTTGAGGAGTGCGGAATTGCCGATCGCCCTGCCGCCGCCCAGCACGATCGCCATCTGGGCGTCGCTGCCGAGGTGCGCCTCCATCTGCAGGCGGTCGGAGACGTAGTCGGCGAACCCGGCGATATTCGTAACCCCGCCCGCAAGGTAGACGCCGTTCTTGCACATGACGGCGGAGACTTCGGCGGGAAGTTTTTTCATGACCATCTCGGCATACTCGATGATCTTGTCCACATACACGCGGACGGGGAAGAGGATGTCCGCCGAGGAGACGGATACCGACCGGGGTTTGCCCGTGGCGATGTCCCGCCCGTTGACGATGGTTCCCTGGTTGTCGTTCTCGATGAGGCTGCCGACGGTATTTTTGAGCTTTTCGCTCGTGAGAGACCCGATCTTCAGATTGAACGTCTCGGCGACGTGATCGATGATGTGTACGTCCATGTTGTTGCCGCCCACGTTCATCGTGATGCCCGCAATGATGCCGTCCAGCGAGAACGCCGCGCACGACGTCTTGCCGGCGCCGATGTCGATGGCGAACACGGGGTTGGACTCGGAGAGCGGGATGTCCTGCCCCAGGACGGCGAGATAGGGCGTCTCGGCAAAGGAGATGCGCGCAAGCCCCGCCGCCCGCGCGACGCGGCAGTACGTTTCTCTCAGACCGATGCTGCACGCGCACGGCACGCAGAAGAGCGCCTCCACGGAGAAGGTGCGGCGCACGACCTTGCGCAGAAAGTATTCCAGGAGCGCGGCGGCACAGCGCTCGTCCACGATCTCCCCTTCATAGACGGGGAACACGACGTCCGTCACCTCCGCCGTCTTGCCGAGGAGACGCTTTGCCTCCGCGCCAAAGGCGCGGATCTCCCCCGTGTCCTTCTGGACGGTGACGCAGGTCGGCTCGGCAAGCACGATGCCGCTCCCGATTTTGTAGATCTTCGTGACCGCAGTCCCGAAATCGATGGCCAGTTTGAGCATATCTTTTTCCTCTGTATTGTTGTCCTGTCTGCGGCCGCCCGTCAGAGCAGCCCCGCCCCGCGCAGCATTTCGCGCAGACGTTCCACGGGAAGCCCCACCACGTTGGAATAGCTGCCCGCATAGCTCTCTACGAGCTCATATCCGTCCTGGATGCCGTATGCCCCCGCCTTGTCCATGGGCAGCCCGCTCGCCACATAGCGCGCGATGAGCTCCTCCGACAAAGAATAAAACCGTACGCGCGTTAAGACGGCATCGCTCTCCTCCCGTCCTCCGGCGATGAGGCAGACTCCCGTGCAGACGACGTGCTCTTGCCCGCTCAGCTCGCGCAGCATCGCACGCGCGTCCCGCGCGTCCTTCGGCTTTCCGAGGACGCGCCGCCCGTCCGGGGAGACGACGGTGTCCGCCCCCAGCACGGCGCAGTCCGGGAAACGGGAGGCGACCTCCCGCGCCTTTCCGCAGGCGTTCAGGCGCGCCGTCCCGGACGCGGAAAGCCCCGCGCCCGACTCCTCGAAGCGCGAGGGCTGTGTTTCAAACTCCCGGACGAGCTGCGCGAGCAGTTCCCGCCTGCGCGGCGAATTGCTCGCAAGGATCAGCTTCACAGGATCTCCAAATTTTTCCGGAAGGTGCGCTTGAAATCGGGCGCGACCTCCATCGCCTGGCGGATCTCCAGCGCCGCGTCGCCCGCAAGCTCTGTCTTCATGATGACGGAATCGCCCAGCACGTCGCAGTTGATCCCCGTCACAACGCCCATGCCGCTTCTGTCGAGCGCCTCGCCGATACGCAGCAGGACGCCCAGCTTTCTCACGACGTCCAGATCTTCCTCGGTGACGATGTCCTTGTAGCGCGCCCATTCGGCGGCGTTGACGTCCTCCCGCTTGTGGCTGCCCGCAACAAAGGCGGCGAGCACGATCTCGCGGTGGCTCGCCCCGTAGATGCCCGAATTGAGAATCATGTAGCGGCTGTGCAGCTGGTGATCGTAATAGCGCACGCGCAGCCCGCAGTCGTTCAGGCTGGCGGCGATCTTGAGCACTTTAAGGTAGGCGCGCGGGAATTTGTGCAGCACGCGCAGCTGCTTGAAGAGCTGGATGGAGAGGCGCACCGTGTGTTCGACGTGCTTTTCGTCGCAGCCGTAATAGTTTACGAGCGTGTTCAGAGAATAGCTCAGCACGTCGAGGATAGGCCGCTCCACCGTCTGCGGCACCGCCTGGTTGAACATGATGCCCTCCCTGAGTCCGCACCCGCCGACGGTGAACGATTCGATGTGCAGATAGTCGGTGAACGCCTTGATGATGGCGAGCGCCGCAGGCATGATGTCCGCACGCGCGGGCGAAAGCCCGCGGATGCGCTTGCGCTTCTCCACGTCCAGAACGCGGATCATCTGGTAGATGGAGCGGAAATCCTCCACCGCAAAGGAATAATTATGCACGGTGTTGAGGGGATACTTCTTGACAAGGCGGTTGATCTTGTAGAGGTTGCGGAAGGAGCCGCCCACGCCGATCATCTGCACGTCCGGCTCGACGTCCGCCAGCCAGCCTATCTTCTTGAACTGTTCGGTGAAGAACTCCTCGATCTTTGCGGTCTGTTCCTCGGGCGTGACGCCGTCGTCCGCGAAGAGGTCGGTGAGCGTCACCGCGCCGAAGGAGAGCGAGGCGTAATTGAGTACCGTGCGGCGGTTGTAATAGATGATCTTGGTGCTGCCGCCGCCGATCTCCAAAATGATCCCCTTGGGGATATCCATCGAATTGATGACGCCGCGGTAGACGAGCGTCGCCTCCTCTTCCTCCGAGAGGACGTCCACGCGGATGCCGCACGTCGCCTGGATCTCATCGAGAAAGGAGCGCTGATTTTTGGCGCGGCGAACTGCCGCCGTGGCAACGGCGATGATGCGGCTGACGTTGCTTGCGTCGCACAGACGCTTAAACATTTTGAGTGTGCGAATGGTCTCCGCCACGCGCTGCGGCTTCAAAAAACCGTCTCTGTCCATATCCTGTCCGAGGCGCACGCTCTCCTTGAGCTCATCCTCGACCATGAAGTGGTTGCCGAAAAGTTTTACGATGACAAGACGCGCGGAATTGGAACCGAGATCGATGATCCCGATCCGCTCCTCTGCCAGTTCCTGTGTTTCGGACGTCGTTTTCTCCATATTCATTCCCGTCCTTTTGTGTGAGATTTCGGACTCCCCGTCCGATTTTGCAAACCCGCAGGCATCCATCCCTCTCCGAATCCGGCCCATGTGCGAAACGAACAATGCCCCAAGTCTATCAATTCTTTTCCATTTTACCACACGCGAGGCGGTTTGTCCATACCCTTTTGCAAAAAAATTTCATTTTTTCCCAAAAAAACGCCTCCCGGCATCATTTTTGAGAAACGAACACAGTTATTTCACAAAAGTTTCGGGAAAAGTCAGTCCCGCATTTGTTTTTTGCGGAACAGCGCCCGCAGGCGAAGGAGGGCGAGCGCGATGAGAAAGGCGCCGAACGCGCGCTCCAGGATCCCGCCCGGCAGGCGGGAAGCAAGCAGCGATCCGAGCGCGGAAAAGACGAGCGCCGCAAGGATGAGCGGCAGCAGCCCCTCCCCCTTCAAAAGCCCGCTTTTCGCGTGAACGGGCAGCGCAAATGCAGCCATGGGCAGAAAGGAGAGGAGATTGATGGCCTGCGCCGCCGCCTGCGGAACGCCGAAGAGGGTGAGCAGAGGGATGAGCACGGTGCCGCCGCCCATGCCCATGCCGCCCGGCACGCCCGCCGCCAGCCCGCACAAAAGAAGCACTAAAAATGCCATGCCGCCACCGCCTTGATGCCCGCAAGGAGCATGAGCAGGGAAAAGACGAGATCGAGGGCGCGGGGCGGGATCGAGGGCAGCAGTTTTGCGCCGAGAAAGCCGCCCGCGAGCACGCCGAGCGCGACGGGCAGCAATGCCTGCCACATGACAAGCCCCGCAAGGAGATAGACCGCGGCGCTCACAAGGGAGGCGGGCAGGATGCACGCGATCGCCGTGGCGTGCGCCGCCGCCGTTCCCCGTTTTTCGATGCGCTCGAGGAGGGGAACGGCGATCATCCCCCCTCCCCCGCCGAAAATGCCGTTTGCCGCCCCCACCGCGCCTCCTCCCAGAAGCCTTGCAAAAAATGTACGTTTCCCGCTCGCCGTCATGTCTGCTTCCGACCTCCTTTTCCTGTCAGTTTGCCCATCATGCGGGAAATTTTTTCGCTTTCACACGATTTCATAACGATTTTCATGCGGAATTGCTTGCGCTCGGACGCTTTTTATATTAAAATAGAGAAGTATCCTGCGCGGGGGGCGCCCCGCCGGAACAGCAACCAAAATTGACAAAGTACGGGAAGCGCCCGCTCCCCGACGGAAAAAGGAAGACCTATGGCATTCGATCGAAAGAAATTCAGACGCCGCTCCATTGCGGCACTCACGCTCGCACTCTCGGCGACGCTCACCCTGAGCGCACTTGCCGCCTGCGCCCCCGCCTCCGACGATACCACGGACGACGAGGAGGAGACGACCACCTCCCAGACGGATACCCAGAAGATCCGCAACGGGAACTTCGAGTTCTATTCGGAGATGGACGTCGAGGACAGAAAGGAGAAGCTCGACCTCATCAGCTCGCCCACGAGCTGGTCGTTCACCTCCGGTTCCCCCACCTCCGATGCGGCGACCGGCATCATCGACACGACGGAATGGAATTACCTGTCCGCCTCGGGCAGGGAGCTGACCTCCGTCGAGGACGCCGTTGCGCACTGGGACGACGACGCCGTGACCGCCTACGACAGGCTCAAATTCCTCAATGACTTCGAGGATGAGATCGACGATCTCGATTCCGACTCGGAGGCGGCCGCGCTCTTCGACGACTACATCTACTCCATCGACTTTGACGACGTGGAGACCCTCTCCGCAATCAGCGAGGCGCCCACGCCACGCCCCGGCGCCGAGGAGGACGAGACGGCCGTTCTCATGATCCACAACGAGCGCACCTCGGACGGCGTGCTCGGCACGGGACAGTATTACACCTCCTCGACGTCCATCACGCTGGAGGCCGGCACTTCCGCCCGCGTCAGCGTGTGGGTGCGCACCAACGATCTTCAGCACTACTATTCCGAAAACGAGGACACCTCCGTCAAGGGCAACGCGGGCGCCTACATCCGCATCAACCAGACGGTGGGCGGCACGTCGCTCGACCCCGTGTACATCGAAAACATCTCGACGGAAGGCGAGTGGAGGGAATACACCGTCTATGTGCGGGCAAACTCCTTTGCCACTTCCACTTTCACCGTGATCCTCGGCCTCGGACAGGGCTCGACGGACTACCGCCTCGAGTATGTGAACGGCTACGCCTTCTTCGACGACGTGAGCTGCGAGGTACTCACCTCCGCCGCCTTTGACGAAGCAACGGCATCCGCCCTGTGCAGCATTGACAGCACCGATACGGAAAAGCGCTTTGCGGGCAATACCCATACCTCCGTCAAGATCGACCTTGACGCAGACCTGGGCAGCGCGGACGACCTTGCCATCGAGCAGGGAGCCGCCGCGATCACGGCCGATCCGGACGGCGGCAAATCGAACGTCGTCTACAACGGCACCTATCCCGACGATTATGCCCGGGTGACCACCGCATCCGCGCTTGCCGCGGCGGCGGACACAAACTCCTACCTTAAAAATATCTACGACACCGACTTTGCGGGCAGCTTCCCCTTCGAGGGCGCCGACGGCAACATGACGGTGATCATGCTCATGTCCGTCTCGAGCGCGCCCTACACCGCCTCCTCCGAGAGCTACACGCTGGCAGCGCACACCCACATGATGATCTCCTTCTGGGTCAAGACGAGCGAGATCGGCGGCACGGGCGCCTCCGCGACGCTGGTGGACGGCGAGAACCGCACGCAGATCGCCGCGTTCGACTCGACGACCGTCGCAACGGTGGACATCGACGAGGAGACGACGGATATCTACAACGGCTGGGTGCAGTGCTTCTTCTTCGTCTCCAACGACACGGACAGCGCGAAAGAGTTCTATCTCGAATTTTCCTACGGCCCCACCGACGTCGCCTCCGCGGAACAGAGCGCCTACGACGACGGCTACGCCGCATTCGCTAACTTTGAAGTGCTTGCCGACGTGAACGCGAAGTATATCGACTACGCCTCCGCCGGCACCTATGCCCAGAAGGTCTCCCTGACGGGCGCCGTGGACAATGACTCCGCCTTCGACACCGCGGGCGTGGACACCAACCGCGACATCCGCAACACGCTTGCCCCCACCGCCAACTTCACGGCTGTGCCGAACGCAAGCAAGTCCATCGTGACGGGCGGCGTGGACAACGTCGTTCCCGACGGGCTCTCCTTCGGCCTGCTCAACGCCAGATACGCGCAGACCTACCGCACCTCCGGCACGGCGTGGGCAAACGCGCTCACGGACGTGGCGGATGCGGGCTCCTTCACGGATGCCTCCCTCTCCGAGGACGAACTGTGGTGGGCGAAGATCTTCGGCGACTACAATGCGGACGGCTCGCGGGCATCCTCCCGCGTCGCCAACCAGCCGCTGGTCGTCATGAACACTTCGGACAGCGCGCTCAACGCCTACGGCTTCCTCTCCGACACACTGACCGTCTCCGCCGATTCCTACCAGCGCATCTCCATGCGCGTCAAACTCTCCGAGGGGGCGACGGCGACCATCTACCTCATCGACACCTCCGACGTCAAGGCGGGATATAACGATCCCCTTACGCCCACCCTCCCCGCCGTCACCTTCTGGTACGACGACAACGGGAACATTGTCCGGGGAGATCCCACGGCGGACGGCTTCAATGCCCGCACCGACGTCCTGTTCTACCGCGCCGCGAACGGTTTGTACTACCGCGCGGGCGAGGATGAGAACGTCTGCTATGCAAACCTCCGCAACTACGAGACGGACGATGCGCGCAACCTCGTCGCCGTAGACGCCGACGGCAATACGACGATCGCGTTCTATTATAATGCGGAAGACGGCAAATATTACGCCTACCGCACCGAGACAAGCCGCGGTCAATACGACTACGAGCAGGAAGTGCTGGACATCTTCGATTCCCTTACGCCCGAACAGCGCGCCGACCCCGACTATGTCCGCTACAACAACGTCGGACGCGATATGGGAAGCTATGCGAGCGTCATCACGCTGACGGGAACGAGCGAAAACGCCGGAAAGTGGATGGACGTCACCTTCTACGTCCACACCGGCAATACCTCAAAGGACTACCGCCTTGAAGTCTGGGCGGGTTCGCGCGACTACACCGTCGCCGAGGACGGCACGGTCACCCCGACCGGCGTTCAGATCCCCGCAAACAGCTACCTCTTCTTTGACGACTACACCTCGACGGACGTCTCCGACAACTATGACGCCCTGCTCAGCGAGACGGTCGACCAGCTCAAGGAACTGCACGACGTCGCCGTCGACGAAAACCTGCCCGCCGCGTATGCGCTCTATTACACCTACACCTTCTACGACGCAAAGGACTACCTGCGCTACGACGAGACGACGGACGAGGATCAGCTCGGCGATCCCTACGGCTCCTATGCGCAGTCGGCGTACACCGAGGGCATCGCATGGCTCAAGGCTGAGACGGATGAGGGCACGTCGCTCTTCCTTGACTATGCAACGACGGATGTCACCGTGGAGGCGGACGACCTGACGGCGGATGACGGTGAGAACAGCCACGACCACGACCATGGAGATACAGCCGATCAGACAAACGTCTGGCTCATCGTCTCCTCCGGCGTTCTGGCACTCGCGCTCGTCTTTGCGATCGTCGCCATCATCGTGCGCCGCGTCCACAAGAAGCTGGGCAAGCACACGAAGATCAAGCCGGCAAAGGATACGCGCATCCGCCCGGCAAAGGCAAAGAAGGAAGAGGCTCCCGCCGAACCCGAAGCGCCCAAGGATGAAAACGATCCTTACAACGAATAACAAAAAAGCTCACGCGCCTGCGTGAGCTTTTTTATTGCGCCCGCATCCCCTGCCTCTTTCCGATATGAAGCAACAGACAGTAAAAAGGAGGTAAATCAAAAATGGAGAATCTGAAAGTAAAATACATTGGAGGTTATTATAAAGTTTCCCTGATAAAAGGAAACGTCTATAACGTAATTTCCATTGCAGAAGGAATGTACAGAATTATAGATGAAACCGGGGAGGATTATTTATTCCGTTCATCCGATTTTGAAATAATAGAAGAATACGCGATTTGATAACAAAAAGAGCGTCCCTGCGGGGGCGCTTTTTTCATACCGAAAAAAGGCGGGAACATTGCCGAATGAAGAAAACTTAAATCCGGCTCGAAGCAAGGAGGAAGCAAGAGAACGCGGAACAAAGGGAGGCAAGCGCTCGGGCGAAGTGCGGAGAGAGAAGAAGCTCTTTCAGCAGGCGGTGCCTGCGGAGATCACAGATACTTTCCCGTGATGCTCTCGGGCGAGGCCGCAACCTCCTCCGGCGTGCCGCACGCCACAATTTTGCCGCCCTCCTCTCCGCCGCCCGGCCCCATATCCACCACATAGTCGGCATTTCGGATGACGTCCAGATCGTGTTCGATGACCACGACGGTGGCGCCGTGCCCGATGAGCGTCTGAAAGACATTCAGAAGCGTGCGCACGTCGAGCGGATGCAGCCCGATGGTGGGTTCGTCAAAGACGAACACGCTGTCCGCCTGCGCCCTGCCCATCTCTTCCGCGAGCTTGAGCCGCTGCGCCTCGCCGCCCGACAGCCCGGGCGTCGCCTCCCCGAGCGTGAGATACCCCAGCCCCAGATCGGCAAGCACCTGCAGGCGGTCTCTGACGAGCTTCATGCCGCTGCACGCCTTCAGGGCGCTTGCGACATCCATCGCCATGAGTTCGGGCAGGGAATAAGCCGTGCCGTCCGCCGCGGCCAAATGCACGCGCGCGGCCTCTTCCCCGTAGCGCGCCCCGCGGCAGGAGGGGCAGGGGACGTCCACATCGGGCAGAAACTGCACGTCCAGGCTCACCTCTCCCGTTCCGTCGCAGACGGGACAGCGCAGCCTGCCCGTATTGTAGGAAAAGTCCCCCGCCTTGTACCCGAGCGCCTTCGCCTCGGGCGTGCGCGCAAAGATCTTGCGCAGTTCATCGTGGATTCCCGCGTACGTCGCCACCGTGGAACGCACGTTGACGCCGATGGGCGTTGCGTCGATGAGTTTGACCTGGGAGATGCCCTCCGCCTCCACGGCACGCACATGACCGGGCAATTTCTGCCCGGCGGCATATGCCGCCAGAGCGGAGACAAGGCTCTCGAGAATGAGCGTCGTCTTGCCCGAGCCGGACACCCCCGTCACCGCCGTGAGCCTGCCCTTGGGAATGCGCACCTTGAGCGGCTTCACGGTATGGACGGCGTCCGTCTCCATCCGGATGCACCCCTTTTCAAAGAGAACGTCGGGCGAAAGCCGCGCACGCACCCGTCCGAACGCCCCCTCCCCGAGGAAGGGGCCGATTTCAGAGGCGGGGTTGCGGCGCAGCTCCTCCACCGTTCCCTGCGCAATGACGCGCCCGCCCGCAGCGCCCGCGCCCGGCCCCATCTCGACGATATGGTCGGCGACGGAGAGGATCTGCGCATCGTGATCGACGAGGACGACGGAGTTGCCGTCCGCCACCAGATCGTGCATGACGTCCACGAGTCCCGCAATGTTGGCGGGGTGCAGCCCGATGGAGGGCTCGTCCAGCACATACAGTACGCCCGTCGTGCGGTTGCGCACGGCGCGCGCGAGCTGCATCCGCTGCCGCTCCCCCGTGGAGAGCGTGGAGGCGGCGCGATCGAGGGTGAGATACCCCAGTCCCAGATCCATCAGCCGCCGCGCAACCGTGAGAAAGGACTCGCAGATGCTCTGCGCCATCGGGCGCATCTCCGCGGGCAGGCTCTCCGGCACCCCCTTCACCCACGCGAGCAGGTCGGAGAGCGTCATGCGGCACGCCTCGTCGAGGGAGATGCCGCGCAAGCGGGGCGCACGCGCCGCCGCGGACAGGCGGGAGCCGCCGCAATCGGGACAGACGTCCTGCTTTAAGAACTTCTCCACGCGCTTCATGCCGCTCTCATCCTTGACCTTGGCGAGCGCGTTCTCCACCGTGTAGACGGCATTATAATAGGTAAAGTCCAGCTCAGTCGCCACGTCCGAATTTTTGGCGCGGTAGAAGATATGCTTCTTGACAGCGGGGCCGTTGTAGACGATATCCTTCTCCCTGTCCGTCAGCTCGCAAAAGGGAACGTCCGTGCGCACGCCCATCGCGCGGCAGACGTCCGTCATCAGCGACCACATGAGGGAGTTCCACGGCGCCACGGCACCCTGATCGATGGTGAGGCTCTCATCGGGGACGAGCGTGCTTTTGTCCACCGCCCGCACAATGCCCGTGCCGCTGCACGTCGGGCAGGCGCCCTGGCTGTTGAAGGCGAGTTCCTCCGCGGAGGGTGCGTAAAAGGCCGCCCCGCAGACGGGGCAGATGAGCGGCTTGCCCGCCGCCACGGCGAGCGTGGGCGCAGCATAATGCCCGTTAGGACAGCGGTGGGAGGCGAGGCGGGAGTACATGAGCCGCAGGCTGTTCAGAAGCTCCGTCCCCGTGCCGAAGGTGGAACGGATGCCCGGCACGACGGGGCGCTGGTGGAGCGCGAGCGCCGCGGGAACGTGCAGGATGTCATCCACCTGCGCCTTTGCCGCCTGCGTCATGCGCCGCCGCGTGTAGGTGGAGAGCGCCTCCAGGTAACGCCGCGATCCCTCGGCATACAGGATGCCGAGCGCGAGCGAGGACTTGCCCGAACCGGACACCCCTGCAATGCCCACGATCTCGTGCAGCGGGATCGTGACGTCGATATTTTTGAGGTTGTGTACCCGCGCGCCGCGGATCTCGATCGCCTTCGGCTCTTCCATCTCTTTCTCCTCAGAAAACAGGTTCGGTGCAGTATTATACCACGTTTTTCTGCCGCACGCAATGCTCCGTTGAAAAAATCCCGATTGTCTCAAAAAATTTACAAATTTTTTACATTTTTGTGCAGACATTTGGCGGCATTTGTTTTATAATGGTGAAGTACACAAAATGAATGAAGCGTGAGGCTCTGCCATGCCTGCCATCTATGCACATCGCGCCTTCGGCGAGGAAGTCCGAAGCCGCCTTTCAAAGGAGGCCTTTCCGGAGATTTTCTCCTGTCCGGACAGTTACGCCCTCGGGCTGCACGGCCCGGACACCCTCTTTTACTATCACCCGCTCTCAAAAAATGCCGTCAACGGCCGCGGCAATGCGATGCACGATGCCTCCGCCGCGTCCTTCTTTTCTGCCGCCCGCGCTGTCCGGGAGCAGCGCGGCAGGCTCCCTTCCGACACCGCCTACCTCTACGGCTTTATCTGCCACTTTGCGCTGGACAGCGTGTGTCACCCGGAGGTAGACGCGCAGATGCGGGCGCACGCCCTCTCGCACACGGCGGTGGAGGCAGCGTTCGAGCGGCATATGCTGCTGAAAGACGGGCTTGACCCCGTAAAAGCGCACATTGCCGGCCACATCCGCGCAAGCGCGGAAAATATTGCCGCGGTCGCCGCATACTGCGGCGTGACAGACGCGCAGGCGGAAAAAAGCATCCGCTCGATGGTGCGCTGCTCGGAAGTTCTGCGCTGCCCGAACGGGGCAAAGCGCGCCCTGCTCACCCTTGTGCTGCGCATTGCCGGAAAACGATCGGTCATCGACATGATCGTCCCCGCCGTACCCGCCCCCGCGGGCGAGGCGGCAGCCGCGGCGCTCATTCCCTGCTATGCGCGCGCCGCCGACAAGGCGTGCGCGCTCCTGGAAAACTACCGCGCCTATCTTGCGGGAGAGGCCGCGCTCGAGATGCGCTTTGCATCCAACTATGAATCGGAGGAACTGCTATGAAACGACTTTCACCTGCGCGCAGGCTGGAGTGGAGCTGGATTCTGTACGACGTGGGAAATTCGGCCTTCACGCTGCTCATCAGCGCGATCATGCCCATCTACTTCAACAGCTATCTTGCTGCCAATGCCGGCATCGGCGAAACGACGGCAGGTTCTTATTGGGGCTTTGCCACCGCGATCGTGACGATCTGCGTTGCCATCCTGAGTCCCATCTTCGGCACGTTGAGCGACTTCAAGGGATATAAACGCCCCGTCTTTATGTTCTTCGCGGTCATGGGCGTCATCGGATGCGCTGCACTGGGTATCCCTATGCCGTGGTTGGTGTTCCTGATCGTGTTCGTCATCACCAAGATCTTCTATTCGGGCAGCCTTGTCTTTTATGATGCCATGCTTGTCGATATGGCATCGCCCGCGCGCACGGACATCGTCTCCTCCAAAGGATACGCGTGGGGTTATATCGGAAGCTGTATCCCTTTCATCATCAGCATCCTGATCGTCAACTTTTCCCCGCTCGAAACGGCGGTCTCCATGCCTATTGCCACCGTCGTCAACGCGGTGTGGTGGCTGGGGTTCACCATACCGCTTATGAAGAACTACCGCCAGATCCACTTTGTCCCCCGCACCGCCCATGCCGTGCGCGACAACTTCAAGCGGCTGTTCTCCGTTTTTTCCAAAAAGTCGGCCATCCCCAACAAGAAGGGAATCATCATCTTCCTCATCGCCTTCTTCCTCTATATCGACGGCGTATACACCGTCATCGACATGGCGACGACTTTCGGCACAGCGATCTTCCCCGATGACGGAAACCGGAATACACAACTCGTGCTTGCACTGCTTTTAACGCAGTTCATCGCCTTCCCCGCCGCCATCCTCATGGGAAAGCTTGCGGACAGGGTGCGCATCGAGCTGTTGATTTTGATCAGCATTGTCGCCTATACGGGCATTGCGCTGTTTGCAGTCTTTATGGACGCAATTTGGCAGTTCTGGCTGCTCGCCTGCGCCGTGGGACTCTTCCAGGGCGGCGTGCAGGCACTCTCCCGATCCTACTTCGCCAAGATCATTCCGCCCGACCAATCGGGGTGCCTGTTCGGCATCCTCGATATCTTCGGCAAGGGCGCATCCTTCTTGGGTACCCTGCTCTCCAGCATCATCATGAACACGACGGGATCTGCGAATTATGCCGCCATCCCCATTGCCTGCCTGCTGGCGGCGGGCGTCGCGGTGTTCCTCTTTGCCGCAAAAATCAATCGCCCCTTCCTCGCCGCACGCAGCGAACAGACGTCCGCCAACGCGGCGCCTTCCGCGCCCGAAGGGCAGGAACAGGACGGCGGAAACCCGCCCACCGAAGAGGAGCCTTTGGAATAACGAAAACAAAAAATGACCGCACCGTGCGGTCATTTTTTTATGCGGGCGTCCCGTCCGAGAAAATCGCAGCGGCGAGGAAAGCGACCTCCTGCGTGGTCTGCGCGGCAAACAGTTTTCGCTTCGCCTCCGCCGCGCCCGGCCTGCCCTTGCAGTAGAACGCAGCCATCTTGCGCATGAACACCAGGGCAAAATGTTCGCCGAATAGCGCGCGCGTCTCCTCCAGCTGACGGACAAAGAGCGCACCGATCGGGGGAGGGTCACCCCCCGCGATGTCGCAGAACACCTGCGGGCGGAAGAGTGCGGCGCGGGCGATCATGCCCCCGTCCGTCCCCGTGCGCGCGAGCATATCATCGAAGTCCTTCTTCGACCAGATGCCCCCGTTGGCGATGACGGGGATGGACACGGCGCGCTTGGCGGCGGCGATCTGCGCATAGTCGGGCGCGCCCGCATACACCTTTTCACGCGTCCTGCCGTGTACGGTGATCATGCACGCCCCCGCGCCCTCACACAGCCGCGCAAACTCCGCGGCGTTCCTGTGCGCTTCGTCCACGCCGATGCGGAACTTGACGGAGATGCGCTTGCCGCTCTTTGCGCACGCCGCGATCACCTTCTCCGCAAGGGGGAAGTTCTCCATGAGCGCGCTGCCGTCGCCGTTTTTGACGATCTTGGGCATGGGACAGCCCATGTTGATATCGATCAGGTCGAAGGGGGCGAGCTCCTCGCTCTCGCACGCCGCGCGCATGACGGCGGGGTCGCTGCCGAAGATCTGCGCCGCCTTGGGGGATTCGTCCCCGCAGTACAGCAGCTTCTTCGTCTCCCCGCTGTTGTACATGAGCCCCTTGGCGCTCACCATCTCCGTAAAGGTCAGCCCCGCGCCCAGCCGCATACACATGGTGCGGAAGGGATAGTTGGTGTAGCCCGCGAGCGGGGCGAGAAGGACGTTGTTCGGGCATACCATGCCCGCAATGTCAAGCGCGTGCAACACGTTCCGCCGCCTCCGTATATGCCTGCCGCTCCGCGGGCGTGAGCGCGTTCACGTCCCTGTTGTCCGCGCGCACGAGCGCTTCGAATGCGGTATATACCCTCTGCCGTTGCTTGGCGTAATCCAGAAGCGCCTGCTCGCCGTCCGCGCCGATCGCGCAGGCGTAAGCCGCCGCCGCATAGAGGAATTCCCCGAGCGCCCCGGCGCCCTGCGCGAAGAGGTCGTCCTCTGCCCGCTTCAGGGCGGCGCGCGCCTCCTCCTGCGTCAGTTTCCAGCCCCCCTTGGCGGTGCGCTTGGCGATCTTCTGTGCCCGGAGAAGGGCGGGAAAGACCTCGGGGACGTCGTTGACGGCGTCCGAGAAGGTCGCCTGGTGCTTCTCCGTCATCTTGTTCGCCTCCCACACGGTGAGCGCGCCGTCCGCCCCCGCCGCCCTGTCCTGCCCGAACACATGGGTGTGGCGGTCGATGAGTTTGCGGCACAGTCCCGTCAGGACGTCGTTCATCGTGAAGTGGCCGCGCTCCTCCTCCATGAGCGTGTGGAACGCCGCCTGCATCAGCACGTCGCCCGCCTCCTCGCACATCTTGTCCGGATCGTCCGCATCGATGGCGTCCACCAGCTCATACGCTTCCTCGATGGCGTTGATGCGGATGCTCCCGTGCGTCTGCACCCGATCCCACGGGCAGCCGTCGGGGGCGCGAAGGCGGCGCATGATCGCAAGGAAGTCATAGAGGTCGAACTTCTTCTTTTCCAGGAGCGGCTCGTCGGGCAGGACGAGCGCGCACGTCATGTCATAGGTATCCTGTCTGTCCGCCTCGTAGAGCGCGATCTCCTTCGCGCTCTCCCCGCAGACGAACACCGCGGGCGCCTCGTCGCCGAAGCGCTCGGCGATGGCAAGCTTGACATCCGACGCGAGGGCGCGGTCGGCAAGGTCGTAGACGACGAGGGGGAGGGTGAGTTCGCGCTCCCCCGCCTCCTGCGCGGAGACGGCGGTAAAGGAGCCGTACACGCCCGCCTTTGCCGCTGCCGCCGCCGACTTGGAGACGCCGGGAAAGACGAGCGTCCCCCTCCTGCGCGCAAGCAGGGAGGCGACGCGATCCTCGAACGCGCCGCCGTCCACGCAGTAACAGACCTTCTTCTCCCTTGCCGCGCCGGCAAGCAGGCGCACCGCCTTTGCGGCAAACGTGTCATAGCTGCGGCTGGAGGCATAGAGCGGATCCAGGCTCTCAAAGGGGATTCCCGCCTCCCTCAAGGTTTCCGCCGAGGGGTGCGCCGCGGTGCGCACGTACACGGCGTCCGCGCCCCTGAGCGCCGCGAGCGCGTCCTGCGTGATCTCCCCCTTTTTTGTTCCCGATCCGATGATATACAGCATGGCGCCTCTCCCGTGTTTTTCTTACAGTATAGAACAAATCGAGGAAAAAAGCAACCAGATAGCACCCGTTGAGAGCGATCGCCGCGCCCGTAATGCCGAAGGGGCGGATGAGCGCGAACTGGAGCGCCGCCTTAACGGCGACCGCCGCCGCCATGGAAAACATGGCACGCTTCGCCCTGCCCATCGCCGTGAGGCACGCCGCAAGCGTATTGACGGCGGCGAGCAGCGCGGCAGACAACGACATGAGGCGCAGAAGGCGCGCGAGCAGGACGGCGTCCGCACCGGACAGGGCGGGATACAGCCGGCGCACGACAAACGGGGCAAACGCAAGCAGCGCCGCCGCGCAGGGCAGGGCGAGGGCGAGCGTGACGCCGGCGGCGAACAGGGCGCGCCGCCTGCCCTCCGCCCCCTCCCCCCGCGCCATGCACGCCGCGACGGCGGGAACGGAGGCGGCGACCAGCCCCGAACACAGGGACGCCGGCAGCGAGACGAGCGAGAGCGCACTCCCCGAATAGAGCCCGTAAAGGGGAACGGCGCGCGACGTGACGCGCCCGAGCAGGCGGACGATGAGGACACTGTCCATGATCTGCGACAAGGGCAAAAGCGCCGCGTTCGCCATGACGGGGAGGGCGGAAACGAAGAGCACGCTGCCGTGCATCCGCGACGTGCAAAGCATGATGCGCCGCTCCCGCGCGCGCACCGCAAGAAAGAGGACGGCGGCAAGTTCGGAGAGCGTGACGGCAAAGAGCGCCGCCCGCGCGGCGCGGACGGGATCGGAGAAGCGCGCGGCGAACAGCAGTCCCGCGCCCGCCTTGACGAGCTGTTCGACGATCTCGGAGAGCGCGGTGGGCGTCATCTCTCCCCTGCCCTGCCACCACCCCCTGAGCACGGCGAGCAGCGCCACGAGGAGGACGGCGGGCGCGAGCGAGAGATAGCACCCGACGAGCGCCTCCTCCCCCTGCAGGCGCGCGAAGGGACGCGCCAGAAGGCACATGAGCAGGGCGGCAGCCCCGCCGAGGAGGGCGAACATCCCGAGCGCGGCATAAAGCGTTCCGCCCTCCCTGCCCGCGGCGCGCTCCGCCGCCACCGTGCGCGACACCACGGTGGGGATGCCCGCCGACGAGAACGTGAGCATGAGGCAAAAGAGTGGATACGCCATATGATAGAGCCCCTCGCCGTAGCCGCCCAAAAGGTTGGCGAGCGGGATGCGGTACAGCGCCCCGATGCCCTTGGCGAGCAGGCTCCCGGCGGAGACGATCGCCGCGTTTTTGAAAAAGGATGCGTGCTTCATTATGTATGCGCGCCGCCCGCCGCAAGGGGCGGGCGGCGCGGCGCTTTACCTTACACAAACTGGCTGGCGATGATGTCCGCCGTCAGGCGCGCGAGCTTGACGCAGGACGCCTCCATGACCGCGCCCTCCTCTGCGGAGAGGAGGATGACCGCACCCAGGCAGTCCCCGTTCGCCACGATCGGCACGAAGAGCTGCGCCGTGTACGCCTCCTCGCCGCCCTGCACGACGGGCAGGATGCGCCCGCCCTCCGCAAGGCTGGCAAGATGGCTGCGGCGCGCCGCCATGAGTTCGGTCAGCTCCTCGGATACGGCATGGCCCAGAAGCCCCTTTCTGCCCGTTCCGAAGGCGTGCAGGACGTTGTCCGTGTCCGAAATGGCGGCAAGATAGCCGCTCTGTTCGTGCAGCGACTTCGCCGTCCCCTCCGAAAAGCGCTCCACCGATGCGATGGGCGAATATTTTTTGAGCATCAGCTCGTCGCGGTCTGTGAACAGTTCGAGGGGATCCCCCTCGCGGATGCGCAGCGTTCTGCGGATCTCCTTCGGGATGACCACCCGGCCGAGTTCATCGATCCTTCTCACGATCCCCGTTGCTTTCATAGTTACCTCCGTGTAATGTCATTATGCGGCACACGGAAATTTCTATGCAGTTTTCAAAAAAATGTCTGCCGCCTAGGGGCGCGCCGGGGCGGGGTTTGTCTGCCCCCGGCAAAGAGGGTGCGGCGCAGGGCGTTCCGCCTTTTTTTGTTTTTCAGAAAAAATTCTGCGATTTGTGAGAGAAAATGCTTGCAATTCCGCGCAGGATATGGTATGATAGTCAAGCTAGTTTCGGAAGCATAGCTCAGCTGGGAGAGCATCTGCCTTACAAGCAGAGGGTCACAGGTTCGAGCCCTGTTGTTTCCACCAACACAGCGCGGAATCAAAGATTATGCGGGAATAGCTCAGTGGTAGAGCGTCACCTTGCCAAGGTGAATGTCGCGGGTTCGAGTCTCGTTTCCCGCTCCAAACACGATTTCCGCGCTGTTTTTTATTTCCCGAAAAGGGAAATCGGCGCCATAGCCAAGAGGTAAGGCAAGGGTCTGCAAAACCCTGACGCCCCGGTTCAAATCCGGGTGGCGCCTCCAGAAACGGTTCGCGGGAAAATTTCTCGCAGACCGTTTTTTTACTTTCTCGACGAAAAAGGCGTGTCCGCTGCCGCAAAAAAACCGCCGCAAGGCGATAAAATAGAAGATATACGGAAAAAATTATCGGAGGTTACCCATTGACGTATCACGATCAACCCGCCGGGGAAGTATTGAAGTCCCTCGGCACGGACGCCGAACAGGGGCTCTCGTCCGCACGGGCGCAGGAGCTGCTCGCCAAGTTCGGCCCGAACAAGCTGGCAGAGAAGAAGAAAAAGCCGCTCATCATCCGCTTTCTGGAGCAGTTCAAGGATGTCATGATCATCATCCTGCTGATCGCGGCGTGCGTCTCCTTCGGCGTCATCTGCTATGAGGTATTCACCCCGGGCAGAAACGGCGACCCGCTTGAATTTGTCGAACCCGCCCTCATCATCTTCATCGTCATCCTCAATGCCGTCATGGGCCTTGTGCAGGAGAGCAAGGCGGAGAAGGCATTGGAGGCGCTCAAAAATATGTCCGCCCCCCATGCGCGCGTCATCCGCGACGGGAAGGAACACTTTATCCAGGCGGCCGACCTCGTCCCCGGGGACATCATCATCCTGGAGGCGGGAGATTTTGTTCCCGCAGACGCACGCCTCATCACCTCGACCAACTTAAAGAGCGAGGAATCGGCGCTGACGGGCGAGAGCGTCCCCTCCGAAAAGGACGCCCGTGCCATCGTCGACGGGAAGGCCCCCCTCGGAGACCGGGACAACATGGTATTCTCCGGCTGCTCGGTGACCTACGGCACCGCCAAGGCGGTCGTCACCGGGACGGGCATGAACACCGAAATGGGCAAGATCGCCGGACTGCTCGCGGGCGAAAAGGAGACCAAGACGCCGCTGCAGCAAAAACTTGCCCAGCTCGGCAAATATCTGGGCATCGTCGCGCTGGCGGCGTGCGCCGTCATCTTCATCATCGGCGCCTGTATGCCCGAACCGGACTGGATCGAGCTGTTCATGACGGCCGTCTCGCTCGCCGTGTCCGCCATCCCCGAGGGGCTGCCCGCCGTGGTCACCATCGTGCTCTCCATCGGCGTGACGCGCATGGTCAAAAAGAACGCCATCATCAAGCGCCTGCCCGCCGTGGAGACGCTCGGCTCCGCCTCCGTCATCTGCTCGGACAAGACGGGTACCCTCACCCAGAACCGCATGACCCTCGTCAAGACCTATCTCGACGGCGGCGCCGTGCAGACTTTCGACGCGGCAAACGCCTCCCCCGAAGTGCGCAGGCTGCTCGACTGGGGAACGCTGTGCTGCGACGGCTCCGTGGAGGTGGAGGACGGCAAGGAAGTGCATCTGGGCGACCCCACCGAGACCGCCATCGTCTATGCCGCCTATAAGGCAGGCAGCACGAAGGACGTCCTCAACGAGGAATATCCCCGCATCGCGGGCATCCCCTTCGACTCGGACAGAAAGCTCATGACGAGCGTCAACCGCATCGACGGCAAACTCGTCGCCATCGTCAAGGGCGCCTTCGACGTCATGGCGACCAAGTGCATCGCGGGCGACATCGAGGCGGCAAGGAAGGCGAACGACGAGATGAGCGCGGACGCCCTGCGCGTGCTCGCCGTCGGTTACAAGTATATCGACCGCGTCTCCGACGATCCCACGCCGGAGGAACTGGAGAACGGGCTGACCTTCTTAGGGCTTGTGGGCATGATCGACCCGCCCCGCCCCGAGGCGAAGGAGGCCGTTGCCGTCTGCCGCAAGGCGGGCATCAAGCCCGTCATGATCACGGGCGACCACGTCGTCACGGCGTCCGCCATTGCCAGAGAACTGGGCATCCTTCTGGAGGGCGACAAGGCCATCACGGGTGCGCAGCTGGACGCGATGAGCGACGAGGAGCTGGACCAGGAGGTGGAGAACATCTCCGTCTATGCCCGGGTCTCCCCCGAGAACAAGATCCGCATCGTCAAGGCATGGCAGAAGAAGGGCCAGGTGGTCTCCATGACGGGGGACGGCGTGAACGACGCGCCCGCCCTCAAGGCCGCCGACATCGGCTGTGCGATGGGCATCACGGGAACGGACGTCGCCAAGGGCGCCGCCGACATGACGCTCACCGACGACAACTTTGCCACCATCGTCGATGCCGTCAAGGAAGGGCGCGGGATCTACTCCAATATCAAAAAGGTGGTCGGCTTTCTGCTCGGAACCAACATCTCTGAGGTCATCGTGGTGTTCCTTGCCATGTGTATCTGGCAAGTTTCCCCCTTCATCTCCATCCAGCTGCTGTGGATCAACCTGATCGGCGATTCGCTGCCCGCCGTGGCGCTGGGCATGGAAAAGCTGGAGCCGGACGTCATGGATCATAAGCCGCGCTCCAAGACGGAGAGCATCTTCGCCCACGGCTACGGATTGCAGATCGTGCTGCAGGGGTGCATGTTCGCGGCGCTGGCGCTGGCGAGCTACTGCATCGGCCGCTACGGCTTCGGCTGGGATCCGACGGTCGCCGACGAGGCCCTTGCCGCGGCAAACTCCGAAAAGCTGAGCGCGGCGACCTTCCTGGTGCTCGCCCTCTCGCAGTCGCTGCACGCCTACAATATGCGCTCGGGGCATTCCCTCTTCAAGGTGGGGCCGTTCTCCAACAAGGTGCTCAACTGGGTGACGCTGCTGGCGATCGCACTCATTGCGTTCGTGCTGTTCACGCCGGGCGTCATGGATGTGTTCGGATTCGGCACCGAGTACCTGGGCTGGGAAATGTACGTCATCGGCGTGGCGCTCGCCTTTGTCCCCATCATCGTGATGGAGATCGCCAAGGCGTTCGATCTGGTGAGACATCACAAATAGTTCACACTTTTTCTTTCAAACTGATGAAAGAAAAAGTCGTGAGTTTGAGAGAAAACCCGCGGACACGCCTTTGGCTGACCGCGGGTTTTCTCTTTGCGGCGATAATTGGCAACAATTATAACATCGCCGCCTTCACTCTTTCCGCATAAGCACAGGTATGCGCAAATGTGGGGCGCTGGCGGAGGGAAACCCTCCTTGCGCGAATAATTATAACCAGTTCACGGATTTTCTCACGCAAAGGCTCGTCGGAACGGAGCGCAATATGCGGCTGTACGGCAAAGCCGAACAGCACGCTGAAAACGCTCGTCCCTCCTCATCGCAAAAAATCTTTGCAAAGCAAATCTTTTTTGCGAGTGGCTGCGGTTAAAACGATTCCGTGATTTGAAGGAAAACACCGAAGGGGCTGCGCCGAATGACGCGGCTCCTTCTCGTATTTCCTCTTACGTAAAAGGCGGGGCTGCGCGTTCGGCGCAGCCCCGTTTTCTGTGCGGAATTTTTTGCAAAAAAAACGCCGCCAGATATGGCGGCGGTCGATGACCCGGTCTCAATATACGCTGACCTGCTTCCTGTCCCTGCCCTTGCGCTCAAACCTGACAACGCCGTCCTTGAGGGCGAAGAGCGTATCGTCCCCGCCGATGCCGACGTTGTTGCCGGGGTGGATCTTGGTGCCGCGCTGGCGCACGATGATGCTGCCCGCAAGCACTGCCTGCCCGTCCTGGCGCTTGACGCCGAGGCGCTTCGCCTCGCTGTCACGGCCGTTGTGGGAGGAACCCGTTCCCTTTTTATGCGCGAAGAAACTGATGAAAAACATATCCGTTATCTCCTTAAATCGAAATTTTCCGGGCGATGACGCCCCTTGCGTCAAAGAGCGATCTTCTCGATCTTGACAGCGGTGAACGGCTGACGGTGGCCCTGCTTCTTGCGCTCGTTCTTTTTGGCCTTGTACTTGAAGACGATGATCTTCTTGTACTTGTCCTGCGCCTGAACGGTTGCCGTCACCTTGGCGTTTGCGACGTCCTGCCCCACTTTGACGGCAGACCCGTCCGCGATCATGACGACGTTGAAGGAGACTTCCGCCCCGACTTCCGCGTCGAGCTTCTCCACTCTCACCACGTCGCCCTCGGAAACCTTGTACTGTTTCCCGCCGTTTTCGATGATTGCGTACACTGCTTTTACCTCCTCTTCCCAGTCTCGCAAGGCGTCATAGGCGGCCCGTATTGCATGACCCTTTGCTGCCCGTCCTTAGCGGCTCGGAGTATAATCTATCATATCCTGCAAAAAAAGTCAACCGCTTTTGCGCGCCTTCGGCGAATTTTGTGCGCATACCATCCTGTTTTTGCGCGCATACTGTAAGGGAAGGAGGAGCATATGGAACTCAAAAAGAGCGAAGAGGTGCTGGCGGAGGTACACCGCAACTGCCAGCTTGCGCTGCAGTCCATCTCGGACATCCTGCCCGAAACGGAGGATGCGCAGCTCAAAGAGGAGCTGCTGCGCCAGCATGAGGACTACGAAAAGATCGGCGGGCGTGCCGCCATCCTTGCAAAGGACAAGAACATCGAACTCAAGAACCCCGGCCCCATCAAAAAGGCGATGATGTGGTCGAGCATCAAGATGAGCACGATGACGGACAATTCCCGCGCACACATCGCCGAAATGATGGTGCAGGGGACGGTGATGGGCATTACGGCGCTCAAGAGCACGCTGGGTGAAGTGAGCGAGGAAGGCGATGAAGAGATCCTCTCCCTCGCGAAGGAACTGCTCTCCGCCGAGGAATCGTTTGAAAAGAAATGGAAGGAAATGATCGCCTGATTGCGCGATGCGAGGCAAAGGCCGCCGCGGCGGGGTCGCATGACCCCGCCGCGGCGTATTTGATTCCAAACGCTTTTGCTGTTTGCATCATTTCGGCACGGGGTTTTCCGGCTCCTCCGACGGAGAAGGCGGCTCCGCCTGCCCGTTCTGCTCACCCGGCTGTGCCTGTTCGGCACTTCCCGCCCCGTCGCCCTTGCGCACCTTTCTGTGCCGCCTGAACAGCGGCGCATCGTTTGCGGACAGCCACGCCCCCACCGCCATGACGGCGAGCGCAATAAAAAAGGTGTAGTGCGGCAGTTCCCGGAAGATCACAAGGGAGAGCAGCGTGCCGATGAAGGGTGCAATGGCGTAATACGCACTGGTGCGCGCCGCCCCGAGCAGGCGCTGCGCATAGACATAGAAGAAAATGCTCAATCCGTAGGCGACGAAGCCGACACCGAGTACGGCAAAGACGCTCCACGCCGCACCCACCCGTTCGCCGACGGAAAAGCCGATGACCAGGGAACCAAGCCCCGAAAAGATGCCCTTGATGAGGACGATCTGCATGGGATCCTTGGAGGAGATCTTGCGGGTGCAGTTGTTTTCCACACCCCAGCAGACACAGGCGGCGAGGATGAACAGCGAGCCGTAGGAGAACTGCAGGCCGGAGCCGTCTTCAAAGGAGAGCAGAGCGCACGCAGCCGTCACACACGCGATTCCCAGCCAGAGCCGCAGACTGATCTTTTCGCGGAACACCGCAAGCGCGACAAGGGCAGTGGCAACGATCTCAAAATTGTTCAGGAGAGAGGCATTCGCCGCCGAAGTGGTGCGCAGGCCGAAGAGCAGGCAGACGGGCGCCGCGATGTCGAGCAATACCATAGCGACAGTGTAGGGCAGCTCCCGCCGCGTGAGTTTGTGTTCCGCGGGCAGCCCCCTCGCCCTCCTGCGCAGCAGAGCGACCGCCCCCATCCCTATCCCCGCGCCAAGATACAAAAAGCCCGCCATGAGTGTGGAGGGCATATAGCCGAGCAGCAATTTGGAGAGAGGCGAATTGACGGAATAGAGCGCCGCCGCCAGGACAGCGAGCGCGATGCCCGTTCCGATGCCCTTCGGCGGGGCAGATGCCGATCTGCCGTTCATCCTACGCCCCCTTCAGTACAACAGCATCGCCGAGTCGGGCAGAGACAGCACGCCGGCATTGTCGCCATGTACGGAAAACCTTTCATATGCCCAGTCGTCGTGCGGGATGAGATAGATGCGCCTGCCCGCCCAGACGGTGCGCACTTCCTCCGCAAGATAGCGTTTGGAGAGGATATTTTTGGCAAGCTCGCGGTTGCACTCCACCACGGCGGAGGAATAGTCGTCGGCAAAGCGCTCGGTGATCTCGCCGCGAATACAGATGGCGAGGTAGATATCCGAAAAGATCGTTCCGTGTCCCGTGCAATGCGGGCAGGACTGCAGATAGAAATCCGCCGCATCGTTGTTGGTGCGCTTGCGCGTGAACATGGTCACGCACATATCCCCCATCGGGGAGACGCGGCTCTTGGCGCGGTCGAGCGCGAGCGCTGCCGAGAGCGCCTCATCCACGGCAGCGCGGTGCGCCTCATTCGCCATATCGATGAAGTCGACGGCGACCAGCCCGCCGATGTTGCGCAGGCGAACCTGCCGCGCGATCTCGCGCGCGGCAACGAGATTGGTCTCAAATACCGTACTCTCCAGATCGATCTCGCCGACGAATTTACCCGTGTTGACGTCGATGACCGTCATCGCCTCCGTCTTGTCGATGACCAGATATCCGCCGTTCTCCAGCTGTACGACGCGGTCGGCAAGCTGGTTGAGCTGACCGGCAATGCCGAAGGCGCGCATCATCTCATGTTTTCCGTCATAGAGGACGATCTTACGCTCGCCCAGATCGGGGCGCATCCGCGCAAGGCGGACGACGTTTTCGTACGTCGCCCTGTCCCCTACATAGATGCGCGTGACGCCGCCGCCCAGGCTGTCGCGCATGACCTTCATGGGAAGATCGTATTCGCGGTAGACGACGTCGCCCACGGCGGCGGAAGCCGCTGCCCGCTCCACCGTATGCCACACACGCTTCAGGTATTCCGATTCAATCTTCAGATGCCGCCTGTCCGCCTCCTCCGCGGCCGTGCGTACGATGAAGCCCGTCCCTTCGTCCCGCAGCTTGTCCACATCCTTCAAGAGGCGCTCGCGCACATCGCCCTCGACGATCTTGCGCGAGATCCCCAGAAAGTCCGTCTGCGGCAGATAGATGAGCGTCTTGCCCACAAAGGAGAGATCGCACGTCACCTTCGCACCCTTGCTGCCGCGCGGGGGCTTGACGATCTGCACAAGGATCTCGTCCCCCTCCTTCAGATCGGGGGCGCGCAGCGCATTTCCCTCCCCGTCATAGGCCGTAAAGCGTGCCGCGCCCTCACCCAGAGGCAGATAGCAGTTGCGCTCCAGCCCGCAGGAGACGAATGCCGCCTGCATCCCGGGAACGAGGTTGCATACCCTGCCCTTGTAGATATTGCCCGTCAGTTCGGCGCAGTTGCCGCGCTCAAAGACCGCCTCGGCGATCCTGCCGTCCTCGGCATACACGGCGATCTGTGCGCCGCACAGATGATCGAAAAACCATTCCTTCCTCATGCGGAAACGTACCCTTTCCGCCCCCGCGGGGCGTTCTGACAATTTTTTCTATTTTACCATACGTTCCCGCATTTTTCAAGTCTTTTTAGAATTTCGGCAAAATTTCGGCGAGCGGAGTCTGCCATTTCCCCGCCTGAAGTGCGCGCAGATATTCCTCCTCCGTAAGTTCCCCCAAAAACTCCCCGTCCCTGTAGAGAACGAGTACGAGATACTTCTCCTCCCTCAGATAGCGGAAGGCATCCTGCACCGTCCTGTCCCCCGCAATGACGATGCGCCGCTCCTCGATCCCGCGCGCAAGCCCCCGCTCCCGGGAAAAGGTCAGGCGGGCGTACCTGCCGCCCCCGAACGCCCCCGCGGCAAGCAGCCCCGCGAACACGAGCGCCGAAAAGGCGGGCGCGGAGAAACACGTCCACACGAAATAGCCCGCGATCCCTGCTGCGATCAGCAGCGTGACGGTGCGGCAGACGGTGCGGGCGCGCTTTTCGCCGAGCGGAGAGAGCGCAAGGTGCAGAATGCGCCCGCCGTCCAGCGGATAGGCGGGCAGGAGGTTGACGAGAAAGAGCGAAAGGGAGACCTGCGCCGCCGCCTCGGTGTAGGGATACGTCTCGGGAAAGAGCCACCACAGCGCCACGAAGGCGAGCGCCGTTGCGGCGTTGGCGAGCGGCCCGGCAAGCAGCACGGCAAGCTCCTGCCTTTTTCCGATGCCCGATATGTCCCCCGAGAGCACTGCGCCGTAGGGCATGAGGATGAGCTTGTCGAGCGCAAAGCCGTACCGCCTGGCGGCAAAGGCGTGCGCACACTCATGTTCGAGCGCGGCGAGCGTGGCGGCAAGAAATAAGATGAGATCCCCCGTAAAGGCGGAGACGAGCCCAGCCGCCAGAAACAGGGGATGGATGCGCAGGCGCATCAGCTCCAGGCAAGCGTTCCTCCGTCCACCGTCACGCAGTCCAGAAGGCTCCCCTCCTCATAGAAGGTCACGCGCACGGGGTGCGTGCCGTCCGTATAGGCGAGCGGCACGTTGCTGCGCACCGTTTCGCCCTCGGCAAAGTAGACATTGCTCAGCCCGCTCATGACAGTGGAGAAGTTGTCGGAGTGTCTGATCTCGATGGTGTAGCCGTTCTCCGCATCGCCGTTGACGGCGGCGACTTCCCCCTCGCAGGGTGCATACACCGAACACGCCGCCGTGAAGGACAGCACGCCGGTGTCCGAGACGGTCAGCTCCACGTCCGAGAACTGGTTGACGACGGGCGAGAGCGTGAAATCCTGATAGGTGCGCGTGTCCGCCGTATCGGCATCGCCGCTCCACAGGCCGCGCACAAAGGTGTTGATGGCGCTGTCCGTCATAAAGATATTGGTGAGGAAAATGGTGGCGCAAAGGACGCACGCCGCGGCAAATTCCCCCCAGAGGATGCGCCGCGCCCGCCTGGTGCGTTTGTCGGGCGCCGCCTCGCGCTCGATGGGCCTGCTCTCTGCATAGGCGGGGTCGGACGACTCCACCCGGTCGTTCACCGTGTCCACGACCTGCTCCGCGATGTCCTCCTTGGCGCGGCGCTTCTTCTCCCTGCGGTTGACGGTCACCGTCTCCACCGGGATCTCCAGCATCTCGGCATAACTGAGTTCTTCATTCATAACCCACCTCTTACATGTTTCTCCGGGCGGACTTCTCCGCCGGACTATCATACTCTATGCGGCGGGCAGGCGTTTTAGAAGAAAAAAACGCCGTCGAATAAGGTCGACAGCGCTGAAGTTCGTGCGAATTGATTACTCCGCTTCAAAGTCCACCGAGACGGACTTCGCCGTGTCTGTCACCGTATGCATGTAGGGCTTGACGGTCTTGGCGTGATAGCCCGCCGTCTGATAGCGTTCGAGGGCGGCGAAGTCCGCGAGCGTGACGATGAGCACCAGATCGTACGAGCGCGGCGAGTGCAGCGCGTCGACGCCGACCTCCACCGCGAGCGCCGTCTCCTCCCGCCCGCGCATGGAGAGCAGCATCTGCCGCGCCTCCTCGACACTGCATCCCTCCTTCATTTTGAAACAGACGATGTGTTTGATCATGATCCTTCTCCTGTATATTTCCGATAGCTGTCTATGACGATCGCGGCTGCCTCGCGCACCTCCTCCGCCGTCGTCTCCCGCCCGAAGGAGAAGCGCACGCCGCGCAGCGCTTCCTGCGCGGAGCGCCCCATCGCCGTCAGGACGTGCGAGGGCTGTGCGCTGTGCGCCGAACACGCCGCCCCGCCCGAGCAGGCGACGCCCGCCAGATCGAGCGCTGCCAGAAACGCCGTGCCGCCGCGGGCAAAGGTGAGATGGGAGATATTGGGCGCGCGCCGCCCGCCGTCCGCGCGCACTTCCCCGCCGAGCGCACAGAGGATGCGCTGTTCAAAGCCGTCGCGCAGCGACTCCGTCCGCCGCACGAAGGCCTCCCGCTCCGCCTGCGCCAGCGCGAGCGCGCGCGCAAAGCCCACAACCCCCGCCACGTTGGAGGTGCCGCCGCGCAGGCCGCGCTCCTGTTCGCCGCCCACGATGAGCGGGGTGAGCGGCACGCCCTTTCTGACGATGAGCGCGCCCACGCCCTTCGGCCCGCCTACCTTGTGCGCGGAGAGGGCAAGCGCGTCGCAGCAGCGCGCGAGCGCCTTCAGATCGCACGAGCACGCCGCCTGCACGCAGTCGGAAAAGAAGTATGCGCCCCGGGCATGGGCGGCCTCGGCAAGCTCTTGTACGGGCTGCACACACCCCGTCTCGTTGTTGACCGCCATCACGCACACCAGCGACACGCCCCCCTCGCGCGCAAGCAGTTCGCGGACATGGTCGGGGGAGACGATGCCGTCCTCCCCCACCCGGCAGACGATGCGCCGCCTGCCCGAGCGCGATGCGGGCTGCAGGACGGCGGCGTGTTCGACGGGCGAGAGCAGGATGCCGTCCTCCCCGCCGCGCGCGACGCCGCGCACCGCCCAGTTGTCCGCCTCCGTCCCGCCCGAGGTGAAGTACACTTCGGCAGAACGAACGCCCAGAAGGGCGGCGATCTCATCGCGCGCATCCAAAAGCGCGCCCGCCGCACGGCGGCCGCAGGCGTGCGGGGAGTCGGGATTGCCGAACTGCTCCGAAAAAAAGGGAAGCATCGCCTCCAACACTTCCGCCCGCACGGGCGTAGTGGCGGCGTAGTCGAGATAGATCATTTGACGAGTTCTCCGATGATGTATCCCGCCATGAGAAAGCCCATGACGGGCGGGACAAAGGGCAGGGAGCCGACCGCATCCGCGCTCCCTCCCGCAGGCGGCTCGTCCGACCAGACGACGGGGAGGTGTTCGATCCCCCGCTTTTTGAGCTCCCTGCGCAGAACGCGCGCCAGAGGATCGGTGTGCGTCCGGGACAGGTCGGATACCCGGAAAGCGTCCGCGCGGCGCTTGTTTCCCGCACCCGTTGCCGAGATAACGGGGACGTGCGCGGAGAAAGCGGTGCAGATGAGATGCAGCTTCGCCGTGACGGTATCGATGCAGTCGGCGACGAAGTCATACCCATCGAGGGGCAGAAGGTGCGCCGTCTCGGGCAGATAGAAGAGCTCCTGCGCCATGACCGCGCAGGCGGGATTGATGTCCGCGATGCGCTCGCGCATGACGTCCGTCTTTGCCCGCCCGATCGTGGAGTGGAGCGCCGCGAGCTGACGGTTGATGTTGCTCTCCTCCACCCTGTCCCGGTCGATGAGCGTGAGATGCCCCACCCCCGCGCGGGCGAGTGCCTCGGCGCACCAGCTGCCCACGCCGCCCAGCCCGAACACGGCGACGCGGCTGACCTGTAATTTTTCCACCGCCTCCCCGCCCAGCACGAGGGCGGTGCGGCTGAACTGTTCCAACATACCCCCATTATAGTGCACAGACCGGATTTTGTCAATGCAAAAGGGGCCGCGCCTACGGCACAGCCCCTGCATATTGTCCTTTCCCTCACGAGATATATCGGCTTTCGCAGTGGTTCGCAAAAAAGATTTGCTGCGCAAAGATTTTTTGCGAAGAGGAGGAACGAGCGTTTTCAGCGTGCTGTTTGGCTTTGCCAAACAGCTGCGCATTGCGCTCCGTTCCGACGACGTCAGTTCGCGGAAAAACGTGTGAACCTGCCATCCATCACTCGCGCAAGCAAAATCGCATTTTGATTGGCGCGGTTGAGACAAACACATTGTCAGCCGCTTTTGCGGCGTGCAATGGGTTGTCTATAAAACTCACGACTTTTTCTTTCGTCAGTTCGAAAGAAAAAGTGTGAACCCTTTTACTGCCAATCGCAGACGTTGACCCACTTGTCGAGGAATTCCTTCTCCTCCGGCTTGCCTTTGACGGACTGGGACGCCGCGACGATGGGCAGAATGCGCTGAACATACTGAATAGCAGTATCCGTCTTGGCGCAGAAGAGATTGAGGTACTTTTCGGCGAGCGCGTCCTTGCCCTGCAACTTGAAGATGAGGTATGTGCGCGCGGCATCCGCCGAGCCGTTGCCCTGCGTGGCGTGCGACCAGTCGACGATGTAGGGCGTGCCGTCCGAAGTGATGATGATGTTGCTGGGCTGGAAGTCGCCGTGGCAGAGCTTGTTGTGCCGAGGCAGGCCGTCCAGGCGCATATGCAGATCGTAGCGCACCGTGGCGGGATAGGCGCTCGAGGAGATCTTCATGTGCATCTTGTCGCGCAGATGACCCAGAAGGGGTACGCGCTCCTTGCTCATGCGGATCTGCAGGTCAACGAAGAAGTTGAGGTATTCATCCTCCTTCTCGGGATGCTTTTCCATGAGCGATTCGAGCGTCTCGCCCTCGATGAGTTCGCGGACGATCGCCCACCTGCCGTCCACCACCGTGACGGCGAGAATCTTGGGGATGTTCAGCCCCGTCTCCTCCACGCGCGCCTGGTTGAGCGCTTCGTTGAGGATGTTCGCCTTGGAATAGCTCTCGTCAAACGACTTGATGAGCTTGTTCCCGTCGCGGTAGAATTTCTTCCCTGCGCTTTCATAGATGAGTTCCATAGTTACAAATTCCTCCTTATCCGCGGGGATTTATCCCGCAATGTGTTTCCGTAGCATATTATATACGATTTTTGACCGGTTGTAAATACCTTTTCGGAAATTTCCCGCCCCGTCCGGCACAAAAAAATGCCGCGGCGCGCCGCGGCATTCCGATCACGTTACACTTCGTCCGGGTCGGGCTGTTCCGGCTCGCCGTCCAGAACGAGGGCGAGCGAAGCGAGCCTCTCCTCCAGCGCCTGCAGGCGGGCGCCCTCCCCGGTCGAGGAGAGCCGCTCGTTGTCCCGGCACAGGCGCACCGCGACCACCAGTTTGCGCGTAAAGACGAGCAATCCTACAAGGGCAAGGAAGGTGAGGACGCCGAACACGGCGGTGAGGATGGTGGGGACGGGACTCTGCGTGCGCAGGAGAAAACTTGCGCTCACCGCGATGCCCACCGCAAATACGGCAAACGCCGCAAGAAAGACGAGGAAGCGCGCCAGATAGTACCTGCGGTTCTGCGCAAAGGGGGCGCGGCGCTCCTCCTGCCCCGCCGCCACGCGCTCGCGCAGGGGGGCTGCCTCCTCCTCCGCCTGCGCACGCTCTGTGCGCAGCGCGTCGCCGAACACAGACAGAACGCGCCCGCGCACGTCCGGCTCCGCCGCGGCGAAGTCCTGCGCGTTCTCCGCAAGCAGCAGCCGCTGCGCGTTCGTATAGTTGTCCGTCACGGCGGCGAACAGGCGCTCCTGCGTCTGTTCGCTGAACTCATAGGAGAGCGCGTCGCGGAAATCGCGCTCCGCCCGCGCAAAGTCGCCCTTTTCAAACGCCTCCTCGCCCGTGGCGAGGTACCTGACCGCCTCGGCGTGTGCCTCCTCGCGCAGGCGCTCGCGCCGCTCCAGCTCCTCCTTGAGCTGTGTGGGCGTGAGGCCGACGAGATCCTCGTCGTACTCCCCGTCAAACTCGACGGAATACTCCGCCTCCTCGGGCAGGTCGGCGTCCGTCGTGTTGATGTCGACGACGTCCTCCTCCCCGTCCGTGCGCTTTTTTTTGACGCCGCGCAGCTCGTCCTTATCGATGATGCGTTCTTCCATATGATCTCCTTCGGCGCGCGCATCCGCGCGGCGCCTATCTCTGCGGCACCGTGCGCACGCACAGCGCCGCCGCATTTCCCGTATACCGCTCTCTTGCCGCAAGGCAGTCCGCCTCGCTTGCGAACACCGCATAGCAGGCGCTGCCCGAGCCGCTCATGCCGCTGCCCAGGGGAGAGAGCGCTTTTGCCTCCTCCAGCGCGCGGGCGACGCCGCCGCCCAGCGAACACGCGGCCCGGGTGAGCGCATTGGTGAAGGCGCGCGCCCCGCCCGCCCCCTCCGCCCGCAGCAGGCCGATCGCCAGCTGCGTACGGGGAGCGAATGCCTCGCCGCGGCGGTCGTACTCGGCAAAACAGCGCGGCGTGGACACGCCCGCAGGCGGAAGGAGCAGGAGCAGATGCAGCACGGGCATGTCCGCAAGCGGAGCAATTCGCTCCCCTCTGCCCGTCATGCGCGCCCAGCCGCCCGTGAGCAGATACCCCGTGTCGCTCCCCAGACTGTCCGCAATGGCCTTGAGGCGCACCATGTCCGTGACGCCGTACAGCCCGGCAAGCGCAAGAAGAACGCCCGCGGCATCCGCCGAGGAGCTGCCCAGCCCCCCGCCGGCGGGGATGTGCCGCTCGATGCGCACGTCCGCGCCGCCCGCGGAAAAGGCCTGCATGAACGCGCGCGCCGCGCGCGAGGCATTGCTTTCGGGCGGGACGCTCCCGAGCGCTTCCGCGCCGCGAAAGTCCACCGAGAGGGCGCCGTCCTCCCGCCGCACCGCCGTCACCCGATCATAGAGGCTGACCGTGCTCACGAGGGAGTCGAGCAGATGAAATTCTCCCTCCCGCCCGAGGATATCGAGCGTAAAATTGACTTTGGCGTATGCCCTGACGCTCACCCTGTCCATCTTTGCCATTGTAGCACATTTTCACACGCATTGCAAGGCATAACACATGAAATTTTCCAAAGCGCGGCGCAAGGCGGCAGACGCCGCCTTGCACGATCAGAGCGCTTTTTTCCGATAGATGATCACGCGCTGCCCCTCCCGGATGGGGAACTCGAGGTCGGGATTGCTCTCCATGACCTCCTCGGGAGATTTTTTCAGCCGCTTGGCAAGCTCCCACAGGCCGTCGCCCGCGCGCGGAACGTAGACGCTGACGGCGCAGTCCTTTTCGGGAACCGCCTCCCCCTCCTCCGCGGACGAGACGAGGCGCGCGCAGGCGTGCAGCCGCTCGGTGAAGGTGAACTTGAGCGTCGCCTCGGCGTCGATCGTCCCCTCCTCCTTCTGCCGCGCGCTCATGCCGCAGGCGATGACGTCGACGTCGGCGTTCTCCGCCCGGACGGCGACGGAGAAGGGCAGGCTCATCTCGATCCCGCGGTGGCTCCCGTCGGGCGCGCGCACGAGGAGCGTGGCGAGCGCCACCCCCTCCGCCCGCGTGCCGTTCTCCCCGCGCACGAGGTTTGCCTCCGCCCGCTGCATCGTGACTGCCTCGAGCGTGTCGGAGAAGTCGATGGCTGCGGAGAGCGCCGCCCTGCCCGCCACACGCTCGGTGAGCTGCGTCGTCTCGCCCGTGCCGTCGCTGCCGCTCTCCGCATAGGAGAGTCTGATCTGATTGGTGCGGGAGAAGGCGTCCGTCACGCCGTCCACCGCGATCTCCTCGCACAGGATGGCCTGCAGGTGCAGCGTAAAGGCGGCGCGGATGCGGCAGCGTCCCTTTTCCTCGTCCGCGTCCGCGGTGAGGCTGACGTCGGACACCTCCACATGCACTTCCGCACGGCAGCCGGGCTGCGCCGCTTCGGACGGGACGTCGATGCGGAAGGGAATGAGCCGCTCGAAGGAGGCAGGCTCCTCCCCGCGCATGGCGAGAATGCCGAGGAACACCTCCCCCTCCGCCGTCAGCTGTCCCGCCGTACAGGAGACGGCGGTGACGTGAACGGTCTCCGTGTGCTGGAGGATATCGCCGATGCGCTCCACCTCGAAGTCGTCCTCCGCCTCGGCGGCGCCGTCGGCGAGATGGGAGACATACACATGGACGGGATCGCGCCGGCACACGAGATCGCCGCCCGAGAGATAGTCAAAGATCTGTTCGCCGAAGAGGGCGATGTCCGCCCCGAGGAGCGCCGTGACGAAGATGCTCGCCCCCTCTCTGCGCACCGAGACGTTCTCCACGGCGAGCCGGATGCGCACCGTCTGCGCGGGGGCGATGCGCTCATCCCGTGCGACGGCGGAAAACTCCACCCCCTTCTCCGCGCGGCAGATGTGCCGGTCGGCGTCCTCGTACACGATGGAGAAGAGGGCGCGGCCGTAATAGCGCACCTCGCCGTTGCCCGCCTCCGCGCCCGCGAGATGCACCCTCGCGTGCGCGGAGAGCACCGTCTCTGCCTCCGGAAAGCGGCACTCCACCGCCGTCTGCGCCCCGATCCCGAACAATTTTCCGTACCCGCGGAAGGTCTCCGTCTGCGTCCTCATGATACTTCACCCCGAAAAGAGATTTCCCTGCATTGTATGCGGGGAGGGCGGCGGTTATTCCGCAAAGAAGCACCGCTGCGCGGGAAAAAGAGGTATCTTTTTCGGAGAGTTTGTCAAAAATCCCGGTATGATCAAACCGAACAACGACATTGCGCGCGTCCGCCGCCGCATCCGCGACCTGCAGTCGCAGCCGGTGGACGTCACCATCCGCCTGGGCCGCAACAAGATTCAGCGCTTCTGCGGCACACTGACCGGGGTGTACCCCGCCCTGTTCACCGTACGCCCCGACGATGAGAACTTTCTGGGCAAGACGTCCTACTCCTATGCCGAAGTGCTCTGCGGCAGCATCGACGTCCGCGCAAAATCTCCCGCACCGCAAAAAAACACCTCCCTCGGCTGAGGGAGGCGCATCAGGCGATGCCGCGGGCGTGCAGTACGTCGGCGAGGCGGGCGAAGTCGGCGGGAGAGAGCGTCTCCCCGCGCACCATGTCCGCGATGCCCGCCTCGGAAAGGAGCGCCTTCGCCCTCTCGCGCGGAAGACGGAAGGTGTTCATCAGATTGTTTTCCAGCGTCTTTCTTCTGCCCGCAAAGGCGCAGCGCACCACCGCGCGGTATGCTCCCTCGCTCTGCACCGGGATGCGCCCCGGCACAAAGTCGATGCACACGACGGCGGAATCCACGTTGGGGCGGGGGGTAAACATGGTGCGCGGCACCCTGCGCATGATGCGCGCCTCCCCCTTCAGGGCGATCGCCGCCGTGACGGCGCCGTAGTCCGCCGTACCGGGCTGCGCCGTAAAGCGCAGCGCCACCTCCTGCTGCACCATGACGGTCAGCCCCGTGCAGCGCTTTGCCTCCTCCAGAAAGCGCATGACAACGGGCGTTGTGACGTAATAGGGCAGGTTGGCGACCACGCGGTAGCTGCCCAGCTCCTCCTCGAGGGCGGCAAGGTCGGCGCGCAGAAAATCCCCGAAGGCGACTTCCGCATTCTCACACCCGGCGAGCGTGTGCGCCAGAACGGGTTTGAGCGAGGCGTCGATCTCATAAGCGAGTACCCTCTTCGCCGCCTTGGAGAGGGCGCGCGTGAGCGCCCCCGCCCCCGCGCCGATCTCCAGCACGGTGGTGTCCTCCCCTACGCCCGCGTCGCGTACGATGGCGTCCAGCAGGTTGGCGTCCGTCAGAAAGTTCTGCCCGAACTTCTTCTTAAAGGCGAACCCGCTTCCCGCGAGGATGTCGCGCAGATCTTCCATATCTTCCCTCCTTTCAAACGCCGGCAGCGGCGCATACTGCATGGGAGGGAACGGCCCTCCCCACAAAAGAACAAAGGGAGCCGCGCAGAGCGGCTCTCTCGCTTTTTATCCGATCATCGGGCGCACGCGCAGCGGGATGCCCACGCGCTGCGCCAGCGCGCGGCACGCCTCCACCTCCGCCGCGCCGATGCAGTCCACCACGGAGAACCAGCAGTTGAGGCCGTTGTCGCGGCACGCCTGCGCGAAAAAGAGCATGGAGTCGAACGCCATGTCCGGATAGAGGGGGCGGCACAGCTTTTCATACAGCTTGGCGTTGGAGGCGTTGAGCGAAATGTTGATGCCGTCCAGCTTGCCGACGAGTTCGGGCGCAATGTCGCGCTCGTTGATGATGCTGCCGTGTCCGTTGGTGTTCAGCCGCGTCCGCTTTCCGTGCAGATGGACATAGTCGCACACCTCGAGCATGGCGCCCAGCCGGTAGGTGGGCTCGCCGAAGCCGCAGAACACGACCTCCTCGCAATCGCAGCCGCCCAGCGCCTCCTCCACCTGCTCGGCGGAGGGCTCGCCGTCCTTGAGCCAGAGGGAATAGCCCTCAAAGCTGTCCTTGCCGTTGCGCACGCAGAAGGTGCAGCGGTTGGAACAGCGGTTGGTCAGGTTGACATACAAATTTTTTCCGATCCGGTAAACATAGGTATCCATATCTTCTTTCCGTTGCGTGAAATTTCATCATTTTCCCAATTTTGCAAAGAGCGTGTGCGCGTTTTTGCGCACCTGAAGGGCAAATGCCTCCACCCTCTCCCCGCGCAGCTGCGCAAGGCGGGCGGCGATGACGGGAATGTTGGCGGGCGTATTCTTCTGCCCGCGGAAAGGGGAGAGGTAGGGCGAGTCCGTCTCGGTCAGGATGCGGTCGGCGGGACACGCCTGCACGCTCTCCCAGACGCTTTTTGCGTTCTTGAAGCACGCCACGCCGCCGAAGGAGAAATAGCCGCCCAGTTCCAGAAAGTCGTCCATGTGCTGCGCGCCGTGCGAATAGCAGTGCATGAGGAAGCCGTGCGCAAGCAGGGCGCGGCGCTCGCGCAGCATGGCGAGCATATCGGCAAAGCAGTCGCGCGAGTGGATCTGCACGGGCAGGGAGAGCGCATGAGCGAGTTCCAGCTGGCGGGAAAACGCCGCCTGCTGCACCTGGCGCGCGGGGGTGTCCCAGTGGTAGTCCAGCCCGATCTCCCCTGCCGCGATGCACTTCTCCTGCCCGAGCAGGGCGCGCAGCTCCTCCTCCGCCTCCTGCGAGAGGGATGCCGCCTCGGAGGGGTGGATGCCCGCCGTAAAGTACATTCCGTCATAGTGCGCGGCAATGGCGGCGTGCATCCGGCTGTGGGCGAGCGTGTCTCCCGCCAGCACGAGCGTGTCCACCCCCGCGGCGCGGATGCGCTCCCATTCGGCGGGAACGTCATAGCCCTCTTCAGCGAAGTGGGCGTGAATATCCAGGTACATATCAGCGGATAGATGCGCCGGAGGGCATGTCCTTTTCGGGGGAGAGCAAGGACAAATTCCCCGCCTCATCCTCGGCACAGAGCACCATGCCCTCGGACAGCACCCCGCACAGCTTGACGGGCTTTAAATTGGTGACGAGCACCACCTTTTTGCCCACCATCTCCTCAGGCGTGTACCATTTGGCGATGCCCGAGACGACGGAGCGCACTTCCTCCCCGATGCGGATGGTCTCATGCAGCAGTTTGTTTGACTTGGGAACGCGCTCGCAGGCGATGACCTCGCCCACCCTCAGCTCCACGCGCGCAAAGTCGTCGATCGTGATCTGTTCCGCCTTTGCGGAATCGCCCCCCGCCTTCTGCGTCCCCTCCTGCGCCGCGGCTGTTTCGCCCTGCGCCGCGCCGTTCTCGCGCTCGTACTCCGCGCGCTGCGCCGAACGGATCGCCTCCACCTTGGGGGCGACCTCCTTCCAGTCAAAGCGGGCGAAGAGGGGCTCGTCCTGTTCCGCGATCTGATTGCCGCTCGGATAGGAACCGAACGCGGCGCACGCCTCGAGTGATTTAAGGGGGGCGTTGAGATAGGCGGCGATCCGCTTCGCCGTATCGGGCAGAAAGGGAGCGAGCAGGCTTGCGCCCGTCAGGATGCTCTCCGTCAGATTGTAGAGGACGGTGGCAAGGCGGTCTTTTTTCGCCTCATCCTTGCCCAGCACCCAGGGCATGGTCTCGTCGATATACTTGTTGGCGCGGCGGAAGATGAGGAAGAGCTCATTCAGCGCGTCCGCGACATGGTAGTCCTCCATGCACGCCGTCACCTTTGCCGCCGTCCCCGTGACCGCCGCCTTGAGGTCGTCGTCCACTTCCTCGGCGGCACCCATGTCCGCGACCCTGCCGCCGAAATACTTTCTGGTCATGGCGAGGGTGCGCCGCACGAGGTTACCCAGCGTGTTGGCAAGGTCGGAGTTGACGCGCTCGCACACCAGCTCCCAGGTGATGGTGCCGTCCCCTTCATAGGGCATCTCGTGCAGCACGAAATACCGCACGGCGTCCACGCCGAACACGGAGGCGAGGTCGTCCGCATAGATGACGTTGCCGCGCGACTTGCTCATCTTTTCGCCCCCCTGCAGCAGCCAGGGATGCGCAAAGACGTGGTCGGGCAGTTTTTCACCCAGCGCCATCAGGAAGATGGGCCAGTAGATGGTGTGGAAGCGGGCGATGTCCTTGCCGATGACATGCAGCGTCTCGGCGTTCTTCCAGTATTTTTCATACAGTTCCCCGCTTTTCCCGTCGGGGTCGTAGCCGAGGCCCGTGATATAGTTGGTGAGCGCATCCAGCCAGACGTAGACAACGTGCTTTTCGTCGAAGTCCACGGGGATGCCCCAGGTGAAGGAGGTGCGCGACACGCACAGATCCTGCAGTCCCTTCTTCAGAAAGTTGTTCATCATCTCGTTCTTTCTGGAGACGGGGCGGATGAAGTCGGGGTGGTTCTCGATATGAGCGATGAGCCTGTCGGCATACTTGCTCATCCTGAAGAAGTATGCCTCCTCCTTCGCCTTCTTCACCTCCCTGCCGCAGTCGGGACACTTGCCGTCGACGAGCTGGCTCTGCGTCCAGAAACTCTCACACGGCGTGCAGTACCAGCCCTCGTATTCTCCCTTGTAGATGTCTCCCTGTTCATAGAACCTGCGGAAGATCTTCTGCACCGTGCGCATATGGTCGCCGTCCGTGGTGCGGATGAACTTGTCGTATGCGACGTTCACGCCGTCCCAGACCGTTTTGATGACGTTCGCCACCCTGTCCACATACGCCTTGGGCGTGACATGGGCGGCGGCAGCCTTCTCCTCGATCTTCTGCCCGTGCTCGTCCGTGCCCGTCTGAAAGCGCACGTCGTAGCCCTGCAGTTTTTTATAGCGGACGATGGCGTCCGTCAGGATCGCCTCATAGGTGTTTCCGATATGCGGCTTGCCCGAGGTGTAGGCAATGGCCGTTGTGACATAGTAGGGTTTCTTCATGATGACTCCCGTTCCTTTCTTTTCCCCTCCATTATACTGTATCCGCGCGAAAAAGTAAACTTATTTTGCCTGCCACAGGAGATTGACCCAGCGCGCCGCACCGCGGCGGCTGCGCTGCCACTCCCCGCGCAGGACGGCGCGGTGTACAAGGTCGGCACGTTCCCCCGAGGGCAGCACCCACGCCTGCCGCGCGACGCCCTCCCTCTGCATTCCGCACTTTTCCATCACCCTGCCCGAGGCGGCGTTGTCCGCAACATACGTCCCCTCGATGCGCCACACGCCGACGGCAGCGAACAAATAACCGATGACGGCGGAAAGCGCCTCCGTCATGATGCCCCGCCCCCACCGCCTGCGGCACAGGCAATAGCCCACCTGCGCGCTCTCCGCGCGCCTGTCGAGCGAGACGACGGAGATGTCCCCGACGACCTCGCCGCTGCCGCGCAGGACGATCGCCCAGTGAAACACGTCGTCCAGTTTCGCCTCTTCCTCCCACGCGGCGAGCAGGCGGCGCGTGAAAGCGATGTCGCCGTGCGGCGCCCAGGTGAGATATTGCGTGACGAGCGGATCGCTCATCCAGTTGTCGAACGCCTGCTGCGCGTCGGCTGCGCAAAAGGGGCGCAGCGTGAGCCGCGCCGTTTCCAGAACTCTGCTGCCCGGGTAATTCATATTTTTCTCCTTTCCCGCCGCGGCGCAGCCCCGTTTCCCTCAACAAAAAAAGCCCGCCGTTCGGCGGACTTCCCTGTTTCAGATATGATGACACGCCAAACTACCGTATTTGCATTGCAAACACGGTGCGCATGGCGTTGCAAACAGAAAAATCGCGTTTCATGCTCTCATTGTAATCTTTTACCCAGAGGTTGTCAAGCATTTGCTGATAATTTTTTTGCCCCGCTCATACAATATCCCATGAACGTCATCTTTGCCGCCGTGTTTCTGGGAGCGGCGCTCATCTTCCTTTTCACCGACGCCGAGGGATTTCTGCCCGCCTTGCTTGCGGGAGCCGAGCGGGCGGCGGGTGTGTGCCTTGCGCTGCTCGCCTCCTACTGTGTGTGGCTGGGCTTTTTCAAGGTACTGGAACGCTGCGCGCTTGCAGACAAGCTCTCCCGTGCGCTGCTGCCCGCCGCCGGGCGGCTGTTCCGCTCCCGGGATGCGCGGGCGCTCTCCCTCGCCTGCCAGAACATTGCCGCCAACATGCTGGGACTGCCCGGCGCGCCCACCCCGCTGGGCGTTGCCGCGACGCAGAAATTCCTCGCCGCCCGCAACGGATATGCCGCCGAGATGCTGCTCGTACTCAACGCGACGAGCCTGCAGCTGCTGCCTACAACCGTCATCGCCCTGCGCGCCGCGGCGGGCTCCGCCTCCCCCGCGGACATCCTGCTGCCCACCCTGCTCGCCTCCCTCCTCTCCACCCTCCTGGGCGCGGCGCTGCTCTTCCTCACACACAAGATCGGGAGGCGGCGGACATGAGGTACGCCGCCCTTGTCATTCCCGCCCTCTTTCTTGTTCTGTTCGTCTACGCCCTCATCAGGCGCGTGAAGATATACGACAGTTTTACCGAGGGCGTGAAGGAAGCCGTACCCCTTGTGCTGTCCGTCTTTCCCTACCTGGTGTCCGTGCTCATCCTGTCCGAACTCTTCGAGCGCAGCGGACTTGCCGCAAGGCTGACGCAGGCGCTCTCCCCCGTCTTTTCCTTTCTGGGCATCCCGCCCGAAATCGGAAAGCTGGTGCTGCTCAAGCCCTTTTCGGGCAGCGGGTCGACGGCGCTGCTTGCCGACCTGCTCGCCGCATACGGCGCGGACAGCTATATCGGGCGGTGCGCCGCACTCGCCTGCGGCTCGAGCGAGACGGTGTTCTTCCTCTCCGCCGTCTACTTTGCGGGCAGCAAAAAGAGCGTTGCAAAGCCCGTCGCCGTCGCGCTCCTCTCCAACTTCATCAGCCTGATCTTCGGCTGCTTCCTCTGCCGCATCCTGTGAGGGTTTCGGGAAAATTTTCATAAGTACTTGACAATCATCGCGGAACGTATTATACTGTTGCCGAACGGAACAGAAAAAAGGGGGTAAAAAATGAAGGGAATCGGGCTGATTTTGTTCAGCATCTCTATGTTTGCATTGAGCATCCTGTCTGCAATGATGCTTAACTATTCGGATTGGTATCTGTGGATCGTCACGCTGCTGATCTCTCTGATCGCGGGCATAGTCACCGCTGTAATAGGACTCATTTTGGTCTGCCGGAGGGAGCGCCATCCGCAAACGCGGGAAGACGAAGCCAACAAATAACCACAAAATTCATGATCGGGATCCCGCCGGGCAAAGCCGGCGGGATCCCGATTTTTTTCCTGAAATGGCTCTCTTTTTGCTCGCCGCAGCCCCTGAAGGAAGCAAAAATGTGTGATACAAAAAGAATTTTCCCATTTTTTGAAAAAATTTATGTTCGTATGTAACAAATTCACAGAAAAAAATTTTTTGAAATTTTTCGACGAAATGTTTTACAATTCGTATCGGAGCGGTTATAATATGGGTGTCAGAAGCGAGAGAGACATCCCGCCGATGACATGAACCAGCTCATCATTTTTCCCCCTTATCATATAGTAACGCCCCGGGACGCGAGTTCCGGGGCGTTACTATATTTTCCGATCGGTCTGCTTTCCGGGCGCACGCGATCGCCCGGAAAGCACTGCAACGCGCGCCGCCCTATCCGCCGATCTCCGGGCGGAGATATGCCGCAAAGCCGGAGAACGCCTTTTCGCTCTCCTCCAGCGCGCGGGCAATTTCGCGCAGCGCGAACTGCTTGAGCGCTTCCTGCCAGTCTGCGCCGAAAAAGTCGCACTGCGTCTGAAATTCCGACGCGTAGTGGACGAAATATGCCCCGTCCCAATACCCCTGCACGCCGCTGCCGGACAGGTACTGCCAGACCATGCTCTCCGATGCGCGCTGGCCGTACCGCTGGACGGTGCTCTGTACGACGATCTTCTGCGGACTGCCGTCCACAAAATAGAGTTCCGAATAGAAAAAGTATTTTCCGCCCGGATCGGGCGCGCCCTCATTGCGCCAATCGGGGCGGAAAATGCGGCTGCTGCCGCCCCTGTGCAGCGTCTCCCACGGCCCGCCCTGCGCTTTTGCCGCCGCCACGGCCTGCGAGAACGCCGCCAGGCGGATCATCTCCAGCTGCTTTTCCGCCTCCGAAAGGGCGGCGCGGATCTCCCTGTAATTGCGCAGGATCTCTTTGACGGACTCGTCCACGCGAACCTCCTTCTCCGAAAGGTATTCCCGGATATGTCTCTTGAAATCTTCCGCGATCGGATCGTCTGCGGAGATCATTTTATACAGTTCCCCGTAGGTGATCGGCACAAATTGCGCGCAGGCACACGGGCTCTGATTGTATGCCGGCTTCAAAAACAAAAAGGCGTTGCGCGACTGCGGGCAGTTCGCCGTGATATAGTCATAGTATCTCTGCGTCTGTTCGCCGTGCTCAAAGCTGTCGACCTTGTTTTCGATCGTGACGGTGTAGCGTACCCCGTCCCTGCCGGAGGCGGTGAGAAAGAGGTCGATCCTCCCGCCGGGCAGAAATTTTTCGCAGTCGCACGAAACCGTCCCCTCCTGCAGGGAGATCTCCTCTCCGAAGGCATACGACGCAAGGCGCCCGGCAAAAAGAGCATCCGATGCGAGCAGGCAGGCGAGGATACGGGAGAGCATTTCCTCGTCATGTTCTCTGCCGAGGATCCCCAAAAAAGTCCTCCCGCGCCGGAGACGCTCCGCCCGCAGGTGCTCCGCAATCGCGGCAATGTCCTCCCGGCGCAGTTTTGCATACGAATAATCCGGCATGGCGCCCTCCCGAACCGCCCGGGCAGAATGCCGGACAGTCTCTTCAAAAAAATGCGTCCGATCCGCGATCGGGCGCATTCGTTTTTACTTACTTTTTGATCCTTCCGCCTGTGCCGCCTGTGCCTGCGGCGACTTTTCGGAGAACACGAGCAGGATGGAATACAGCAGCCCCGGCCCCATGTTGAACATGTGGCAGTCGGTCAGGCTGGTGAGCAGAAGCGAGAAAATGCACAGAAGCGCGACGATCTTTTCCGCATTGGGCCGGCGCAGACAGAGCACGAGCGTCTGGATGCGGTGGAAGAGATATGCCGCCAGCGCAACGGCGCCGCCCGTGGCAATGAGCTGGAAGAAGGTATTGTGTGAGCGCAGCGCGAGGAACATCCCCTCCGGCGTACCGTCCACAAACTCGGTGAGCATCCCGTTCTCCGTCAGTACGGTGCCGGGCGTCTTATAGAACCCGACGCCGAAGACGGGATATTCCAGGAAGCGCTGCCAGCAGGCGCGCCAGGTGTCGAAGCGGGCGGAATCGTTGAATCCCTGCGAAATGACCGAGGCGAACAGATCGGCGACCTGTTCACGGAAGAGGAATATGCCGACGGCGGCAGCCGCAAGAACAGCGGCATAGACGATGACATGCTGCCGGCGTGCCCCCTTTTTTGCGCCGACAAGCGTCACAACGACGCAGGCAAGGTAGACGAGCGTGGCAAAGAGCATCGTGCCGCGGCTCTGGGTGAGCAGCGCGCCGAGATAGTAGACGGTGTTGAGGATGGTGAACGCCCAGCCGTGCTTCTTTTTGAGGGCGAACCAGACGGGCGCGGGCATACACATCGCCATCATGCAGCCGACGTTGTTGTAGATCCCCCAGCCCGTATACAGGTGCGCGCGGTCGATGCTGCCGTCCGGGCCGATGACGCCCGGATTGAAGTACATCCCCGCGATCTCGGCGAGCAGGCCCGCCCCCACCGCGGTGACGACGAGGGGAAGATACCCCCGCGGCACGTTTTCCCAGCGGACGGTGAAGTAAAAATAGAAATAGAACCCGCACAGGGCGGCGATCTGCACAAAGCCCATCAGCGCCGTCCTGCCGTCGTAATAGGGGGAGAACAGGCCGCTCAGAAGATAGGCGGCCCCGAGCGCCAGAAAGCCCCAGAGCAGCTTCGGCACGCCCCGCCTGCCGCCCTGCAGGAGCATGGATACGAGCCGCCCGATCAGGATGACGACCACGAGCGCGATCGCGTAAAAGAGAGCGAGCTGCCCCTCCGCCCTGCCGAAGAGGGAATCGGGAAACTTGCCCGGATTGTTTTGCGCAGAGAAGAGCATATACCCGCAGGCGACCATCGGCACGATGGGGAGCATATCGTCGCAAAGCAGTGCGATGAGCAGCCCGAAGGCAAGATAGCAATAGATAACGGCGATCTCCGCCCCGAACAGCTCGGAGCAGGCCATGAGGATCACAACGACGCCGGCAAACCACCCCGACCGGAAAAAGGCGCGCAGTGACGTGACGGCGCGCAGACGTTGGAGTTGGGGAAATGCCTCGGTAAGCATGTCTCCATTATACTACCGACGCATGGGAAAGACAAGCCCTTTTTCACAAAAAATACAATTTTCTCCCCCGTTCGCGCGGGATCGGGCCGGGGATTTCAAAAGAAGGCCGGGGGCGGACGCTTCACGTCCGCCCCCGGCCCTGCATCACAGACCGAGCGCCTCGCGGTAGACCTCGCTCTTGGAGATGCCGCGATCGCGCGCCGTGCGCTTGAGCGCCTCCTTCTTGTCCATGCCCTGCGCCAGGTATGCCGCAACGTGCTCGCGCACGGAGAGCGCATTCAGGGGGTTCTCCGCCTCCCGCGCCCCCTCGACGACGAGGACGTATTCCCCGCGCTTCTCCCCGGGCAGCCCCCCGGAGAGGAGAAAGGGAACACTCTCCTCGTGGATCTTGGTGATCTCGCGCACGGCGCAGGCGCGCCGCTCGCCGAACACCTCGAATATCGCCGAGACGTATATGTCCACGTCCTGCGGGGCGCAGTGAAAGAGCAGCGTCTCCCGCGCGGCGGCATAGCGCTCCAGAAGGGCGCGGCGCTCCGCCTTTTTTTCGGGGAGGAACCCGATAAAAGTGAAACGGTCGGCGGGAAATGCGGACAGCACGAGCGCGCACAGCGCGGCGTTCGCCCCGGGGAGCACGGTATACTGCTCCCCCGCCTCGCGCAGGATGCGGCAGACTTCCCGCCCGGGGTCGGACACGACGGGCATCCCCGCATCCGAGACGATGCACACGTTTTTGCCCTCGCGCGAGAGGGCGAGGATGCGCTCCGCCGCCTCCCGCTCGTTGAACTTGTGGCAGGCGTAGAGCGGCTTTCTGATCTCATAGGCGTTGAGCAGTTTTATGGTGTGGCGGGTGTCCTCACAGAAGACGGCGTCCGCCGCACGCAGTGCCTCCAGGGCGCGCAGGGTGATGTCCTTCAGGTTCCCGATGGGCGTTGCAACAAAGCTGATCATACCTTCCCCCTCTCGTTGGCGACGGCGGGCAGCAGTTCGCAGCCCGGCCTGCCCCCCTTGACCGCCGCGACCAGCACGGCGTACGGTTTTGCGCCCTCCTTCCCCGCGACGGGTTGGATCTTTTTGACCTCCAGCGCGTGGGCGTGCAGCGTGTAAATGACCTCCGCCAGGCGGTCGGCGCGGTGGATGAGGGCGAACCTGCCGCCGTACCTGAGCCCCCTTGCCGCCGCCGCGCACAGCTCGTCCAGCGTGAGGGAGAGTTCCTTTCTGCACAGCGCCTTCCCCGCGTCGGCGTTTGCAAAGCCGCCGCGCTCGTAGGGCGGATTGCACAGAATGAGCGAGAACGCCTCGACATAGCGCGCGGGGATGTCCTGCACGCGCATATTTTCCACCGTGAACACCTCCTCCAGGCGGTTGAGGGCGACGGTGCGCGCGCTCATATCTGCCAGGGAGGGCTGCATCTCAAAGAGGGTGACATGCTCCACGCCCCGGTTCTCCGCATAGAAATGCAGCCCCACGATGCCGCTGCCCGAACAGAAATCGGCGACGCGTTCCCCCTTTTTGGCGGAAAGGAAGCGCGCCAGAAGCACCGCGTCCGATGTAAAGCGGTAGAGCGCGGTGTCCTGCAGGATGCGGTAATTGCCGATGAGCAGTTCTTCTTCCACTTGCATATGTCTATGAAAAATACCCGAGCGGGCCGCTCGGGTATTTTTAATTCCTCAGGTTACTCCGCCTTGATCGCGCCGACGGGGCAGCCGTCTTCGCAGGCGCCGCAGTCGATGCAGGCATCGGGATCGACGACGTACTTGCTGTCGCCGGGAGCGATCGCGCCGACGGGGCAGGTATCTGCGCAAGCGCCGCAGGAGATGCAATCATCCGAAATTACATGAGCCATTTCGACAACCTCCAATATGATCTTGTATGTGTATTATACCACAACTTTCGGCGCACGTAAAGTCTTTTGCCCAAATTCGCACACGATTTTCAGGAATTTTTCTCGGAAGAGGGCGTCTCTCCCGCGGGCGACGGCTCTTTCTTCGCGGGCGCGGGAGAAGCGGCATTCCTGTGCGCGGGACGGGACGCATCGCGCTGTGTACGCCCTGCGCCCTTTGCGTGCGGCGGCCGCGCGGGCTGCGCCTCCCGGCCGTCGCGGCCCTGGCGACGTTTTTCCCTGTGCTCGTCGGCAGATTCGCGCGCCGGACGCTGTGCGCTCTGCGCGGCGGCAGGCGCATCTTCCGTTTCCTGCTCCACTCGTTCCTGGCCGGCGGGAGCGCGGTCGGCCGCCTCGCCGCGGTGTACCTGATCGGCGGGGAAGTCCCTGTAGACGAACACGCCGTCCCGCTCGATCTTGACGCGCACCTCCATCTTGAGCATGTTGACGGAGACGACGCTGCCGCGCCCCTCCGGCGTGGAGACGCTCGCGCCGAGCTTGGGAACCTGCTTGCAGACCGAGGCGTAATACTCGTCCTCGTAGGCGAGGCAGCACATGAGCCTGCCGCACAGCCCGCTGATCTTGCCGGGGTTGAGGGAGAGCCCCTGGTTTTTCGCCATCTTGATGCTGACCTTCTTGAAGTCGGGCATACAGCCCGCGCAGCACACCTCTCTGCCGCAGGGGGCAATGCCGCCCAGGATCTTCGCCTCGTCGCGGATGCCCACCTGCCGGAGTTCGATGCGCAGATGGAACACGCTCGCCAGATCGCGCACGAGCTCGCGGAAATCGACGCGCCCCTCCGATGTGAAGGTGAACACCACCTTGCTGCCGTCAAAGGTAAATTCGCAGTCGATGAGTTTCATGGGAAGATTGCGCGCGACGATCTTCTCCTTGCAGATCTTCATCGCCTCGGGCCGGCGGGCATCGTGTTCGGCGAGCACCGCTTCATCCCCCGGCGTGGCGGCGCGGATGACATTCTTGAGCGGCTGCACGACGGCGTCGTCCGCCACCTCCCGCAGGGGATCGACGACGACGGCGTATTCCAGCCCGCGCGCCGTTTCCACGATGACGCCCTGATCTTTTTCGAGCGTCAGTCCGCCCGCACCGAAATAATAGGGCTTGCAGCCCTTTCTGAATTTGACTACGACAACCTGTGCCATAAAAGACCTCCTTATCGGAAAGTGCCGGGCGCCTCCGCTCCGCACACCCCCTGAATACGCAGAGCGAGCGTGAGCGCCGCCTGCGCGGGATTGGAATTGAATTGCAGTTCGCGCTCCGCCTCCGCGGCAAAGCGCAGCGCAGCCGCCGCCTGCAGGCCGCAGCGCGCGGCGACGGGCGCGATCTCGGATGCGGGCAGGACGAGATACTTCCGCTCCCCCGCCGCATAGAACATCGCGTCGCGCAGAGCGAGGCGCACCGCCGCGAAGAAAGACTTGCCCCGCTCCCCCGCCGCACGGCAGACCTGTGTGACGTCCCCGCCCGCGAGGAAGCGCTCGGCGAGGCGGAAGTCCTCGCCGCCGCCCGCGAGCAGCTGTTCGGCAACGGACAGGATGCCGCCGCTCGCGGCAGCCGCCGCGCGGATGCCCGCCGCCCCGGGGTGCAGGCGCGCGAGCGCCTCCGCAAGGGGCGCCTCCGCAAAGGGCTCCACCCGGCGCACGTTGGCGCGGGAAAGCACGGTGGAGAGGACGGTGTGCTCCGCCGTTGCCCCCGCAAGGAAGTACACCCCCTGCGGCGGCTCCTCCAGAAGCTTTAAGAGCTTGTTCTGCACGAGGGGCGTGACCGTCTGGAAGGCGTCCAGCACAAAGAGCTTCCTGTCCCCCTCGACGGGCTGCAGCACGCTCTCATCCGAGATCCGCCCCGCAAGTTCCGCCGTGAGTTTGCCGCCCGCCGCAGGATAGAAGAGGCAGTCCGAATAGCTCTCCGCCTCGATGAGGCGCGCCGTGCGCGAGCCGTCCTCCGCGCCGAAGAACGCCTTGGCGCACTCGGTGAGGAAGGGGCGCAGATAAACGGCGTCCGGAAAGAGGACGAGCGTGAAGTGCGCCTCCCCCTTCCCTGCGCCCTCCGCGAGGGCGCGGTATGCCGTTGTCGTGCGAAAGAGCTTGCGCATATCATTGCTCCCGGTAGACGGCGATCCTGCCGTCTCTGAGTCCGAAGGTGTGCCGCGCCCCCTTCAGGCGCGCCGCCTTCTGCGCGGTGACCACTTCTCCCGCCGCGATGAGCGGCACGCAGGGCGGCACGATGCCGCACGCACGCGCGCAGGTGCGTCCCACCGCCTCCTCGGGCGAGACCTCCGCGACCTCCCCCGCCGCGCGCCCCGCAAGGGCGGGGGCGGCGCAGACCGGCTCACGGTGCAGGCCGCGTGTGAGGCGGACGAGTTTTCTGACGTCGCCTACCCGGCTGGCGGGCGAGAGATAGAACATGAGATAGTTCCCGTCGTTGAATTCGGGATAGACGCCGTGCCTTTCGAGATACGCCTCGGCGGCGTCCGCCGAAGCGCCGAAGGGCAGCACGATCTTTGTCCAGTCGTCGTTTGCGAGCGCGCCGAGCGCGCGCTTTGCCTTCTCCGCCGCCCGCTCAACGGCGAGGTTGCGCGGATACTTGACGGCGTATTCGACGCTCGCCAGAATGGGATAGGAGGGAGAGGAGGTGCGGAAATACCCCACCGCCTCCTGCAGGGGCGCCACCCATGCTCCCCTTGCCGAGACGACCGCTCCCTGCGTGAGGGCGGGCAGGGACTTGTGCACGCCGTCCACCCAGAGGTCGGCGTACCTGCCCGCATAGGCGGACGTGAAGTGCAGATGCGCGCCGTGCGCGCCGTCCGCCGCGAGCGGCTTGCCCTGCGCGTCGCAGAGCGCGCGCGCCTGCCGCAGCGGGGCGAAAAACCCATAGTAGTCAGGGGAGGTGAGCAGCAGGGCGTCCGCCTGCGCGAGCCCCTCTTCCAGCGCCCTTTGTCCGGGCTGGGCGGGATAACCCTGCGCGCTCTCCTGCGCGAGCAGAACGGGGTCGAGCCCCAGCGCTTCGCACGCGTGAAAGACGCTCTTGTGCGCATACGTCGGCACGCAGATGCGCCGGCAGCCGCGCAGGCGCAGCGCATAGAGCATAGAAAAGACGCCGCTCGTCGAGCCATCCGTCAGAAAAAAACTGCCGTCCGAGCCGAGGATGCGCGCAGCGTCCGCCTGTGCGGCGGCGATGACGCCCGTCGGGTCGGACAGGTCGTCCGAATAGGGCAGCTCCGTGATGTCCGCGCCCGGGCGCTTGTGGCCGGGCGTATGAAAGGAGGTGTGCCGCCTCTGCGCACGCAGCATCCGCACGATGTGACAGCGCATCACCGGTATGTTTCCACGAGATAGCGCAGGAAGGACACCGTCTCAAAGTTGAGATCCTGGCCGAAGAGGTAGTTGTTGTAGAGGATGACGAGGTTGACATTCTCCGTTGTGCGGCTGCCCTCCCCGTCCGTGTAGTAGACAAGATTCTTGAGCCCGTTGAGCCCGCCCACGTCGATGCCGAGATGGAGCGTCGTCACCGTGCCGTCCTCCCCTTCAAAATCGTATGCCGTATGCGAGAGCGTGCCGTCCGCAAAGGCGTCGCGCACAAAGAGGTAGTTCTCGCGCAGCTTTAAAAGCCGATCGCGCTCCTCTTCCACACCCTGCACCCGCTGCTCCTGCGTGCGATAGCGCTTGTCCTCCCCGTTGCGCCTCTCAAAACTCTGCTCGGGCGATGTGGAGCCGTCAAAGGCAGCGTCCGTCTCCCAGTCGCCGCCGAAGAACTGCGCAAGATACTCCTCGCACATTTCCAGATAATAGACCGTATCGTAGATGGCACTCGGAGAGGAGGCGTCCGCCGTGACCGCGCTGCCGCCGGCAAAGCTGTACAGCTCCGACTGCGCCGAGATGACGGGCTGCCCGTCGTCGCCGAGGACGTAGTTGCCCTCCTCATCCGTCTCATAGGTGGGGTTGTCCGTCATGAACATGACCGTCCCCTGCCCTGCGGCGCGGCGCGCCTGAAAGACGGAGGAGGCATAGCTGTTGCCGGAGAAGCTCTCCGCCGTCACCGTGAGGATGTCATAGGAAAAGACCTCCCGCCCGAGGAGCGTGTCGCCGAGGCCGGAAAACGCCGTGTCCGCCTGCAGATCGGTGTGCGCGTAGATCGCATACTCCTGATCCTGCCGGGGGCGGGTCGCCGTCATCGTGAAGAGCAGGACGAGCACCAGAATGAATGCAAGGATGGTGCCGAGCATCTTCAGCCAGTCGTAGGAAATGAGGTTGGAAAGCCTCTGTTTTGTGATGCGAGCGTCCAAGAGCGGTACCTCCTATTACGCTGTCCTGCGGCGCGGCGCGGCGCAGAGGCGCCGATACGCCAAAAGGCACGGAACATTTCGTGCCGGCACTGTTTTACTTCTTGGGTTTCATGGTGGGGAAGAGCAGCACGTCGCGGATGCTTGCACTGTCCGTGAGCAGCATGACAAGGCGGTCGACGCCCATGCCCAGCCCCCCCGTGGGCGGCATTCCGTATTCGAGCGCATTCAGAAAGTCCTCATCTACCTCGGCATTGGCGCCCTGGGCGCGCTTTGCCGCCGCCTGCGCCTCCATGCGCGCGCGCTGGTCGATGGGGTCGTTGAGCTCGGAGAAGGCGTTGCCCATCTCCATGCCGCTGATGAAGTACTCGAAGCGTTCGGTCATCGAGGGATCCTCCGGCCTGCGCTTGGCGAGCGGGCTGATCTCCACGGGATAGTCATAGATGAAGGTGGGCTGGATGAGCTTGTCCTCCACGAAGGCGTCGAAGAAGGCGGCAAGGATGTGGCCCCTGTCCTCCTTCCCCTTTTCCACCTCCACGCCGTGCGCCTTTGCGGCGGCGAGCGCCTCCTCATCGGAGGAGATGGCGGAAAAATCCACGCCCGCATATTTTTGCACCGCCTCGGTCATGGTCAGCCGCTCCCAATGGGAGAGGTCGATGACGTTGCCGCGGAAGGGTACCTGCAGCGTGCCGCACACCTTCTCGGCGACGTGCTTGTACAGCCCCTCGATGAAGTCCATCATGTAGCGGTAATCGACGTACGCCTGGTACATTTCGATGGTGGTGAACTCGGGGTTGTGGGAGGAATCCATGCCCTCGTTGCGGAAGATCCGCCCCACCTCGTACACCCTTTCGTACCCGCCCACGATGAGGCGCTTCAAATACAGCTCCGTCTCGATGCGCAGATACATATCGATGTCGAGCGCGTTGTGGTGCGTCTTGAAGGGGCGCGCGTCCGCGCCGATCTCCAGCGTCAGCAGAACGGGCGTCTCCACTTCCATGTAGCCGTGTCCGTCCAGATAAGCGCGGATCTCGCGCAGGATGGCGGCGCGGCGGCGGAAGGTCTCGCGCACGTCCGCGTTCATGATGAGGTCGACGTGGCGCAGGCGGTACTTCATGTCCACATTCTGCAGCCCGTTGTACTTTTCGGGCAGGGGCAGAAGGGACTTGGTGAGCATCTCGAGCCGGGTGGCATGGATGGTCACCTCCCCTGTCTGCGTTTTGAACACGGTGCCTCTGACGCCCACGATGTCGCCGATGTCAAAGTCCTTTTTGTAGGACTGATACACGACCTCGCCCACGTCCTGGCGGGTGACGTAGATCTGGATGTCCCCCTCGCCGTCGCGGATGTGGGAAAAGGAAGCCTTGCCCATCACACGGCGGGACATGAGGCGGCCCGCGACGGACACCTCCTGCCCCTCCCACGCGGCAAAATCCGCCTTCACCTGCTGCGAACGGACGGTGACGGCGTACTTGGTCTTTGCGTAGGGGTTGTTCCCCTCTTCGATGAGTTTTTTAAGTTTGTCGCGGCGGATGCGCGCCTGTTCGATGAGCGCCTCCTCCGGAGCGGTGATGTTCTCTTCCATACGTCAGTTGATCTTGAGGATCTTCAGCTTGTATTCGCCGTTGGGGGCCTGGACGGTGACCGTCTCCCCCGCCTTTCTGCCCATGAGCGCCGCGCCCACGGGGGACTCGTTGGAGATGATGTTCTTCATGGGATCCGCCTCCGTGGTACCCATGATGGTGTACTCGACGTCCTCGTCGAAGTCCACATCGTGGACGGTGACGACGGAGCCGAAGTGAACGGCGGAGTTGTCCCCGCTCTCCTCGATGACCTTTGCGTTCTTGATCTGAAAGTCCAGTTCCTCGATCGCAAGTTCGTTTGCCGCCTGCTCGTTGCGCGCGGCGTCGTACTCCGCGTTCTCCGAGAGATCGCCGTGGCTGCGCGCCTCGGCGATGCGGCGCACGATCTCCTCGCGCTTGACCTTGCGCAGATAGTCGAGCTTTTTGACCGCCTCGTCATACCCCTGCCGGGTCATGAGAAATTCTGCCATCTTTTTTCTTACCCTCGCTTTTTTCCGCGTTCGTGCGCGGGATTCAAACTCTTCCCGCAGCTGATGTTTGCGGGAATATCCGAAAGACCCGTGATTCCCCCCAAAAGGGAAATCACGGGTTTCACGTTTCTATATTATATGCCGTTTGCGCCGATTTGTCAACCGCTTTGCCCGCCGTTACGCATTTTTCCCGATATTTTCCACAAAACGCACCATGCGCGCGGCGGCCTCCCTGAGCTCATCCATGCCCGTGGCGTACGAACAGCGCACATGAAATACGCCGCACGCACCGAAGGCGCTGCCCGGCACGACGGCGACCTGTTCCTGCGCCAGAAGCCGCTCGGCAAACTGCTCGCCCGTAAGGCCGGTGGCGGCGACGCCGGGAAAGACGTAGAACGCCCCGCGCGGCTCAAAACAGGAGAGCCCCATCCCCCGCAGCGCATCCACGAGGAAGCGGCGGCGGCGGTCGTATTCCGTGCGCATCTGCGCGACGGCGGCAAACCCGTCCGCAAAGCCGCCCGCAAGCGCCGCCACGGCGGCGTGCTGCGCGACACGCGGCGCACAGAGCATGGTGTACTGATGCACCTTGAGCATGGCGGCGTCGATCGCGGCGGGCGCGCAGGCATAGCCGATGCGCCAGCCCGTCATGGCGAACGCCTTGGAAAAACCGGAGAGCAGTACGGTGCGCTCCTTCATCCCGGGCAGGGAGGCAAAGGAGCAATGATGCCCGCCGTAGGTGAGCTCGGCATAGATCTCGTCCGAGATGACGAGAAGGTCGTTTTGTTCGATGACGGGGACGATCGCCTCCAGCTGCGCGCGCGTCATGACGGCGCCCGTCGGATTGTTGGGATATGCCAGTATGAGCGACTTGGTGCGCGCGGTGACGGCGCAGGAGAGCGCCTCGGGCGTGAGGATGAAGCCGTTCTCCGCCGAACAGGGAACTGAGACGGGGATCCCCCCGCACAGCTCGACGATGGGCGCATAGGAGACATAGGCGGGATCGGGGATGAGCACCTCATCCCCCGCCTCGCAGGTGGTGCGCAGGGCGAGGTCGATCCCCTCGCTCGCCCCCACCGTGACGATGATCGCATCGGCGGGATATTCCGCCCCGAAGCGCTCGGAAAGATAGCGCGCGATGAGCTCGCGCAGCTCCTTCAGCCCGCGGTTTCCCGTATAGGAGGTATACCCCTTCTGCAGCGAGCGGATGCCCGCCGAACGGATGTCCCAGGGGGTCACGAAGTCGGGTTCGCCCACGCCGAGGGAGATGGCGTCGGGCAGCGTCTCCACGATGTCAAAGTACTTTCTGATCCCGCTGGGTCTGAGCGCCTTGGCGCGCCCGGTGAGGAAATCTCTCATGCCTGCACGGGCAGCCTGCGGTGCCTGTCGCGTTTTGACGTGAGCGCTCCCTCGATCTTGTACTTTTTGAGAATGAAATGCGTCGCGGTGGACAGCACGCAGTCGAACGTGGAGATGCAGTCCGAAACGAAGCGTGAGACCGCCCGGATGGAATGCGCCTCCACGATGACGAGAAGATCGTACGCCCCGCTCATGAGATAGAGCGTCTTGACCTCCTCATGGGCGGCGATCTCCTCCGCCACGCCGTCAAACCCGGAGCCGCTGCGCGGCGCGATCTTGACTTCGATGAGCGCCTCGACGCACTCATCCTCCTCCTCGTCAAGATTGGCGATCGCGGTGTATTTGACGATCGTCCCGCGCTTTTCCATTGCGCGCACGGCATCCTTCACCGCCTGCTCCTCTGCTCCGAGCATGACGGCGATCTCCTTGGCCTGCGTACGGCTGTCCGCCTGCAGGATGCCGAGAATGTCCTTCTCCAGCCTGTTCATGCGCTCACCTCCGGGCGTTGATTTTGATTTATTATATACGAGCGCGCCCCGCAAGTCAAATTATATTTGCTTTTTTCGCAAAACTTTCGTATAATAGAGGCATGTTCCGCATCTGGGGTAAAATTGTAAAGGACGGACATATCGTCCGCCAGACGACGTATGAGCGCGCGGAGAAGTTCACCTATTCGCGCTTTTTTGAGTACCTTGCCGCGATCTGCGACGAACTCGACGTACCCACGCCCGTTCTGCTCAAGGCGCACATTTTCAATTACGCCAAGTTCAACCACGTCATCTTCCGCCCCTCCGACTTCATGGAGGGCGTCCCCTTCGACCGCCTGGTGCTGGAGAATCTGCTCTGAACCCTTTCAAATGAAAAAACGGCGCATTTTGCGCCGTTTTTTTGTCACAGATCGAAATAATCGCCCGTATCCGCTGCAGTCTGTCTTCTTTTGAAGAGCGTCTCCCCCTTCCCGATCGAACTTTTTGTGAAATTTTTCATTTTGTCCGCGCGGATTTCCAAGGGCGTTGACAAATGTCAAGTTTTTTGATATGATAAAAAAGAGTCAATTTCTGACCGCACCGGGAATGCGCCCGCAAAGCAGGCTCGCATTCCTGCCTGAAACTTTATATCGGGAGCGCCTATGCAAGAAAAACAAGAGAGAACAAAGAAAAAGAATCTGTGGGTGAAAAAGCGCCATGCCCGCGTCTTTGCTTTCCTGCACGTTGCGATGGGATGGTTTCTGCGGCTGAAGTACAACTACCGCGCCGAAAAGGCGCCCATCAAAAAGGGGCCGTGCCTCATCCTGCATAACCATCAGGCGACCCTGGATCCCTTCTTCGTCTCCATGGCGTTCCGCTTCCCCGTCTACTTCGTCTGTTCGGACGATCTGCTCAACCTCAGGGTATCCCCCCTCATCCGCTATCTTGCGGCGCCCATCCCCAAGTCCAAGTCCATGACCGACCTTGGCGCCGTCAAGAACACGCTGCGCGTCTTAAAGGAGGGCGGCGCCGTGGGCATCGCGCCCGAGGGCAACCGCACTTTCAGCGGAAAACAGTGGGAGACCGTTCCGGACGCCATTGCCAAACTTGTGAAAGTTGCAAACGTCCCCGTCGTACTGTTCAACCTGTGCGGCGGATACGGCACCGACCCCCGCTGGGGACACAGCGTGCGCCGCGGCACGAAGTACACGGGGCGCGTCAGGCGCATCCTCTATCCGGAGGACTATAAGGATCTCTCCGTGGAGGAGCTGTACCGGCTCATCCTCTCCGAACTCGACGTCACGGACGCAGATACGGGCGAGCGCTACCGGAGCAGAAAACGCGCCGAATACATCGAGCGCACCCTGTATCTATGCCCCGTCTGCCACAGCATCGGCACCATCGCCTCTCGCAGGACGCATTTCGCCTGCACGCGCTGCGGTCACAAGGCGGAGTACACCGAACAGCTCACCATCGACCCGCCCTACGCGGGCTTTACAAAAATTTACGAATGGTATGACTGGGAACGGAAGGAACTGCCCGGTCACCTTGCGGCGGGCGAAAAGCTGCACGATGAGAACATCCGCTTTATCGACAGCGTGAAGTTGCAGCGCAAGATCTTTCTGGACGGCAACGCCGTCACCATGGACAGCGACGCCGTCACGATCACGGGCGAGCGGGAGACGCACGTCTTTGCGCTCGACGAGATCGACGCGATGGCGGCGGTCGGAAAGAAGAAGTTCAATTTCTACTATCACGGAAAGATCTACCAGATCAAGGGCAACGAGCGCTTTTGCGGCGTGAAATACGTCCATGCCTTTTACGGGCTGCGTGCCGCCAAAAAGGCGCAGGCGCAATCCATGCAACCGGAGGAACACACACCATGAGCTTTGCGGATCTGAATATCTGGACGTTCATCATGATCCTTGCCACACTGCTCGCGAGTATGCTGCTGGCAAGCATTCTGAAACGCTTCATCCCCTTCCTGCAAAAGACCCTCATCCCCGTATCCGTGCTGGGCGGCATCATCCTGCTCATCATCTCCACGATCGTCTACTTCTGTGCGGGCGACTACCTGTTCAACCTGCCCGTGTACGGCGCGCCGCAGACGGCGCCCGAGGAAGGCACGCAGGTCGCCAGATCGGGGATGCAGGTGCTGGAAATGATCACCTATCACTGCCTGGGCATCGGCTTTATCGCCTCGGGTATGCGCAATTCCAAAAAGAAGTTCACCAAGAAGCGCGCGGGCGAGATCTTTGACTCCGGCCTCGTCACCGTCAACGGCTACCTCATCCAGGCATTTGCCGGCCTCATCATCACCATCATCGCGGTGTGGGTGCTCTCCACCCCCGGCATGATCTCCGCCGCCGGCATCCTGCTCGCCTTCGGCTTCGGCCAGGGAACGGGGCAGGCGCTCAACTACGGCAGGATCTATGAAAACGATTACGGCTTTGTGGGCGGCGCGAACTTCGGGCTGACCGTCGCGGCACTCGGCTTCCTGGTCGCCTGCATCGGCGGCGTCATCTACATCAACGTCATGCGCAGGCGGGGCATGATCAAGATCGACACCTCGGTGCGCCGCTCGCAGCTCTCCGACTACGAGGACGAAAACGAGATCCCCGCGGTCGCCTCGATGGACAAGATGACCGTGCAGATCGCCATCGTGCTCACCGTCTATGCCATCTCCTTCGGCATCATGTACGGGCTCTCCGCACTCATCCCCTCCCTTGCCGATACGCTCTTCGGCTTCAACTTCCTCATCGGCGTGCTCCTCACCGTCCCCGCCAAGGCCCTCCTCAACAAACTCTACGACAAGGGCATCGTCAAAAAACGCATCGTCAACAACTACATGATGGACCGCCTGAGCGGCTTTGCCTTCGACCTCATGATCGTTGCGGGCGTCGCAGCCATCCAGCTGCCCCTGCTCGCCGACTACTGGCTGGTGCTCCTGCTCCTGGCGATCGCGGGAACCTTCCTCACGCTGTTCTATGTCAACTTTGTCTGCAAACGGCTCTTCCCCTCCTACCGCCACGAACAGTTCCTCGCCTTCTTCGGAATGCTCACGGGAACGGCGAGCACGGGCATGATTTTGCTGCGTGAGATCGACGGCAGCTACCGCACGCCCGCGAGCGAGAACCTCGTCTACCAGAGCCTGCCCGCCATCGTGTTCGGCTTCCCGCTCATGTTCCTCGCGCCGTACGCCGCGACGAGCAACATGGCGGCGCTCATCACCTGCATCGTGGTCGGCGTATGCTTCGTCGTCCTCAACGTTTTGCTCTTCCGGCGAAGCGTATTTAAAAAACAGTTTGCGCGGGCGGCGGCAAAACACGCCGCCTCGGAGGGCGATGACTCGGAAACATTACCCCCCCCCGAAACGGACGGCGGGGGTGCGGATGCCCAGGACACATCTTCCGATCCGCCCGCATCCGAATGACCTGAAAAACAACGGCGCTGCCGCGGGAAAATCCCGCGGCGGCGCATTTTGTTTTGAAAAGGGGCAGACGTCCCGCTCTTTTATAAAAGATGCCCGGCCGCACATACTGCATCCATGAAACTGACCACCCTTCTCTGCTGCGCCGCGCTCATCGCCTTCGGCGTGGGCGCGTGCATCTTTGCCCTGACCGGCTTTGACATACTTGCCGCTCTCACCTTCGGCAATGCGTATGCCTACCGCGCCCTGCTCTCGTTCGCAGGCGTGGCGGCGCTGTGGCTCTTGTTCTGGCTGATCTGCTTCCGCCCCACAAAGCCGCTGCGCTGAATGCGCAGGCGCGCTAGGAACGCGCCGGGCGGGCGCGCAAAACGCTTGACGCCTTACACAAAATATACTATAATACCCCTTGCACGGAAGGTTTTCGGTCAACACTTCCGAATAAAAAAACCGAGGTTTTTTCATGTTCAGGAACTTTTTCACCGCAAAGCGCATCTGCCGCGCCGGCATCATCGCCGCGCTGTACGTCGCGCTCACCTACGCTTTCGCGCCCGTCGCGTTCGGCGTCTTTCAGATCAGGCCGGGCGAGGCGCTCACACTGCTGCCCCTCTTCTTTCCGGAGGCGATCCCCGCGCTGTACGTCGGGTGCATCCTTGCCAACCTCGCCTCCCCCTTCCTCGTCTACGATCTGACGATCGGGCCGCTTGCAACGCTCGCCGCCGCCGTCTGCACCTACTTCATCGGCGTGGCGTTCCGCAAATATGCCGGCAAGGGCGGCGCCGCACTCAAGATCGGGCTGGGCGGCATCTTCCCCATCCTGTTCAATGCGTTTGTCATCCCCGCCGTCATCGTCTTTTTGTGCAGCGAGGGCGCCGATGCGACCATCGGCGCGTACTGGCTGACCTTCGCCTCCTTCCTGCTCACCGAGACAGTCTGGGTGATCGGCCTCGGCACGCCCGTCTACTTCTTTGTGACGGGGATGCAGAAGAAGGGCGTCTCCGTCTTTCTCAACGGGGACAAAAAGAAAAAGAGTGCGCCCGCCGCGGATGCGGCGCAGGCGCAGACACAGGTGCAGGCGGACGACCCCTCCGGCCCCGCCCATCCCACGCCGCAGGCATAAGTTTTATTCTACATCAAACAGCCGCCCCGCGTTCCGACCGAAGAACGCGGGGCGGTTTTTTCATAGCAGCAGGCCGCAGAGTTCGCGCAGGTCTGCAATCTGCGCCTTCAGCCGCACCCCCTCGGGCAGCGGCTCGCGGCGGCGGTTGAACCATACGGCGTCCATACCGACGGCGTTCGCGCCCGCAATATCGGAGGCGAGCGAATCCCCGATCATCAGACACGCGTCCGCCGTGACACTCAGCGCGCGCAGCAGCGCGTGGAAAAAGGCGGGATCGGGTTTGATGGCTCCCATCTCCTCGGAGACAAAGATGCGCTCAAACAGAGGCGCCAAAGCGGACAGCCTGCCCGCCTGCATGGCAGCAAGCCCGTTGGTGGCGATGCACAGCCGGTACTTGCGGGCGAGCCGCGTGAGCGTCTCCACCGCCCCGTCCACGGGGTGCGCGGCGAGCGCGAGCGTCCCGGAGAATGCCTCCGCCGCCGCCTCTCTTCCCGCGCCGAGCCCGTATTTTTCATCCATATACTGCAGAATGGCGCTCACATGGGTATGATACAGTTCGTGATAGCGGGCGCGCAGTTCGGGCAGATGCACGTCGTTGAGCCCCAGCGCCCCCCAGTTGCGCGCCGAGAACGCCCAGCAATCCTCCACCATGTTCTCCCCGGCGTCCAGCCCGGCGGCACGGAAGGCGGCGCGAAGCGCGCGGCGCTCGTCCGCGTTGAAATCGATCACGGTATGGTCGGCATCGAAGATGAGATACTCGTACTGCATGGCACCTGTCCCGCCTGCGGATGCGGCGCGCCCCTTTTGAAAAGGGGCGCGTCACCAATCCTGTTTTTTCAGGCTCTTGTCCTTCACGTCGTCGTATTTTTCAAAATAGGCGCGCTTCCACTCCGCGGGCGAGGGCGCGTTCTCCGCTCCCGCGCACTCCGCAAGGTACGCCTCCAGCTCTTCCGGGGTGAAGTCTCCCTCCGACACTTCGCTGTCATAGCGCGAAAACAGCTTCAACAGGTCATATTGCGACATATTCGCCTCCCGTTCTGCACATGATGCATGGGTTATCCACATATGCGCTGTGGACAAGTGGATAACTTACCGGTACTGGTTGCACGGCGCGTCATAGAAAAACCCGCCCGCGGCGAGACGGGCATCAAGCTGCGCCCGTTCCCAACCGAGATCGTCGCAGAGCGCATCGGGGGAATCGTACTGATCGCGCAGTTTCATGTTGACAAAACTCAGCAGCATGGCGGGATCCGAGATCATGTTCATGGGGATATTATAGCACACGCCGCGCCAAAAGGCAACCGCACGCCGCGGGCATTCGCTTGACTTTTCCCGCGGCAAAGGGTATAATCGGTTGAGAAACGTGAAAAGAGGAGAGGGATATGGAGCAACCTTTGGAAGAGCAGGTCATCACCGCCTGGGTGCGGCTCACCGGTCTGCTCAAAAATACCCGCATCACCAAGGGCATGGTTTATAATGAGGCGATCGTCATGCTGTTCGCCTACAACCGCTACCGCGAGGACGGCATCGGCGTCATCTCGTTCAAGGAGATCGTCGCCGAAACGCGGATGCTGAAATCCCTCGTCAACCGTACCATCGATTCGCTCGTAGCCAAGGGCTATCTCGCCCGCTGCGAGGGCAAAGACAAACGCACCACCTTCGTGCGCATCCTGCCCGAAAACATCGGCGAATATCTGGACGTGCATGAGCAGTCGCTCTCGCTTGCTTCGCACATGATCGGCATCATCGGCAGGGAGGACGCCGAAGCGTTCGTACGCATCGTAAACAAGATCCTGGCGGACAAATCATCCTCCTGACAGGCAATTTCAAGCGCGTTCAAGCGCGCCCGCGGAAAATCCGCGGGCGCGCTTTTCGCTTTTCTCTGCCAGGTCACCTGTCTTCCGGCACGATCCCCATGCAGACTGCATCCAGTTTAAAAAAACCATTTGCGGAATAGAAGGTGGAGGCCTTCCCCTCGGCATGAAGCACCACCCGCGTATAACCGCGGTAGCGCCCGAGCGCCATCCGGAGAAGTTGCCTGCCGATCCCCCTGCCCTGAAAGGCGGGCAGGACGAGCAGATAGTGGATATATGCCGTCATTTCCCCATCGTCCATCGCGGCGAGCAGCCCCGCCAGCCTGCCCTCCTCCCGTGCGGAGAATACCGTTGCAAATCCCTTCATCGCGCGCGCAAGGCGGTCGGGATACTTTGCCGATTCCCACCCGACAGAGGAGAACAGCCCCCCCAATTCCTCCGCCGTAAATGTCTTTGTATCCGAATACGTCAGCATGATGCACCCCCGTTCCCTGTATCTTCTGCATTCTGCACGTTTTTATCCCCCGGCTGCACGGCGGAGGGGCGCAAGCTGCTCTCGCACCAGCTCTTTTGCCCGCAGTGCGGACACTTCAGGCGCCGCTTTTTTGTGGTGTGCGGCGAGAGTAAAAAGGCGGAAAGCGTGGGCACGAATTTGGTTCTGCACTTCGGGCAGGTGTAGATCTCGGTGTTGACCGCCACGACGAGAATGGGCGCGATGACCGCCGCGATCCCCAAAAAGGCGCATACGATGACGGTGATACGCGCCCATGCGGGCAGGTCACAGAAGGCTGCGATGAAGATGAGCACGAGCCAGACGGCAACGCTCACCCAGCACGCGGCGTTGCAGATGATGATCTTGGTCTTCGGGTTCGTGCGGTCGCAGGTGAGCAGAAGGCGCTCCTCCGCCCTTTCACGGTACGCCTCTGCCGAAAGGCGCTCGCCGGCGAGCAGCTCGTTGACGGTGATGCCCAGAAGTTCGCACACGGGCAGCATGAGGGAGACTTCGGGCAGGCCACGCCCCGTCTCCCACTTGGATACCGTCTTTTCCGAAACGCCGAGCTGTCCGGCAAGCCGGCTCTGCGTCCAGCCGCGCGCCGTACGCAGTTCTTTTAGAAATTTTCCCGTCCGTACCTGATCCATGTTCCTCTCCCCGTGTGCCGCCGTTCCGGCGGCTCGCCCTGTCTCTGCCATGATCATACCATATCCGCGCAGAAAAAACAACCCACGCTGCGTAGAGTGCGGGCTGTATCAATCAAATTATGGCATGGCGTTCAGAAGACAAATACATTTTTCTTTGACGGCATCTGTAATTCCGAAGACGTGTTCCGTTAAAATCAGCTTTTCCCGCGGAAATTTCGGGCAATCAAACGGTTCATCGTCCAATGCAACAAATTTCCGGATCTCCCGATGCCGCTTCAGATAGGCGAGAATTTCTTCCCCGCGCTCCTCAAGAAGCGGTGTGCCGCCCAAAAAATCTTCTTTGGCGATCCCAAAAAGACGAAGCTGCTCAAACAAACTTTTCAGCATATCCGCAAAGAGCCGCCAGGAACTTGACAAAACCAGCTTGCAGCCGGTCGCGTCCATGATCTCCTTCAGCCGACGGCAACAATCTGCGGAAAGTCTGTCGTCGTCCTCTGCGCCCCAGTTTCCGTCCGCGGCATGGACGCACAGAACCCCGTCAATGTCTAAAAAGATGACTTTCATCGTTTTTCCGAATCAAACGTGTCCGAAACACACATCCAGACCCTGTGATCCGGCCCGATCTTCCATAATTTCGCCCGATCGCTGCCGCGTTCCGGAAGGACATAAATTCCGCGGAAAATAAAAACCTTTTCCTCTGTACGTTTTTCAAAGAGAACGCGCCTTTCCCCCCACGGTACGCCCCGATGGCTCTTCCGCTTCCGGGTCTCCTCTCCGCAGTACACCTCCGACACCGTTCCGTCGGCCTGCTCCACATTCCTCCAACCGGCATGGGTGACATGGCCGAAATTATGCAGCAATACTGCATAATTTCCCCCGAACGGATAACGGCATCGCATCCACGCTCTCCATGTTGTATGAAATATCTGATTGAGCAGCTCTGCGTTTGTCCGCGCAGAGATACAATCCCCTCTCTTGAGAACCATATACTCCCCCTTCTCTCTTCCCGGTCGCCTTGCTCCCCGTCCGTTCTCCGCCGGGCTTTTATCTTTCATTGAATGCTCCATTCCCAGGGAGAGCGGGCGCCGGACTTTTTTGCTTCTACATCCGGATATATCCGGAATACTCCATCCGGCCGTCGGTTGTTATCTTTGAGAGAAGTTCCTCATAGGAAATGCGCTCACCACGCGGCAGGCCGTCGCGGAACATCCTGTGCCATCTGCCGTATTCCGCATAATAGCAGTCGAAGAAACAAATTTCTGCCTGCCCGTTCGCTGCCGCGGCGCGACGTTCCGAATGGCAGTAGACCACCCCGACACACCGCGATTCGTCATCGTACACGAGGAGATATTCCTCCCCCGCAATGACCTTCAAAGAAGGCAACATACTTTCCGTATAAGGGGATATCCCCTTCCGGATGACAAAATGGTTGATACGTCCGCGCATAATTCTGCGTTCCTCCTTATCCAAATGATAGCATACGGTAAAAGAAGCCGAATAACCGCTTCTGGTTGACAGCAGCGTCTCGTCATTCGCGCCCTTCATCTGCTTCATTGCATTGACAATGATCGGGATGCGGTTATACGTTCCGAGATCGCGTTCAATGTCTCCTGCACGGAGAACCATTGTACGCTCTCTGTTTTGAACCGCTTCTTTCTTTTTTTGGAGAATATAAGAGCAAACATCCTCTGTCGTGACCTGCTTTCCGCTCTTCCGTGCAGATTCTGCGCCGCCATCTCTATCCTCTCCCCTGTCCCCTTGCTCATCCTTTCGCGCCCCATGCATTTGTCCGCTCTCCTGCAGACGGGCAACCGTCTGCTCCAATGCCTGAACCCGCGCAAAAAGCTCCAGAAGGATCCCTTCAAAATTTTCCATATCGGTCTCCTAAATTGAGTAACAACACTTTACCATATTATAAGCATTCTGTCAATATATTTTCTACAATAATTCTACTTTATATGTAAAAAATTTTACTGCGTCCCTACGTCCGGATGATGCAGGATCCATTTTCCGCAAGAACCTACACACGGTTCTTCTTTCAAAAATACATACCACTGATCGAAGATCAATGCCGTCGTCCTTCCGTCCCAGTAGTACTCTTCCATGGCTTCCACCCAACCCATTCTCTCCCCAAATGCATCGATGGCATCGGTAATGACATAACAATCCCCTTTCCTATCGATTTTACTTGCCAGAAAGTCGATCACGTCCTCCATACTCATTTTTGTGGCATCTAAAATAATATATTCTTTTTCTATGATCTCCGGTAATCTGTGCAGTAACTTATGCCGCTTCTTTTTGTTTCCCAATTCATAGATAAGCCGCTCTCTGTAAAATTTTTGCACAAATCTCCTGACAAATTCCTGTTCAAGCTCCCGCTCCATGATTTTCCCCCTTTTTCTTGGCCGATACAGATTACAGGCCCGCCGCAGGGAATGCCTTTCCGCCGGGCGGGCAAACAAATTCTATCATACGCATTGCAAAATGTCAAGACTGGCCCCCCGTCAGATCACGGTCGGGTCAATGGCAACGCAGGCGTTGTACGGGACGGCCGCTTTCCGGTAAAAATAAAAAAAGAACGTCTGCATGATCGCAGACGTTCCGTGTCTGGAAAGGCGGCAACAACCTATCCTCCCGGGCGATTAGGCCAAGTACTTTGGGCGCGAGAGAGCTTAACTTCTGTGTTCG
>CALVZS010000006.1 GCA_944372575.1 uncultured Clostridia bacterium | reverse complement strand
GATAACAACTTATATGCAACCATTTACTTGTTGCAGACAATCGTCTCACACATTCTCAAGCTTTATAGTGGATTTCTCGCGAGAAATCGTGTATAAATACTTGACAGAAATTCAGCACCTCTAAATCTACATATAGAGTACATCTATTATACTTTCTCAGTCAAAATATGTCAATCAAATCAACTCAAAGCCAAAAAATAAATCCGAACCAATCGGTTGTTACCAAAAGGTTCGGATTATTTTGACTTGGTGGAGCTAAGGGGAGTCGAACCCCTGACCTTTTGAATGCCATTCAAACGCGCTACCAACTGCGCTATAACCCCATCGGCAAGGTGATTATACTATATTTCCCCGCCGATGTCAACCCAAAATCGTCCGAATTTTCAATGAAAAATAACAGACCCCGAAACTTTCGGGGTCTGCGCCGTGTTCATGCGGCTCCTGTCGGGACTGCCGCCCGTTCAGCAATAGGACGCGAGAAGATCATAGAGCGTCGCATAAAATTCGCCCAGATATGTCCGCGCGAGCGTATCCATCGAATACGACTGCAGGCGGGCGTCCGGATCGTCCGTTACATCCATGTAATAGTTCCGCACCACAAGGAAACGCTGCGATGCCGTCAGATTGTAATTGGGATTCTCGGGATAGCGGTACGGCCCCATCTCGTTCCCCTCCGAGCCGAGCGATTCGTACGCAAGCTGATAGAGCAGATCCTCCTTGACGACGTCCACTTCCGCCTCCGCTTCCTCATCGATGCGGTCTTGCGTATATTCAAACACGGAGGAGCGCACGAAGTTGTTGGCAATGAGCTGGTTCTGCAGCTGCGTCTTTTCCTCCTGCGCGCGGGCGAGGATCTCATTCTTCTTCCCCTGCGCCACACGCACCATGGAGAGCTGCACGGCATTGAGATCGGCGTAATCGGGATCGGTCAGGTCAATGATGTCGATCGTCATACTCTGTCCTCCCGTCTGATGCGCAGAGCGATCTCATCGATCGCAAGATCGGCATCGGCAGATTCTATGCTAAGCGTCAGCGTTTCCCCGCGCACGCCTGCGGCAAAATCCATCCATTTTCCCGCTTCGCCCGTGCGCGAGCGCGAAACGCCGTCCTCGCCCGCCGCCCCGACGCGGAATGCTCCGCTGCCCGTGATCAGCACGCCCTCCAGCCGCTTCTCCCCCTCCCCGAGGTCGGCGAGAGAGAATTGCGCCGTCAGGCGGCAGCTGCCGTTCGCGGGAAGGGCGCGCCCCGTCAGGCGGTACGCCGTGCCGCCGCGCATGAGATAGACGCCGTCGCCGGCGGCAATCTTCTCAAAACTGCGACCGACAAAGCGCCCGCGCGCATACGTCGGCTCATAAAGATAGAGCGCCGTGCTGCCGTCCCTAAGCTTGACCGAGGCGGCGAGCGTCTGCTCTCCCGCCGTGCCGATGCGCAGGATCTGGGACGTGTCGATCTCCTCATCCCCCGCACCGGGGGCGCGTTCCGCACGCGAACCGTCAAACCGGCACAGCCCGCACGCCGTGAAGAAATAGGCATACCCGCCGATGACAGCCGCGGGACTGACGATACTTCCCATCTCAAACTGCACATCCTCCAGACGGAAGTTGTACACGTCCGCATACCCCGTGAACTGCGTAATGCCGTGTTCGCGCAAAAAATACACTTTTCCGCCGATCCCGACGACGTCCACGACATCTCCGCCCCCGGGAAGGAGATCGCACCAGCCGGAAGCCTGTTCCCCGTACGACGTCCAGCTGCGGATGTCAAAGGGCGTGGTGTAGCAGATGCGCTGCCCGGCGGCGCCGAAGAGGCGCTCATGGTGCAGCACGAGGTTGGTGGTCGAGGGCGCAGGCGAGTACTTGGTCGTCGTCACGCCGATATTGGAAAAATAATACGTCCCGTCCGAACAGAGGACGACGATGATCTTGTCCCCGCTCGACTCTGCGACCTCCACGACGCGCAGCACCTCCTCCCCGACGAGATAGATGCGGTTGTTGGAAAGCAGCGTCAGCGTCTTGCGCGAGGAGCGGTGTGCGAGCAGGCGCTCCCCGGCGCACCAGATATCGGTGGTAAGAGAGGGCAGCGTTGCCGCCGTGCTCTCCCCCTCCGCGCACACGAGCATACCCCCGTCCTCGCGCAGATGATAGAGGCGCAGGGAACGGACGCGCCCCTCGCCCGCACGCATGGCGGCTGCGCTGCAGCACACGATGTGCCGCCTGTTCGCCGGCACGCTCATGCCCACCTCCTTGCAGGGAGCCAGAGTTTTCTGCGCTCCAGTCCCGCCGCACGGATCGCCGCACGGAACTTTTCATCCCAGACTGCCGCCTCCTGATACCTGCCGCTCGCCAGCAGGTATTCGCTCGCAACGCCGTAGGAGAGCAGCCGCGCCGACACCGCGTCGGAGAACGCCGTCTCGCCGCCCATCCCCTCCCGCGCCGGCGCATAGGAATAGCGCACCGTCACCTCCCCCGTCCCCTCCGGCAGGACAAGACGGGCGGGAAATACCGTGAACGGGACGCGATGCCCGCGCGCATCCCGCACGTCGAGTACGTCGACGGGCGGTTTGGAGAATCTGGTAAAGAGCACGGCGTCCTGCACGGGGGCAAACCGCTCCTCCTCCCGCAGAGGGAAGTGGTCGAGCGCGACCTCGTTTTCAATGAGGTGGTAACAGCGCAGCAGCGTTGCGGCCTCCCCTTCCGGCTGCTCTCCCGAGGCGGCAGCGGCATACGCCTGCTCGATGAGAGGGACGAAGTCCGCCCGCCCCAGCTCCTCTGCCGCCAGAATGAGTACATCCTTGATGAGCATTCCGCCCCTCCTTTTCTTATTCTTCCGTGATGCCCGTGAGTACCGCCTGTCCGCAGGGACGGCTGCACAGAAGCTCCGCATACTTGACGAGCGTCGCCGTGTACACCGCTTTTCCGGGTACCTGCGCCAGGATCCTGCCGTTCTCGCCCTCCAGCCACTGCCAGTCGCACAGCTGGTGCAGCTTGAAGTCGTCGGTGTTCAGAAGGTACATGGTGCCGGCGGGGCAGAATCTGTCCGCAACGACGGGGATGCCGTTGAAGGTGATCGCCTTCGCACCGCCCGCAAGCTCCACCGTGTCAATCTGGCGATAGGCGGAGAGTACCTTGAAGAGCGCGCGCCGCACGCCCCACGAACAGACGATGAAATTCACCCGGCTGCCCGCACTCTCCTCGACGAGGTCGATCGCCTTCTGCACGGCATTCTCGGTGAGCGCACCGCCGACGGCGACGCTGACCGGCTTGAGCCAGGGGTGATCCGCACGCGCAAGCCCGTAGAGCGTCTCGGAATCGGAAAAGATGGCACCCAGGCCCGTGATCTCCATGTCCTTGGAGCCCTGCACATAGATACTGCAGTTCTGTGCACCGGTAATGGAGGCGCCGGAGAGCGTGATCTTCTTGTTCGCATAGTCCACACCCGTGACGGTGCGCCCTGCGGCGGCACTGTCCCCGTCCGCCTCGATGACGTCGACGATCATGCCGACGGCAAAGTTCTTTGCACTGTCCAGCGTGTACGTTGTACCCGAAACGGCGCTGACGGTGCCGAGTTTTCCGCTCCCGTCGCCGAAGAGCATCCTGCCGAAGTTGAACGAGGAGCTGCGGATGAGCTGCTCCATTTCGGTATTGAGCAGGTCGACGAACGCGCCCTCATCGCTGCGCGAGGCGCGCACCGCCTTGTCGGAGATCTCGATCCTGCCGTACAGGTTCTTGAGCGTCGCGGTGAGCTGTGCATAGCCGCCGCCCGCCGTCGCGGGCAGGTCGCCCTCCTCCGTCCCCGCGCCCACGCCGCCGTGGACGCCGTACACCGCCGCCTTGCGCACGTCCTTGCCCCAGACGTCCGAGGACGTCTGTTCGATGGCGGCGAGCAGAGGATTTGCCTCCTTATTGAGCTGTTCCGCCACGGCAGAGAGATAGTAAGAGCGCAGAACGCCGTCCGCCGAAGTTGTCGTAACCATAATAATTAACCTCCGTTTTTACGATGTTTCAGATAGCCGAGCGCCATGGCGCCCGCCTGTTTGAGGGTAGTCACCCTCTCCGCGGGCGCGGCGACCGCCGCGCCCGAACCCGCCAGAAGGGGTACGCCCGCAAGCGAGGCAAGATATTCCCCCACGATGCGCCCGCGCACCTCTTCGTTCCCTCTGACGGCACGCAGCAGCGCATCGCTGTCCGCCTCGCCCGGCGCCTGCGGCTGCCCTTCGGGCGTCCCCGGCTCCTGTGCCGGCTGCTCTGCGGCTGCCTCGAGAGCCTTCAGGCGTTGACTGCGACGGGTAAATTCCGCCTCCAGCTCCTGATACGCGTGCATAAGGGCCTCCACGTTCTTGAATTTTCCGAGATCGGGCGCCGCCCGGACGGGTTCCTGTGTCAAGTTCTCCTCTTCCGTCATACACTTCCTCCTTCCTTTTCGCGGTGCGACGCAAGGTGGCGCAGGATCCTTGTGCGCACCGCCTCATCCTTTTCCGCGCCCGAGAGCAATGCCCGGACGTGTTCGGCGCGGTGCAGGGCGTGATCGTCGTACGCGTCCGCCTCCACATCCTGCTGCGCCAGCAGGATGTTTTCCCGCTCCGCCTTTTTGAGGTGGAGATGGGAGATGTCCCGCGCATTCTCGAACGACCCGAACCCGATCGCCTCCAGCACACGGTTTCTGGTATCGTCCGAGAGCTTCCCCTCCGCATCCTGCAAGAGCCCGAGGGAGAGCAGAGAGAGGATGTCCTCCTTCTTCTGCTCCGCCGTCCGCTCGTACCCCGGCTCGAACTGCACGTCGTCCGCCGAGATGTCGCTCTGCGAAAACGCAAAGAGCTCGGTATCCCCGCCCGTTCCGGTCATGCGCAGGATGCGCCGCGCGCCGGCGAACTGTTTGTAGAGATGCAGGATCTGCTTTCCCGTCTCTCTGACCGCCCGCCCGACGCTCTCCGCGCTCAGCTGCATCCGGTTGGTGTCCTGGTCGAGGAGTAGCTGCAACCCCGTTGCCGACGTGACGTTCGCCGGACTTGCGGAATTGCGCGAGATCTCGCTCATGCCCGAGACGAGCACGAACTCGTTCGCGAGCCGCTCCTCCTCCTTCTCGAACTCCGAGGGAATGCTGCCGCAGTCCAGAAAGCCCGGTTTCTCCGAACCCCTGCGGTAGACGATCACCTTCCCGGGATACAGCCCGTCCTGCGCAAGTTCCTCCGCATCCACCGAGCCGTCCTCCACGGCCATGACGCCCGTCGAGAGACGGTTGAGAAATTCGTGCTTGCGGTTCCTGACCGCGTTGTACGCCCGCTGCAGAGGGATCATCCTGTCCACGACGCTCGTCCCGAAAAACGCCCCCGGGAGCGCGATGCACGTCTGCCGCACAAAGGGCAGGATGCGCTCGCCGCGGTCGCCGTTTTCATAGGGAAGGTCTCCCTCGTAGAGCAGCCTGTCAGCCGCCACGATCTCCAGCCGTCCCTTCGGATGTGCGCCGTCGGGGCGGGTATACCGTTCAATTAAGATGACTGCGTCCTCGAGAACGGGACGCTCCTTTCCGTCCGCGGGCCGCTTCCAGCCGCCCGCCGAGGAATAGGGGGAAAAGACAAAGTCGGAGATCGCACTCCCCGCGACCTCCACGCCGAACTTATCGCGGATATAGGAAGTCGGAACGGCCTTGGCATGGATGAGGCTGTTCACCTCCTGCATACTCTCCGCCGTCAGCGAATCGGGATACACCTCAAAGGGGGAGAGCGCGACGACGTTGACGTCCCCCTCCCGCACCGAATGCCCGGCGGCATCCGTGCCGATGACATTCCCCTCCTCGTGGTTCCAGACGATCTTGTAAAAGGACGTGCCGCACGTCTCCGACCAGAGCGTGGCATGGGAAATGATGCCGTCCAGGTCGATGCGGTTCTTCACCGATTTCAGGATGCCCGTACAAAGGCGCGCCGTCTTCATGTCGTCGTCCGCATCCGAGAACGCGCGCACCTCCAGCGACGGCCGCACCTTGGCGAGCCGCGCCAGTCGGGTGTCCAGCGTGGGCGCAATGTGGTTGAAACACCTGCGCGACTGCCAGTAGAACGCCGCAGCTTCCTCCTCCAGTTCCCCCGCCGGGTTGATGTCGCAGAACTGGTTTCCGCTCACAAAATTCATATTGAGTTCCCAGCCGCGCTCAAGCGTCCTGCGCGCCTGCCGCCGCGCCGCAAAATCCGCGTTCACCTCGGCGACGAGCGCTTCTACGCGCCGCTTTTCCTGCTGCTGCCTGCGTGTTTCCCTCTCCGTCATGCTTTTTCCTGCGCCTCCTCTCTTTCACATTCGCCGAGCGCCGCCTTCAGCCGTGCGCGCTCGGCCTCCAGCTCCTCATCGGAGAGCGCGGCATAATCCGTTCCCTCCAGGAGCAGTTTCACCGCCTTCAGATCGGGCGGAACGTCCTTGTGCGTCTCCCTGCGCTTGACGAGCCGCAGCTCCCCTTCCCGCGCATCGTACTCCTCCGTCACTTCCTCCACCCGAAAGCCGAGGGCGACCTTGAGCAGCGCATCCCTCACATCATCCTGCATCGCGTCCTTCGTCTGCCGCAGACATTGCATCCTCCTTGTCAGATTTATATTGCAGAGCGTCACCGCCCGCGCCGGGAGCGCAGCAGCGCGCGGATGCGCCGCTCCTTGTCGCGCGCGATGGCGCCGGGCAGTCCCTCCTCCCGCACGGGCTGCGGCCTGCTCATGAGGAAGTAGCGCAGCTCGTCCATCGCGTGATCGTCCCGTTTAACGGGCATATCCCCGCTCCCCCAGAAGTAGCTCTTGAACTCGCGGATCATGTTGACGCATCCCGAAAAAATGTACAGATCGGGCAGCCCGTTTTCGCGGTTGAGATAGCTCTTCACCCGCTCGATGCCCGAAAAGACATCCTTCTCCACCCGCATATCGGCGAGGATCCCCCGCTCGCAGAACAGCTCCGCGACCGATTTTTCGGCGGCGAGCGTGCGCTGCGAGGCAGCGGAATCGATGAGTGCCTCCAGCCTCCCGCGCGCGTCCCGTTTCCAGCCAAGGCGCGCGGCAAGTTCAAAAATGGCGCGGGCGTGGTAGTCGATATCGTGTCCCGCCGCATAATGCTCGGCAACGGCGTAGACGTTCCCGTCCCAGTCCACGGCGTAGAAGTGCGCCGAGAGCGGGTTTTTGAGCCCCGGGTCGATGGCGATGCCCGCCTGCCAGGTGGCGGGGACGGGGAAGGGCTCGATGACGTGGACACGCTCGTCAAATTCGGGATACACCAGTCCCTCCCGCGCGGCAAACCTGCCGTAGCGCCTGCTCTCCAGCGTCGCCGCGTCCAGCGATTCAGAGAGCAGCGCGATCTCCTTTTTGGAGAGGAAGGGGTTATCTGCCCACTCCATGAATTCGTACCACACCTCAGGATTGCCGCCGCGGTTGAGATAGATCTCCTCATAGACAAAGGTCAGCCCCTTCAGGGGGGTCATGGTGCCGAAGATGTCCCCCTCCCTGTCGAGCACGCGCATGAGGCACTCCTCATAGATGTCGCGGGGCGGCTCCTCATCGAACCAGACAAAGTCGAGCGAGCTGCCCTGAAAGCGCTCCCTGCCCTGGTCGCAGCTCTTGAAGCCGATCACGCTCCTGCCGCCGAAGGCGTTCTTGACGACGATCTGATCGACGATGCCCGCCGCCGGGTTATCCTTTCTGCCGCTCACCATCACGATGTCCGCAATCTGGTCGGGACGCAGATAGTAGAGGATCTTTTTTTGGGCGACGTCGCGCTGCACCTGCAGCGTGGGCGAGACCACCCAGCCGAACACGTCCTTCCTGTTTTTGCGGTAGGGATGCACGCCGCGCGCCATCCACACCGCCTCCACCGCGCCGCACTCCGTCTTTCCCGAGCGGTTGCCGCCGAACACCCAGCGGTTGCGCTTTCTGCACTTGTGGAAGGCGAGCTGCTTTTTGTGCTTTTTCCTGCCCGTATTGTAGTGCGCAAGATGGTCGGCGGCGCGCCTGCGCGCAAGCTCCTCCTCCACGGCGCGCAGTTTCAGCGATAATTCGTTCTCATTCGGCAAAACACTCCCCCTCCCGCACGTCGGAACGCGCTACCATAGCGCGTATGAAACGATCGATTGTATTCCTTCTCGCGCTCGCGCTTTTCCTGCTGCCCGCGCGCACAACGAACGCCGCGGCGCAGTCGGACAGCTATGCCGTCGCCGTCGGGGACGTCTGGTTCTACGCCTCCGCCGACGAGGAGACGCGGCTCTTCCTGCTGCCGGAGACCTACTATGTGCGCATCCTCGACGAGGGGGAACTGTTCTGCACCGTCGAATACCAGGCGGACGACGCCCCCTACAAAAAGCTCCTCGGCTACTGCCGCACGGACGCACTCACCTTTGTGGACTTCGTCCCCGTCCGTCCCTATTTGCGCAAGCAGATCACCGTCACCTACACGCTGCCCGATGCGGGCGGCCTCGGCTCGCAGGACTTTATCACGAGCGAGCGAACATTCGTCTACTACGGAAAACGCTACGAAAACGGCCAGCTCTATCTCTACGTCCTCTCCGGCGACACGTTCGGCTATCTTCCCGCCGACGCCCCGCCCGAATACGAACACAACGACGACTACCTGCAGGACACCTCCGCCGTGGAGGAGACGCCGCCCGCCGCGCAGGGCGAATCCCCGGGGGCCGTGCAGATCGCGGTCATCGTACTCGCCTGCGTTGCCGCGGTGGCGGTCGCCGTCATCTTGCTGCGCGGCAGAAAACCGCCGCGCGAACAGCAGGAATTCTGAGCCGGCGCAAATGCGAGGCCGCACGCCTCCCTGCGCGCCGTGACGGCGCTCTCCCGTCCGTCGCAGATCGCACGCAGGAGACGCACGAAGGGCGAATAGCCGGAAAATGCCGCATCGTATTCCTCCCTTGTCCACCCATACGATGCAAGGCTGCACGCGGCGCGCTTTAAAAGCGCGCTCTGCCGCCTGTAATACGTCCGCTCCGACCACGGCAGCGGAAGCCTCCCCTCGCAAAGCTTTTTCCTGCGGCGGAAGTAGCGGTATTCGAGCAGGAACCGCTCCTCCTCGCTGCAGCCCGCGACAAAGGCGTCCGCCGCCGCCCGCAGCCGCAGCAGACGGGAACGGACGGCAAGTTCCTGTACCACACACTCCATCTCCTCCAGCGCATCCCTGTGCGGACGGAAGGACAAAAGCGCCCTGTTCCGAGCCGCAACGCCGGACGCCTCGGCAAGCGCCGCCAAATGCGGATAGGCATATAAAATGACCTTGACATATTCATAAGCCATTCGATCCCCCCTTTCCCCGTCCGCCGACGGCGAACGAAACGCGAACATTTGTTTGTATTTTTATTCTATCACATAATGTTGCCAGACGGTTGCCTGTATGTCAAAATATTTTTAGTTTTTTCGCAAAAAAAATTTCCCCCGCACCATATGTCCTCTCTGAAAAAAGTTTTTTGGCAAAGAATGCGGTGAAGAATTGTATTTTTTGCGCGCGCGTGTTATAATGGTCGCATGAAAATACGCAAGTACGCGGGCGCCGCACTGGCCGTTCTCATGGCATTCGGGACGGTATGTGCCGCGATCCCGCAGATGACAACCGCATCCGCCGACGGGGCGACTCAGCCCGCCGTCCTCACGACAGAGAACGCCGATCTCTTCCTGCCCGAAAGTTACGAACAGTATCTCGCGCTGGAAACTCCGAACGACGTTGCCTTTTCGGACAGATATCTTGCCGTGGCGGACGGCACCACCCTCTACCTCTACGAGCGGGGGGCGGGCGGCGCGTACCGCACCTATGAGGCGAGCGCGACGATCACAAAGGTTCAGTTTTCGGGGGAGGATCTGTATTTTATACAGCGCGACACATCCATCTCCTTCTGGCGCTATGACTGCACGGCAGGCACGGCGCAGCGCATCGACCCGTCCGGCTATTCCACCTTCCTGATCGTGGGCGACACCCTCTACACCGCCGCGATCTCGGGCGGCGCGATGACGCTCGCCCGCCGTCCGATGGACGAGTTGGAGAGCAGCGGCACCTCGCTCGGCACCCTCTCGACGGGAACGGAGCCGTGGCTCGTCTGGGCGAACAATATGCTCTTCTGCATCGTGGGCGGCACCGTCTACTATTCGGACGGGAACGGCCAGTTCGCGGATTACAACGGCTTTGACATTGCCGACTACGACCAGCGGCTGGGCATCACCTCCGTCTGTTCGGACGGAACAAGCCTCTATTTCTCCTCCTCGGCGGGCTTCTTCCGCCGCGGCACGGCGATCGGCGATACGCCCGTCCTGCTCTCCTCCGACTCCTCCCTGTGCGGCGTCTCCGCGCTCACCTACGAGAACGGAAACTTCTACTGCATCCGCGGCACCTCCGTCCACGAGATCGCCGTGACGGAAAACTCCGCTGCCTTCACCGACTATGAGATCGCCTCCGCCTCTTCCTCCATCAACCGTCTCTCGAATGCCTCCGATTCGGCGCGGGCGGGCGATCTTTTGGTGACGGCGGACACCGGGAACACGCGCGTGAGCGTCTATGACCTTGCCGCGCAGACGTATACGGCGATCGCCTGCGAGACGGCGCCCGTCCTCGTCGCAACGGACGGAGAGCGCATCGCCTACGCCTCGGGCGCGCAGATCTATGTATGCGACTATGCCGCGGGCGAGACGGCGTTCACCTCCGCACAGCTCTCGGGCGCGAATATCGCGGGCCTCGCCGTGCTGTACGGCGAGACATACTATATCAAGAGCAACGGCACGCGCGGCGTTGTGGGCGGCGCAACCGCCGAGGTGGGCAGCGCCGTTCCGACTGGCCTGGCGTGCGACATCTACGGCACGCTGTACGTCTCCTATGCGAGCGGCAGCGCCTGTTCCTTCACCGAGGAGACGTTCGTCTCGGGCGGGGAAGGCACCGAACTCACATTTGCCGTCCCCTCCGGCGCGACGTCGCTCAAGGCGGACTTTGAGGGGAATCTCTACTACCTTCTGGGCGGGGAGATGTACCGCAACGGCGTCCTCTTTGCCTCGGTGGACGGCGGCAGTTTCGTCTACTCTCCGCAGACGTCCTCGCCCCGCTCCTTCGCGCTCGGCTACGAGGACGATGCGGTCTACTTCAATTTCGGCGACTACGTCGTCGTCAGCCGCGGCGGTGCGCTCCAAGGCATTCCCACGCTGAGCGAGATCGCCGTGGACGGCACACGCGAAAGCGTGTTCTCCCTGCACGATGCACAGGATCTTCTCGTGAACGTCTCCGCGCGTTCGGTCGGGATCGACACCGATCTTGCACAGCTGCGCGGCTCCGACAGCGCCTACTTCCCCTACTGCGGCTACGGCCGCTCCACGCAGGAGCGGCAGGGCATCCTGCTCGCCGAGACGTCGGCAGAGGCGGGCGGCTACGCCCTGGTGGCGTTCCCGGAGGAGGACGGAAGCTATACGGCGCGGCTCTACAAGGCGGAATCCGTCACCGGCCGGAGCGGCGCGCTCGAGGCTGCCTCCGGCAGCCGCTGGCTCTCCAACGACGTGTGTGCATCCTTTGCGCCCTGCCTGGAGCCCATGCCCGAGGAGGGCATTCCCGCGCTGGCGGCCGCGTCCCTTGCGCGCGGCACGGAAGTGGAGCTGCTCGGCACCTTTGCGGCGCCCGACCGCACCTATGCCCTCATCGAATATGACGACGGCGTCACGCGCGAACGCGTGCAGGGCTGGGTTCCCGCCTCCTATCTCTCCGACGTCCCCGCCCAACCCGGTGCAGGGGAGGATTACCAGTTCGCGTATCTGAAGGAGAATGCGGACGGCATCGTGTTCACCGCGGCGGACGGCTCGCAGCAGACAGTCACCGAGCGCGTGCAGGTGCGCCTTACCGACAACGGCGACGGCACGTTCACCGCCTATCTCGTGAGCGACGGCGCCTACAGCGCATCGGTCACCGAGGATATGCTCGACAGGGACAACGCGGAAGTGCTGCGCATCTCCCTCATCATCATCCTCACCGTGCTCGCGCTCGTCATCGTCGGCGTCTACCTCTTCCTGCTCCCCTGGGAAAAATATAAAAAACAGCGCAAATAATTTTCCTTTCCCCGTTGACAACGGAGAAAAAGTGTAGTATCGTAAAGACAGACCTGCGCGTGTCCGCGCGGATCATAAACTGTTTTGTGAGGAATGACTATGGCAACCTATCTCTCCCCTCTGCTGCCCCAGCGCGCAGACCCCTATCTCTGCAAGTACAATGGCAAGTATTACTTTACGGCGACCTGCCCGCTGTACGACCGCATCGAGCTCTCCTGTGCGGACACGGTGAACGGCATTGCGGCCGCCCCCGCGCGCACCGTATGGATGAAGCATGAGACGGGTGCGCTCGCCTCCCACATCTGGGCGCCCGAGCTGCACTTTATCATGGGCAAATGGGTCATCTACTTTGCCGCCGGCCATCAGCCAGACGTGTGGGACATCCGCCCCTATGCGCTCATCTGCAAGGGCGACGACCCCATGAAGGACGACTGGGGGGACGCCGTTGCCATGGAGCCGGCCGAGGGCGACCCCTATCCCTTCACCGACTTCTCCCTTGACATGACGGTGTTTGAAAACAAGGGCAGATGGTACGCGATCTGGGCGCAGAAATTCGGCTGTTCGCGCGCACCCACACCCATCTCCGACCTGCTCATCGCCGAGCTGGAGTCCCCCACCAAACTCAAAACGGTGTTCGTGCGGCTCACCTCCCCCGACTATGCCTGGGAGCGCGACGGCGGATTCTGGGTAAACGAAGGCCCCGCCGTCCTGCACTGCCCCGAGACGAAGGGGAAGATCTACATGACCTATTCCGCCTCGGCGACGGGTGCAATGTACTGCATGGGGATGCTGTGCGCCGACGAGGACGCCGACCTGCTCGACCCGCGCAGCTGGAAAAAGGAGCGCTGGCCCGTCCTCAAGACGGACGAGGCGCTCAGGGTGTACGGCCCCGGACACAATACGTTCGTGCGCGGGGATGAGGACGAAGTACTCACCCTTCTGCACTTCCGCGACTATGAACGGATCGTGGGCGACCCGCTGGACGACCACAACCGCCACGCACACGTCATGAAGGTCTCCTTCGACGAGGCGGGCAAGCCGCTCTTCCGGCTCAACCCCGCCGAGCTGTACAACACGCCCTACACGAATGAAAAACAAAAGGGCATCAACGACTGATGCCCGCAACCTTTTTATAAAATTTATAAAACCGAAGCGGGCTCCCTGTGAAAGGGAGCCCGTTTCATTTATTTCTCCATGATGTCCGCATACCGCCTGCCCAGCGTATAGCGCGCGACGCGAAGTACATTTTTGTCCCTGTCCTCCGCCGTGTACGTCGTAAACCAGTCGGGATGGCGCAGCACTTTGACCGCCATGTCATCCCAGATGTAGCTTCCCTTTTCGCCCGAGACAAAGGTCATATCCCGCGCCCTCCGCACGATTGCGCCGAGCAGTCCCCCGCCCGCGGGCGGTGAGGGCTGCACGTTGAGCGCCGGCACGCGGCAGGTGTCCAGCGTCACCGCCGTATGCGCATATGCGCGCACGACCGCGGAGAACGCCGCCCTGTCCAGTGCGTGGTTGAACTCATACCCGTGGAAATTGGGCTCCTCGGCAATATTCCCGCCCATAAACACAAACCTGCGCGGCGGTTTTACGGCAAACAGCCGCGGCACAAGCGTCATCGGCCCCAGGCTCAGCGCATCGTATTCCCCGTCGAAGGCGGCAAGCCACGCGGCAAAGCTCTGCACGGGCGCGGAAAAACCGTGATCGTCGGCGAACAGGTCGCCCATGCCGTCGCCGCCGTGGATCTCCTTGAGAAATTCATAGGGCTGCGCCTCCCCCGTCGTATCCACCACGGTGAGCGGAACGCTTGCAAAGGGCAGGTGCGCGGCCAGCTTTTTCGCATTTTCCAGCGACACCGCGGGCGGAACGTTCCCCCCGACGGCGACGAGTACGGCCTGCGAATACCCGTCCTGCGCCGCGTGCGCGAGGGCATCTACGGTCGCGGCGGCGTCATCCAGTCCGTAATCACAAAACAATACAAGTTTCATGCCAACATTATAGCACGGCGCGCCCCTTTTTACAAGGGGCGCGCCGCAATTTCATGATACGCGATCACATGATGTTCTTGACCGTGCGGGGGAAGAGAACGACGTCGCGGATGTTCTCCATGCCCGTCACATACATGACGAAGCGGTCAAAGCCCAGCCCGAACCCGCCGTGCGGCGCCGTGCCGAACTTCCTGAGGTCGAGATACTGCTCATAGGCGGCAAGATCCATGCCCCGCGCCTGCATGGCGGCAAGCAGCTTATCGGGATCAGCCTCGCGCTCGCTGCCGCCGATGATCTCTCCGATGCCGGGGACGAGCAGGTCTGTCGCCGCCACCGTCCTGCCGTCGGCGTTCTGCTTCATATAAAAAGACTTGATCTCCTTGGGATAGTTGATGACGAACACGGGCTTTTTGTACACCTGCTCGGTGATATACTTCTCGTGTTCCGTCTGCAGGTCGCACCCCCACTCGACGGGGAACTGGAACTTGACGTCCGCCTTTTTGAGCAGCTCGATGGCGTCCGTATATTCGAGCACGGCAAAGCTGCTCTCCACAATGTTGTGCAGCTTGTCTTTTAGGCCCTTCTCGGTGAAGCGTTCAAAGAAGTCCATCTCGGCGGGACATTCCTCCAGCACCGCACGCACGACGTACTTGATCATCTCCTCGGCGACTTCCATCACCTCGGGCAGCTGAGCAAAGGCGATCTCCGGCTCCACGTGCCAGAATTCGGCGAGGTGGCGCGTCGTGTTGGAGTTCTCCGCGCGGAAAGAGGGGCCGAAGGTATAGATCCTGCCCAGCGCCATCGCGGCGACTTCCCCCTCGAGCTGGCCGGAGACGGAGAGTCCTGCCTTTCTGCCGAAGAAATCCTCCCTGAAGTATTCCTCCTCGCTCTCATATCCGGCGTTCCACGGCTGGGTGGTCACACGGAACATCTCGCCCGCGCCCTCGCAGTCGCTCGCCGTGATGAGGGGGGTATGCACATAGTAAAATCTGTGCGCATGGAAATAGCGGTGGATGGCCTGCGCCGCCACGCTGCGCACGCGGAACACCGCGGAAAAAGTGTTCGTACGCAGCCGAAGGTGCGGGATGGTGCGCAGGAAGTCGAGCGTAGTGCGCTTCTTCTGAATGGGATAGTCTCCGGGACACTTGCCCAGGAGCGTGACGGACTCCGCGTTGAGTTCCGCCCCCTCTCCCTTGAACGCCCTGACAACGATGCCCGTCGCCGTGACGGATGCGCCGCACTTGGTGCATTCCGGATCGAGCGCGAGCTTTTCCTTGTCCACCACCACCTGCAGACGGGTAAAACTGGTTCCGTCCGTGAGCTCCAGAAAGGCGACCGCCGCCGAGTCACGCGCGGTGCGCACCCAGCCGCACACGGTGACCTTGCTCCCGAGGAGCGTCTTGTCCTGTAAAACTGCTGCAATATCGATGTGTTTCATATCCGTTTTGAAAAAATGGTATCATGCCCCCGAGGCACCGCAAGGAGCGCCGCACTTGCGCCCCTCGCAATGACGGTTTGATTGCGCCCTTGCCATGATGATGACGCAAGCAGGGTTCCCCTGCGCCGCGGGACTCAATTTGCCGACACTTCGGCTTATGGGGAAAAGGTGAATTGACGCGAGGCAAAACCGGAAGCCCTGAAAATCGCGTCAAGAGGGAAAACGAACCGCTGTCAGCCGCAGGCGTGCGCGGCGGTGTTTTCCCTGAACTTCACGGCAAAGATTTTTGCCTTTGCAAAAAGATTTGCGTGAACCCTCTCAGTACGCTCTCGCAAACACCACCGTGCTCTCCGCCTTTTTGCCGCAGACGATGCACTTGTCCGAGGTATTCTCGCCGTCCAGCACGCGTGCAGTCGCCTGCGCGAATTCCTTGACCTTGTCCTCGCATTCGCGGCAGCCGCACCAGCCGGCGCGCACAAAGTTGCCGCCCTCCACGCCTGCAAGCAGTTCCTCAAGCGTTTCGGCGCGCACGATGCGCGCATCCATGCGCGCCTTGGCGCGCTCGTACATTGTCTCGGAAATATCGCCGAGCAGCGCGCGGACGGCGCCCTCCGCCCCATCCAGCGCACACTCCGTCTTTTCCAGTGTATCGCGGCGGAACAGCAGGCACTTGCCCGCCTCTAGGTCGCGCGGGCCGAGCTCGATGCGCACGGGTACGCCCTTCATCTCCCACTCGTTGAACTTCCAGCCGGGAGAATTTTCCGAATCATCCAGAGCGACGCGCACGCCCGCCGCCGAAAGTTTCTCCTTCAGCGCGCGGCACGCCTGCAAAACGCCCTCCTTCTTGGCGGCGATCGGCACGATGACCGCCTGCACGGGCGCGACGACGGGCGGCATGACCAGCCCGCGCTTGTCCCCGTGCGTCATGATGATGGCGCCGATCAGGCGGGTGGACACCCCGAACGAAGTCGTATAGCCGTACTTGAGCGCGCCGTCCTTATCGAGGAATTTGATGTCGAACGCCTTGGCGAAGTTCTGCCCGAGGTAGTGCGTGGTGCCGGCCTGCAGGCTCTTGCCGTCGTGCATCATCGCCTCCATGCCGAAGGTGGCGACGGCGCCCGCAAACTTCTCCTTCTCCGTCTTGCGGCCCGTCAGAACGGGCATGGCAAGGCAGGTGCAGGCAAATTCCTCATACACGGCCAGCATTTTCAGCGTCATCTCCATCGCCTCCTCCCCGGAAGCGTGGACGGTATGCCCCTCCTGCCACAAAAATTCGCTGGTGCGCAGGAAGGGACGGGTGGTCTTTTCCCAGCGCATGACGTTCGCCCACTGGTTCATGAGCACGGGCAGGTCGCGGTAGGACTGGATCCACTTGGAATACATACTGCCGATGATGGTCTCCGAGGTGGGACGGATGCACAGCGGCTCGGCAAGTTTTTCCCCGCCCGCGTGCGTGACGACGGCGACCTCGGGCGCAAAGCCCTCGACGTGCTCCGCCTCTCTGGTCATAAAGCTCATGGGGATGAGCAGCGGGAAGTAGGCGTTCTCGATGCCCGCCGCCTTGAAGCGCGCATCCATCTCGCGCTGAATGTTCTCCCAAATCGCATACCCGTAGGGACGGATGACCATCGTCCCCTTGACGGGGCCGTAATCGACCAGCTTCGTCTTGACGACGACGTCCGTATACCACTGCGGGAAATCGGTGTCGATGTCTGCGATCTGCTCCACAAAATTGTCCTTTGCCATGTTCCTCTCCGTACACGCGCCCGCAGGCGCGCAAATATCAAATCTACGCTATTATACCATATCTTTGTTCATTCGTCCAACGTTTGCGGGGGCGTTTTGCGCACGCTCCTGAAAATTCTTGCCAAAACGGGAAAGAGAAAAAACACGCTGACGGCAGCACAGACGGTCTGCGGCAGCATGGCGAGAAACCCGGTGCAGAAATAGGAAAAGGCAAACTCCCACGTTCTGCCGTAGAGAAGGGGTGTGATGACGTCGTCCAGCAGCGTAAAGCACACCGTCATGAATGCGGCGAGCGCGGCGAGCGAGACCGTCAGCGCGTCCCGCCTGCACGCCAGCAGGACGATGTCCGCGCAAAGGAGTGCCGCAAGAACGCCGAACAGCGCCCAGGCGAGGACGCGCAGGCGCGAAATCATGAGAACGCTCACGGGAAAATGCACCAGCGCCACCGCAAGCGCGCCCCCAATAAGCACAAGAAGCAGTGCGGGGCATACCCATGCGGCGAGAACTCTTTTGCCCAGACAGCCGAAGAGCAGGGCGAATGCGTTGAAATAGAGAAGATAGAGCAGGAGGACGCCCGGCTCAAAGCCGAAGAGGAAGCACCGCAGCAGGGAAAACGCCGTCGCCGTGAGCATTCCGCAGGCGCAGCCGAAAAAATAACAGAACGCAAGCAGCAGCGCCGTGACAAGCTCCACGCCGGGGACAAAGGACAGCACATACTGTACGACGAGCAGCAGCGCGCACATGACGGCGCAGGCGGCGAGCCTGCCCGCGGACAGCGCACGCTCAGTCCGCTTCAGCGGTCTGCGTCCAAATGAGGGCATACAGTTCCCCCTCCGCCAGGGGCAGTCCGGAGGCGCCGTAGGAGGCGGAGGCGAGTACCCTGCCCCCGTACTCCCACGTTCCGAAGGCGGCGTCCGAATAACTTACGCCGTCCAGCACGGTCAGGGTGGTGTAAACTGCCCAGTAATTGTTTTCATCCGCCTCCATGCCGTTGACGGACGTGATATAAAAACCGTACCCCGAATTGCTCCCCTCCAGGCGGATCGCGCCGCGCTCTGCAAAGAGCGCGAGCGCATCATAGAAGCTGTGCGCCGCGTCCCCCGCCGTCACTAAAAGGACGACGCGGGTGGTATCGTTCATCACCAGCTCCACGCTTGCCGCGCCGAGATCCGCCGTGCGCGCACATGCCGCAAAGGGCAGGATAGACGCAAGGGCGGCAGCAGCCGCCCCGATTTTCTGCAACCCTTTCATCCGTCCTCCGTCCGTGCGCAGCCTCAGAATGCGTTGCGCAGGCTCTTGGTAAAGTACCCGAGCGCAAAGGCGTTGGGGCCGAGGTGAGAGCCGATGACCGGCCCCATGATCTGCACGTGCGGCTGAATGCCGAAGCGCTCAATGACGTACGCCTCCAGTTCCCTTGCGGCGGGCTCGTTGTCCGTATGCACGATAAAGACGTGCTTGGGCTCAGCCGGGCCTTCCTTCTCCATCTTCGCCTTGATGAAGGCGATCGCCTTCTTTGTCCCCTTCACCTTGTCGATGACGACGAGCTTGCCGGCATCGTCAAAGGTGAGCACGGGCTTGATGTTGAGCATGGTGCCGATGGTGGCGCTCGCCGCCCCCACCCTGCCGCCGCGCCTGAGATACTTCAGATCGTCCGCGATGACAAAGTGCTGCAGATGCACCTTGATCTCATTCACATAGTCATATGTCTCCTGCGCCGTCCTGCCCGCGTTGCGCCATTCGAGCGCTTGCCGCACGAGCGCGCCCTGCCCCACCGTGGCGGAGAGCGGGTCAACGACATAGACGCGGAACTTGGGATAGTCCTTCTTTACGTCCGCCGCAGCCTTTGCCGCCACGTCCTTGGTGGGCGAGAGCCCGGAGGAGATGGTGAAATGCACCACGTCCTCGGCGCCCTCCTTGGCGAGCTTGAGAAAATGCTCGTAATGCGATTCATAGTTGAGCATGGAAGTGCGCGAGAACGCCCCCGCGCGCAGCTCGTTGTAGAAGTCAACGTATTGTTGATACTCCGTAAAACTGTCAAAGCGATCCTCGAGTTTGCCGTCCTTCTCCACCGTAAAAGTGAGCGGAACGAACTTGATGTCGTTCTCGGCGACAAAGTCGTGATACAGATCGCAGGTCGAGTCCGTTGAAAGCGCAAATTTGTACATTGTTCCTTCTCCAAATATTTTTTACGGTTTATAGTATAACACAAAAATGTGATAACTGCAATATTTTTCGAAAAAAAGTATTCTTTTTTGCAAAAAGGTCTTGAAAATCGCCCTGCAAAACGGTATAATATGACCATACGGACAGATGCGTCCGTCCTTTCGGCGCGCGCACCAGAATATTGTCCGCGGGGGGATTATGACAGAACAAGATTTTTTGAACTTACGCAACGGCACGGACGTGCGCGGCACGGCGCTCGCCGGCGCCGAAAACGACCCCGTCACGCTCACCGATGAGGCGGTGAGCGCCATTGCGAAGGCGTTCTTCGTATGGGCGCAGAGCAGGACGGGAAAGGAGCGGCCCGCACTCGCGGTCGGTTATGATTCCCGTCTCTCGGCAGAGCATATCTGCAGGTTGGTCACGGAGGGCTACGCCTCCTGCGGGGGGGACGTCATTCAGACGGGGCTCTCCTCCACGCCCTCCATGTTCATGCTCCTGCAGGACGATTTCGGCGCGGACGTCTCCGTCATGATCACGGCGAGCCACCTGCCCTGGCAGAAGAACGGCCTCAAGTTCTTTGCAAAGGACGGCGGGCTGGAGGGCAGCGACGTCGCCGACATCTTAAAATGCGCGGCGAAGGGCATATTCCCGCAGGGCGAGGGCAGCGTCACGCAGAAGAGCTATCTTAAAACATACGCCGCGGGCCTCGTGAAAAAGGTGCGCGCGGCGTGCGGGGAGGACAGGCCCCTCGCGGGCAAGCGCATCCTCGTCGACGCGGGCAACGGCGCGGGCGGCTTCTACGTCGATCTCGTCTTAAAGCCGCTGGGCGCGGACACGACGGGTTCGCAGTTTCTGGAACCGGACGGGCATTTCCCCAACCATATCCCCAACCCCGAGAACGAGGAGGCGATGCGCTCCGTCTGCGGAGCTGTCGTGAAGAACAGGGCGGACTTCGGCATCATCTTCGATACCGATGTCGACCGCGCGGGCGCCGTCGCGCCCGACGGCGAGGAGATCAACCGCAACCGGCTGATCGCCCTCATCTCCGCCATCCTGCTTGCGGAAAAGCCGGGCGTCATCGTCACCGACTCGGTGACCAGCGACGGACTGGCATCGTTCATCGCCGCACACGGCGGCGTACACCGCCGCTTCAAACGGGGATACAAGAACGTCATCAACGAATGCAAACGGCTGAACGCGGAGGGGCGGTATTCCCCTCTCGCCATCGAGACGAGCGGACACGCCGCACTCAAAGAAAATTATTTTCTGGACGACGGCGCCTACCTCGTCACCCGCCTGCTCATCGCGCTGGCAAAGTGCGCGAAGGAGGGAAAAGACCTCATGTCCCTCATCGCCGACCTGCCCGAGCCGAAGGAAGCGGCGGAAGTGCGCCTCTCCTTTGTTCCGGGGTGCGATTTCAGGGCGCTGGGCGCAGGCGTCATCGCCGACTTCACGGCATATGCCGCCCATACTCCCGGGCTGAGCCTTGCCCCCGACAACTGCGAGGGCGTGCGCGTCAACTTTGCCCCGGACGCGGGCGACGGCTGGGCGCTTATCCGCATGAGCCTGCACGAGCCCATCATGCCCATCAATGTGGAGAGCAACCGGGCGGGCGGCAATCCGATCATCCTGCGCGCGCTGGACGCCTTCCTCTCAAAATACCCCTTCCTCAATCTCGACAATCTCAAAAAACAATTATAATCAAGGAGAACGAAGCAATGAAAGAAGTCAGACAGACGACCATCAACGCCATCCGCATTCTCTCCGCGGAGGCCATTCAGAAGGCCAATTCGGGCCACCCCGGACTTCCCATCGGGTCTGCGCCCATCGCCTATACGCTTTGGCAGGATTTCCTCAAATTCAACAGCAAGGATCCCAAGTGGGACGACAGAGACCGCTTTATCCTCTCCGCGGGACACGGTTCCATGCTGGATTATTCCCTCCTCTATCTCTACGGCTTCGGCCTCACCAAAGAGGATCTGATGCAGTTCCGTCAGCTCGGCTCCAAGACGCCCGGACATCCCGAATACGGCCACACCGTCGGCATCGAAACGACGACGGGCCCGCTCGGACAGGGCATCGCGAACGCCGTCGGCATGGCGGTCGCCGAGGCCCACCTCGCGGCCGTGTTCAACCGTGAAGGCTTCCCCGTCGTCGACCACTACACCTATGCGCTGTGCGGCGACGGCTGTCTTGAAGAGGGAATTTCCTACGAGGCCTGCTCCTTTGCCGGCACGCACGAGCTCGGCAAGCTCATCCTCTTCTACGACGACAACGACATCACCATCGAGGGCGACACGGACATCACCTTCAAAGAGGACGTCGCCATGCGCTTCAAGGCGCAGAACTGGCAGGTGCTCAAAGTCGACCTCGTGGCCCATCCCGACGACGTCGATCTGCTGGCAAGTGCCATCAAAAAGGCGAAAAAAGAGACGAAAAAGCCCTCGATCATCATCTGCAAGACCAAGATCGGCTACGGCACGCCGCTCGAAGGCAGCCACAAGTGCCACGGCTCGCCGCTCGGCGTCGAAAACCTGCAAAAGACCAAGGAGCACTTCGGCTGGACGTGTGCTCCCTTTGAAGTTCCCGACGAAGTCTTTGCGCACACGGCAAAGGCGTGCAAGCGCGGCGCCAAGAAGGAGCGCGAATGGAAGGCCATGTTCGCCGAGTACGAAAAGCAGTATCCCGAACTCGCTGCCGCCTATAAGAAGGCCATGAGCGGCGAAATGGTCGACCTCACCAAGGTGGACGACCTCATGAAGTTTGAAAAGCCGATGGCTACGCGCCAGACGTCGGCGACCGTGCTCAACAAGATCGCGGCGCTCGTCCCCAACCTGATGGGCGGCTCGGCCGACCTTGCCCCCTCCAACCTCTCCGACATGAAGGACACCGATACCATCCACTACGGCAACTTCTCCGCCGAGGACAAGAGCGGCAGAAATATGCACTTCGGCATCCGCGAACACGCCATGGCGGCCATCACAAACGGCATGGAACTGCACGGCGGTCTCAGATGCTATTGCTCCACCTTCTTCATCTTCTCCGACTACTGCAAGCACGCCATGCGTCTTTCGGCGCTCATGAACATCCCCGTCATCTACATTCTGACGCATGACTCCATCGGCGTCGGCGAGGACGGCCCGACGCATGAGCCCGTCGAACAGCTCATCGCGCTGCGCTCCATTCCCAATATGAAGGTGTATCGTCCCGCGGACGGCAAGGAGACGGCTGCGGCCTGGATCTCCGCCCTCACGGGAACCGCACCCACCGCGCTCGTGCTGACCAGACAGAACCTTCCGCAGTATGCGGGCAGCGGTCTGATCGCGCTCAAGGGCGGCTATGTCCTGGAGGACTGCGACGGCACGCCCGACGTCCTGCTCATCGCCAGCGGATCGGAAGTCGAACAGTGCGTCGGCGCCAAGGCGAAGCTCGCCGAGGAAGGCATCAAGGCGCGCGTGGTGTCCATGCCCTGCTTCGAGGAATTTGAAAAGCAGAGCGCGGAATACAAGGAGAGCGTCATGCCCGCCGCCGTCAAGGCGCGCGTGTGCGTCGAGGCAGGTTCGCCTTACAGCTGGTACAAGTACGCGGGCGACTGCGGCGAGATCATCGGAATGTCCACGTTCGGCGCAAGCGCTCCTGCCGCACAGCTCTTCAAGCTGTTCGGCTTCACGGTGGAGAACGTCGTCGAAAAGGCGAAGGCGTCCCTCGCGAAAGCAGGCAAGTAATCCATTCGCACTACGGGGGCGCGGCTTTTCGCCGCGCCCTTTGTCTTTCATTCATCGTTTTCCGAGGAGGTCATCTCATGAATCTCGACGAGATCCGTCAACTGTATCTGCACCGCCAGAGCTGCCGCGCCTTCGACGGACGGGAAGTACCGGAGGCGCTCGTGCGGGAGATCTGTTCCGTTGCCCTGCTCGCCCCTTCGGCGTGCAACGCACAGCCGTGGCGGCTCATCGCCGTAACGGGCGAGAGGCGCAGGGAGGTCGCCGCCTGCCTGCAGGGGCTCGGAATGAACAAATTCGCCTCGGATGCGGGCGCGTTCGTCGCCGTCTGCGAGGGCAGGAGCAATCTCACGGCAAAGCTGGGCGGCCGCATGAAGGGAACCGACTTCACCGCAAACGACCTGGGCATCCTGACGGCACACCTGGTGCTCGCCGCCGATGCCGCGGGCGTTTCAAGCTGCATCCTCGGCTGGCGGAACGAGGAAAAGCTGCGTGCCGTACTGGGCGTCGGGGAGAAGCTGCGCATCCCCGTCGTCGTCGCGCTCGGATACGCAAAGGCGGACGACCCCGTCCGCCCCAAGAAGCGCAAGCCGCTCGAGGAAACCTTTACCGTCCTGTAGCGCCTTGACATTTTCCGCGCCGCACGCTATACTGTAGAGCAAACATTGCACGAGGGAAACACCATGGAGAAAAAACGGCAGACATCGCTTATCCCGGCGGATGAGAACAAAGGCACCGATCCCGCGCAGAAGGAGAAAAAACTCTCCATCTATGAATACGAGGAAAAATACGTCCGGCGCCAGAACGTGCGCGGCGCGCGCGTCTTCATCGGGCTGCTTGCGGGCGTCATCGGCGTGTTCATCGGCTGGTGTCTCTTTTCCTTCACCATGCAGCTCTGGGAGGTGCATCCCTATGCGGGCTACGCGGCGGCAGCAGTCAGCGTCGTCCTCTTCCTGCTCGTCTTTGTCGTGCCGCTCGTCAGGATCCTGCGCTCGGACTACTTCATCACCAACGTGACCGACGTGCGCGCGGGCAGCGCCAAGCGGCACAACCGGAAGGTGCGCCGCAACATTGCGGAAAAGATGGTGGATTTTCACGACAGCGTGAACGGCGCGGGCTGGTACGACGGCGCCGTCATTGCCGAGCTGCGCGCCGCCCTGCGCGCAAACAGCGACGCGGGCATCAAGGAGGCGCTCACCGCCCTTTACAAGGGCAAGGTGAAAAAGACGGCAAAGGACATCATCTTCCGCTGCGCCCTCAAATCGGCGGCTTACTCCACCGTGTCGCAGAGTTCGCGCACGGACGCCCTGCTCGTCGCGGTCGTCAACCTGCAGATGATCAAGGACATCGTCTTTTTGTACGGATTCCGTCCCTCGGATGCGCGCCTCGTCAAGATCTTCGGCGCGGTGGTGCGCAATGCACTCATCTCCTTCGGCCTCGGGTCGCTGCAGATCGGCAACGCGGTCATCAAGACGATGGGCGACGCCGCCAACACCATCCCCTTTTTGGGGACGGCGATCTCCGCCCTCATCGACAGCTCCATCCAGGGGCTCACGAACGGCACGCTGACGGCAGTCATCGGCTTCCAGACCATCCGCTATCTGAACCGGGAATACCGCCTGCAAAACCTGCTTGACGGCATTGAAGTCGCCGAGACGCAGGAGGAGCTGGAGGAGACCTGCACCGAGATCCGCGACGAACTCAAACGCCGCCCCGTCCGCGCCGCCCAGCGCGCATAAACCGCACAGCTTATCTGACGCCCTCCAACATCTCATCTGAAAAGGTGGCAGGCGGCGCTTTGCGCCGCCTGCCACCCTTGTCCGGGCTGCCAGCCTGCTCTTGGCACAATTCCGCCCCGCCTCCCCTCTCAAAAAATAATTTCGATTTTTTGATGTCCCCTTGACATTGTCATAAAAACCGGTTATAATCAATATAGTTAAACAATCAAATGATTTGGGAGGATACCATGTACTGCAAAAATTGCGGAAAAGAGATCGACGACAAGGCGATCGTCTGCCCCTACTGCGGCGTACAGGTCGGAAGCGTACAGCAGCAGCAAAGCGGCACCAACGTCGTTGCGATCGTCGGCTTCATCTTCGCCTTTCTCATGCCCCTCGTCGGGCTGATCTGTTCGATCATCGGCAAAAACAAGGCAGACGAATACGGCGGAAACGGCAGGGGCCTTGCCACAGCGGGCATCGTCATCAGCATCATCGAGATGGTACTTGTGATCGTCATCTATGCCGCGGTCGCCTGTGCCATCATCAACGAAGGAATTAACTACGAAATCATCTATTGACCGACAGGAATTGAGCCGCCCTTCGGGGCGGCTCATCTGAATTTTGACTTGAAAGGAGATCTGAAAAAATGTATTGCTCCAACTGCGGAAAAGAGCTCAACGATAACGCCGTCATCTGCCCCGGCTGCGGGGTACCGACGGGAAAAAATGGGATACCCGCGCAGGAGAAGATGAACGTGCTTGCCATCGTCGGCTTTGTTCTGGCGTTCTTTATCCCCGTCGCAGGTCTGATTTGCTCCATCATCGGCAAAAACAAGGCGGACGAGTACGGCGGAAACGGCAAATCCCTTGCCACGGCAGGCATTGCCATCAGCATCGCGGAGATCGTCATCATTGTTCTCTCCGTTATCTTGATCATTGCGCTGGCATTTACGGGCGTCCTTGCGGGACTTTCTATGTGGGCATAGCGTAACATCCGTGCGCCCGCCGCATATCATGCGGCGGGCGTTTTTTATTGTGCGAAAAAACTGTTGAGAAAGGAGAGCAGCGCCGCCTTCTGCCCGTCCGTGAGCGCGCGCACCTTTTTCACGAGCAGGCGGTCAAGTCCCGCCATCTGTTCCGCCTGCGGGATCACGCCCTCCCGCCCGAATAGTTCATCGAGGCTGACGTCAAAGACATCGGCGATCGCGCACACGGTCGCAAGGTCGGGCTCGCTCGCCCCCGTCTCCCAGTTGCTCACATTGCGCTGCGAGGTCGAGAGTTTGCGCGCAAGTTCGCTCTGGGTAAGCTGCGCCTCCTCGCGCAGTTCGCGGATCTTCAGCGTCACTGACATAGTTTTCCCCTCCTCCGCCTCTAAAATACCAAAAAATTTTCTGATACTGCTTGACATAGCAATTAAATTGCTTTATAATGGAGTATATTAAGAAATTATTTTTCTACATAGGAGGGAATCAACGTGTTTTGCAAAAATTGCGGAAAGGAGATCGACGACAAGGCGGTCGTCTGCCCTTACTGCGGCGTACAGGTCGGAGAAGTCCGGCAGCAGCGCAGCAGCACCAACGTCGTTGCGATCGTCGGCTTCATCTTCGCCTTTCTCATGCCCCTCGTCGGGCTGATCTGTTCGATCATCGGCAAAAACAAGGCAGACGAATACGGCGGAAACGGCAGGGGCCTTGCCACAGCGGGCATCGTCATCAGCATCATCGAGATCGTGCTCGTGATCATCGTCTATGCCGCGGTCGCCTGTTCCGTTGCCGCCGCGCTCTGACGGCGCGATATGCCCGCCCCCCCACACAGAACCATGCGCACATCTGAAAAAGACGACGCGCCCGCCGCATATCATGCGGCGGGCGCGTCCCGTTTTTTCTATTTTTGCTGTTCCGGCATCCCCTTTCGCTTTCTGATCTCCTTCACGACCCGTTCAAAGCCGTTGTCCGTCGGTTTATAATACACCCTGTCCTTCAGCGAATCGGGCAGGTACTGCTGCGCCACCCATCCGCCGAAGTCGTGCGGATAGAGATATTGGTCATGCTGCGCCTTCATTTCGCGGCTGCCGTAGGAGACGTCCCGCAGATAAGCGGGGATCACATCGTCGCGCCGCTCGCGCGCATCCGCGCGCGCCGCAGCCATGGCACTCTTGACCGCGCTGCTCTTCTCCGCCTCACAAACGTAGATGATCGCCTCGGAGAGCGGAATCAGCCCCTCGGGATAGCCGATGTTCTGAAATGCGGTGAGGGCGGAGGTCGCCACCACCAGCGCCCGGGGATCCGCCATGCCCACGTCCTCGGCAGAGTGGACGACGAGCCTGCGCGCGATGAGCAGCGGATCGCATCCGCCCTCGATGAGGCGCATCGCATAATAGAGCGCGGCGTTCGCATCGCTCCCGCGCAGCGACTTGCAGAAGGCGGACAGGAGATCGTAGTAGAGATCCTCGTTATAGGAGAGCGCCTTCCTCTGAATGGACTGCTCGGCATCCGCAAGCGTCACATGAATGCTGCCGTCCGCCTGCGGCGGCGTGGTGAGTACGGCGAGCTCGAGCGCGTTGTACGCCGTGCGCAGATCGCCGCCCGCCGTCCGCGCAATGTGATCGAGCGCCCCATCGTCCACCTGCGCAGCATAGCCGCCCAGCCCCTTGCGCTTATCGGTGAGCGCGCGCACGAGCGCGCCGCGGATGTCTCCGGCGGAGAGCGGCCGGAACTCGAACACGCGGCAGCGGGAGACGATGGCGGGCGTCATGGAGGCATAGGGATTCTCCGTCGTCGAGCCGATAAATACGATGGTTCCCTGCTCGATGGCAGGGAGCAGCGAATCGGACTGCGCCTTGTTGAAGCGGTGGCACTCGTCCAGCATCAGATAGGTGCGGCGGTTATAGAGCTTCAGGTTGTCGCGCGCGCGATCCACCGCCTTTTTGACGTCCGCCACGCCCGCGTTGACGGCGTTGAGCTTGATGAAATCCGCATTCGTCTGCGCCGCGATGATGTTCGCAAGCGTCGTCTTGCCGCACCCTGGCGGCCCCCAGAAGATACAGCTGCCCAGTCGGTCGAGCGCAATGGCGCGCCTGAGCAGGCTCCCCTCCGCGACGAGGTGTCTCTGCCCCACAAAATCATCCAGCGTGGAGGCGCGCATCCGCTCGGCGAGCGGCTTTGCCTTCTCCTCGTTTCCGTTAAAGTCAAACAGATCCATTATTCTCCGACAAGCTCCGCGATCTTCTGCACATTCGCCTTGCCTAGTTCGTATCCCTTTTCATAGGCGAAATCGAGGTTCTTCACCTTGTACTGATCCATGTCGCCCAGTTCCGGCACCAGCCAGAGGGCGATGTCCTTCATGCGCGAGCGCCGCTTGCTCTGCGTGACGCGCGTATCGATGACGTCGATGTAGCGCAAGAAGGTATCGATCAGGTTCTGCGGCGCCTCGGACACCGACGTCACAAGATCGCCGAGCACGTCGACGGCGACGATGACCTCCGCCCCCATCTGCTTGTTCTCACGCACGGGGACGCGTTCGATGACGCCGCCGTCCACAAGCAGCATCCCGTCCCGTTCCACGGGGGAAAACGCTCCTGGAACGGAACTGGAGGCGATGATGGCATCGACGACGCTGCCCTCCTTGAGGCGCACCGTCTTGCCGGAGAGCAGATCGGTCGCCACACAGCAGAAGGGGATCTTGAGATCGGAGAACTGCGTCTGCGCGCCGATATATTCCTCCAAAAGTTTGCGCGCCTTGTTGAGGCGGAACAGTCCGCACGCGCGCAGCGGATTGGGATTGAGCTGCGCGATGCGCGAAAGGCGCAGCGTCGTGATGACTTCGTGCAGCGTCTGCATGGGGATCCCGGCGCAGTAACACGCCCCCACAATGGAGCCCATCGAGCAGCCCGTCACATAGTCGGCGCGGATATCCGCCTCCTCGAGCGCCCGCAGAAAACCGACGTGCGCAACGCCGCGCGCACCGCCCGCGCCGAGCGCAAGCCCCAATTTCTTTTTCATAAACTTCCCTCCGGTCTCGTATACTTGAAGCGTGAAAAGCGCATCCGTTCCGGGCCGCATCGCCGCCGTGCTTGTCCCGGTCTGTCTCCTGGCGGCGTTTTTTGCCTTTCTCGCCCTTCCGGCGCGCTGTCTTTCCTATGTCTCGGACGGCATCTCTCTCTGGGCAGTGAGCGTTTTGCCCGCCGCGCTCCCCTTTCTCTTTCTGACGGGGATGCTGGCGCAGACGCCCCTCTTTGCCCGCCTGACCTGCCGCCTTGCGCCCCTCTTCCGCCCCTTCGGCGTGTCGGGAGCGGGCGGCGGCGCAGCACTGCTCTCCTTGCTCTCGGGATACCCCGCAGGCGCCAAGACGGTGCAGCAGCTGTGCGCACAGGGCTGCATCCCGCAGGAGGAACGCCTGCGCTGCGCCTGTCTCGCCTCCACCAGCGGCCCCGCCTTCCTCGTCGGCGTTGCGGGGACGGCGATGGCGGGCAGTCCGGCACTCGGGTGGCTGCTTTTTCTCTCACACGTTGCGGGGATTTTCGGGATCTCCCTGCTGATCGGACTTCCGCACCGCAGACATACGTCGCGGATACAGCAAAGCGCGCCGGCGGCCGTCTCGCCCGCCCGTGCGCTCCCGGAGACGCTCGCTTCCTGCGTGTTGTCCGTCCTCACGGTGGGCGGCGCCGTCGCGCTCTTCTATGCGTTCGGAAGGATGCTGACGGACGCCCTTGTACCCCTCGCCCTGCCGGAGCCCCTCTGCGCCCTGCTCGCGGGGCTGTTGGAGATGACGGCGGGCGCAGCCCGTCTGCTCGCCTCCCCAACGCCGCTCAACGCCGCGCTCACCGCCTTTCTGGTGACCTTCGGCGGCGTATGCGTTCTCGTGCAGCAATGGTGCTTTCTGGACAAGACGGGCATCTCTCCCGGAAAATTCCTGCTCGTAAAACTGTGTCAGGCGGCGCTTGCGGCAGCCGTCTGCTATCCTCTCGCCCTGCTGTTTCAGCCGTAGATGCCAAGGATGCGGAAGGAACGGCAGCACCCCTGCGCACGGGCAAGCGCTTCCTGCACGTCCCGCGCGGAGGGATCGCCGTCGATCTCGATAAAGAAGCGGTATTCCCCCGGAACGGAGGGAATGGGCCGGCTCTCGATGCGCGTGAGGTTGATCCCGTGCGATGAAAAGCACTGCAGCAGCGCAAGCAGGCTGCCCGGGCGATGCTCGCACACGGCAGAGAAAAACACCGTCTTTCCGCCCCTGGGCAGCCCCTCTAAGCGGCGGCGCAGCAGAAAGAACTGCGTGAAGTTGTTCTTCTCGTCCGCAATGTTCTCCTTGGAGAGGACAACGCCCTCCGCCCGGATATGCGCGCCCACGATGCCCGCGGAGTGCGCGTCCAGCAGGGACAGGCTCTGCGCCGTCGAATGGGTGAAGATGCGCTCCGCACGGGGCAGGAAGGTGTCGAGAAAGCGGGAACACTGCCCGATCGCCTGCTCATGCGAATATACGCGCGTCACGTCCGACAGGCGCACCCCCTCCCGCAGAGCGAGACGGTGGTCGATGCGCAGGCGCGTCTCGGCAACGGCACAGGCATCGCGCGTCTCCAGGAGGTCGAGGTTCTGCAGAACGCCCCCCTGGATGGAGTTCTCAATGGGGATGACGGCACACTCTGCCTCCCCGCCCTCCAGCGCGTCGAACACGGCGGAAAAGGTGGGAAAAAGCACGGCACGGGCGCCGGGGCAGAGTACGCCTGCCGCAAGTTCGGAATAGCTTCCCGCCGGCCCCAAGCAGGCCGCCCGCTGCGCCGCCATCACGCCTTCTCCGCGATATCGAGGATGAGCCGCTCGGTATCCTCCCAGCCGAGGCAGGGATCGGTAATGGATTTGCCGAACACGATGTCGTGTTTCTGGCACCCCTCCTCGAGAAAGCTCTCGATCATGAACCCCTTGACGATGCGCTTGAAATCTTTGTCGTAGAGGCGGTTCTGCAAGACCTCCTCGACGATGCGGATCTGCTGTCGGAACTGTTTTTTGGAGTTGGAATGGTTTGCATCGATGACGACGGCGGGATTTTTGAGCTCCCCGCCCGCGGCGGCATACCCCTCCACGACCTGCATGACTGTCTCGTAGTGATAGTTGGGGATGTCGTTGCCGTAGTGATCCACCCTGCCGCGCAGCACGACGTGCGCATACTCGTTGCCCTGCGTCGCCACCTGGTAGTTGTGATACATGAACACCTGCGGATTCTGCGCCGCGTACACCGAATTGAGGGTGACGGGAATGCTGCCCCCCGTGGGGTTCTTGATGCCGACGGGCTGCTCGATGCCGCTGGAGACGAGGCGGTGCAGCTGGTTCTCGCTGGAGCGCGCCCCCACCGCCACATAGGTGAGCAGATCCTCGACGTAGGCGTAATTTTCGGGATAGAGCATCTCGTCCGCGGCGGAGAGCCCGGACTCTTCGATGGCTCGGATGTGCAGCTCCCGGATGGTGAGGATACCCTTTAAGATATTTTCTCGGTTCTCGGGGTCGGGCTGGGAGAACATCCCCTTGTAGCCAACCCCGCGCGTGCGCGGTTTGTTGGTATAGATGCGCGGCACGAGCACGAGCCTGTTCCTGACGCGCTCGTTGAGTCTGCCCAGCCTGCGCACATATTCGAGGACGGGCTTGCTCTCGTGTGCGGAGCACGGCCCCACCACGACGAGCAGCTTATCGCTCCTGCCCGCGATGACGTCCCTGACGAGGGCGTCCCGCCCCGCCTTGATACGGGCAAGCTCTGCGGGCATGGGGATCTTGGCGCGGATCTCCTCCGCGGAAGGGATCTCGATCTGGCGTTCAAACATGGCTTGTTTTTTCCTTTTCGCATTTTTTTGCAATGTAGTCATACACCGCCTTCGGAACATACTTTTCAAAGGGCTTTCCGAAGGCGATGCAGTTTTTGACGAGCGTGGAACTGATGTGCTGATGGCGCTGTTCCGCGGGGAGATAGAGCACGATCAGATCTTTATCGAGATCGCGGCTGGCATAGAAATCGGCGGTCTCATAGTCGAAGTCGATGCCGTTGCGCACGCCGCGCACATAGAAGGGCGTTCCCTCCCTGCGCAGAAGGTCGACGATCACGCCTTCCCATGCGACGACGCACACGCGCGCATCCCCCGCATAGACGGCTCCGATCATCTCCACGCGCTCCGCACAGGAGAACTCGCATTGCTTCTGCCTGTTTTGGGCGACGGCGATCACGACCTCGTCAAAGAGTGCAAGGCATTTCGATACGGTATCCGCATGTCCGACGGTGAAGGGGTCGAACGTCCCCGCAAAGACGCATTTTTTCATACATTCCTCGCAAAAAAGAAGATCTCTGTCCGCCCGTAGCTGCGGCGGTCGGCGATCGTCCAGCCCTCCGGCGCGCGCTCCTCCCGCTCGCTCTCCCACACGACGACCCCGCCCGGGGCAAGCAGGCCGCGCTGCGCCGTCAGGGCGAGAACTTCTTCCGCAACGTCCAGCGCATAGGGCGGATCGGCGAAAATGATGTCAAACTGCCCCGAAAGATGCGCAAGACAGGCGCGGAAATCCAGACGATACACGGTGCCGCGCTCCCCGAGCGCGGCAATGTTTTTTTTGCAGATGGCAAGGCTTGCGGACGAGGCATCGTTAAAGACTGCCTCCTTTGCCCCGCGCGAGAGCGCCTCCAGTCCGAGCGCCCCGCTCCCGCAGAACAGATCGAGCACCCGCGCGCCAAAAAGGCGCGCGTTCAGGATCTGGAAGAGGGATTCCTTGACGCGGTCGGACGTGGGCCGCACCTCCATGCCGCGGAACTGCGCCAGAACGCGCCCGCGGTGTTTGCCGGCGATGATCCTCACTTCTTCTTTCCGCCCTTTGCGCCCTTAGCATTTTTCTGCCGTTCCGCCGCCTCCAGGCGCGCCTGCTCGGCCGCCCTGGCGACCTGTTCGGCGCGCTCCGCCTCACGCTCCTTCTCCCGCCGCTGCACCATGGCGCCGACGAGATAGAAGATCCCGGAGACGAGGACGGGCAGCAGGATCATGAGCATACTGTAACCGCCGCTGACGGGCGGATACGCCCAGTCACTCTGCCCGGGGTAGAGATAGGCGCGCAGCCATTGAATGGGATAGATCGCCCAGCCCGCGAACATGACGAGCGCCACCTCCCCGCCCGACCACGTGGCGGGGATGGCGGCAAAGAGCCCGAACACAAGGACGGGAATGCCGATATAAAAGCCGATGAGAAACCCCTTCCAGGGGCGGTATTCCTTCTCGGGGCGGTGGTCGCCGCCCGATTCCACGCCGAACAGCCTGTTTTTTTCGTGGATGCGCCCGGTGAGATAGGCATCGTAGTGCATTTTCCCGCGCGTGAAGAGCAGGTGCGCATTGAATGCCGCCCCGATCACGATGCACAATGCCCCGAGGACGACCTCATACCACACCGTCGAATCGGGCGAGATCGCCTGCACCGCAAGGGCAATGAGGCTCATGAAGAGGTACATCATAAAGGGCGTGACGGCGCGCAGGGCGCACTCCTTCTGGATGCGCCAGAAGTACCGCCATGGGGTCAATGGTTTCCGGACTTTTTCCTTCTTCGGTAAGTCGTTGAGCATACCATCCTCCGCGGGAATTTCCCGCAAACGTCTGTTGTTTTATTATACCTCGCAGCGCGGGGGACTGTCAAGCATTCGGAAAGCGGTATATCCCCCGCTCGGTGACGAGCGCCTGCAGGCGGCAGTCCCATGCCTCGCACGGCAGGCGGGAAGTGCGCTGTGCCTCATAGGCAAGTCCCACGCGCAGCGTCTGCGGCGTACGGGCAAAATAGGCATCGTAATACCCTCCTCCTCGGCCCAGCCGCACGCCTTCCCCGTCCACGGCGAGCAGGGGCGTGAGCGTCACGGCGCAGGGCGTGTCCTCCCCTCCGCGCGGCGCGGGAATGCCGAACATACCCTCCTCGAGCGGGCCGTAGGGAACGCAGAGCATCCTGCCCCCCTCGATGCGCGGTACGCACACCCGCTTCCCCGCCGCAAGCAGCGCCGCGATCAGCCTGTCCGTCGCGACTTCGCTGCCAACCGAACAGTACACGAAAAAACTTTCTGCCGCAAAATAGGGCGAACGCAGCAGGTTTTCTGTGACTGCCGCGTCCTTTTCCGCCGATGTCTCCTGCGCGCGCAGGCGCAAAAACTGCGCCCGCAGCGTCCGTTTATTTGTCATAGCGTTTCTCCAGAGTGCGCAGCGCACACAGCACTTCATACGCCGTTGTGCCATGCTCCGCCGCATACGCCGCGGCGTCCGCAAGCACGCATACCTGCGTCCCGACGGGAAGACGCCCCTCCCGCACACAGGCATCCATGCACAGATTCCCCACCGCGCCCAGTCCGCCCGCGCGGAAGAACCCGTCCCCGTACCCCGCGCACAGCGTATGCAACGAGCGGAAGCGCTTGGGAGCGGCGCCGTAACCCGCCCCGCCGCCGTAAGGGACGGTCTCCTGCGATACGCAGGCATACACCTTCATCGCGGGTGCGAGGGAGAGCGTGTTTTCAAAGGGAGGCGGCGCGTAGCCGTACAGCCCCAGTCCCGGGCGCACCGCATCGAACGCCGCGCCTCCCGCCAGGATCCCGCCCGTGGCGCACAGATGGCGCAGCGCACGGGGGAAGAAACGGCATACGGCAAGGCATCCCTCGCGGAATGCGCGCGTCTGAAACTGCACCGCGCTCCCGTCCGCAGCGTCGTAGAGATGGGAATACACCCCCTCGATGCGCACGCCGAGCGCTACTGCGCGGCGGCACGCCCCCTCCGCCTCCTGCGGGGGAACCCCGTAGCGGTTCATCCCCGTATTGAGCGCGAGGTGCGCCCTGCATCCCGCGGCGCGCGCGAGGGAGGCGGGCGACGCCGCCGTGACGATGAGATCGTAATACTGCGCACGCAGCGCATCCCCCTCATCCAGAAGAGGGGTCAGCACGAGAATGTCTTTGTCCGCGCCCGCCGCGCGCAGGCGCACGCCCTCCGCCACACAGGAGACGGCAAAGAGCAGCGCTTCCCGCCCGAGCGCGTGCGCAACGTGCTCCGCCCCGTGTCCGTAGGCATCGTCCTTGAGAACGGCGATGGCGGGCGCATTTGCCGCCCGTGCGAGCGCACGGAGATTGCTGCGGATAGCGGAGAGGGAGACGGCGGCATAAGGTCTTTGCATACCCCTATTCTATGCGCCGCCCGCCCGGATGCGTTCTATCGCTCTAAGCCTTGTAGACAAACCGGCGGCAGTGTTCGCACTCCACCACGTTTCCGCCTGCGAGCTTTTCCTGCAGGGCGAGCGGGAAGTCCATTCCGCACACGCACATATTGCCGCTGAGCGGGACGATGATGGGAAAGATGTTCTCCTTGCGTTTCTGCTGGTATTTGGCGAGCAGGTCGGACGGGATCTTCTTGCCGATCTCGGCAAGCCTGGCGCGCAGAGCGGCCACTTCCTCCTTGTGGGCGCCCACCAGCTCATCGCGCTTTGCCTTGTATTCCTTGTATTGCTTCTGCATGGCGGCGCCCTGCTTTTTGAAACGCTCGTATTCTTCGACGGCGGCGGCGATGTCCGCGTTGAGCTTCTGCATCTCGCTTTTTAAGGCACGCAGCCTGTCAAGGAGCGCCTGCGCATTCTTCTTGTAGAAGGAGACGTCGCCCCCCTCCTCGACCATCTCATCGAGATCGGAATATTCGGCGATCTGTTTTGTGATGTCCTCTGTGCGGCGGATGAGATCCTCGCGCAGCGCGCCCAGTTCGGCGGCGCGCTTGTCCTGCGTCTCGAAGCGCTCGGGCGCGGACTTCATAAACTTGTTCGCCTGCGCAAATTTTTTCTGTTCCTCGCTGGCGGAAACCGCCTGCTCGATCTTGCGCAGCTGCTTGTCCACTTCCTGGTATTCCAAAAGTTCTTTCAGTACCGGCATATCTGTCTCCTTTTTTGCTGATCTTCGCTTATAACAGGCGCTCGTCGGTAAACACGGTGACGGGCGTTCCCTTGATCTTCTGTTTCAGATTGTCCGCAAAGCGGATAAATCCGTAATTTTCCGCCGCATAGTGCGTGAGCAGGACGACGTTCATCCCCTGCCCGACGAGCTGCGCGATGAGGTGGTGCTTTCCGTCCGAAGAGACGAAAGTATCCGCCCCCTCCGCAAGAGCGAAAGCGACGGAGCTTTCGTCCATGCCCGCGCCGCAGAAACTCGCCACCTTTCTGACGGGGCGATCCCCGTATACGATCACACGTTCGGTGGAAAAGCGCGCCTTGACGCGCGCGACGAACGCGGAGAGCGCCTCTTCATGCACGGGATAGACGCGGCCGTAGCCGCCGTCCGAGAGCGGATGCATGAGCTTTCCCGCACTCCCCCCCAGGCCGAGCATGAGTTCCTCGTCGATCCCGTCCTGTGCGCTGTCCAGATTGAGATGCGCCGAAATGACGCTGATCCCGGACTTGGCGCACAGCGTGAGGGGTTCCCCCTCCCGCAGGCAGGATATGGGGTTGAAGATGGCGGGATGGTGGGTGACAACGGCATTGGCGCCCGCCTGCTGAGCGGCTTCGACGGCGCGCACCGAGAGGTCGAGCGAGCAGAGCACGCCCGTTATCTCCCCGCCGCAGTCGAGAATCACGCCGCTGTTGTCGTGAAAATTGTACGTTTCGCAGTATTCCCGGCTGAGCGCAAAGGGCGCCAGCGCATCGACCGCGTCATAGAGATTCTTCAATCGCATCGTAGATCCCCTCCAGTTCTGCAAGGCGCATGAGCAGGTTCTCCCGCTTCGCCTGCGTGCGGACGCAGCGCAGCGCACCGCGCAGCCGTCCGATCTCCCGCCGTACCATGGCGGAAAAATCCCGCCCGGGAGAGAGCAGATTGTCCCGCCCGTAGCGGTATTCAAATTCCGAGTACCGGTCGCCGCCCGTTCCCGTTCCGGCGAGCAGGTCGTAAAACCTTCCGTCCGCCGCAAACAGGACGTCCGTTTCGAGATGGGCGCCCTGCGCGATCAGAAAGCGCCGGACGATCTCGGTATTCTTCATGGGCTGGATGACAAAGCGCTCGGGCAGCCGGCGTCCGCGGAAAATATGCACGATCTCCTGCCCGCCCAGCCCCGCGCACAGGACGCAGTCCGCCTCCTCTTCAAGTCCCTCCAGCCCGTCTGCGCAGACGGGGAAGGCGCGCCCGGCATGTACCTCTTTTGCAAGCAGCGTCTCCGCCTTTTTCAGGCTCTCGGCGCTCACATCGCTGAAATATGCGCGCTCGCACAGCCCGTGCTCCAGGGCATACTGCGTGCAGTAGCCGTGATCACAGCCGATGTCCGCAAATACCCTGGCGTGCGGGATGTGCTCGCAGAGAAAACGCAGGCGCTGCGTCATCAGTCCAGAAAGTCCTTGAGCTTCTTGCTGCGGCTGGGGTGGCGCAGTTTTCTGAGTGCCTTCGCCTCGATCTGGCGGATGCGTTCCCGCGTGACGTTGAACTCTCTGCCCACCTCCTCGAGGGTGCGGGGCTTGCCGTCGTCGATGCCGTATCTGAGGCGCAGCACCTTCTCCTCGCGCGGGGTGAGCGTATCGAGCACGCTCAAAAGCTGTTCCTTGAGCATGATGAAGGCGACGGAATCCCCGGGCGTCTGCGTCTTGTCGTCCTCGATAAAGTCGCCCAGGTGGGAGTCCTCCTCCTCGCCGATGGGCGTCTCGAGAGAGACGGGATCCTGTGCGATCTTCTGGATCTCGCGCACCTTTGCCACCTCCACGCCCATCGCCTCGGCGATCTCCTCGGGCGTCGGCTCCCTGCCGTTCTCCTGCAGGAGCATCCGCGAGACGCGGGTGAGCTTGTTGATGGTCTCCACCATGTGTACGGGAATGCGGATGGTGCGCGCCTGGTCGGCAATGGCACGCGTGATGGACTGGCGGATCCACCACGTCGCGTAGGTGGAGAACTTGAATCCCTTCTGATAATCGAACTTCTCCACCGCCTTCATGAGGCCCAGGTTCCCCTCCTGGATGAGATCGAGGAAGAGCATCCCCCGCCCGACGTAGCGCTTGGCGATGGATACGACGAGGCGCAGGTTGGCCTCGGAGAGGCGGCGCTTCGCCCCCTCATCCCCTTCCTGCATCCGCTTGGCGAGGTCAATCTCCTCATCGCTGGAGAGAAGGGGAACGCGGCCGATGTCCTTTAAGTACATCTTGACGGGGTCATCCAGCCCGATGTCGGAGAGCGCCTGCTCGAAGAGCTCCTTCTCGCGCTCCTCCTCGTCATAGATGGAGACGCCCATCTCGGGCAGCGTCTTGTAGACCACCTCGATCTGCTGGGGGGAAATGTCGTACTTCTCCAGCAGGTCGTAGAGATCGTTGGTGGAGATGCTCCCCTTCATCTTGTAATCGGAAGCGATCTTCGCTACAATTTCGTTCAGCTTTTCATCTGTTATGTTCATACCTTTCCTCCTGACGACAGGCTTTTGAGTTCTTTGGTATATCGGTTGATGCGCATGAGGATATCCCCCTTTTCGGCGGCAGTCTGCGCAGATTGATACGCCGTCTGCAGCCGCGCGATCTCCGCTGTCAGAAGCGGCCGGCGCAGCACTGCAAGACAATCCGTAAAATATTTCTGCGCCGCGGGGGAATCGAGGTTGTCGCCGTAGTCGAGATCAAGGATCTCGGCCAGTTCGCCGTCCGCGGGCAGCAGATCGAAGATCCCGCTCGCGCGCACCGCCCCCTCCCGGCGCGCCTTCATCACATAGCCCGCCACCGTCGTGTGGGCGGGGTCTTCAAAGGAGAGCGCCGAAAGGTCGCACTGCCGCGCGTACGGCTTGTCCAGAAGACACGCCGCCAGCACGAACCGCGCCGCCTTGCGCTCCCGGGAGACGTCGTCCTCCCTGGGCAGAACGGGCTGCGGCGCCTGCGCCGCGGCGGGCGCGGGAAGGGATTCCAGGTCGCGCGCAAGGGAGGCGATGCTCACCCCCGTCTCCGAAGAGATGCGCCTGAGCAACTCCTCGCGCTCGGTCGCGCTCTCGGCATCGCGTACGACGGAGAGCGCTTCGGCGACATAGTCGCGCTTTTCGTCCGTCTTTGTCAGATCGTACTTGCGTCTGGCGGCGAGCAGGCGGAAATCGATGAGCGGCATCGCCTGATCGAGACACGCCTGATACCCCTGCGCTCCCTGTCTGCGGATGACGTCGTCCGGATCGAACCCCTCCGGCAGCGGCACAACGCGCACCTTCAGCCCCTCCTGCTTGAGAATGTCCAGGCCGCGCAGGTTCGCCTTCTGACCCGCAAAGTCGCCGTCGTAGCTGATGAACACGTTGTCGGTATAGCGCTTGAGAAGGCGCGCCTGTTCCTTGGTGAGCGATGTCCCCATACTGGCGACGACGCCGTGAAAGCCCGCCTCGTAGAGGGAGATGGCATCCATGTACCCCTCGACGAGGATAATGGAGGCAAGCCCGCCCGCGCGGCGCTCTTTCTTGACGAGATTGATATTGTACAGCGTCCTGCTCTTGTTGAAGAGCAACGTTTCGCGCGTATTCTTGTATTTGGCGCGATCGCTCTTCTTGAGCAGCCTGCCCCCGAAGGCGATGACCTCGTCCATGTTGTTGATGATGGGAATGATGAGGCGCTCCCCCTCCGCGTCGATGAGCCGCCCTTCCTCCGTGCGGCTGCAGGTGCCGCTCTCCGCGCACTCTTCCGGGGTATATCCCTGCGCGAGAAGATGGGAGGGCAGTGAAGCGTAATCGAGCGAGGCGCCGATGCCGAACTTGCGCGCCGTCGAGGGCGAGATGCCCCGCTGCTGCAGATAGGCGAGGTGCGCATCCGCCCTGCCCGAGTAGAGGTTGCCGAAGTAGAACCGGGCGGCATCCTTCATGAGAGCGGCGAGCCTGTCCCGCTTCTTTTTCTTCTCGGCGGCCTCCTCGGCGGAGCGCTCATCGTAGGCGGGGACTTCCATCTTGGCGCGGGCGGCGAGGATCTGCACCGCCTGCATGAAGTCCACGTTCTCGTAATTCTTGATGAAGCCGATGACATCCCCCGATGCCCCGCAGCCGAAGCAGTGATAGTACCTGTCCGCCGCGTTGATGGAAAAGGAGGGCGTCTTTTCATGGTGAAACGGGCAGCACGCCCAGTAATTATAGCCGCGTCGCTCCAATTTTATATAGCTTCCGATGACTTCCACGATGTCGTTGCGCTCCTTGAGTTCGCGAATGAAATCGGTGAAATTCTCCTTGTTCATACGCTCCCCTCCCTCGGAACGAACAGCTTCTTGAAAAGCCCGATGGCGTAGCGGTCGGTCATCGAGGAGAGATAGTCGCAGATCGCCTGCGGCACGCTGCTCTGCGCCGTCCGGCGGTAGAGCTCGGGCAGTTCCTCCGGCCGCTCGGAAAAGTACCCGAACAGCGCGCGCAGGAGGCGTTCGGCGCTCTCCTGAATAAGGCGGTTGGCGTGTTCGTAGACATGCTCGAACATGAACGAACGCAGATCGTCGAGCGCCTTTGCCTTCTCCGGCGACATCCGGACGTAGGGCTTGCCGACGGACGCCGTATAGATGTCCATCACGCAGGTGTTGATACGCGCCGAGGTGTCCCGCCCGAAGATGCGCACGCTCTCGGCGGGGAGTTCCTCCGCCGTGATGATGCCAGCGCGGATGGCGTCCTCGATGTCGTGATTTATGTATGCGATGCGGTCGGCAAGGGACACCGCGCACCCCTCCAGCGTGGCGGGATGCCCGCTCTTGGTGTGGTTGAGGATGCCGTCGCGCACTTCAAAGGTGAGGTTGAGCCCCCTGCCGTCCTTTTCCAGGCTGTCCACCACGCGCAGCGACTGCTCGCTGTGGCGGAACCCCGCGGGATTGAGCGCGGCAAGCACGCGCTCGCCGACGTGGCCGAAGGGGGTATGCCCGAGGTCATGCCCCAGCGCGATCGCCTCGGCGAGATCCTCGTTCAGATCGAGCGCGCGTGCCACGGAACGCGCAATCTGCGACACGTCCAGCGTATGCGTCAGGCGGGACATATAGTGATCGCCGTCGGGCGCGAAAAAGACCTGCGTCTTATTCTTCAGGCGCAGGAACGCCTTGGAGTAGATGATGCGATCCCTGTCGCGCTGAAAATCGGTGCGCATGGGACAGGGCGTCTCCTCCCGCAGCCTCCCCCTGCTCTCATACGACCTGGTCGCGTAGGGCGAGAGAAAGGCACGTTCCTTTTCATAGGTCTTTTCCTTCAGCGTGTATTCACTCATCACTCATTTATTTCGCAAAAAAAAGAAAAACTCCTTTTTTTCAGTGCAAATTTTAATAAAATTTTTCCAAATACCGGCCCTGCGCCGCCATACCCGCGCGCGATCCGCCCTATATCCCGCCGCCGTCCACGCCCAGCACCTGTCCCGTCACATAGCGGCAGGCCGCGAGGAAGTACACCGCCTGTGCCACCTCGTCGGGCGTGCCGAAACGCCCGAGCGGAATGCGTCCCTCGATCTCGCGCCGCTCCTCTTCGGAATAGCCCGCGTTCATCGCCGTGTCGATCGCGCCGGGCGCCACCGCGTTGACGCGAACGGCGGGCGCAAGTTCCTTAGCAAGCGCCTTTGTGAATGCGATCATCGCCCCCTTGGACGCCGAATACACGCTCTCGCAGCTGCCGCCCGTCACGCCCCATATGGAGGAGACGTTGACGATCGCCCCGCCGCGGGAGAGCATTCTCGGCACGGCAAACTTGACCGCAAGGAAGGCGCCGCCCATATTGACGTCCATCACGCGGCGGTAGTCGGCGTACGCCATGTCCTGCACCTGCGCAAAAAAGTCGATACCCGCGTTGTTGACGAGCACATCGAGGGAGGGAATGCCGTCGAACACCCGGCGCATCGCCCCCTCGTCCGCGGCGTCCGCGCGCACGAATGTGACCTCCGGAAGCTCGCCGCGCGCCGCGCGGACGGCCTCTTCGTCGGAGGAATACGTCGCAGTCACTTCATATCCCATGCGCAGAAAAAGGCGGCAGCAGGCAAGCCCGATGCCGCGCGTTCCGCCCGTGATGAGCGCCCTCATGCGTTCTCCCCCATGAGGCGGATGATCTCGTCCGCCACCTCGTCCACGTTTCTTCCGTCCGTGTCCACGATGTAGTCGGCGACGTGCTCATAGACGGGCGTGCGCTCCTCCAGCAGTTTTCCGAGCGTCTCCGCCGTCTTGCCCGTGTTCTTGAGCAGGGGGCGCGTCTCATCGGCGCGCACGCGCTTGAGAAGGGTCTCAAATCCCGCGCGCATGAAGAAGATGCGCCCGTTCTTTTTGAGCAGTTCGCTGTTCTCCGGCTTTAAGACAAGCCCGCCGCCCGTGGAGATGACAAGGCCGTCGCGCGCGGAAAGCTCGCGCACGATCTCCGTCTCCAGCAACCGGAAATGCGCCTCGCCGTAGAACTCAAAGATATCGGAGATGCGCCCGTGGCGGTCGGTGATGACGACGTCCGTATCATACCACATGCGCCCCGTGCGCTCGGCGATGCGGATGCCGACGCTGGATTTTCCCACTCCCATCATGCCGCAAAGAACGATATTCATAACAAGAAACTCTCCAATGCAAGGATATAGCTGTTCTCCCCGAAGCCGAGGATCTCCCCGCGGCAGACGGGCGTGAGCACCGAGTTGTGGCGGAATTCCTCGCGCGCGTGGACGTTGCTCATATGCACCTCCACGACGGGGACGCTCACCGACGCGATGGCGTCGCGGATGGCGTAGGAGTAGTGGCTGAACGCGCCCGCGTTGAGGATGATGCCGTCATACTTCCCCTCGGCGCTCTGAATGGCGGTGCAGATCTCCCCCTCCAGATTGTTCTGGAAGAACTTGACGGTGACGCCCAGCCTTTCGGCATAGTCGGCGATGCGGTCGTTGATGTCGCGCAGCGTCCTGGTGCCGTAGACATCCTTTTCCCGCCTGCCCGTCATGTTGAGGTTGACTCCGTTGAGTACCAGAATGGTCATGTGTTCCCTCCCGAATATTCCGTATAGTATCGTCTCGCCTCCTCGGCGGAAGGCGTGCGCTCCAGATAGATGCAGTCCGCGTAGTATGCCTGATAGAAGAGCATGGCGTCGCCGTTCACCGTCTTTTTCCCGAGCGACGCGGCAATGCGCAGAAATTCCGACTGTGCGGGTTCATAGATGAGGTCGACCGCCGCACTGCAGCCGAAGAGCAGCTCCTCGCCGACCGGCATCTCCCCCGCCGACGTACGCACACGGGGCGTCTGCCCCACCGTGTCGTGCATCCCGACGCCCGTACAGTTGATCACGACGTCAAATCTGCCCTCCGCACAAGTAAGGGGAATGAAACAGCCGAGCGCCTCCGCCGTTCTGCGCAGCCGCCCTTCCTCCCGCTCATAGGCGAACACCTGCGCGCCCGCCTGCGCGAGCCTGAAGATGCAGCTCCTGCCCGCGCCGCCCGCGCCCAGAACGAGCACGCGCCTGCCCGCGACCTCCACACCCGCGTTTTCGAGCATGAGCATGAAACCCGCCCCGTCCGTGTTGTATCCCGTGCGCGTCGCCGCCACCACCGTGTTCACCGCACCGAATACCTTTGCATCCCCCTCGATCCGGGAGAGCAGCGGAATGATGTCCGCCTTGAAGGGGATGGTCACGTTGAACCCGTCGTAGCGCCCGAACAGGGCGGGCGCGCGCGAGGCAAACTGCGCGGGCGGGATGCTCACCGCCTCATACGAACACTGCGCCCCCATCCGTTCCAGCAAAAACGTATGCATGGCGGGGCTGCGCGATTGGGAGACGTCCTTTCCGATCACGGCAAGTTTCAGCATCCTTCCCTCCCGATGCGCGCAAGTTCGCGCGCATATTCCTGTGTATCCAGTTCCAGCAGGCGGTACTCCCCCCTTGCCGCGGGGACGGTGAGCACGATGCGCCCTCGGCCCGTGTTCTTTTTGTCCAGGCACGCGGCGCGCGCCGCAGCCTCCGCATCGGGCAGCGCCGGAAGCGTGCCGCCGAGCGCCGCAAGGCAGAGCTGCTGCAGCCGGGCAAGATACTCCCTGTCCCCGCCGCGCGCGGCGGAGATCGCCGCCTCGAGATAGGTGCCGATGAGTACATATTCCCCATGGGAGAGCCTGCCGTCCAAAAGCTCGAAGGCGTGCGCGCTCGTATGGCCGAGGTTGAGGCACTTGCGCAGTCCCCCCTCCTTCGCATCCGCGCGCACGACGTCCGCCTTGAACGCGACGTTCATGGGGACGATGTCCGCCAAAAACTTCCAATCGGTCAGCCTGTCACGGTTCTGCTCGAGCGTATCGAAGATCTCGGGACACAGCGCGCCGTGTTTGACGATCTCGCCCAGGCCGCAGCGCACCTCGCGCGCGGGCAGGGTGGAGAGAAATACGGGGTCGATATAGACATACTTCGGCTGATGAAAGACGCCCACCAGGTTTTTGATGCTGCAGAAATCGACGGCGGTCTTTCCGCCCACCGAGGAGTCCACCTGCGCGAGGAGGGTGGTCGGCACCTGAATGCAGTCGATGCCGCGCATGTACAGTGCCGCGGCAAGGCCGCCCACGTCCCCCACCACGCCGCCGCCCAGGCAGACGAGGCAGTCGTTGCGGTGCAGCCCCGCCTGCGCCATGGCGGCGAGCAGGGCAAAGAGCGTCTCGGGCGTCTTGTGTGCTTCGCCCGCGGGCATACAGTACACTGCCCTCTCCCCGAGGGCGCGCCCGACGCGCCTGCCATACAGCTGCCAGACCGTCTCATCCGAAAAGACAAAGGCCTGGCGGTATCCCCTGAGCGCCTCCGCAAGCGCCTGCTGCAAGATCTCCCTGCGGCAGACGATACGGCTCGTCTGCGTACTCTCATCGGTAATGGTGAACGTCCTCATTGCGTCAGTTCCTCATAGCGTTTTTTCAGTCCGGTCATGTTGTCCGCCCCCAGCCGCTCCAGAAGGACGGCCGCCAGCTCCGCGCACAGCGCGCTCTCCAGAATAACTTCGCAGGCGGGAACGGCGCACACGTCGCTGCGCTCGGCCGCGGCGCGCGCCGGCTCATGCGTGACGTAATCCACGGTGGCAAGCCCCTTCATCAGGGTGGGGATGGGCTTCATGGCGGCGCGCAGCACGATCTCCTCGCCGTTGGACATGCCGCCCTCGATCCCGCCGGCGCGGTTGCTCTTGCGAAAATAGCCGCACTCCGCCTCATAAAAGATCTCATCATGCACGCGGCTTCCGGGCAGGCGGGCGGCGGCAAAGCCCGCTCCGACCTCCACGCCCTTGACGGCCTGCACGCTCATGAGCGCCGCAGCGAGGCGGGCATCCAGTTTTTCCGCATACGTCATGCAGCTTCCGAACCCGCTCTTCATGCCCCGGGCGCGCACTTCCGCCACGCCCCCGCAGGTGTCCCCCGCCGCCCGGCACGCGTCGATGTACGCCATTGCCGAACGCTGTATCTCCGCGTCCATCATCAGGAGTTCGGGCAGGCGGCGGGAGAGCGCCTCAAAGGGATATTCCCGCCCGTCGCACACGTCCCCCACCGAACGAACATAGCCGGCAACCTCGATGCCCACGCTGCGCAGCAGCTGGCGGCACACCGTCCCCGCCGCCACGCGCACGGCGCTCTCGCGCGCGGAGGCGCGCTCGAGAATGTTGCGCGCATCCTCTCCGCCGAATTTCTTCAGGCCCGTGAGGTCGGCATGTCCGGGGCGCACCCTTGTGAGCCGCCGCTGCTCCGCGTCGCACCCCTCGGGCGCCATGATTTCCTTCCAGTTCTCATAGTCGCGGTTCCACACCGCAAGGCAGACGGGGCTGCCCAGCGTGATGCCGCCGCGCACCCCGGACAGGATCTCCGTCCGGTCGCGCTCGATCTTCTGCCTGCCCCCCCTTCCGTATCCCGACTGCCGCAGGGCAAGGCAGGCGTCGATCTCATCCCTATCGATCGTCAGCCCCGCGGGCAGACCTTCAATAATGCAAAAAAGTCCCTTTCCGTGCGATTCGCCCGCCGTTGAGATCCTCACAGCGCACCTCCCTGTATGGTATATCCGCCGCCGGAGATGGCGACGACGATGGTTCCGAGTTCATCCGTCCTGTAAATGTCCGCCCCGACGGAAGAGAGCCGCTCCAGCGTCTCCCCCGCCGGATGGCGGTAGGTATTGCCCGCCCCGCAGGAGATGACCGCCTCGGCGGGCGAGAGATAGGAGAGCCACTCCGCGCAGGACGCCCCCGCGGAGCCGTGATGGGAGACCTTGAGCAGGTCGATGCCCTCCAGCCGGACGCGGTATGCCCCGCTGTCAAAGATGGTATCCGTGAGAGAAAGCTCCCGCAGCAGCGCCCGCTCGCGCACCGCGCTCATATCGGCGCAGAGCAGGACGCGCACGCCCTGATACTCCAGATAGAGCAGGGCGGAAGCGTCGTTTTCGTCCGTCTCCTCCGCGGCGTGCGGAGAGATGCATACGGCGTATGCGCCGGAGGACCGGGCAATGACGTCATAGCGCACCAGCGTATCCGTCTCACACCCCTCCCGCTCCACCGCTGTAAGAAAGCGGCGGTATGCGCTCTCCGAGGACGCGATTGCGGGCAGATACACCCGCTCCGCGCCGAACACGCGCAGCACTTCGGTAAGACCCGCATAGTGATCGGCGTCGGCGTGCGTCGCAATGAGCGTGAACGCGCTGACACGCAGTCCCTTTAAGTATCGTATGAGCGCATCGTTCGCCGAAAAGGAGCCGTCGCCCCCGTCGATGACGAGCGCATCCCCGTCCGGGAACTCCACGATAGTGCAGTCCCCCTGTCCGACGCTGAGAAAATGCAGCCGCATCTCCCCCTCCCTGCGCGGGGCGACGTCGTCCGCAGGAAGCAGTGCGCGAAAGGGGACGATGAGGAAGAACAGCCCGACGGCAGCGGCGGCAAGTACGCACAGCAGCGTGCGCAGCCCGCGCATGAGCGCGGCGTGCCGGCGCTGCGCACGGCCCGTCATGTGCGCTCCCGCCCGCCCTTCCTCTTCCGCCTGCGCGCCGCCGCGATCGCGGCGCGGATCTCGGGCAGGCGCTCCTTTGCCTCCCGGTAGCCGATCTCAAACATGGCGTCCATCGCGGCGCGGGAGAGATCGGTCGCCCGGAAGTCGTAAAGATTGGGGCGAAGCATGACGTCCGCGGCATGATAGCCGCGCGTCTTGGCGTCCGCAAGCGTTTTGACGGGCGTGAATGCACCGATGGCGGAACCGAGCAGCCGCTCGATGCGCCCCTTGTCCTCCTCCGCCTTGGAGAATGCCGAGAGGTCGACGCCCACCACCACCTGCGCACCCAGTTCCCTGCATACGTCCGCCGGAATGGCATTGGAAAAGGCGCCGTCGTAGAGCTTTCTGCCCTCCCATTCCACGCCGCGGAAAAAGGGCGGAATGGCGGCGGAGGCGGTGAGCGCTTTGGCCGTCCTGCCCGCGCGCAGCACAACGCATTCGTTGGTGGCGGCGTCCGTCGCGCACGCGGCAAAGGGAAGGGGCAAGTCCTCAATGTTCCCCTCCAGGTACCCGCCGAGAAAGCGCTCGAAGGGCGCCATATCCGCAAACGGACGCAGGTTTTTGGAAAATTCCTTTTTGTTGATGCTCTCCACGATGCCCGTCATGTCCGCCCAGGAAAAGCCCATACAGTACAGCGCGCCCACGATGGAGCCGATGGAGGAGCCGGTCACTGCGGAAAAGGAGAACCCGGCCTCTTCAAAGGCCCTGAGCGCGCCCAGGTGCGCCATCCCCTTTGCCCCGCCCGAACCGAGCGCAAGCCCGAGGATGACGGGCCGCCTGCGCGCAAAGAATGCTCTGATGCCCGCCAGCCATCCCATGGTGCGCACCTCCCGCCGTTTTTTGTCTATTGTACACTTTTTTTTGCAAAATGTAAACTGCTTGGCGCAATTTTTGCATCATTTCTGCCCGTTTCCCCCCGTCCGGGCCTCCGAAACGGGGAAGATTGCGGAGTACGGCGCGCACACGTCTTGACAAACTCGCGCTGTTCTGCTATCCTGTTTACACATCCGGCCCCCGCAGAAAGGGCCGCGGGAGGAAAGGAAATGCACAGTACAAAACGGGCTCTGTCCAAACGCACCATACTTCTTCTGAGCGTCTGGACGGTACTCATCCTGCTCAACTGCGCAGGTCTCATCCGTTGCATCATACGTTATCAGGCGGGAACATTGGAACGTACGGCGTTTTCCTACAGCCTGCTGCACTTCTTTATAGGCATTGCAAGCATCTCGGCGATCTTCCTCGCCGAATGGCTGTTCCGTTTCCGCGCGGGCGTCCCCCTCGTCATCTGCTGCATGGTGTTCGCGTTCTGCGGAAACTGCGTCGCCAACGTCTGGCGGCTGTACGACGTGTTCCCCGCGTGGGACATGGTGCTGCACTCCCTCTCGGGCGTGCTGTTTGCTGCCGTGGGGCTGGGGTTTGCCTCCCTTCTTTTAAGCAATCAGCCGCTGGGGAAGCAGAAGGTGATCACCGTCATTTTATTCACCCTCTTTTTCTCCCTCTCCGTGGGGTTCCTCTGGGAGGTCTTTGAATTTCTTGTGGACACGATCAACCCATCTTCCAGCACACAGGGCTGGGCGGAGGGCATTCTCGAGAGCTTCCCGGACGGCACCTACCTCGTCTCCAGCCGCCGCGGCACTGCCATTCTCGATACCATGGAGGACATGATCCTGCACCTTACCGGCAGCCTCGTCACCCTTATCCCCCTCTTCATCGCATTCCTGAAAAAGCCCGCGCGGATGCGTTCGTTCGCTTTCACGCCCCTTCCGCGCAGGAAAAAGTCCGGCGGGCAGGACAAAGACGCGTCAAAAGACGGCGCGCCCGCCCCGGGCGATGGACAAAACGGAACAGAAATATAGCATACGTTTGTGACATTTTGCGCCCTGCGGCAGCTTGCCGCAGGGCGCTTTCTTTAAGTCAGAACGTGCTCTTCCAGCCACTTTGCCACGGCGTCCTCGTCGTTCTCCCCGATGACGGCGGTCGCAAGTTTTTTGAGCTCCGGCACGGCGTTCGCAACCGCATACTTCTCGTCCGCGCTCTCGAACATGGAGACGTCGTTCTCCGCATCGCCGAAACAGACGAGGCGGGTACAGCCGAGCAGGGGCATGAGTTTTTGCGCGGCAGACGCCTTGCTCACCCCCTGCGGCATGATCTCCAGCCAGGGCGCATCGGTGTAGATGTCGCGCGAGAAGATGCAGCGGAAGCGGCTGCGCAGCCGCCTGTAGACGGGCAGGAGCTGTTTTTCATCGTCCGCGATACAGGCAAAGTAGTACACGTCCCCGTCCAATGCCTCATCGGGAGCAAAGATCTCCCGCGCGCGGCGATCCTCCGCGCTCCACAGGCGGGAGAGGACAAAGTCCCACTGCGCCCGCGAACACTGCCGCTTGATATAGGAAAAGCGGTTCTTTCCGTCGATGACGGCATAGGTGAGCGGAAAGAGCCCGTGGTCGAGAAAGGCGCCGTACACCTCGATCTCCTCCTCCCGCGTAAACTTCGCCGACCAGAGCGGGCGGCGGGTGACGCTGTCCAGAATGAAGGCGCCGTTGTGGACGATGACGGGCAGCCCGACGTTCAGCCCCCGCGTGACCTGCGCCGCCGTATCGATGCTGCGCGCCGTCGCGTAGGAAAAATGTACGCCCGCCCCGGCAAGGCGGCCGATGACCGAACAGGTATATTCGCTCAGCGTCTGATCGGAGCGCAGAAGCGTTCCGTCCAGATCGCTCAGAAAGAGCGTCTTTGCGATCTCATCTTGTCTCATATCCTTATATTTCCACCGTCATACCGTCGTATGCCGCCGTAAAGCCGTATTCCCGCTCCGCACGCGCCACCGCCTGCGCGGAGGGGGCGCTGTTGTGCGAGAAGTGCGTAATGACCTTGACCGTCCTTTCATCGCAGACCCCTGCATCGGTCAGCCGCTCCACCGTATTCGCCGCCTCCTTTAGGTTCATGTGGCGGGCATAGGGATCGGTGTCCTCCCACAAAAAGGTGCAGTCCAGCGTGACAAGGTCGGCGCGTCTGCCCAGCGCGCGTAAAAATTCCATGCTCTCCTCCGGAATGCGCCCCGTGTCGGTGAGGTGCAGCACGCGCCTGTCCCCCCGCTCGATCATCCAGAGCAGCGGCTCCCGCGAGGAGTGGTGCGCGGGGAAGGAATACGCCCGCCAGTCGCCGAAGGCGATCTCCTCAAACGCCCCTACCGTATGAAAGCGGACGGCGGAGGCGACGTCCGGGCGCATCTCCCGCCGCGTACACTCGCGAAAGACCTCGCCCACCTCCCGATTGCCGAATACGGTGAGCTGCGGCGCGGTCATTTTGTGCGCATACTTGTAGCCGTGCAGGATGAAATCGTGCGCATAGAAGTGATCCATGTGCGAATGGGTGACGAGCAGATACCCGATCGCCGAGAGGTCGGCGCCGAAGCGCGCCATGTGATAAAAGGCGTCGGGCGGGAAATCGATGGAGACCTCCCCGTCCAGGAGCACCTGCGTGCGCGAGCGCACCTCCCTGCCGCCCTCGCCGCGCGCGATACGCGCGCGCAGACCGCGGCAGTATTCACAGTTGCAGAACAGCGCGGGGACGCCTTCCGCCGCCCCCGTCCCAAGATATTGTACTTTCATTGTCTTTCTATTTCCCGCCAAACGCGGATTTTCGTCTTGCATCCCTGACGCCCGCGCAGCTTTTGCGGACAGACACAGCGGCAAGAGAAAACAGGCGATAAGCCGCTTTACGGCGTACCCGCAGGCGTCTCTCACACTCACGGCGTTTCTTTTCGTCAATTTGAAGAGACGTGTGAACTATGTCTCATATATGATCGTCACGGGGCCGTCGTTGACCTGGTCAATGACCATGTGCGCGCCGAACACGCCCAGCCTGACCGGAACGCCCTGTTCGGTGAGTTTCTGTGCGGCGAACCGATACAGTTCCTCCGCCCGCTCGGGATGTTCCGCATCAGTAAAGGAGGGCCTGTTCCCCTTTCTCGCATCGCCACAGAGGGTGAACTGCGAGACGAGCAACACCTCGCCCCCGACGTCGAGGACGGACAGATTCATCTTGCCCGCCTCGTCTTCGAACACGCGCAGACGGGCGATCTTTTCGGCGCACTTCTGCGCCTGTGCCTCGCCGTCCCCCGCCCTGACCCCGAAATAGACGACAAGCCCGCGTCCGATGTCGGATACGGGCTTATCGTCCACCGTGAGCGATGCCCTGCTCACGCGCTGTGCGACAAATTTCATTACACGCGGCTCATGTACTCGCCCGTGCGGGTATCGATGCGGATGGTATCGCCCTCTTCCACGAACATGGGAACCTGGAAGGTCGCGCCCGTCTCCACCTTGGCCGCCTTGGTGACATTGGTTGCGGTGTTACCCCTGACGCCGGGCTCCGCCTCGATGACCTTGAGCTCCACAAAGTTCTCCGGCTCCACGCTGAATGCGTTGCCGTAGAGGAACTTCACCGTGACCACGTCGTTCTCGCGGATATAGCGCAGCGCGTCCTCCACCTGCGAATAGTTGAGGGGCGTGAGGTTGAACTCGTCGTCCATGAAGTAGTAGAACTCGCCGTCCGTATAGGAATAGGTCATCTTCTTGGTCTCCACCTGCGCCGTCTCCAGCTTGGCGGTGGGGTTGAAGGTCTCATCCGAGAGCACCTGCCCCGTGACGACGTTCTTCAGCGTGCATCTGACGAACGCCGCGCCCTTGCCGGGCTTGACGTGCTGGAATTCGGTGACCGTGTACACGCCGCTCTTGTACTCGAACGTGGTACCCTTGCGGATATCGCCTGCCATGATCTGTGCCATAAATCTATCTCCTTGTCATGTAACTAATAATTTACAGAATGATGAGTTCGCGGGGAACCTTGTGCATGAAGGACACCGCCTTCCCGTCCTTCAGGCATACACTGTCCTCGATGCGGATGCCGTACTTTCCTTCAAAGTACAGCCCCGGCTCGTCGGAGAACACCATGCCGTCGGCGAGCACCTCCTCGCCGCGCGGGGAGAGCAGCGGATATTCGTGGATCTGCAGCCCGATGCCGTGGCCGAGCGAATGGGTGAAATACTTGTCCAGCCCCGCCTCACGGAAGCAGCCGCGGGCGATCTCGTCCGCCTCCCGCCCCGTCATGCCGGAGACGAGCATCTCCTTGACCAGCTCGTGCGCCTTAAGGACGAGCGCGTAGTGCGCCTTGAAGTCCTCGTGCCTGCCGTCGTCGCCGAAGAGGAAGGTGCGCGTGCAGTCCGAACAGTACCCCTCCACCTTACAGCCGTAGTCGATGAGTACCACATCGCCGAGTTTAAGCGCGGTATCCCCCGTCTCGTGATGGGGAACGCTGGAACCCGCGCCGAAGGCGACGATCGTCTCAAACGACGTGCCGTCCGCGCCGCGCATCCGCATCTCGTATTCGAGTACGGCGGCAGCCTCGCGCTCCGTCATCCCCTCCTTCAGGCGGGGAAGGGTGGCGAGCAGGCCCTCCTCGGCGATGTCGCAGGCGCGGGCGATCTTTTCCAGCTCGTCCGCCGTCTTGACCTTCATCGCCTCCCTGAGGGCGGGCATACAGTCCGCAAGGGCAAAGCCGCGCTCCTCCAGCCTTGCGCACGCGGCGCGGCTGATGAAGGGGAAGGGAACGCCCAGCGTCTTATATCCCTGTAGACGGGCCACAGCGGCATCGAACGCGCCCGGTTCCACCCTGACGAAGCTGCCCGCGAGCTGCGCGCTCGCCGCTTCAAAATAGCGCGGATCGGCAAAGAAGGTGCAGCCGCTCTGATCGGCCACCACATAGCCGTCCGTCGAATAAAAACCCGTCACGTACCGGCGCAGAAAGTCCTGCTCCAGAAAGAGCGCGTCCGCGCCGCTTGCGGCGACGATGCGCCGCAGTTTTTCCGCTTCCATGATTTTATTATAGCAAAATGCCGCCTTCAAGTCAATATTTTTTACGCGTTCCGCACGGAGAAGCGCGAAATTTACGCAACCGCCTCGTAGATGCGCTTCATGGCGAGGGCGTCCTCCGCCTGCGTGCCGTCCGATTCGCTGACGATGTACGGCTCCAGTCTGAGTTCGTGCAGCACCCGTGCGAGCGGCTCGAACTCGGGGCCGTACACCTCGTCCGCAAAGGTGAGGTGCTTGATCTCCCCCTTCGCCCCGTACATGATCTTGGAGAAATGCACGTGGAAGTGCTTCATGCGCGCATAGCCCAGCTTCTCGAGGAGATATTCAAGCAGGCGGCGGTAGTCCGCCTCCGTCTTGAGGCTCCCCTGTTCGCGCGCGTTGACGTGTCCGAAGTCCACGCAGGGGGTGAACACCTCGTCCACAAGGCAGAAGCGGGCGATCTCCTCCACCGTCCCGATCTGGGCGAGTTTGCCCATCGTCTCGGGGCAGAACATGAGATCCTGCAATCCGTTGAGATAGATATAGTCGCGCAGGACTTTCAGCCTGTCCTCGGCGCGGGCGACGGCGATCTCGCGCGCATCCTTTCCCTGCGCGGCGGGGTGAAAGACGATGCGTCTGCCCCCCATCTCGCGCACCATCTTTGCGCTGTCCAGAACATAGCCGTAGGACTTTGCCGCCATCTCGTCGTCCGGATTGGCAAAATTGATGAAGTAGGGCGCATGGACGGAGAGCTCCACGCCCTCCTTTGCAAACGCCGCGCCGATGGCGTGCGCCTTTTCCGCGCTCATGCGCACGCCGCGCCCGAAGGAATATTCGAAGCAGTCCAGCCCCATCTCTTTGACGTAGGCGGCGGCCTCCTCGGTGTGCTCATAACCCGCCGCATAGAAGCTCTGCGAATTGCCGCTCGGCCCGAATTTGATCATATGTTATCTCCTTTTTTTATCCCGCCAAACGCTGTCTCTTCCCGTGCAGGAGCATAGACGCTCATCTTCAGCCCCGTATCGCCGACAAGGACGCCTTTCGGATAGCGAAGCAGCTTGCAGAATACGAACACATCGCCCGATGCCCCCGAGACATTGATGATCTGCAAAAGCCAGATCGCCCAAAACCAGATCCCCTCATGAAAGAACGCGTTGAGAATGCCGAACACCGCACCCCATATGACAAGGGGCGAAAGCGCCACAACGGCGTAGTGCGGCTTATCGCAGTAGGCGCTGTTTCCACAGTACGCCGCCCATCCGACAAAACCGAATTTCGGCCTCACGCGGGTAAAGGCATACAGGAATGCGCCATGCGTCAGCTCATGTACAATGAGATAGACGACAGCGCCGAACAATCCCGTGAGGCAGGCGGGAAGAACCTGTGTGAGCAGATATCCCTCGTCCGAAAAGCGCGATGAAAATCCGCTGAACGGCGCGATGAAAACGCCCGCCACTGCCAATACTGCGGCAAGCGCAAGCGATAAAAGGTTGACAGTCCAAAACTGCCGCCTGTTTCCCTGAAGGTCGATCGTATCATGCAGAACAAAGCCTTCGGGAAGCTGCTTATGGCACATTGAGCGCCTCCTTATCCCGTTCCAGCTGCGCACGCAGCGCGGCAACGTTTTCAAACTTCATGACGGGGCGCAGAAAGCGCGCGGGCAGCACGCGCACCTGCGTGCCGTACAGATCGCCCGAAAAGCCGTCCAGATACGCCTCCGCCTTTTTTTCCGCCACGCCGAAAGTGGGACGGGCGCCGATGTTGATGACGGCGGGATACTCCCCCGCGTCCGTCTGTACGCGCCCCGCGTACACGCCCTCTGCGGGCAGAATCTTTTCGGGAGGAAGGGAAAGGTTCACCGTGGGGAAGCCCAGCACAGGCCCCCCGACATGGCGGCCGTGTTCCACCTGTCCCGCAAGAAAATAGGGCGAGAGCAGCAGCGCGTTCGCCCTTGGCATGTCCCCGTCCGCGACCATGCGCTTGATGCGGGAGGTGGCGATCTTTTCCCCGCCCGCCTCTGCGAGCGGAAGCACCGTGACGGGGCAGGGCGCAAGCGCCTTCGCAAGCGCCGGCGTTCCCGCAGCCCCCCTGCCGAAGCGAAAATCCTCGCCGCAAAAGAGGGCGCGCACCGGCAGCCGTGCAAACAGGTTCCGCAAAAACTCCTCGGGAGAAGTGTCCCGGAAGCGTTCATCAAAGTCGAACTCCATGCAGAACGCAGCGCCCGCCCTCTCGAACAGGCAGCGCCGCTCGGCGCGCGTGAACAGCTCCCCGCCCGCCTTGCCGCCCAGAATGGACGTGATCCCCACGGGCAGCCCCGTCTCCCTTGCACGATCGAGCAAGGCGCCGTGTCCGCGGTGCAGCCCATCGAACCCGCCCAGAAGCAGGGCGCAGGGCGCATCGAACGCATGTGTCTCAGATACGATCAGCATAGCTTTTTCTCCGCGCGTGCGATGCCGTTCTCCACGCGCGCAATGCCGTAAAATTCCCCGTCGCGGAAGAGTTTGTACCGCCCGTCCGCCGCCGGCACCCCGACGCCCACGCCGTGAAAGATGCGCGCATCCGCCCCCTCCAGCACGGGGAAGGGCAGCACGCTCTGCGTGGGGATGAGAACGCGTGCAATGTTCTCCTCCGTCAGCGCATCCAGCGGCACGGCATTCTCCGCCGTGAACGGCCCGCTCGCCGTGCGGCACAGATAGCTCATGTATCCCTGCGTGCCGAGTGCGGCGGCAAGGTCGCGCGCGAGGGAGCGGATATACGTTCCCCCGCCGCAGCAGATCTCAAAGGCAAATTCGTCGGGCGCCGTCTGCCCGGTCAGCGTAAAGGAGGAGATCTTCACCTTCCTGGCGGCAGGCTCGAAGTCCTGCCCGCCGCGCGCGAGGTCATATCCCCTTCTGCCGCCCACCGATACGGCGCTGTACCGGGGGGGCGTCTGCGAGACCTCGCCCACAAAGGCGGGAAGCGCCGCACCGATCTCCGCCGCAGTCGGGATGCGCCCGCCGCGCACGACCTCGCCCTCCCGGTCGAGGGTCTCCGTGGTCGCCCCGAACACGAAGCGGGCAGAGTAGCGCTTTTCCTTCTGCAAAAAGTAATCGAACAGGCGCGCCGCATTCCCCACGCCCACGGGCAGCACCCCGCAGGCGAGCGGATCGAGCGTCCCCATGTGTCCGCAGGGGGTCTTGGTGAGGTACTTCACCCGCCCCACCGCCTTGGTGGAGCCGATCCCCTCCGGCTTGAACACGTTGACGAACCCCGTCATTGCGGCAACCTCTGCAGGACGGCGTAACGGAGTTTGTCGTACGCCTCCTCATAGTCGCCGAAGAACATGCACCCGGAGGCAAGGATATGCCCGCCGCCGCCGAACACGCCCGCGACCTCGTTGACGTTGACCGTCCCCTTGGAGCGCAGGGAAGCCTTGTACTGCCCCTTCCTGACCTCCATCATGCACACGCTCACCTCCACGGGCGCCACGCTGAGCCCGAAGTCGACGATGCCCTCCGTCGCATCCTGCTTCAGACCGTATTTTCTGAGCTGTTCCTGCGTGACGAGCGCCGTGACCAGGCGGTCATCGAGGTCGTAGCGCAGTTTGGAGATGACCTCGGCGTACAGCTCCGCGCGCGCCTTGGTCTGTTTTTTGAACACCTGATAGGTGATCGCGCCGATGTCCGCCCCCGCGTCCACGGCGTCCGCCGCGGCGCGCAGCGTGTCGCCGTTGACGTCGCCGTGCGAAAACCCGCCCGAATCGGTGACCATGCCCATGAGCAGATAGCTTGCCGTGAGCCTGTCGGGCGTGACACCCAGAAGGCGGATGAGTTCGGCGATATTTTCGCAGTTGCTTGCGCGCATGCGCACGAAATTATACTTGCAGAAGTGCGTGTTGGAGATGTGGTGATCGATGTTGATGCTCGCCTTCCCCTTTCTGACGCCCGCCTGGAAAGCGGACTGCGCATACCCCAGGCGCGCCTCATCGCTCGAATCGACGCAGATATACCCCTGCGCGTCGAGCGTCGGCGTACGGCGGATGGAATCCATTCCCTCCAGAAAGAGGAATTTTTCGGGGATCTCTCCCTCGTTGACGACTTCGTTCGGGATATTTAAAAGAAAAAGAGCGCGGGAGAGCGCCATTGCACTCCCGAGGGCATCCCCGTCGGGCCGCATGTGCGTAAAGATCACCGCGCTTTTCAGACGCCGGATGACGTCTGCGATTTCCGATAACGTATTCAATATTTCCGCTCCTGTTGACAAAGATCGCGCCGGCAAGGCCGCCGGCAGTCAGTTCTGATCGTCGCCGCGGTCTGCATCCTCGTCCTTGTCCGACTTATGCAGGGATGCGAACAGTTCGTCCATGTGCGAACCGTACGCCATGCTCGTATCCTCCAGAAAGGTGAGGGCGGGAACGGTGCGCATCCGCATGACCTTGGCAAGCTCATGGCGCACAAGCCCCGCGCTCTCCTTTAAAATTGCGAGTGCCGCCTTCCTGCCCGCTTCGTCCACGGCATAGATGCTCACATATACCTTTGCCGTCTTGAAGTCGGGCGAAGCGTCCACCTCGGTGACGCTGATCATCCCCTTCAGATCGGGCCGGCGGTTTTTGAGTTCGCCGGAGAGAATCGCCGCGATCTCACGCTGCAGCTCCCCGTCCACGCGATCGGTGCGTCTTGACATAATATATCCTCCCTCCATGCTCATGCGTTCCCCCGCGCAGAGGAAACGCACGGTGCGGGCACGGGGCGCGTCAGCCCTTGATCTCCTCGATGACGTAGCACTCGATGAAGTCGCCCACTTTGATATCGTTGAAGTTCTCGATGGCACAGCCGCATTCGGTACCCGCGGCCGCCTCCTTCACGTCGTCCTTATAGTGCTTGAGCTGTTTGACGTTGCCCTCCACGATCATCACGTCGTTGCGGTAGATGCGCAGCTTTCCGCCCCGCACCAGGCGCCCTTCGGTGACCAGGCAGCCTGCAACGGTGCCGACCCCCGTGATATTGAAGGTCTGGCGCACCTCCGCCTTGCCCATGTACACTTCCCGGTACTTGGGCGAGAGCATCCCCTTGAGCGCCGCCTCCATGTCGTCCAGAAGCTCGTAGATGATGCGGTACAGCCTTACGTCCACATGGCTGCGCTCGGCAAGCGCCTTGGCCTTGGTATCGGGACGCACGTTGAAGCCGATGATGACGGCGTTGGCGGAATCGGCAAGCGAGACGTCGCTCTCCGTGATGGCGCCCGCCGCCGCGTGAATGACCTTGATGCGCACTTCCTCGTTGGAAAGCTTCTCGAGCGAGCCCTTCACCGCCTCCACGCTACCCTGCACGTCCGCCTTGACGATGACCTTGAGATCCTTGATGTTGCCCTCCTCCGCCTGGCGGAAGATGTCGTCCAGGGAAACTTTTGCGGTCTCGCGGATCATGGACTCGCGCTGCTTGCTTTTGCGCTCCTCCTGTACCTGTTTCATCAGGCTCGCCTCCACGGCGAACACGGCATCGCCCGCATTGGGAACGTCCTCCAGCCCGAGTACGGACACGGCGGTGGAGGGGCCTGCCTCCTTGACCGTCCTGCCTTTGTCGTCGATCATGGCGCGCACGCGCCCGACCGTGGTGCCGGAGACGATGTTGTCGCCCGTGTGCAGCGTTCCGTTCTGCACGAGTACGCTCGCCATGGGCCCCTTGCCCTTGTCCAGCTTCGCCTCGATGACGACGCCCTTCGCCTTTCTGTCGGGATCGGCCTTGAGTTCGCGCATCTCGGCAATAAGATCGATGTCCTCGAGCAGCTTATCGATCCCCATGCCCGTCTTGGCGGAGACGGGTTCGACGATGACGTCGCCGCCCCACTCCTCGGGAACGAGATCGTACTTCATGAGTTCCTGTTTGACGCGGTCGGGCTCGACGTTGGGCTTATCCATCTTGTTGAGCGCGACGATGATGGGAACTTCCGCCGCCTTGGCGTGGTTGATCGCCTCCACCGTCTGCGGCATGATGCCGTCATCAGCCGCCACGACCAGCACGACGATGTCCGTCACCTGCGCGCCGCGCGCACGCATCGCCGTGAAGGCGGCGTGTCCGGGCGTATCGATAAAGGTGATTTTCCTGCCCTCGCCGAACGTGACGGTGTAGGCGCCGATGCTCTGCGTGATGCCGCCCGCTTCGCCCTCCGTGACGTTGGTCTTGCGGATGGCGTCCAGAAGGGAGGTCTTGCCGTGGTCGACGTGTCCCATGACGGTGACGACGGGCGCGCGGGGAACGAGGTTCTCATCCGCCGAGGCCTCGCCGTGCAGCTTCAAGAGGGCGTCCTCCGCCGTCTCCTCCGGCTTGTATTCGAGGTCGATCCCCAGTTCCAGCGCGATGAATGCGGCGTTGTCGTAGTCCACCGACTCGTTCACCGTCTTCATCACGCCCTCCTTGAACAGGCGTTTGGTGATCTCCACCGCCGAGATGCCCAGCTTTTCGGAGAGCACCTTGATGGGGATCTCGCGGCTGGTGACCACGGCATGGTCGATCTTGATGGTCTGCGTCTCCTTCTTGACGCCCTTCTTGCCGAAGCGCGCCTTGCGGTAGCCGCTCTTGTCCTCATCGAAATCGCCGATGCTCGCCCCCTGTCTGCGCTGCAGATCGCGCTTGTTTGCGGGGCGGCGCGCCTCGACGTACGTCTTTTCAAATTTCTTGGGCGCATCGCGGCGCACGGGTGCGGGCGGCGCGACGGGGCGCGCCGGAGCGGGCCTTGCCCCTGCCGCGGGACGCGGCCCTGCGGGACGGCCTGTCTGACCCTGTGCGGGACGGGGCGCCTGCGGACGTGCGGGGCGTCCTCCCTGCTGTCCCTGCGCCCCCCTTGCGGGCGGCGTGTATGTCTTTGCCGCCCCATCCTGCGGACGGTATATGGGGCGCGCGGGCGTCTCCGGACGCGCGGGGCGTGCGCGCTCGGGGCGTTCCTGCGCCTGCTTTTCCCTTGCGGGGCGGGCTGCAGGCTGCTGTGTGCGCTCGGAAGAGGGCTTTGCGGACGCTGCCGCAGACGCCTGCACCGGCTGCGCCTGCCGTACGTCGGGCGCAGCGGCAGCGGGCTGTTCCGCAGGCATCTCTTCGGGAGCCGGTTCTGCAGGCGGAACGGACGCGGGCTTCGGCGCGGGGGAAGCGGCCGCTTCGGCAGCCGCAGCAGCCTCGGCGGCTTCCCTGGCGGCACGCGCCTCCTCCTCTTTGCGGCGGGCATCCTCCTCCGCGCGGCGCGCGTTTGCCGCCGCCTCCATCTCGCCCAGCTTTTTCAGCAGCTCCGTCAGCTGCTTTTCCCCCGCGGAAATGCTCTTGCCGAGGGCGGCTCCGCGCTCGTCCCTGAGCAATGACCCGAGATGTTCGATGTTTTTGTATGCCATATCTCCTCCGATGGCGGCACGCACCGCGCACCGCATCCACGTTTACGAATTTCCTTTTTCCTGTTCTGCGCGGATGGCATCCGCGAGATGTTCTTCCCTGATGCCGGCGACCTTGCATTCTGCCTTCCCGACGAGGGAGGCGAGGCCGTCCAGCCAGACGACGCCGCAGGAGAATTTTCTCTCCAGCTTGGCGATCTCCTTTTTTCCGTTTTCGGACGCCGAGGGATCCGCAACCAGCAGATATACCCGCTCGCGCGTGGCGCGCAGCGCATTCACGCCGACGGTCAGTTTGCCTGCGCGGCGGCAAAATCCCAGATACGTCCCCGTCTTATTTGGCACCGAGGAACTCCTCCTCGATCGCCGTATAGACCTCGTCGCTCACGTCGGCGGAGAAGGCCTTATTGAGAAGACGGTATTTTCTGAGTTTTCTGATGCACGCCTCGCTGCCGCATACATAGGCGCCGCGCCCTGCCAGTTTTCCCGAAAAATCGAGACGGATCTCCCCCGCCGCATTTTTCACGACGCGGAGCATCTCCTTCTTGGGCTTTTCCTCGCGGCAGGCGATGCAGGTGCGCATGGGGATCTTTTTGGGGGAAGGCATTTATTCCTCCGGATTGTCTTCGGCGGGCGCCGCGGCATCGAGGTTCATCTTCGCCGCCGCCGACTCGCTCTTGACGTCGATCTTCCAGCCCGTGAGGCGCGCCGCAAGGCGGGCATTCTGCCCGTCCCTGCCGATGGCGAGCGAGAGCTTGTCGTCCGGTACGACCGCGACCGCCGACTTCTCCCCCATCTGCGTGACGGAGAGCACCGTTGCGGGCGAGAGCGCCTTGGCGATGAACTCGAGCGGATTTTCGCTCCAGAGGATGATGTCGATCTTCTCGCCGCCCAGTTCGGTAACGACCGCGTTCACGCGGGCGCCCTTGTTGCCCACGCAAGCGCCGACGGCGTCCACGCGCGCATCTTCGGAGGCGATCGCCATCTTGGTGCGGTGGCCCGGTTCACGGGAGATCCCCTTGACGACGACGGTACCCGCCTTGATCTCGGGAACTTCCTCCTCAAAGAGGCGCTTGACCAGTCCGGGCGCCGCACGGGAGACGAGCACCTGTGCGTTCCTGCCGCCGCTCTTGACGCGCTTGACATACACTTTGATATGGTCGCCGACGAGATAGCGCTCCCCCGGCACCTGATCCTGCGGGAGCATGACGCCCTCGATCTGTCCCTTGCCCAGTTCGACGTACACGTTGCGCGCGTCCACCTTGCGCACAAGGCCGGACATGAGCTCACCCTCCTTGTCCGAGAACTCGGAGAGGGTGTTGTCGCGCTCCGTCTCATGGATCTTCTGCAGAATGACCTGCTTTGCGGTCTGCGCCGCGATGCGGGTGAAATCCTTGGGCGTGAACTCGTCCGTCAGGACGTCGCCCACCTTGGCGCTCTTTTTGATCTCCTGCGCCTCTTCAAGGGAGATCTCGCCGTCGCCCGGCTCCTCGGCGTCCGTCACGGTGCGCTTCAAAAAGAAGCGGATGCTCCCCTTCTCGGGGTTGAGCCTGACTTCAACGTTCCCGCCCTCGCCGATGTACTGCTTTTTATAGGCGGAAGCGAGCGCCGTGGACAGCGCCTCGATAAACGTATCCTCGCTGATGCCCTTTTCGCGCTCGAGATCGGCGAGCGCCGCAAAGAAATCCTTGTTGATCATAGTGTTCTCCTTATCGTTATCGCCCGCAGGCGTCACACTTCGATGAGCAGACAGACCTTGGAGGTCTTGTCAAAGGGAATGCGCATCTCCCCTTTCGGGGTGGCAAGCACGACGTTGCCGTCCTCAAAGGCAGTGAGCGTTCCCTCGTGATACTTCGCCCCCGCGAAGGGCGCGTACAGATGCACCTCGATCTTCTCCCCCATGTGGCGCTCAAAATCGCGCGCCGTTTTAAAGGGACGATCCAGCCCCGGGGAGGAGCAGTTGAGCGTATAAGCCGCGCCGTAGGTGGGGTCGAGCTCGTCGAGCGCGGCGTCCGCCGCATGGTGGAACGCCTCGCAGAGATCGAGGTCGACGCCGCCCGGCGCGTCGATGTAGAGCGTGAGCGAGCGCTCCCGGTTGTTCCAGACCGCCTCCAGCAGTTCCGCACCCACCGACTGCGCGACGGGCGCGAGGAACGCCTGCACTTCCTGCATGGGTTTTACCTTCATGGCTGCCTCCCAGCGAAACCTCTGCATACAAAGATTGAGAGCGGCAAGCCGCTCTCAATCCGCGTTCAGATTAAGACATTCCATAGTTTACCACATTTCAGGGGAAAATGCAAGCATTTGTGCAAACTTTTTCACATCAGCTTGCCCGAAATGCGCGCAAGTTCCAAAAAAACTTTGGCGGTGGCAAAGGCATCGTCGAAGGCGCGGTGGTGCCGGAAGGTGAAGCCGAAGTAATCGACGAGGTCGTTGAGCCGGTTGTGCGGCAGGCGCAGCGTGCGCTGAGACATGACCATCGTGTCGTACTGCTGTTGGTCGAAAACGAACCCCTCCTGCTCGCCGTAGTAGCGGATGAACTTATAGTCGAACTGCACGTTGTGGCCCACCAGCGCGCAGCCCGCCGAAAACTTGTAAAAGTCGGCGAGCACGTCCCCCACCGCGGGCGCGCCGACGAGCATCTCGTCCCGGATGCCCGTGATGGAGATGATTTCCTCGGAAAGCCGCACGGGGCAGGCGACGAAGGTGGAGAGCTTCTCCGTGATGCGTCCGCCGTGGATCTTGACGGCGCCCAGTTCGATGATGTGATCCATCGCGCCCATCGCGGGGGAATTGTTGAGCCCCGTCGTCTCCAGATCGAACACGACAAAGTCGCGCTCCACCACCTCTTTGGGCAGCGGCTTTCCCTGAAAAAGCGTTCCCTGCACAAGATCGGAGACGGGCGAGGGAAACGCCACGCGGTACTGCGCCGGCACGGGGCGGGAGGGCCGCTCCTCGGGGACGAACCCCTCCGGCGCACGGCCGAAGTCAATCAATTTGGTGCGGAAGGAGAGCGCGCCGTTGAAGATCTCGTTGTCCCCCGTCAGGCACACGCTGTCCCCCTGCTTAACGATGCGCACCTTCTCCACGGTCGCCTTCTTGGAAAAATAGGAGGAGCGCAGCTGCCCCGTCGCATCCGAGATTGTGACGGAGAAATAGGGCTTGCCGTTCTTTGTGGCGCGCTCCTCGATATAGGACACCGTGCCGCACACGGTGACGTTCTGCATTTCCTTGACGAGGTCGGCGATATAGATGGCGCGGGAGGGTTTGGCGCCATCGATGGGCTCATACCCCTCGATGGGAAAGAAGCGGGGCGCGGCGATATACTCCGCCTCGGGCGGCGCCTCATGCACGATCTCCCCGCGCTCCTTATTGATAAAGCGCACTTCGCCGAACCACGTCCCGCAGAAGGATCTGGCGAGTTCCGCGCTCACCGCATCCATCACGCCGTCCCCCGCCATGCGCTCGCGCTCCAGCTCTCCCACCGAGATGAAGAACCTGCCGCCCCCCTCGTCGATCTCCACGGCGATGTCCTCCGGATCGACGAACGCCGCCATCCCGGGAAAACGATCCTTTAATATCTGCGCCACGGCCTTGCGCACCGCCTCCGCATCGGGGACGGACTTGAGGACGCGCACTTCGGCGGAAAATCCCTGCGGGGCATACTTCTGCGACACGCCGCGCGCATATTCCACGTCCTCGGGCGCATAGGTGACGTCCGTCACCAGATGAAAGGTGACCGTCCTGCCCGCCACCTCGATCCTGCGCAGCACGGCGCGCTTCAGCCCGGGGGCATTGCGTATTTCTTCCAGATATTCCTTGCTCTTCATCCGATGAGTTCCTCAAGCCGCGCAAAGAAGGCGCGCTCCGCGTCCTCCCGTTTCACGCGCGTATCCGGCCTGTCCTTTTCCATGATGACACAGTATTCCTCGCCGCCGGCGATGCCCAGATCGCACCCGCGCGCCTCGCCCGGGCCGTTGACCACGCATCCCATGACGGCAACTTTGAGTTTTTTGCGGACACTCCTCACGCGCTCCTGCACGCGCGCCGCCAGCCCGATGCAGTCATAGCGGCACCTGCCGCAGGTGGGACAGGCCACTACCTCCACATAGTTATATTCGAGATTGCAGGCGCGCAGGATGGCGTGTCCCGCATACACCTCCTCCACCGGATCGGCGGAGAGGGACACGCGGATGGTCTCCCCGATGCCCGCAAGCAGCAATGCGCCGATGCCAACGCTGCTCTTGACGATGCCCGTCTCCCGCGTCCCCGCCTCGGTCACGCCGAGGTGCAGGGGATAGTCACAGCGCTGCCGCAGCAGGGTGTACGCCTCCACGGTGAGGGGAACGTCGGACGCCTTGACGGAGATGACGATATCCTCCACACCGTGCCGCTCGAGAACGGAGACGTTCTGCAGCGCGCTCTCGACGAGCGCCTGCGCGCTCCTGCCGTACCGGGCAAGGTGTCCGCGCTCGATGCTGCCCGTATTCGCCCCCACGCGCACGGGGATGCGGTGCGCCTTTACGCAGTCCGCGACCATGGCGAGGGCGCGCACGTCCCCGATATTGCCCGGGTTGATGCGCAGCTTGCTTGCACCGTTCTCCACGGCGAGCACGGCGAGCCGCGCGGAAAAATGCACGTCCGCCACCACGGGAAGGCGCACCCGTGCGGTCACCTCGCGCAGGGCGCGCGCGTCCGCCTCGTCCGCGACGGCGACGCGCACGATGTCGCACCCCGCCTCCTGCAGAGAAAGAATTTGAGCGACGCACGCCTGCACGTCGCTCGTCTTTTTGGTCGTCATGCTCTGCACGGCAATGCTCCCGCCGCCCAGAACCACATCCCCGACGCTTACTTTGCGGATCATTTTCCCTTTGCTTCCTCTTCCTTCTTCTCCATCATCGCCTGCAATTCCGCCATGAAGGAGGAGATGTCCTTGAAGGAGCGGTACACCGAGGCATAGCGCACATAGGCGACCTCGTCCAGCTTCTGCAGCCCTTCCATCACCATCTCGCCGATCTTTTTGGAAGAGATCTCCTGCTCCATGGAATTGTAGATGCGCTTGGCGATGTCCTCGGCAAGCTGATCGATCTTCTCGATGGGAACGGGGCGCTTTTCGCACGCCTTGATGATGCCGCGCTTGATCTTGCCGACATCGAATGCCTGGCGGGTGCCGTCGTTCTTGACGACGAGAATGGGCGCCACTTCAATGGTCTCATAGGTGGTAAAACGCCTGCCGCACCCCATGCATTCGCGGCGGCGGCGGATGGTGCGCTCGTCGTCCGCCGAGCGTGAATCGATGACCTTGCTCTCCGTACAGTTGCAATACAGGCAGCGCATCGCGTCCTCCTCCCTTCAAACGGTATATTTAGTGGTCGATTTCTTACAGTATACCATATTTATTTCATTTTGTAAAGGGGTTGGAAAAATATTCTGCCGCGATCCCCTTCCGTCGGACGCATATACTGAAAAATGCGGGCAGTCCGGATACTCCGAACTGCCCGCACACACTGTCCGTTCAGAATTTCAGATCCTTGCCACGCCCGTTCTGCGCGCCGCCGCCTTGACCGCCTCGGCCACCGCGTCCTTGACGTGGGGGTTGAAGGAATCGGGAATGATATAGTCAGGGGTGAGCTCGCTCTCGGGGATAACGGACGCGATCGCCTCCGCAGCCGCGATCTTCATCTCGTCGTTGATGTCGCTCGCGCGCACGTCGAGCGCGCCGCGGAAGATGCCGGGGAACGCCAGTACGTTGTTGATCTGGTTGGGGAAGTCGCTCCTGCCCGTACCCATGATGCGCACGCCCGCCTTCTTCGCCTCGTCGGGCATGATCTCGGGAACGGGGTTCGCCATGGCAAAGATAATGGGATCGGGCGCCATGGTCTTGACCATTTCCGCCGTCAGGCTGCCGGGCGCAGAGACGCCGATGAACACGTCCGCCCCCTTGATGACTTCCGCAAGACTGCCCGCCTTATTCTCGAGGTTGGAAATCTTCGCCATCTCTTCCTTGATGGGGTTGAGTCCGTCGCGCCCCTCATAGATGGCGCCCTTCCTGTCGCAGAGGATGACCTTTTTCAGCCCCCTGCTCATCAGCAGCTTGGTGATGGCGATGCCCGCCGCTCCCGAGCCGTTGACGACGACGGAGAGATCCTCCATCTTCTTGCACACCAACTTGAGGGCGTTGATCATCGCCGCCAGCGTGACGACCGCCGTGCCGTGCTGATCATCGTGGAAGATGGGAATGTCGCACACTTCCTTGAGGCGCTTTTCGATCTCAAAGCAGCGGGGCGCGGAAATGTCCTCCAGGTTGATGCCGCCGAAGCTGCCCGCCAGAAGCTGCACGGTGCGCACGATCTCGTCCACATCCTTGCTGCGTACGCAGAGCGGAAAGGCGTCCACGTCGCCGAACGTCTTGAAGAGGGCGCACTTGCCCTCCATGACGGGCATCCCCGCCTCGGGGCCGATGTCGCCCAGCCCCAGAACGGCGGTGCCGTCCGTGACCACCGCCACCAGGTTGGCGCGGCGGGTGTACACATAGGAGAGATCGACGTTCTTGGAGATCTCCAGGCAGGGCTCCGCAACGCCGGGCGTATAGGCAACGGCAAGCTCTTCACGGTTGGTGATGGGTGCGCGGGTGACCACTTCGATCTTGCCCGCCCACTCCTTGTGCTTTTCAAGGGCATACTGTTTCTTGTCCATATTTCGTACCTCTTATGAAATTTCTTGTTCAGATCTTGAGGGAATCGAGGAAGGCACGGAGCTGCTTTGCCGAATAGCGGAGCTTCTCCGCCTCCTCATCGGTGAAGTCATACACGAGGTTGCCGACCACGCCGTCCTCACCAACAAAGGAGGGAACGCTGACGGCGACGTCGTTGATGCCATAGTAGTCATGCAACACGCTGGTCACGCTGAAGATGGAGCGCCTGTTCTTGACGACCGTGCCGGCAAGTTCTGCGGCGATGGCGGCAATGGCGTAGTTCGTCACGCCCTTGCGCTTGATGACCTGCGCGCCGGAGGAAACGGTGTCCTTCATGACCTCATCCTTGTCGAGCGTGATCCCCCTGCCCGCGCAGAAGGAATCCAGCCGCATTCCGGAGACGTGGACAGAGCTCCAGACGGCGAACTGACTCTCTCCGTGCTCGCCCGCCGTAAAGCCGTGGATATTGCGGATATCTGCATCCAGCCGGGTGGAGAGGAAGTAGCGGAAGCGCGCGCTGTCCAGAACGGTTCCCGTGCCGAACACTCTGCCCGCGGGCAGGCCGCTCTCCTTCTGCACCAGATAGGTGATGACGTCCACGGGATTGGAGATGACCATGATCGCGCCGCCGTTGTAGTACTTCATGATATTCTGCGTGACGTCGCGCGCGATGGAGATATTCTTTGCGGCAAGATCGAGCCGCGTTTCGCCCGGCTTTCTGCCCACACCCGCGGTGATGATGATGAGGTCGCTGTCAACGATGTCGGCATAGGAACCGGAGTGAATGTTCATCGAGCCCATCGTAATGATGCCGTGGCTGATGTCCATTGCCTCGCCTTCCGCCTTCTCGGTGTTGACGTCGATAATGACGATCTCCGCAACGAGCCGCTGGGTGGCGATGGAGAACGCGACGGAGGATCCGACCGCGCCCGCGCCGATAATGCTGATTTTGGTAGGTTTTCTTTCCATATCTTTTAGCCTCGTACTTGATAAATTTTTTCTGTTTCAGATGATATTCCCCATCCCGCCCACGATACATTATAGCATTCGCCGCCCCGTCTGTCAAGGGCGAAATGCACAAAAAAAGCGCTTTTCACAAAAAGGCGCGCCGCCGCCCGCCGCCGCGCGAAACGCCGCCCCCGTCCCCGCACAAAAGTGGGATTGACAGGATGAAAAAAGAGGCGTATAATATGGGCGATCAACAATGATCGGGAGGATTTATGAGCAGTTTCAAAGATTTGCGCATTGTGGACAATTTTTACCAGACATCGGCGTTTTTCCCCATGCCGACCGTGCTTGTGGGAACGCTGGACGGAGAGGGAAGAACCAATCTCGGCTCCTACTCGCTGTGCTTTCCCTATTACATAGCGGGAAAGGATCGCTACGCGATGCTGCTGGAGTGCCGCAACTCCTCCAACACGGCGCAGCACATCCTGGCGGGCAGCAAGGTCTCCCTTAACTTCATCCCGGACGACAAAAAATACTTCCGCGAGGCGGTGCGGCTGGGATTTCCCGGCGACACCACGCAGGAAAAGATGGAGAACTGCCTGTTCACGCTGGAAAAGGGACAGGCGGAGGGCGAGCGCCCCCTCGTGGTGAAGGCGGCATTCCAGGTCTTTGAATGCACCTGGAACAGTGCGCTCGAGGACGCCTTCCTCGATAAGCCGGGGCAGCTGGAGGGATACGAACCCCCCTACCGCAATTTCAACGGCATCACCAGCAAGTTCGGCGCGCACTTCATCCTCAACGTCGACAAGATTCTGATGAAGGAGAAGTATTGGAACACCATCGTGAACGGTGTATCGGCGGCGGGATTCCCGCCCGTCCCCGTCGACTACGGCTACCGGGACAGCACCAACTTCTGGTGCTCGCGCTTCAAAAAGCCCTTCGCCGAGAAGATCCAGGCGAAGGAGGGTGACGTCAACTCCGTCATCTATGCGGCGGAGCGCATCGACCCCGACGTCAAATTCACAAAGGAGGCGTGCGCAAAGCTCACCAAGATCCCGCGCGTGTTTTTGAAGGCGGCGCTCACGCAGATGGTGAAGATTGCCAAGGAGGAAGGCATCACCCTCATCGACGAGGCGGCGCTCGCCATGATCAACGACAAGCGCAGGAAGGAAAAGAAATAAGAGGGCAATGCGGGCGTGTCTGCGGACGCGCCCGATCTGTTTTTTGTCTGTTCCGAAGAAAAGCGCCGTGCGGCGGGATTCTCCCGCCGCACGGCGCTTCTTTTTTCTTATCGGGTAGGATCCGGCGTATGCCCTTCCTGCGGCGCAGGGGGCGGCGCGGCAGTACAGGCCGCTTCCGCCTCCCGGTAGGGCGCGGCGGGGTCGTCCGCCTCGCGCTCTTCGGAGAGCGGGAGCAAAATTTTCTCGGAGGAAAATCCCCTTCCGCGTACTTCGGAGACGACGGACACCGTAAAGAACGCCTCCGGATCGATCGCCTGCACGGCATTGCGCAGGCGCACCACCTCGCGGTTGGAGACGACCGTCATGATGACGTAGCGCTCCTCCTGCAAAAAGCCCGTGCGCGCATGGAGCAGCGTCACGCCGCGGTGCATCTCGTTGAGGATCATGGTGCGGATCTCCTTCCAGCAGCGGCTGACGATCTGCACCTGGCGCTTGCGCATTCCGATGGGCGAGACGAGGTCGACGACCGCCGAGGAAAAGACGGTGATGATGATGCCGTAGAGGACTGTCTCAAAGGAGACGACGATGAGCTGGATGAGCACGATGGTGAGATCGAGACACCAGAGCGTGACGGCAACGGGGATATTAAAAAACTTTTTGAAGATGAGGGGCGGAATGTCCGTGCCGCCCGTGCTCGCGCCGATGCGCACGACGCTGCCGATGCCCGTTCCGAACAGGAGCGAACCGCAGATAATGGCGAGCCACTTATCGTCCGAGGCGATGGCATGTCCGTTCGCAGCGACATACAGCTCGTTCACATAGGTGAAGAGACTGACGAACGACGGATACAGCAGCGTTCCGGCGAGCGTGGCGAGCGCAAACTTTTTTCCGAGCAGAAATGCCCCCACAAGGAAAAATACGATATTCACGGCATAGACGGTGAGCGAAACAAGCCATTCGTTTTCCCCGTCCACAAGATTTCTGACAAATATCCCGAGCCCCGTCGTGCCGCCCATGACGAAACCGTTGGGGATGATGAACAGCGTGCTTGCCGCCGCGGCAATGGCGTTGCCCGCCATGACGATGAGGCAGTAGACAAGAAATTTCCTGACCTGCTTTGCGGTCGGTTTTTTCAGTTGGATTTTCATAAAATGATCTGAGGTTCTCCTGAAGCGTACGGACATATTATATCATTCATGCGCCGCACTTACAAGCGATTTCCGGGCAAATCTGCACGACTTTTTTGCGCCGCCGCATAGGATGGGATGACGGCATATGCCGAACTTTCTAACCGAGGAAATGCCTATGTACGATATGAATTCCTGTTCCTGCGGCTGCCCCTTGCTGCACGCCCTGGAAAATCTCTTTTCGACCGGCGGGTGCTGCGGCTGCAATTCCTGCAACGCTGCGGGCCGCAGCGGCAGCTGCTGCAATCAGGGCAACTCCTGCAGTCTCTGCAACGCCTGCCAACGGAGCGGTTTCGGCTCCTGCAGTTCCCTCTGGTGCTGCACGGACGCCTACTATGCGCGGCAATACGGCCTGTCTGCAAACAGCGCCTGCGCCTGCTCAAGCTCCCGCAGCCGCCGCTGCTACAACTGCTGCGACTGACGCATAATTCTTTCTCTCATAAAAAACGCAGGATCTCTCCTGCGTTTTTTCTATTCGCTTACGGCTCCTCATCCGATACGGATGAAATCCGGATCCCCATATAGCATATCGCCGATGAATACTGCAAGTCGTCCGCCTGCATATACCAGCGGTTTCCGTCCATATCGTAGACATCGCGGACAGTATCCTGCGGATTTTGTCCGAGGACGGTATCCATACCGTCGACATACCCCTTATAACTTCCGCTGTTTCCGTTGTTGTCAAAGTAATAGCGCGTTCCGTCCTCGCCGCGGATCTCAAACTGCTTGGGCGGATCGATGGCAAACGACCACAACCAGCCGATCTCAAATGTAAGGTCGACCGCCTCCCCCGCTCTCACCCGAAGGTTGAGCAAATTATCCTCCGAAGCAAGATACTCCTGCAATTCAGACATCGTGCGCAGGTAGCAGTTATCGCATTGAGGACAGGTGAGCGCGGCGGACGGGTCGTCCTCATGCGTATGCCCGCTGCAATTTTCGCACCCGTCACAGAATTTGACGGGAACCATCTGTCCATCCCGATAGACGCTCAGGTGGAAACGCATGGGATGATACTCGATTCTGACGTCCCCCGCCTCATTCTTCAATGCAACGTAGAGGTCGGTCAGCCGATCGCTCACCACGCCGGAGAGGGTAAAAGAAATATCGGAATCCTCCGTTGCAACGCCGCGCACGGTGACGGTCGTGGCATAGCTGTACCCGCTTGCCACCCAGAGGCCGACAAGCTGCGGATAGAGGATATTGTTTTCTGGATCCAACAGCGTGCCGTTGTCCCCGTTCTCCACGGTCACCGTGATCCCGTTCACCGTATAACCGCTTCCGGTCTCAGGGACAGGTTCCTCCGCGCCGCAGACGGTGCAGGCGCCCTCTTCATAGGTGTGTTCCGCCCGGTCTGCAGCACTGCAGACGGAGCATTCACGCAGGTGGATGCCGCCGTACGCGACCCACGCGCCCCAGCTGTGACCTGCCGCCGCGCCCTGCGTGGCGCCGCAGACCGCACACGTCTGCGGGGCAATGCACGTCGCGTCCGTCCAGTGATGGCCGCTCGCGGGAAGGGTGGCAGTGAGCAAATCGCCGCACTCAACGCAGGCAAACTCCACGCTGCCCGTCGCGGTGCAGGTGGGAAGGGTGACCTGCGGCTCGCCGTATTCGTGCGCGCCCGTTGCGGGAAGCGTCACCTCGAACGACTCGCTGCAGTCCAGGCAGGAATATACGATCTTTCCGGGAAGCGTATCGGTGGCGGGCGTCACGGCGCCGTTCTCCAGATCCCAGAGGTGGCTGCCGACCGCGGGGATCTCCGTCTCCATCGTCTCATCGCAGTACTTGCAGGAATACTCCGCCTTGCCCGCCGCGGAACAGCCGGGCTTGGTGACCTGCTCCTGCTCCCAGACGTGCGCGCCGTTCGCGGGAACGGGAAGGATGAGCGTCTCTGCGCAGGTCGCGCAACCGATCTGCAAAGCGCCCTCCTCGGTGCAGGTCGCCCCCTCCAGAATTGTTCCCTCGTCCGTGAGCCATGTATGCTCGCCCGAAACGGTCACCGTCACTTCATAGACCTTGTCGCAGTCTGCGCAGGAATATTGCGCCACAAGATGATCGCTGCAGTCCTCCGGCATCTCGATCCTGGCACTTTCCCAGTTGTGGACGCCCGTTGCGGGGATGATGCCCTTTTCAACGTGGCCGCAGATTTCGCAGATATGCGAGAGAATGCCCGTCGCCGCGCAGGTCGGCTGCTTCTCCACGACGGTCTCCAGATAGGCATGTCCCGTCGCGGTATCGGCATCGACGCGCGTATGCGTTTCGTCGCAGCGGACGCATACCGCCGTCTCCGTCCCGTCCGCCGTGCAGGCGGCGTTGCCGTCCGGAACGTATGTCTCAAAAAGATGGCCGAGCGCCTCGCCGTCCGCAACACTGCACACGCTGCAATGCCTGGGCGAAGTGCAGGACGCCCCCGTCCAGCTGTGACCCGTCGCCGCGATCTCAACCGACTGCGCCGAGATCGGCTCGCTGCCCTGGGCATCGGCAAAATAAGCGTCGCATCCGGCGCAGTACCAGTATTCGGTATTGCCGGCATCGGTGCAGGTCGCCGCCTCCGCCTCAAAGTGCGTCATGGTGTGCCGGTGCAAAAAGATGACCGCCATGCAGGCGATCAGCGCAAGACACAGAAGGACGATCACGGCGATCAGGATGATTTTGCCGGCTTTGGGGGTCTTTGCGTTCTCATTTGTCTCTTTCATAAATACTCCCGATAAAATATTTGATGAAAATGCTCCAGACAAAAATATTACAATTTTTTTGTAACGAAGCCGATCTATTATATCACGCCCCCCCCCATCTTTGTCAACAGGATTTTAACATTTTTTCTTCATTTCAAGGAAAAAAGAACAGGAATTTTTCGACAAAACTGCCCGAAATCTCCCGCACACCGCTTCCCCTTTGCACGCTGCCCTTTTTTCGTACGGCCGCGGAGCCCGGTTTTGCCCCTCTTTTGTCCGTAAAAAATTCCGCCGCCGCGGCGCTTGAAGCGCCGCGGCGGCGGATAAAAAGGCAACGAAAAAGGGCGAAGCTCCCTTCACCCTTCTTTCTTGTTTTGCTTTATTTTGCGTATTCCACGCTGCGGAATTCGCGGATGACGTTGACCTTGATCTGGCCGGGATATTCCAGCTCCGCCTCGATCTTCTTGGCGATGTCCTTCGCAAGGAACATGGCCTGGGCATCGTCGATCTGCTCGGGCTTGACAATGACGCGCACCTCTCTGCCCGCCTGGATGGCATAGCTCTTCTCCACGCCCGCAAAACTTGCCGCGATCTCCTCGAGCTTCTCCAGGCGCTTGACGTAGTTGGAACCGGTCTCCCTTCTCGCACCGGGGCGCGCGCCGGAGATGGCGTCCGCCGCCTGCACGAGGACGGCTTCAATGGTCTTGGGTTCCACATCGCCGTGATGCGCCATGATGGCGTTGACGATCATCGCGTTTTCCTTGTACTTCTTGGCAAGGTCGGCGCCGATCTGAATGTGCGTACCCTCCTGTTCCCGGTCGGCAGCCTTGCCGATGTCGTGCAGAAGGCCCGCGCGCTTGGCAAAGTTGACGTCCAGCCCCAGCTCCTGCGCCATGAGTCCGGCAAGATTTGCCACCTCGATGGAGTGTTTGTACACATTCTGGCCGTAACTGGTACGGAACTTGAGCCGTCCGATGAGCTTGATGAGCTCGGGATGCAGCCCGAAGATGCCCACTTCGAACATGGCGTTCTCGCCCGCCGCCTTGATCTGCTGATCGAGTTCCTTTGTGACCTTCTCCACCGTCTCCTCGATGCGGGCGGGATGGATACGGCCGTCGGCGATGAGCCGCTCGAGCGTGAGCCGAGCAACCTCCCTTCTGACGGGGTCAAACCCTGAGAGGATGACCACCTCGGGCGTGTCGTCGATGATGAGTTCGATGCCCGTGGCATTCTCAATGGCGCGGATATTGCGGCCCTCGCGGCCGATGATGCGCGCCTTCATGTCATCGTTGGGCAGCGGCACCACGGACACGGTCGCTTCGGACGCGTGATCGGCGGCGCAGCGCTGGATGGCGAGTGTAATGATGTTTTTAGCGTTGAGATCCGCGTCCTCCTTCGCCTGCTGCTCCATGTTACGCACCTGGACGGCGACGTCGTGCCGCGTCTCCTCCAGGATCTCATCGGTGAGGAGTTTCATCGCCTCCTCCTTGGTGAGCTGGGCGACCTTTTCCAGTTCCTGCACCATGAGTTCATGCTGGTGCGAGAGGACTTCCTGCTTTTTGGATACTTCCTCGATCCGCTTGCTGAGATCCTCCTTCTGCGCATCCAGGGACTCGCTCTTTTTGTTGAGCTCCGCCTCCTTGCGCTCTAAGAGATCCTCCTGTTTGGAGAGTCTGGCCTCCGTGCGCTGCTGTTCCGCGCGCTTCTCCTTCATCTCCTGTTCAAAATCGTTCCTGCGTTTGAGTTCCTGTTCCTTTGCTTCTAAAATTGCTTCCTTTTTGAGCTGCTTGCTTTGGGCGCGCGCCTCGGAGAGCATCTCCTCCACGCGTTTGCTCGTCTCGTCGAGCTTTTGTTCCGACCTCTTTTTGGCACGCTTATTCAGGATATCCCGCGTCACGAAAACAGCCGCCACAACGCCCGCCGCCAGAACGACGGCGACGATGAGCAGACCGATCTCGAGCCCGGACATAGCAAGGAGCAGGCTGCCGAAATCGTTCATACAGCCTCCTTGGATGATAGAATTTGACTTTATCACACACGCCCCTTTCGCCGACGCACGATCGGAGAAAAATACGGGCAGAATACGACATTGTCGGGAATATTATACAATATTTTCCGCAATGCTGTCAACTGCTTGACGGTAAATCGCAAAAAAATCTTTTCCGCACCGGAAAACAAATCTGCCGCACGCCCGAAAACGGAGCGTGCGGCAGAAAATCCCGCATACGGTTCAGAGTTTTTCCGCCTCATCCAGCCAAAGGGCGGCGGAGGCGTCCGACGGCATCCGCCAGTCGGCGCGCGGCGAGAGGGATACGGAGCCCACCTTCACGCCGTCCGGGATGCAGTTGCGCTTGAACTGCTGGGTAAAGAAGCGGCGGTAGAAGCGGATGAGCCATTTCTTCAGCGTTGCCCGGTCATACCTGCCCGCAAACGCCCTCTCCGCCAGAAAGAGCGTCTTTTGAGGGCTGTCCCCGCGGCGCAGGAAGCGGTAGAGGTAGAAGTCATGCAGTTCGTACGGGCCGATGATGTCCTCCGTTTTCTGTGCAATGTTGCCGGACGCATCGGGCGGGAGCAGTTCGGGGGAGATCTCCGTGGCGAGGATGTCCTCCAGAATTTTCTGCGTCCTGCCGCCCAGCCGCTTGCCCTCTGCGCGGACGAGGTGTTTGACGAGCGTCTTCGGCACGCCGCAGTTGACCGCATACATGCTCATATGATCGCCGTTATAGGTACACCAGCCGAGCGCGAGTTCGGAGAGATCGCCGGTGCCGATGACAAGCCCGCCCCTCTCGTTGGCGATGTCCATCAGAACCATGGTGCGGTAGCGCGCCTGGGCGTTCTCATATGCCGTGTCGAGGACGGCGGGGTCGTGGCCGATGTCCTTGAAGTGGCGCAGCACGGCGTCCGTGATGCGCACCGTGCGCGCCGTCACGCCCATCGCCTTCATGAGCGCGAGCGAGTTGCCCTTCGTGCGACCCGTAGTGCCGAACCCGGGCATGGTGCAGGCGATGATGCCCGCGCGATCTCTGTTCAGAAGATCGAAGGCGCGCGCCGTGACGAGGAGCGCGAGCGTGGAGTCCAGCCCGCCCGAGATGCCGATGACCGCCGTCCTGGCAGCCGTGTGCGCCAAGCGCTTTGCCAGCGCATGCGCCTGCATGTTGAGGATGAGCCCGGCGCGCTCGTTCCTTGCCCCCTCCTCCTGCGGGACAAAGGGCGCCGCCGAGATCTGCGGCGAGGGCAGCGCATCCGAGAAGAAGTCCGCCTCCCGTACAGAATAGGCGTCCGCACCGTCGCCGCGGTCGCCGAAGGTGTTCAGCCGCCGGCGCTCGGCGATGAGAAAGCCGACGTCCACCTCCGCCTCGCACACGCCCTCCGCAAACGGAGGCGTCTCGGCGAGCAGCGCGCCGTTTTCATATACCATGTTGTTGCCCGCAAATACCATGTCCGAGGTGGATTCCCCGCTGCCCGCGTCGCAGTAGACGTAGGCGCAGACGCACTTGCCCGACTGTGCCGATACGATATTTTTGCGGTATTCGCGCTTGCCGATGACCTCATTGCTCGCCGAAAGGTTGACGATGACGACGGCGCCCGCCTGCGCGTGACGGGTGGAGGGCGGGTCGGCGACCCAGACGTCCTCGCAGATCTCGCAGGCGATGCGCGTCTCGGGATGTCCCGCGGCGCAGAACATCAGATCGGTGCCGAGCGGCGCGCTCTTCCCCTCCCAGAGCGGCGCAGGCACAGGCATGCGCTGTCCGCGCACAAAGTGGCGCGCCTCATAAAATTCGCTGTAATTGGGCAGATAGGTCTTGGGAACAAAGCCGAGCACCGCGCCGTCCGAGAGAGCGGCGGCACAGTTATAGAGCTTCCCCTCGCACACGACGGGCAGCCCCACAAAGACGAGCATCCGCGTCCCCTTCGTCGCCTCCGCGACCGTGCGCAGCGCGTCCATGCAGCCCGCAAGCAGCGTCTTTTGCAAAAACAGATCGCCGCAGGTATAACCGGAGAGGGAGAGTTCGGGAAAGACGAGCAGTTCCGTCCCCTTCTGCGCCTGCGCACCGATCACCTCGGCGATGCGCGCGGCGTTGTATGCGGGGTCGGCGACTTTCAGCGCAGGGCTCGCCGCCGCCACCCGCAGAAATCCGTATTTCATACGTCGCCTATGCCTCTTCCGCGCCTGCCACTTCGTCGACGGGCGCGCCCTTGGCGGCGGCGCGGATCTTCTCCTCGATCTCCTTGGCAAATTCGGGATTGTCCTTCAGGAACTGGCGCATTTTCTCGCGCCCCTGGGCGACTTTCTGATCGTTGTAGCTGAACCACGCGCCGCTCTTTTTGATGACGTCGTACTGGATGCCCAGGTCGATGAGGCAGCCCTCCTGGGAGATGCCCTCGCCGTACATGATGTCGAACTCCGCCTGACGGAAGGGGGGCGCGAGCTTGTTCTTGACCACTTTCGCCCGCGTGCGGTTGCCCGCCGCGCCCTCGGTGTCCTTCAGGATGTCCGTCTTGCGGATGTCGATGCGCACGGAGGCATAGAATTTAAGCGCCTTGCCGCCCGGCGTGACCTCGGGGTTGCCGAACATGACGCCCACCTTCTCGCGCAGCTGGTTGATGAACACGACGCACGTCTTGCTCTTATTTACGATAGCGGTGAGCTTTCTGAGCGCCTGCGACATGAGGCGCGCCTGCAATCCGACGTGCGATTCTCCCATGTCCCCCTCGATCTCCGCCTTGGGCGTGAGCGCGGCAACGGAGTCCACTACGATGATGTCGACCGCGGAGGAGCGCACCAGCGCGTCCACGATGTCGAGCGCCTGCTCGCCCGTGTCGGGCTGGGAGACATAGAGGTTCTCCAGATCGACGCCCAGCTTCTTGGCGTAGACGGGATCGAGGGCGTGCTCCGCATCGACGAACGCGGCGACGCCGCCGAGCTTCTGCGCCTCGGCGACCGCGTGCAGCGCGACCGTCGTCTTGCCCGAGGACTCGGGGCCGTAGATCTCGATCATCCTGCCGCGGGGAAGTCCCCCGATGCCGAGCGCCAGATCGAGGGAGAGGCACCCCGTGGGGATGACCTCAATGTCGGTATTCCCCGCATCCTCGCCCAGCTTCATGATGGCGCCCTTGCCGTATGCCTTCTCGATCTGGGCGAGCACGGCATCCAGCGCCTTGCGTTTTTCTTCGTTCATACTATATCCCTTCTCCTTGATTGATTTCAGAACTCCGGCCGTCACGCGATCTGCTTGTATGCGAGAAAGAGCGCATAGTTGATCGCCGTGCGGGTGATCGTCTCCCGGTCTCCCGTGAGCTGAAAGCGGAACACGCGCACGCGTTCGCGCGTTCCCGCCGCGAGAAAGCACAGCCCCACGGGCTTGTTCGTGCCGTCCGCCCCGGGGCCGGCAAGCCCCGTCGTGGCGATGGCGAGCTCGCAGTTCCCCTCCCGCAGCAGCCCTGCCGCCATCTCGAACGCAGTCTCGTCCGACACGGCGCCCTTGTGCTTGAGCGTATATTCGTTGACGCCCAGCCGCACCTGTTTTGCCCGGTTGGCATAGGCGTTGATGCCCTCAAAAAACACGTCGCTCGCACCCGGAACCTGCACGATGGAGCGGCCGACGCCGCCCGCCGTAAAAGATTCCGCCGTGGAAACGTGCATCCTGTGCAGACGGAGCGCCTCCACCAGCCGCTCGGCAAGCGATACGTCCTCCATCGCATAGATATAGTCCTTCAGATCGGTGGCGAGGATGCGTATCGCCTCGTCCGCCGTCATCTTGGGCGTCTCCTGGTCGTAGATGACCTCGATGCGGGCGCAGCCGTATGCCTCGACGGTGTGTACGGTGAGCCGCCCCTCCCCCGCCTCCGACGCCTTTTTGACGGCGGAGCGCACCATCTCCTGCGGGGCGGTGCAGGTGCAGATGACGGTGCGCGCATACGAACGGTGGCGCCTGCGGTCGATCCGCGGGATCGTCTCCGTCCGCACGGCCGCGCATCCGCGCTCCCCCTCGGGCAGCACCGCAAAGAGGCAGTCGTCCGTCTCGAGCAGATACTCCTCCGAAAAGGGCTCCTCGGCGGCGACGCTCACGGCATCGCGCGCAGAGGAGAGCAGCGCGGGCGCACAGACGAGAAAGACGCCGTCACACTCGGTGGACAGCCGCAAAAGGGCCGCCGAAACCTTGCTCGGGACGTCATAGGCGAGCAGAACCAGCTCATCCAGAAACACGCCGCCCGCAAGGAGCGCATCGATCACGGGTACATAGTCCACCGACTCCAGCGGATTCTTGGTATTGCGTAGGACGATGCCCGCGTACTTCACCCCTGCGCCTCCCCGTCCTCTTTCCCGGCGGAAGGCGACTCCTCCCTGAGCACCTGCCTGTTTTTTACAATGTAGTTGACGCCCGAAAGGACGGTGAGCAGCGTACACACATAGAAGCAGAACACGCCGACGGCAACGATGACGACGCCCGCCTGCCCAGTAAGAAAGGACATCCCCGCAAGGATGAGAGCGACGGCGACGTCCTGGAACGTCGTCTTGAGTTTCCCCAGCTTATCCGCCGCCAGGACGATGCCCCGCCCCGCGGCGATCATGCGGAACCCGCTGACGATGAGTTCGCGCGCCAGGATGACGGCGACGCAGATGCCCGCGACGATCAGCCCCCAGCCCGCGAAGAAATCCACTTCAAACACCCACCCGCGCGTCAGCAGCAGAATGAGCGCCGTGGAGACGAGCACCTTGTCCGCAATGGGGTCGAGAAACTTGCCCAGATTGGTGACAAGCCCCCTGCTCCTTGCGATATGCCCGTCCAGGGCGTCCGTCGCCGCCGCAAGCACAAAGACGATCGCCGCGATGAGATAGTTCCAGCCGTCCATCACGTCCAGATAGAAGAGGAGGACGAACACGGGGATCATGAAGATCCGCGTCAGCGTAATTTTATTGGGAAGATTCATACTTGCCTCACTTCGGCGCCCCTCTCCGGAAAAAAGGGATGCCCGTCTTCGGAATGAAAATACCCGGCCCTCACGGCACTCTGCCGTAGAGGTCGGCCTCGTCGGAGCGTTCGACGGTCACGTCATAGAACCTGCCCGTCTCGGCCCGCGGCGCCGTGAAAAACACTTTGCCGTCCACGTCGTATGCCTGAAAGGACGCATGTCCGTAAAAGCAGCCCCGCTCAAAGTCCGCGCCGTCGCACAGTACCCGCACGCGCTGCCCGACAAGGGTGCGCAGCCGCGCGGCGCTGATCGCCTCCTGCACGGCATAGAGCGCCCGCACGCGCCGCTCCTTGGTGGCGTGGTGGATCTGCCCTTTCAGACGATAGGCGGGCGTCCCCTCCTCCCGCGAATAGGCAAAGAAACCGCAGTTTTCAAAGCGCGCGGCACGGAGGAAGTCCTTGAGCGCCTCATGCTCCTCCTCTGTCTCGGTGGGAAAGCCGGCGATAAAGGTGGTGCGCAGGGCGATGCCGGGGATCTCGCGGCGCAGCCTGCCGATGAGGGCGAGGTACTCCGCCCTGCTCCCCCGCCGCCCCATCAGCTTTAAGATGCGATCTTCGCTGTGCTGGAGGGGGATGTCGAGATACTTGATGAGTTTCGGATTGTCGCGCAGTTCGCGGATGAGTTCGTCCGTGACCACTTCCGGATAACAGTACAGCAGGCGGATATGACAAATATTGTCAAGTCCGGAAAGTTTTTGCAGCAATTCCACAAATGCATTTCTGCCCGTGTCCTCGCCGTAGCGGGTGGTGTCCTGTGCGACGAGCACAAGCTCCTGCGTCTGTCCCAGTCCCCTTGCCTCGGCGAGCAGCTGCTCCATGGGATAGGAACGGTATGCCCCGCGGATGCTCGGGATGAGGCAGTAGGTGCAGTGGTTGAAGCACCCGTCCGCGATCTTCAGATACTTGATGTGGGGCGGCGTGGTGATGACGCGCTCGCCCCCCTCCCTGCCCGTGCCGACGGCATTCACCCGCTCGCCCGCATAGGCGCGTTCGAGCGCGGGGAAGAGTTCGGAACAGTCAGACACACCCAGAAAGACATCTCCCTCCGTGAGGGCGGGAAAGAGCTCCGCGATGTACTTCTGCGGCAGGCACCCCGTGACGACGATCTTTTCCAGCACGCCCGTGCGCAGGAGATTGCTCTCGATGACTGTCCGGATCGCCTCCTCGCGGGCGGCATTCAGAAAGGCGCAGGTATTGACGATGAGCACCTGCGCCTTGCCGGCATCGTCCGTGATGGGACAGCCGTGGCGCCGGACTTCCCCCAGCAGCCGCTCGCCGTCCACGCGGTTCTTGTCACACCCGAGGGAGATCATGCCGAAAACTTTCTGCATCAGTTAAAATCTCCGTATTTTGCCTCGAAATCCTCTTTTGAAAGAAGTACGCCGCGCGCCTTTGCCTTTCCGTCAAAGGGCGTGATATAGCCCATATCCTCCATCCATTCAATGATCTTGCCCGCGTGGTTGTACCCCACCGAACATTTGCGCTGGATGAGCGAAATGGACGCCTGTCCCAGATTGACGGCAATGCCCAGCGCCTTGATGTACTGCGGATCGACGGCGCTGTCATCGGCGGAGACGCTTCCGCCCTCTTCGTCCGTCTGTGCATTGTTGATGAAGTCGGCGACGGAGGAATCGAAATATGCCTCGTTGTTCGCCTTGATCTCCGCGATGATGTCCTGCATCTCGCGGTCGCTGACATACGCCCCCTGCACGCGGCGGCAGTTGAACATACCGCTCGTACGGTAGAGCATATCGCCCTTGCCGAGCAGTTTCTGCGCGCCCGATTCATCGAGGATGGTGCGCGAGTCGACGTCGGAGACGGTGCGCAGCGCGATCCGCGTGGGAAGATTGCCCTTGATGACGCCCGTGATGACGTCCACCGACGGGCGCTGCGTGGCGAGCACGAGGTGGATCCCGGCGGCGCGCGCCTTCTGCGTCAGACGCTGGATGCGCTCCTCCAGATCCTTTTTTGCGACGGACATGAGGTCGGCAAGCTCGTCCACCACGATCACGACGCGCGGCAGTTTTTCCTCGTCCTCCGTGAGGGAGCGGTTGTAGCCGTCGATGTCGCGCACATTGGTGCCGCCGCGCGTCTTTTTTTCAAAGAGGTCATAGCGGCGCTCCATCTCCTTGATCGCCCAGTTGAATGCTGCGATCGCCTTCTGCGCATCCGTGATGATCTCATTGATCATCAGGTGCGGCAGGCCGTCAAAAATGATGAACTCCGTCTTCTTGGGGTCGATGAGGATGAGGCGCAGATCTTCGGGCGAATATTTGCAGATGAGGCTGATGAGCATGGAGTTCAGGCAGACGCTCTTACCGGTGTTGGTCGCGCCCGCAACGAGGATATGCGTCATTTTGACGATGTCCTCGCAGACGTTGCGCCCCTCGACGTCCTGCCCGAGCGCAAACATCAGGCTGCCCGGCTTGGAGTTGCTGAATTCGGGCGAGAGCATGACCGATTTGAGCCCCACCGTGGCACGCACGGAGTTGGGAACCTCGATGGAGATCGCGCCCGCCTCCGAGTTGGAATAGATATTCACGCCGTCGCGCGTATGCAGCCGCATGGCGATCTCGGCATCCCGCTTGATGACCTGTGCGACGGCAATATTGCGGGGAATGTCGATGTCGTAGCGGGTGACGGCGGCGCCCGTCGTCACGCGGACGATCTCCGCATCGACGTGAAATCCCGCCAGCGTGTCAATGATGACGGCACTGTTCTGATCGATCTCCGCCTGCGAAACGGAAACTGCGTTCTCCGGATCCTGGAGGATATTGATATTGGGATAGACGTACGGCTTATAAATGTGTTTTTTGGGAGCGGGCGCTTCCTCATCGGGAATGGGCGTTGCCTCCGCTCCGCGCACGGCGCGGGCGGAACGCTCCCCCCTCTCGCGGCGGATCGGGACGGGCGCCTCCTCCGGCGTCTGGGCGAATTCCTCGTCCGACGTATCGTCGTCAAAGAGTTCCGCCGCCGAATCGCGCACGGGCGAGGAGTACACGCGGCTGTCCGGATCGAGCGCCTCGTCCTGTGTCCGGAAACGCGGCTCCGGCTCCACAGGGCGCTCGATCGTGCGCTCCACGGGCCTCACCGGCTCCTCGAAATCGGAAGTGCGCTCCACGGGCCTCACCGGCTCCTCGAAATCGGAAGTGCGCTCCACGGACGGGCGCAGAAAGGAAGTAACCTCCCGCGCTTCGCTTTCCGCGCGGGAAGGCGCGGCAGGACGCACGGGCGCTTCATAGCCCGAACGCTCCACGGGGCGCTCCGGCTCCGCCTGCGCGGCAGGGCGCACGGGCGCCTCATAGCTCGGACGCTCGGCGGGGCGCTCCGGCTCCGCCTGCGCGGCAGGGCGCACGGGCGCCTCATAGCTCGGACGCTCGGCGGGACGCTCCGGCTCCGCCTGCGCGGCAGGGCGCACGGGCGCCTCATAGCTCGGACGCTCGGCGGGACGCTCCGGCTCCGC